>JAMPHH010000003.1 GCA_023663505.1 Muribaculum sp.
AGCACAAGAGCTCGGTGGATTATGACGTCACCATGCAGCTCCTCAATTATATGGTTGGGATCTGGCGCGAATACCGTAATGAGAAAAATGACGAATACCAAAGGAAAATAAGCGCCACAAAGGGTTTCCGCTATCCCCTGATCATCCCCATCGTCTACTACGAGGGAAAGCGGTCTTGGACTGCGGCGATGCATCTGAACGAGCGGGTGGAGCTATCGGAAGCGTTCCCCGAGTATGTCCCCGACTTTACATACAGGGTCATCAGCCTGAACGAGTACAGCCGCGAGGAGATACTGTCACAGGAGGACGAGTTTTCTCTGGTCATGCTCTTTAACAGGATACAGACCTTGAAGGACATGGACATCAACCGATGGTCTGAGGAGGAGCGTGAAATCGCCCAAAAGATCCTTACAAAGGCACCCGATACGGTAGTGGATCTGTTGGCACAAATGATACATCATTTTGGGCACAAGATAAACGCCCCTGACGAGACGATCAATGCCTGCGTGAACAACGTGAAGGAGAGAGATATGGGAGAACTTTGGGCAAATATGGATAAAATTGATATTCAGGCGGAGTGGCGGAAGGCGAAAAAGGTAAGGAAGGAGCTGCGGGAAGAAAAGCATATACTACAGGAAGAAAAACAGAACCTACAGGAAGAAAAGCAGAACCTACAGGAAGAAAAGCAGAACCTACAGGAAGAAAAGCAGAACCTACAGGAAGAAAAGCAGAACCTACAGGAAGAAAAGCAGAACCTACAAGAGAAGGAACACGAACTAGAGGAAAAGGCGCAGGAACTACAGGAGAAGGAACATGAACTGGGGGAGGTCAAACAGGAACTGGGAGATGCGTTAAAGACTATCGCCGCATTAGAAGCCAAAATAAAAGAGTTTGAGCATCGCTCTTGAATAACGCATGTTATCTGTCTAAAAATCCCCACACGACCGCCACCACAATTGCCGGCAAAGCATTTGCGACGCGAATCTGTTTATCCCGAATCAGATTGAGCCCCACGCAAAGGATCAGCACTGACCCCACCAGAGACAGATTCCCCAGAGCCGCCTCCGGCAAAAAGTCACCCGCAAAAACCGCAAACAGCGTGACAGCCCCCTGTACGATTCCGACGGGAATCGCCGAAAAGATGCAGCCCTTTCCTTGGGAAGCCGCCATGATGCAGACTATGATAGCGTCCAAGATTCCCTTGGCAGCCAATATCGAATAATCCCCGCTAATCCCGTCCTGCACCGCGCCGATCACCGCCATGGCACCGATACAGACCGTGCAGGAGGTGGAGACAAACCCGCTGACAAAGGTATTGTCACCGTCGCTATGACTCCTTGTCTTCAGCCACTCACCAAAGCGGGCAACCTGCCGCTCAATCTGCAGCAGCTCTCCGACAACAGCCCCCACCGCAAGGCTCACCACCATCATGATTGTCCCTTGGGAGGTCAACCTGCCATCCTCGACGGACAGCATCTGCGCCATAGCGCCGCCGATGCCGATGATAACCACCCCGACGCCGTTCATGGTCATCAGTGTCTCCCGAATGTTCTCCTTCAAACGATTCCCCGCAAGACAGCCTACCGTACCGCCCAACAGGATACAAATGATATTGATAATTGTCCCCAAACCCTTCATACCTATCTCCCGCATACCGCAGCTTCTACCTGCGATACTACCGTGTCAAAATCCCTTTTCCTCCAGCCCATTCGCTATCCGCACATACAGCTCCGTGATATCCTTGATTCCCTCGCCTTCCTTGCGACTCAAGGGTCTGCGCCGCATATCCACCTCATCGCAATGGGAAATTCCTCGATTGGTATTGCCTCTGACGATTCCCCTGAACTCCCCCCACCTCGCATTATCGGGGGTCAGCAGACCGTCATTTTCTCCTTCAATAAAATGCACCACCAAAGACGGTAGCCACATCAGCATATCAGACCACGCATGTCTCATGACAAAAGCATAACTCTGATAATAGATTCCCTCCACGTCGGGATTCTCCCGATTGAACCTTTCCGCGCTCTCTGTCTTAAATGCATTGATCGCCTTGTATGTATCGGGGTGTTTATCCCCTAGCAGCCGAAACCACAAATCCGCTGCCTTACAGCCCACCCGAATCAAGCCATCGGGAAATCTCATCAGCCTATCCACTGTCTTAGAGCCGTTGTGCGGTGTGGAAAGCGTGCTGATAGAGGCGATTCTATCTCCATAGCCCAAGGCGGAAGCCAGATACCTTGCCTCAAGACCGCCCTTGGAATGTGCGATAATATTGACCTTATCCGTATTCACAGACTTTAATATCTCCTCAAGACTATCCGCAATCTGTCTGGCGTTCACCTCAATGGAAGCGCTGCTGTCCTGCCGCCCATAATATACCTTGTAGCCCGCAGACTCCAATGCCTTGGGAATCCTGCCCCAATAGCCGATCCTTCCGTCATCTCGAAAGCCCATCCCGTGCAGCATCAAAATCGGATACTTCACCTCGCCCTCCCCTTTCTCAAGCCTCTCACCCAAAGCTTCGCCCGATAATACCAATAGAACCTCCAATCCGACTCCGCCTGCATATCTATCAACCTCTGCTCCTCCTCGCCCGTATACTGCCTATAATAAGCATTGGCGCGGAATCTCGGGAAACGCTCCTTCGCCCCCCTTCGCAGTGCCTTCACAAAAGAAAGCTTCGGATTCTTAACCCCCGCCATATAAGAAAATAAGGTATTCACATAATAAAGCTCGCAAAAACGATACTCGATCTCAGGATAGTACCGCTCCAACATTCCCCGCAGCCTGCACTCCCCATACAGAAGCTCCGCCGCCTTCATACGGTCAAGACACCGCTCCTGCGTGATAGTATGCACTGTGGAGACCTCATGCTGATAATAATAATACATGGGCTCCTCCACCCGCTCAAAATGAGTAAAATACAGAGACCACAGCGGTCCCGCGCAATTGTCCTCATAGAAGATACCCTCCGGGAAAGAGAGCCTGTTCTCCCTGATGACCTCATGCTTATAAATCTTGATCACCATGCTGCCCGGACGCATCAACAGCAGCCGATGCTTCTCCTCGTCCAAAACCCCCGTCTGCTCCGCCGAATTATTTTGCACAATGCGCCCCACCTCCATGGTGTGTTCCTGCACCAGATTATAATCACAGCCCACCATGTCAGCGCCGGTCTCCTCCGCCTTCCCGAGCAGCCTCTCATAAAAATCCGGCGTCACCCAGTCATCACTGTCAATAAAACCGATCCATTCCCCCGCAGCCGCCTCCAAACCCCTATTCTTGGCGCCGCCCTGTCTCCTGTTGCGCTCATTATGAATCACCCTGAAAAGCTCAGGATATCTCCCCTCATACCCCCGCAAAATCTCCAACGAATTGTCCGTGGACGCGTCATCAACCGCAATGATCTCATACGGAGCCTCCAAGGTCTGAGCAACCAAGGAATCCAAGCAATATTCCAGCTTCCCGGCCGCCGCCATATTATAAACCGGCACAATAATACTCAACTTAATCCCCATACCATCACAATCCCTCATCATCTCTGTAGCAGCCCAACCCTCCGCTGAGCTATCACGCCAATACACACAAAATAAGTTCTCAATTAATTTACACACTTACAAGTCTTTCACAAATACCATATAACCGAACCGTTACTCTCTCCCCCCACCAACGTCTCTTTGCTTCCGCCTGTATCACAAATCGACATCTCGCGGCTCCCACCCGCGACACAAGCCACCCTCCCAACACCCATAAACAACAGCCAAGATACAGGTCGGCAAGCGTCATAGCTTCTTGTTCGGCAGGTAGTGCCGGGCGTTCCGAGGAGCCTCAAGGCATCGGCAATGCTCGCCAGAGGGCTCACATCGCCGAGAGTCTCCTCTCCACGGCACTAGAGCACTCACAAGAAGCTATGACGCTTGCCGACCGTCCCTTCCCACGTGTCCCTTGCTGCCCACAATATCACTTCTCCCGCTTCACCTTTCCGTCCTCCACCCGATACACCATATCACACTTCTCAATCGTCTGCAGCCTATGCGCGATAATAACCAATGTCTTCTTTCCATGAAGATGATTGATCGACTCCATGATCGCCGCCTCAGTGTCATTGTCCAAGGCAGAGGTCGCCTCGTCCAAGATCAACACCTCCGGATCATTATACAATGCCCTCGCGATGCTGATACGCTGTCTCTGCCCGCCGGAGAGACGAATCCCCCGCTCGCCCACGCCCGTGTCAAGTCCCTCAGGCAATGTCCTGATAAACTCGTCAAGCTGAGCCTCCTTCAACACCTCCCAAAGACGCTCCTCGTCAATCTTCTCCTCGGGCACGCCAAACGCCACATTCTTGCGAATGGTATCGTCCAACATAAAGAACATCTGAGGGATATAACCCACATTTTTCAGCCATTTGCGATACTGCGTCTTAGTGTCCGTCCCATCTGCCAACACCACGCCGTCCCTTACCTCCAACAGCCCCAGCAGAACGTCCACCACCGTGCTCTTGCCCGCTCCCGTGGTGCCCACAATGCCCACGGAGGAGCCCGCGGGTATGGTCAGATTCGCGTGATCCAGAATAAGCTTCTCTGTGTTCGGGTACGCATAGGTGATATCCCTAAGCTCTATCGCTTTCCTCACGGGAAGCTTCTCCTCCTCGTCCGTGGCAAAGGTCATATCCACCTTCTCCCCGCTGATCTCGTCCTGCAGATTATCACTGACTCCCATAAAGAAAGGCTCAAAATACGCAATCGAATTAATCTGATTATTGATCCTGTTGACACAGGGCAGTAACACAAAAGCTGCTGCTGCCAGCGTGGAAAACACCGTCAGCATATTCTCCGTAGACACGCCCGACACCACCAGATAGATCATGTATCCTACCATGGTCGCCACACATGCCGTCTCGATCAGGAGCTTTGGAATGTTATTATAGAGACTGTAACGCTGCACGGCGTTGACATAGCCCTGACCGCACTTTTTGTATTCCTCCACAAAATACTGTTCCTTGCACGCGATCTTGACCTCCTTGATGCCCTGCACCGTCTGGGAGATCCATTTGAACAGCCCGCTGTAATAATCCTGATTGTCCTTGCCTGCCTTATACATGATTGGCTTTAGAACGGTCTTCACCCCGCCCATGACCAACAACAGCACCACCGCCAGCAGCACGGTCATGGTGCCGTTGGTGATAAAGCAATAGGCGATGATAAACAAAGACACCACCCCGTCTGACATCATCTGCAAAAGCGCAAGAATCAACGCATACATATTGTTCACGTCAGAGGTGATGCTGCGCTGCACCACCGCCGTGTCCGCGTTCAGATAAAACTCATAGCCCCTGCGCAGATAATTGCGCATCATACGCTCCGAGGTGCGGAACTGATTAGTATAGACAAAAGCAAAGGTCAGCTTTTGCTGTATGAACAGGAAAATATTTTTCACCACAAAGACCCCGATGAGAAGCGCCATCACAGACACCGCAAAGGTATCATAATCCGGACTCCCGCAGAGCTCGTAGACCCACGACGCGATTCGGCTGTTCTGCACCGCGTTCGGGTCGATCACAATATTCACCACCTGTACCAGAAGCCCTACCCCCGCCGTCTGCAGCACGGCTCCGATGATCATGAGAAGCATCAGCCCCACCATGGTGCGCTTTTGCTTTTTATCCAAAAGGACACGCAATTTCTTTAATATCTGTCGCATCAACTTTTCCTCTCTATTCCCACCTGCTCATTCTGCCTGTGAATCAGCGGGTCCTCATACTTATCCATGAAATCCTCCCCCAGACGCACGACTTCGTCCGCGAACTGAATCGCCTTGACCTCCGTGAGCACCGCCACCACCTTTCGAAAGCGAAGCCCCGGAAAGAAATTCAGCATCTCCATGGGAACCGTGGCGTCAAACTGTGGATATTCGCCAAAGAGCCGCCTGTAATCCAGCTCGTCTCTAGGGTGAGGCTTTAGGAAGATCGTCCCCTCCCCCTCGTACATCTGAATGATATCCCTGAAAATCCGCTCCCGCACGTCCAACGTACACAAGGGGTCAGTCAGGATCAGAATCTTGTCCCGCACACCGCTGCTCTCCTGAAGCTGCCGCTCCAAGCCCTCCTTATCACGGATAAAAGCCTGCAAAATCAACTGCTTGTCCCTGTCCGTCAGCCGCTCCACCAAAGCCTGCCTCGGCTCCTGAATATATTGGGGACAGGGATACTGAATCAGGGAGATATCGTTGACCTCCATATCCAAGCAGTATTTACCATAGCCGTTTTGTACAAAGATCAGATTCAGCTTCCTCGACAGGAACACCTTTAATCCAAAATGTCCCCTGTTGTCATAGCGGGCGGCGTCAAAATTCTTCAAGCAGTTCAAGCCGTCCTCCAACGCATGATAATGAATGCGCCTTTGGTTCAGATAATACCCTATGGGGTCTGAATCGCAATATACATAGACATCTCCATATTCCCTGAAATCCACCGGAAGATACGGCTCCTGAAGCCTCGCCAGACGCTTGGTGAAGCGAATGCGGTTCCACAGATTCCCGATAAAATTCCCCGAATCCTGCCTGTACTTGGCAAGCTCCGGAAAGCACTTCTCGTTCTTCTCGTCAAATTCCAGCACCTCCTCAAACAGTCCCGTGCTCTCCACCCGCTCCTTTAAGCTCTCAAAATTGCAGGACATCTTAGAGAGCACCAGCGTCGCCTTGCCCTGCTCCCCGACAGGTAACTTGAGCTCCTTTAAGAAGGTCACATACACATGATAATAAGTATGGCAGACATAAATTCTCTCTTTCATCTCAACCTCCAAGCCCTTCCACGGCTTGCGAACAAATCCGTTTATATAATCCCAAAACAACCGGAAGTCTCTCACACTTCCGGACATGCAGCAAACTCAAGCCAGCGTCAGCCTGTACAGTCGGATTCCCCAGTAGGAATCCTCCGTCTCAAAATATCCCATAAGCTCCAGACCCATTTGCTCCGCGTCCGCAATTTCCCCGCCCGAGAACAGATACTCGCACCCCAGTCCCCTCAGCGCCTCCATATCAAACTCCAATCCCTCGTACACCACGCCGCTGCCCTTCTTCAGCAGCCAATAATTCCCCGTCTGTGAATTGAACAGATAGCAGCGGTTGCCCCATTTGTCAAAATACACCGCCGTCTCCGGACTTTTCTCAAGCTCCGCCGCGATCACCCGACGGAAAGCATGCTTATAATCCAACGGATAATTGTTGGAATACCCGTCCACCGTGTAGAATCCATGCATCAGCGCAGGAGCCGGACTGATGCCCAGATGCGCCACGCGGTACTCGGACAACTCCCTGCCGATCGCCTCCTCAAGCTGCTCCATCAGCTCCTCCGCATAATAGCTTTCCCAAGAGATATAGCCCGTAACACCGGAACCATTGTTCCTCTGGTTCACATTCATATAAAAATAAGAATTATGCAGCACCGTGTCCGCCGTGGGCAAAAGCACCGCCGCCAAGACGATACACTGCAGCAACGGCGCGAGCCGCCATTTTCTATACTCCAAACCGTCCCCACGTCCGCCCGCAGATGCCCTAGGCATCACAGCTCCTGTCTCCAAGCCGTGTCCTGTACTGTCTGTCACAGCTTTTGTCTCCGCAGCCGCCGCACCCCCTGCCCTCCACCAGAACGAGAACACAAGCGCAAGCTCCAGATACCACCCCGCGGGATAGAGCCAATACACCCTCTCTATCTGAAAATAATGCAAAAATCCCGTGACACTGTTCTTCCATGCCACCACAGGCGCGGATTTGCAGATTCCATAAAACACCGCGATCAATACCAACGCCAGCATTCCTCCCAGTGCCAGCCGATACCGCCTCTTGTCCTTTGCATCAAGTTTCTTATAAAAAATCCCTCCCAAGACTAACAGAACCACAATTGGCACGATCAGCCTCTCATGGTAAGTGAAGGCATGCTGCGCGCTGCTCGTGAACACCTCCCAGACAGTCCTCCCGAAGGGCAGCGCACTGTTCACCATTTCCTCCCGATGGCTCACATAGCTAATCCCCCCATTTAGAGATGCCCCAAATAAAATCTCCGCGAACAGACTCAAATTAGTCAACAGATATGTGACCAGCAAAAGCCCGAAGCCCGCGCCACACAATCTACACTTACGCACTTCTTTGCGAAGCCCCATGACACAGACCGCCAAAAGCCAAAGCCCCAACACCACATAGCCCGTATAGACTAAATGACTGGTCAGCCCAAACAGGAGCGTCAGTCCCAATGCCGCAGGGATATGCTTTTCCCGATAGAAACACAGGAACGCATAGAGAATAAGCGGTATCCCCATCTGCGAGAAGCCATAGACGGGATACAAGGGCAGCATACAGAAAACTCCCGCTGCCGCCACCGCGAGGATACTGCTGTCAGTGAGCTCTCGCACCGACAGATACATTCCCAAGAATCCTCCCGCCACCAGAATCCCATAGGTACACAGAAACGCAGTAAAAGGAGGCAGACAGCGATACAGCAGCACAAAAAGCACCGCCGAGGGCGCAAGACCGCTGGCATTGACCCCTCCTAACATCTCAGGGATCACGCCCTCCCCCGGGTGTCTTGCCGTGAGCACATAATTCATCATGGACTCGTCAAGCTGGTCATGGACGGTGAACACGCTACCCTCGCCCAAGCCAAGATTAGGCGACAGCACAATAGCAGTCAGCAAGAGCCCCACCCACCACAGGGGCAGCCCGTCCACCCTGCACAGTATATGATTGATCCTATCCAATAGGTTTGCCGCTGACTTTCTCATAATCCTCCGAACCATGCCCTGTCCTGATCTGTTGAACAATCAAATAATGAAAAACAACCCATGCAGCCGTGTACACCACCGACAATGCCGACAAATCATAATCCACATGAAAGAGATAACAGGAATATGTCACCACCCCGCAGAGAAATGCCGGTACAGCCGCCCACAGATACCTTCTGTACGTCATCACTGAGACGATCAGCAGAATATCCAACAAATACGCATACCGCTCGTGCATCATGGGCAGCAATATGACACAAGTCCACACCGTCCACGCCGCCACCGGGAAAAAATATTTGGTCCGATATAACGCAATCCTCGAATGCAGCACATACAAAAGCTCCATCCCCAACGCCGCCGCAATGACTGCGGACATCACACCCGAGATCGCCGTATATGCCTCCCAGCTATTTCCGAAGAAAACAAGAAAGCTGGGAAAATTCTTATACAACTCCGCCCATGCCTCGCCTTGGTCCATATATAGCTGAAAGGGCTCCCAAATCGAATGTCTGGCAATCACCCCCGGCAGACATAAAACATAGAACACAGCCACGGAAATCAGCAGATTCAAAATACTATGCCTTTTCTCCACCACATAATAAATCAGCAAAAAGGGCAGAATTAAAATCGCCTGCAGCTTAAACGCGACCGCAATACCCAAGAACACATATGCCGCTCTCTCCCTTCCGCATATCAACATATAAAGACAAGCAAGCACGAAAAAAGTATAAATACCGTCGCACTGTCCCCAAAAGGCAGAATTCAGTACCACAGTGGGGAGAAAGAGCACTAACGCATATGCAATGGCAGCCTGCATCCCTGACCGCGCTCCCCCCGTCTTGCGGACACACAAGGCGGTCGCCGCCGCCAACAGAAAATCAAACAAAATAGAAAATCCTTTATAGAGATAAAGCGGCTTGGCCTTCACATAGGTCATCAATGCAATCAAGGTCTGGTAGGGAATATTGTAGTTGCCTACCTGAGTCCCCAAAGACGATAGCCCACCCTGCTTAATCTCATCATACCAAGGCAGCAGATACCCCGCCATGTCCGCGGAGACAAAGCCCCTCGCCCTGAACCTGACCCACATCGCCAATAGAGTGATCGCCCCTATGAAAACAGGGATCGAATGCTTTTTCAAATATTCAATGATTTTTTCCTCAAATTTATACACGATAACCCCCGCTTTCATACATGAGTTTGTGTTGCATGCGTCACAAACTCATGTATAAAAATCTCTGATTTTCATACTTTTCCGAGTAAAAAATAATAATTATTTCTGCACAACTAAAAGTGTACGATAATATAGTCCCCCATATCCACAATCGCTCCCTCCCTTGGGAAGGAGGGAAGCTCTAATGCATACTGCTCCGCAGCCTCATAGAGCGAGGCGTCCAAGAGCGGCTGAAGCTCATGCCCGTGAAGCCGCAGGAAACGTATCAATTCCTCGTCCGTGTCAAACGCGTATTTCCCCCAGCTTACCACGGAGAGCGACGGGGTCTGAGCCACCCACACGCCATAATCGCGGTAGAACTTCTCCAACAAATGCTCGTCAACCAAATCCGTGACACGCTTCATCTTATAGAAGGTCTCGGAGGAATACTCTACATAGGCGTCCTCCACAAGCGTTCTGGGATTCTCCCAATTCCCCGTGAATATCACAGGCTTGGAAATATCAAAGCCCCGCTCTAATTCATCGGCGACACGCAGCATATAGTCCTTGGTGTACTCGTATTTCCGATAATCCACATAAAACCACTTGTTCAAATCCGCGCACTGATTCCACAGCACAACCGCGCACACGAACACACAAAGCCCCCTGCTGCCCTTAACGAGCACATCACGCAGACCTCCCCTGCCGCCCACCGAGCGCAGCTTTACGCCAAATCCCGTCACCGCACAGGCGGCGATCAGGACTCCATACCCGCATATCAGGGGCAGGAATTGCGCAGAGCGATACAGGGTCGCCTTGCCCTCCACCACCGCGAGCAGGAATGCCGCCATAAAGCTCCCCAACATCAACAGCAAGGTCCACGGGTCTTTCTGCTTCATGCATCTCCACAATCCAAAGCACACTATCACCAACGCCGACAGCAGGAATACCCGAATTGGATAGTAGGCATAAGCAAATACCCCGTACATCACGAAAAGCCGCTTACACACCATGGCAAATTCCGCCTTGGCGCCCGGCGCGAACATCCAGCCAAGCATCTCCGTCACCGACCGCTGCACCGCCTCGTCCTGCAACGCCCCCAAGCCAAACACACCGACCACCAGTCTGATGACCACAGAGCGCAATATCATACCACATACCGCCACCGCCGCCACCAAACACAGGCTCTTTATCACGCTGCGCCTAACGCCCGCAAGCCGCTCGGACAAGAGCAGCAGCATCGCCCCCGTCAGCCAGACGATCATCATGGACTCATAACAGCCCATTGCAATGACCATGGTCACGACAGACATCGCCAGATTCCTAAAAGTCTGCCCCCCGCGCCTGCCTGCCAAGCCGTCCAATCCTCTCCACAATAGGTAAAGGCTGACCCCGCAGCTTAGATATCCTATGGCGATCCCATTGTGCAGATAATAGGTGAATACCTCCGCGATCAGGGGGCAGGAGAGAAAGATGCAGGAGAAGAGCCAGTATCCATACCTCGGAATCCGCTCCCCGAACACCTCGTAAAACAACACCCCCCATACCGTCACGGCTGACATCAATATCAGCACCGCCGCAAAATCCGTCAGAAACGGGGCAAAGTCCGAGAGCGAGACCAGTTTATTCATCACGAACAAGACCCAGCGTCCCACCACGGCAGCCAGACCTTCCTCGAAATAATAGGCATACGGCGTGTCGTCAATCCCTATGGTGGGGTGGACAAGCTTAAAACCATAGCCTCCTGCCGCCACTAACGACAGGAGCAAAACATATGCCTTGTTATAGACTTTTTTACATGTTTTCACAAATTTTTCCATATCGCTTCTATTATACCCTCTATTTGTGTATGAAGCAAATATATTTTGTTGGCAAGTATGGCTGTGTGTCATAAGGCGAACTTACGTTAGCTGACGAATTGTGGTTTGTCTTATGGACAGTCAGGTTGGCAATGGGGGTGATTGCAACGGGGTGTTGATGGGTTTCGAGGGGCGGCGGGCGGGGACGGCACTTAGCATATGTGTTGTGGCTCGTATAGAATTCTATGGATAAACTGATATGTTATCTGACATTTGTGTTCGACATTTGTTAGACATTTGGGGCTGATGCGCGATTTACTTTTGGGGGTGCTTATGATACAATGGGTTCATATTCATGGCTGGAAACGGGTGAATGACCATATATCGCGATTGTGGAATAGCCTTGGTAGAATGGCATTATATAAGCTGCAGTTTATGGAGTTGGCTTTAGAATGGAGTAAATTTATGAAGAAAATAATACATATTATATTTGCACTGGTGTTGGTTGCCCTGATTGGCGTTGGAGTTTATCGTTATGTGGAGTATCAGAGATATGCACCTCTAAGGAATGACATGGAGCGCATTGCCACGGAGGATTACACCAGTGTGTTTTTCTCCACGTTTCCCATCGAGCATTTTACGGAGGACGACTTTATCTACTATCGTGAGATCTATCCCCTGAAGGCATCTTACTGTATTCCAGACATCGAGACCCTGAATATGTACTTCACGAAGGTGTCGGAGAGCTGGAACGAGGTGGAGAACGTGTATCTCGGCGTGCGGCCGGACATCGTCTCGGCGGAGGAGCTGCTCACGCTGATGGATACTTGGAGTGACAAGCGTTTTGAGGTATTGATCGCTTACCCCTCCCTGTCCTACTGGGGTTCTCTCAAGGAGGAGGAATATCCCGCGCTGCTCTCCGCCTACACGGAGTTTATCAACACGCTGATGCCGCTCTATGAGGATAACGAGTGGATACAGGGACATCTGTCGCTGTATTTCTATGGCTCCACGGAATGGCTGGTGGGCAATATAGCCAATTATGAGAACGATTTTAACGTAAACGAGCTAATCTCCCACTCACTCTCCATGTATATGGACGGCGAACACGGATATCAGCTTACATTGGACAATTACGAGGAGAAGGTGGAGGACTTTGAGACACTTGTGAGTGAATACCGCTCACAAGACCCTGATGAATACCCTGATCTCGCCAAGTGGGACGTGGTGTTCTTCGGTGACAGCATTATCGCTTTCACGGAGACCTCCTCTATCCCCGGGGCGTTCTCCGGACTGACCGGCGCGCATACCTATAATTGCGGGGTTGGCGGAAGCTCCGCCGCCATGACTTCCTCCGGTCCGTTGGGAATCCCTGCGGTTGTGGACGCCTTTTTATCCGAGGATCTGAGTCAATTCTCAGAGACCTCCTTAATCTATGAAGGTATGTCCGATTATTTTGAGCATGCCAAGAAGAAAAGACAGAAATGCTTCGTGCTCGACTTTGGAATGAATGACTACTATACGGGGACTCCGGTATACGGCGACAATCCGAATGACATTTACAGCTATTACGGTGCGCTGCTCACGGCAGTGGAACGATTGCAGACCGCTTATCCGGACGCCGTCATCGTGATGATGGCTCCTAACTTCACCTCGTATTTTGGCTGCGGGCTTGAGCCACAGTCGGAGGAGGGCGGTATCCTGTTGGATTATGTGGCAGCAATGTCAAGTCTCTGCGAGGAGAAGGGGCTTCTGTTCTATAATAGTTACACAGAGCTTGGCATTGACAATTCCAATCACACGGAATACCTGTTGGACGGCACACATCCCAATGAAGCCACGAGGTATATCATGGCACAGGGGGTGGCGGAGGTGATAAAGGAAATAATTCTTACTGAAGCAGACTTAGAATAATCTCGTTTCTCCTGTTTGCCTGCGCCAGCATCGCCTGCCCTACCTGATCCAAAATATTCTGATTGGCGAACGCGACCATCTGCTTCGCCATATCCGTGTCTCTGATAGCGGACTCCGCATCCTGCAGATTCTCCTCGGCATTCCTGTTATTATTGAGGGCATGCTCCAGTCTGTTCTGCGTGCTTCCAAAATTACTGCGAAGCTGGGAGACCTTGCCCAGGGCGGTCTTCAATCTGTCAATCGCCTTATCCGTGTATTTAGGTCTTGTAATGCAGACGGAATGAATGCCTAGAACCGCCGTACCGAACTCGCTTCTCGGCAGGTCTATCTTGTCATCCACGGCGTCGCTCAGCTTCACGTACCGCTCCACATCCTCCTTCCGTCCATGCTCCTCGAAGAATATGTCCGTCTTAGCCCCCCCAGACACCTCGCGGATCTCATGCTCATCCATCTCCTTATGGGCGATGCGCAGCCGGCCGTCTGTCACATTGACATTGGCTGCCACAGGAGCTCCTGCAGCCTCCAGCTTCTTGTTGAGCTCCGTGACAAGATCCTGTGCTGAATAGAACTTCTCTTCTAATTCCTCGCTTGTATCAGGATCAGTCATATCAATCTCAATGTTGTATTTCGTGCCGTCCACGTCGATGGTCAGATCATTCTCACCCTTCTTGATGGTCACGCCATTCCTGACATCCTTAGTACCCGTGATATATGCCGGAATCATCTTGCCGTCCGTCTGGTAGAAGATGTCGAACGCGGCACTGCCGCTCACGCCGTCGAGAATGACCTCCCCTTCCTCGGGAGCCGCCACCTCCTCTGAGAGCTGGAAATTCAACGCCTTGTCGTCATTTCCACCCGACACACCGCTGTTGATACCGCCAACGCCCACGATGATCAGGTCTCTCTTCAAGCCTGCAGCCTCAAGTGCATCATTCAATTTCTCCTGGACCATCACTCTTAAGCTTTCTCCTTGGTACTCTCCCGGATCAAGCTCCATCACGAGCTTATGATCCTGACCACCATACCGAAAGTCCAAAGTCAGCTCATCATTGAGATTATCCCCTATGGCAACCTTCTCCGTCAACACGTCCTTACGTCCCACGACATATGCAGGAGGCTCCACCTTCTGCGACCCATTCTCGAAGCTCGTCGCCTGGTCATAATTCCTCTCTACGCAGGAACAGATCACCTTGTAGTAAAAATCACCGCTCAGATTGCTGAACTGGTACTTACTCCCCCATTCAGCCGCCTTCAGCACGACGCCGTTGGCATCCACGCTCACCTCTATTGAGTCGCTCTTGATCGCATCCTTAATCTTTGCCTGCAATGCATCCCTTAATTCATCATAGGTATAGGTCTTAAATTCACTTTCCGCAAAAGAGATGTTGACATTCTTCGTAGTACCGTTGTCTATAAAGGTGAAGCTTAAATCATTGTTCCACTTGTCAATCGTCACATCCCCCGAGAGATTCACACCATCCACATAACTGTATATTCTTGAATGATACCCTCCTACCGATGTGGGGTTGGTATAATACGTCCTGGCGCTGCCCTGCATCAAATCACCGCTTGATTTGACGTAAATAGGAAGATTCAGCGGCTTCCCCTCCCCGTCCACAACCCTCAACGTCATATTATTCCCGCTCACGGTTACGTCCACGGCAGGCGTGGTAACCTTCTTCTGACCATAGACGGCTCCCATGGCGCTTGTTGAGCTCGAGTCATAGGAAGCAGAAACCCTCGCCCCCGTCCCCTTATTAGTGGTAGTGATGCGCAGTCTGTTCCCCGAAAGCTCCGCCTTCGCCTCCACGTTGTTAGCGGTGAAGTAATCATTGATCGCACCTATAAAGCTGCTCCTGGTGTAAGTCTGCCCTGCATTCAATGGAATATTATGTGTTGTGCCGTTTACCGACACCTTGAAAATATTTTTACCGGGTTCAACGGTAAACGAACTCTCGATATCCAAAGGGATCACGATGCTCGCCGCCGAAGCCCCCGTCAGGTCACCGAAGATTTTGCTCCCCGCAGCTCCGTCCTTCGTGTCATAGCTTATGGTTACGTCGCTTCCCTCTCTTACCGTTGACAGCTTCAGCTTACCGTTGTCCAGCGAGGCTCTGACCCCCTGACCCTTAAGCTGGTTGTCAAGGGCGGTCACGAACGAGGAAGGTGTGTACGAGCCGCTGAGGTAAGCCTTTGCATCCACTGTCTGCACGGTGCCGTCCTCATCCTTGTATGTATAGGTACACTTGAATTCTTCGCCGCTCAGCGTAAAATTGGAGGCAAGCATAAGATTAGTGCTGTATTCCGCCGGCGTCTTCTTCGTATTCAGGTACTTTAACAGGTTGCTGCTATCGGTGGAACAACTGATTGTTGCCTTACTGCCATCACATCCATCCGGAAGTCTGGAGGTCAGGACAAGCTTGTTGCCGTTCAATGACACCTCCACTGATCCCCAACCCGTACCAAAGTTGTCTTCTTTATCAATTTCCTTTTGCAGTGCCTCCACAAACAACTGCTTATTAGTATATTCTCCCGGTTCAATCTGTATAATCTTTTCCTTACCATTCACGTTCAGCTTCAATGTTTGGTTGTTGGCGTCGATTACTATATTATCCGGCAGCTCCGGATCGATTTCCAAAATAGCAGGGTTGCTATATTTAAATCCTACCTTACCTTCTACTTTGTCAGACTCTCCCTTTGCCGACCCTGTCCATTTTTCGACACTCTCTCCGCCCGTCTTCGTGCCGGAGAAATTACGGTCGCTGTTTGAGCCCTGACCCGAAACGGTTCCGGAGAACTGATTATACTCATATGTAGAAGGCACCTTCGGGAAGGCTGCCTCTATCGCCTTCTCTATGTCACTGAGCGTCGGATTCGGATTGCTGCCCAAGCTCACCGGATAGTCCTTACCGTTTAAGTTGATCGTCATAGAGTTGAACTTCCCTGTTCCGGTTGTGTTGATCGTAACGAACCCGTTACCGCTCTTGGTAACCGGATCATAAGTAAGCGTCGCCCCTCTGAAAAGGGTATCATAGCTCTTGCTGGAGGAGAGCACCGTAATGGAATCAAGACACTTCCCGGTCATCCCCGTGAACTTAATCTTGTCGTCCTCCACGGTCGCCTCTATAATCCCCTTGGTTGACGCACCGTCCTTCTGCAGCTGCGTGTTAATCTCGTTGACAATCGCCTGCACGCTGTCGTATGCCTTAGCCGCCAACACAATATCAGCCGTTACATAAGAAGATGCATCCGTCTCCTTAAACCGGAGATAGAACTGATTGTTGGTTGAATCCAAGGTCACCTTCGCAGTGCCACCCACGGAGGACAGATCCTTGCCCGCCCGGTACCATGCGTCGCTGTTCGCATAGTTCTCATTCACCGGAGAAACCTCTCGATATTCATTGTACTCTCTCGTCACAAACAAGGTATCGTAAGCGCTGCTGGTCTTATCTATATTGACCTTGCTGTCCGGTCCCTCCAGATTGGAGCCAATGTTCAGTCCATAGAAAGTAACCGTTTTGTCCAATCTCAATGATTCATGCACATCTGCGCTTACCGTCAATCCCTGCTTATCGCCCTGACCAATATTCGCATTATCAAGCAAGGTCTGCAGATGCAAGCGCATTTCATCTACCGTATACTCTCCCGCTTTGAGCTTAAGGGTCACGGGAGCAGCAGCTTCGTTAGGCTGCAGGGTCAGCTCGTCATTCACATTCTCCGTGATAATGAACTTTGCGTGCTCCGCATCCCGCTTGTCTGTGGTCAGCACCGCTCCACCCTCAAACCAAGCCGGCTCCTTCGACACGCTGCCATAATGTACATTGTCATAGAATACAGAGGTATAGTCGCCGCCGTCAATCTTGAACATATTACCCTTGAATCCCGTCACTATACCGGTCTTACACTGCAGCTTGATACCCGTTCCGAAATCGACCGCCTCCAGATCGCACTCGGCACCGGGCGCTACACCCAATTGAGTCCTAAGCTGCTGATTAATGATATCCATCAATTCCGACTTGGTATATCCGGGATTACTCTTTCCGGGAATCTTAATATTCAACTCCTTCTCTCCACCCTTAAAATACTCAACCGTGAATTTCATTTCATCATTCATTCCGGTGACGATATCAAGTTTCGCAGTCTCATCCGGGAAGATCGTCGTACCGATCAGGGCGCCGAGGCTCCCGCCCTTATACATATCATAGATCAGATAGGACATATTGCCCGTGATGGAGTCAATGCTCTCCCCGTTCTCCAGGCTGACATTGATGAATCCGCCCTCGTTATAGTCCATCACGAACCGAGTGCCGTCGCCGTTATCCTTGGGCATCGCCTCCTCAAACTCATCCAAGATCTCTATCGTCGTGTACTCCCCTGGAGGCACGGTGAACGTCACCGTCTTGGCGGGCTCATCCACCTTCACGCGATAGGTGAAGGTGATCTCGTTCTGCCCCGCGGTCACTACATGCCTCTGACCCGACTCCCAGATAGCCCCGCCCTCACACTCATAATAGGTCGGCTCGTGATCAGAGAAGATATTCAGCTCATTGAAGGTCGTGGTGTCGCTGATCCTGTCAAGCTCCAGCTTCAGCTTCTCGAACTCCGCATCCATCACCGCACAGTCATCCTTGCTGTTGGATTCGTTGCGGGACTTGACCGCCAGCTCCGTCATACGATGCAGTATCTCGTCCGCCTCGTTGAGCGCGCCATCCCCCGTCTGCACCCAGGAGATACCGTCCTGTCCGTTTCTGGTTCCCTGCGCAAGCCCTCTGATTCGCTTGCGCATCTTCTCCGATATCGCCAAGCCAGCCGCGTCGTCCGCTGCGCGATTGATGCGATAGCCGGAGGAGAGCTTCTCCGCCATCTTTGTCTTACTCTTATTGTTTATCTTAAATTGTCTGTTCGCATACCATGCTTCCATGTTGTTTTGTACTGAAATCATACCGAGTCCTCCCTGACAACGCATTTGCAATCCCATTGCAGCGCCAATACCAATTCCAAATATAAAACACACTATAGTATATATCGTAACAATCTCTGTATTTCTTTAAAGTAAAAATTAACAAAATACTCAAAATTTGTTAGACTTTCCCAACCAAAAATGCTATGATGTCTTAAATGAATCAAATGGAGACACAGGGGTGAAATGAAAATGAAAATATTAATATATCGCTATGGCAGCATCTGTGAACCGGATATCATCAACGCTTTTCGCCGGCTGGGTCTCACCGTGATAGAGGAACAGACCGAGATGAGCGATAAACGCCTCTCCGCCGCGGAGCGGGTACAGCTGGTGGAGCGCGTCCTGAAAACGGAGCAGCCCGTCTTCGTGTTCAGCATCAATTTCTACCCCGCGATCGCGGAGATCTGCCATATATACAGGACAATGTATCTGTGCTGGACGGTGGACTCCCCCGTGCCGGAGCTATTCTCGTCCTCTATCCGCCGCGAAACCAACCATGTGTTTCTGTTTGACCAGGCACAGTACGATACTTTCTCTCCCTACAATCCGACGAATACTTATCATCTTCCCCTCGCGTCCTGCACCGAGCGCTTTGACCAGGTCATCGCCACGATCACGGATCGCGACAGGGCTGATTACAGCAAGGATATCGCCTTCATAGGCTCCCTCTATAACGAGAAAAACCCGCTGCATGATCTGACGCCCTTGTCCGATTATGCCAAGGGATATATCAGCGGACTGACGGAAGCCTCGCTGAAGCTGTTCGGATACAACATCACGGAGGAGGCTATGACAGATGAATTTGTCAGGGAGCTCAAAGACGCCTTCCCAAGCTTCTATACGCTCAAGGACTCCGTGACGGATTCCGACCGCTATGTGGCTGCCCACAGCTATGTCGGAATGCATCTCGCAGAGACCGAGCGCATCCGCACCCTCAACACCTTAGCACGATTCTTCCCCGTGGATCTCTTTACCCGAAGCGATACCTCCGCCCTGCACAATGTCAATGTACACGGCGGTGTCGCAACACTCACGGAGATGCCCAAAATCTTCCATCTGTGCAAGATAAACCTGAACATGACCATCAAGCCCATCCGGACAGGTCTGCCCCTGCGCATCTTTGATATTATGGGCTGCGGAGGTTTCCTCATGACCAATTACCAGGAGGAGCTGCCCGAATACTTTGACATCGGTGTGGACTTGGAAGCATATTCCGGCATGGAGGAGCTTGTGGATAAATGCGCCTACTATCTGGAGCATGACGACGAACGCCGCAGGGTTGCCTTAAACGGCTATCAGAAGGTATGTGCGCACCACACCTACACCCACCGGCTGAAAGAAATGATCGAGGCTATTTTATAAGAAAGATTATTTCTAAGATTATTTCATGTAAAAGCTGCTATACCGTTCCCGACAGCATGGCTGCCAGCATGGACTGAACCTGCGTCAAGACGCCCCACTCCTTCGCGTCCAGCAGAATATTGCCAACCACCTCGTCAAAGAGCCCTCTCTCTATCAAAGCTTTCTTGTATCTCGCAATCATCCTGCATCTGTTCAAATAGAAATTGCTCGTGCTTGAAGACACTCCGCCCCTCAGCAAAAACGCCTCCATCAATGGCTGCTCCACAAAGCCGATTCGGTATCTCTCGGCAAAACGCAGCGCCATCTCCCAATCCTCCAGACACTCCATGCCTTCGTCAAAGCCGCCCAATTCCGTAAAACATGCTTTCTTAAAGAGCATCGTGGGAGTCCCCACTGTATTGTTCACAAGCAGAGTGGAAAAGATATCCCCCTCCAGATTCCCCCACGTCCCCGCATAGGGCACCCTTACCGCCTCCCCGTTAGGGCGATGCAATACATATGCGCTATAGATCAGGCTGCACTCCGGATGCGCTTCCCAATATTCCATCTGCACGGCAAGCTTATCCGGATACCAGCGGTCATCGCTGTCCTGAAACGCCACCAGCTCACCATTGGCACACTCCACTCCTTTGTTCCGCGCCGCCGACGCTCCCCGGTTGGTCTCTTGCCTGACATAGCGTATCCTGGGATCTGACATCCCCGCGACAAGCTCCTCCGTCCCATCGGTAGAACCGTCATCCACTATAATGAGCTCCAGATTAGAATACGTCTGCTCCAATACACTCTGTACCGCACGCTCTATATACTGCTCTCTGTTATACGTGGGAATCACCACACTGATCAAAGAATCCTGCCGCATCTGCTTATCCTCCGTCTGAAATCGTTCCGCTATAGCTTTAACATGGTCCTGAGCTGCTCCGGATCCGTTTTCTGCATAAATTCCTTATACGAAATGTCAGGATCCTGAATCACATTCTCATGGGCTGAGCCGCCCCGTACAAATTGATGATAATCTCCGTACATGTATGTGAGTATCTCATCATATGCGGCAGGAACGGGAACCGTCAGTGATTCAAACGGAAGATATTCCACCTCCCGAAACCACTCTCTTTTATATTTGTATAGAAGCGGGTCGCTTGAACTCAGCGCGCTAAAGAGGAAATTGACCGCTTTTGACTGCCCGAAATGCGACAGATTGAACAGCTCCATCTGCTTGAAACGCTGTCTGATGTCCATATTCAACAAATCCGTGAGAACCTCTCGGCTTAACGCCAGGGTTTTCCCCTGTTGAAGATATTCAGCCACCATCTGCGGGGCGACAATGGTATACCAAAGCGTGGTCTGGATATTACAAATATGATTCAACGCCGGATTTTCCCCGTCCGGCACATCGTCAAAAGGAAAAATATCAATATAAATACCCTGATTTAAATCGACATCCAAGGACTCGACTGCCGTTGTCCTGCTGTCCCTGATCTTAGAATGTATCCGGATTTCATTATCGCTGTATGACGTCTGGTGAAAATACGGCTCCGATAATTCCTGTGGCGCGATCGTCTGAAACTTCTCGTAATCATCTCTAAACATCATCACATCCACATCATTATCCCAGGGAATAAATCCGTGATGACGCACCGCACCCAAGAGTGTCCCGTAGAAAACAAAATAAGTCAAATTATATTTTCTGCACACCTGATCAAACTTTTCCAAGATTGCGAGCTCGACTGCCCATATTCTCTTCATCTTTGCGGAGACCAAAAATCCGCTGCGGACTTCCTCCTGATAAAACGACGGATCCAACTGCACAAAATCTCCCCCTCAATATAAAAACCCTGTCTTCACTGACAACTATTGTAGGGATTTTACGGGGAAATGTCAAGCATCTATTTTCTCGAAACAGTCCGGTGAAAGAGTTAAGAACAAAGCCGCCAAAACCGATATATTTAAAAATAAGTAATTTATAAAGCACAGAGGATTATTATGGCGAAAAGAATTGTTCTTTTTAAAGGAGAACTGGACACGCTCAACCTGTTCAGCGCACAGCTTCAAAAGGGCTTTGAGGAATTGGGCGGTTATGAAATATATGAATTCGATTTACGGGATATGGTCAAGGGATTAGGCGGACTTTATCCTTTTCTGCAGGGCGGTTCCGTAACGGCGATGATCGCCTTTAACAACACCTTCTACGGCATGACGCTCCCCTCCGGAGTCAATGTGTGTGAACAATTACAGATACCCTGTGTCAATATTCTGGTGGATCATCCCTATTGGTATACTGATATTTTGCGAAAAACACCCTCCACGGGGATCATTCTCTGCGTGGATCGCGGGCATATGGACTATGTGAACCGCTTCTATCCCGAGATAGAGATCACCGGCTTCCTACCCCATGGCGGAACCCCCATGAACGGCAAGCCAAAACCCATCAGGGAGCGGACGGTGGAGGTTCTTTATGCAGGCTCCCTGTATGCAGAATATGCCAAGAAGCAGAAGCCCGACTTTACACAGTGGGATTTCCCGGCGGAGAAGGTCTGCGAGGTCGCGATACAGAAGCTTTTGCGGAGTCCTTGGCTTACGATTGAAGCTGCGTTGGAGGATACGCTGGCGGACTTCCAAATCCCGATATCAGACGCCGAGCTGAAATCCTTTATGAGTTCCTGCGGCTATATTGAGCGTGTGGTCAGTTCCCATTATCGGGAAAAGACAATAGCTGCCGTTGCCCGCTCCGGAATCCCCCTGGAGCTCTACGGGGACGGCTGGAGCGAATGCGGCTTTGTCAAGCTGCCCAATGTCCGTTACGGGGGACGGATTGCCCCCGAGGAGGTGCTTCGCAAGATGGAGGACACCAAAATCGTGCTCAATACCATGCCCTGGTTTCGGGACGGCAGCCACGAAAGAGTGTTTAACGGGATGCTTCGGGGCGCCGTGGTGTGTTCCGAGACTTCTATCTACCTGAAGGAAGATCTGCCCCCGGATGTATGGGTGCCTTATGAGCTGACGGCATGCGGCATCGAGCACTCCGCCGTTACCATAGACAATCTGCCCGAGAGGATACAGGCTTTGCTGCAGGACACGGATGCCTGTCAGGAGATTGCCGACAGGGGATATGCGCTTGCCAAAGAAAAACATACCTGGCAGGCAAGAGCCATTGAGCTGCATCAGGATTTATTTGTATAGATATACCGATATAGACACAGTTGATATATGGGAGGATACTTATGTTAAGAATAGGCGTGTTTGGGACTTCCAAGTGGAGTCAGTTAATGAAACGATTGATAGAAAACGAATATTCCGCCCTGGTGCAGGAGCAGGGCGGGGAGAGCATCGTGGTGGACAGCTTTGTGGTGCTTGGCGACACGGCTCTGGAGGGCGAGATTACCGTGGCGGAATTCGGAAGACGCTACCGTGGCGGAAGCCTCTCCGCCATCGTGATTCCCAAGGAATATTACATACAGCAGAACGATCTGGTATTTGCCCTGATTCGGGAGGGCGTGGAGCTGGAGGATATCTATGACGGAATGCGGCTGCATGAGGAGCTTGCCCAAATGCCGGAGGTGCTTCCGGAGCTGCTGACCCCCATCATGCTGGATCCCTATCTGTCCTATCTGGAGTTCCATGTGGCGGATCACTGTAATCTAAACTGCAAATACTGCACCCACTATTCCCCTCTGGTGACGGAACCTGTTTTTACTGATTTTGAGCAGTTTTCCAAGGACCTGGCACAGCTTAGAAGGTATATTACAGATATCGGCATCATCCGCATCCTGGGCGGCGAGCCCTTGCTAAACCCGCAGCTGGGCGAATATATAGAATATGTGCGCAGCCTCTACCCCGCGAGCATTATCACGGTGGTGACCAACGGGCTTTTGATCCCAAGCCTTAAGGAAGAATTGGTGCAGATCATGAAGGACTGCAAAGCCTTTTTCCATATTTCCTACTATCCGCCCATGGAGGTCAAAATAGGCGAGATACAAAAGCACCTTTACGAGCTGGGGGTTCCATATACGATAACTGCCCAGATTAAAGAATTCAATCAGACCCAGACCCTCGCGCCCCATGCGGACGGAGAGTTCTTCTATCAATGCTTTCAGGCGACCTGTACCTGTCTGCATCAGGGCAAGGTAGCTCCCTGCTATGCGCCCTTCACCACCAAATATTTTAACCGGGCTTTCCAACAGGAGCTGCCGACGGACGAAGGGATCGACCTCTATGCGGAGGAACTGAGCGCCCCCATGATCAAGGCAGGACTCCTGCTGCCCATGGAACGCTGCAGATACTGCATTGACGGTGATGTAAGACCCTGGGAGATTGTGGGAAAACACAGCAGTTTGGAGGATTGGGTGTAAGATGAAGTTATTACTGTATGAATGGGCATCATACCTTCAATATGATTTACAGGAGATTTGTAAAGAAAAAAATATCCAATGGGAGTCCTTTACTTGGAAATTTAACGATAAAAATGAGGACGAAGCATTCGAGCGATGGTTCCGTCAAAACGTGGACGGAAGCCACTTCGACGCGCTGCTCAGCATAAACTATTGGCCAATGCTGTCCAAGGAAGCCAGAAAGAAAGGCATGAAGTATATTGCCTGGTGTTACGACAATCCTTTAAATGTAGTGCGCCCGGAGGAAACGCTGGGCAACGACAATAATTATGTGTTCTTTTTTGACAAGGTCCAAGCGGAAAGCTATATTCAGAAAGGTCTTGACACGGTTTACTACCTTCCGCTGGGCGTAAACGCTTCCAGACTGCGCGGCTTAAAAATATCAGAATCAGATCAAAGGAAATATTGCTCTGATATCGCGCTTGTGGGCAGCTTGTACGAATCCCGTATGCAGGAGCTGCGCGCCTTGATGGATGACCATACCAAAGGATATCTGGACGCGGCGATGACAGCACAGCAGAAGCTGTACGGCTGCTATCTCTTTGATGAATTGGTGACAGAACAACTGATAGAGGAAATCAATCAATATATCGTCAAAACGCATCCGGACACTTCTTTCCGCCTGTTAAGGGAAGCTTTGACCTTTGCCATGGCCAGCGAGGTGACCAGGAAAGAACGGTTGGTTTTGCTTACCCTGTTAGGACGGCGTTTTGATACCAGACTGTATTCCTTTCAATCCAGTGAGATTCTGCAGGGAGTCAAATGCTTCCCGCCGGTCGATTACGTGACGGAAATGCCGAAGGTCTTCTCCTGCACCAAAATCAATCTAAATCCGTCCCTGCGCTGTATCCAGAGCGGGATTCCGTTGAGGGCGCTGGATGTGATGGGTGCGGGCGGTTTCCTGCTGTCCAATTACCAGCCGGAGTTGGCGGAACTGTTCGAGGACGGACAGGAGCTGGCAATCTACGAAAGCGTTGAAGACGCCCTGGCAAAGGCGGCGTTTTACCTGGAGCATGATGAACTTCGCCGCCGGATTGCCCAAACGGGACGGGAAAAGGTACTGGAAGAATATACTTTACAGGATAGGCTGCGGCAGATTCTTGAGGCAGCCGGACTTGGGTGAAAAAGATGCGATTGCCAAGACAAGAGCAGCTTCGTTTGACAGGAGTAAATTGAGCTTAATCCCCAGAAGTTTTGTCCGGGGATTTTCCAGTGTGGCGGGAATACCGCCACACTGAACGTGAGTCTAAGTATTGCCAGCCCCTCTACCAGCAAGTCCTTCCCCCATCCACAATAACAGTACTTCCAGTCATGTAACTACTGGCATCCGACAATAAATATAAAATGGTGCTCTTGTATTCATCTGCATCTGCCATTCTCCCCATAGGGATTAAATTAGTCAGTTTCTTAAGAAACTCCTCAGCCTGCCCGTTATATACCCCAGCCGGACATAAAGCATTGCAGCGTATGCCTTTTTCGGCATAGTAAGTCGCCAGATATTTAGTCAATCCGATCAGCCCATGCTTTATTACGGAATAAGTAACCGGTTTGATAGTTTGCTCCTCGTCCTTTAGTCCAGGCTTTCTGTAAATGCGCTGATCCGGGGCTATGATACCCAAATCAGAGGATATATTGAGGATGACACCATTTCCCTGCTCAGCCATGATCTCCCCAAATATCTGCGAACAAAGAAAGGCTCCTGTCAATCCTACTGCAATATCGTTCATCCACATTTCCACAGGGAAATTCTCGAATTGAATGGCGCCCATATTGGCAACATTTCCCTCCATCTTGGGATTGTTGGCAGCATTGTTGATTAGACCGTCCACCTTCCGGTAACAGGATAGAACATCCCTTCTAACTTCCTCCAGATTATCTCTGTCAGTGATGTCAGCGATTAGCCCGCATACCTTTTCGTGGGAATAGCTTTTGCGCAAATCACTGAAGGTATTATCCAACGCCTGTTTTGAAATGTCCAAAAGAACCGTAGTTCCGCCAGCGTCCAAAACAGCCTCTGCATGTTTTCTGCCAAGTAGTCCTGCGCCTCCCGTTATGATGATTACTTTTTATTTGCAGACTTGAATTTGTCTAATGTATTCATTTTCCCTCCATACTTTATACTGCAGATTCAATATCCGGTTCCCTGCCCGCCGTCCACTTGGACTATCGTACCTGTGGTAAAAGCTGATCTTGCTGAGCATAAAAACAGAATGGTGTCCGCTATTTCCTCCGGAGTGCCAAACCGCTTCATCGGTACCGCAGTTTCAATATAAGTTTTCACGCCAACCGGATCTTGTGTCGAAAGCTCCTCCCAACGCCCCCTTCAAAATAAACGTTTCCAGGTGAAACCGCATTGATACGCACACCTTGTTTCATTAAGATCGGTGCAGCATATTTAACAAGTGACACAACCGCAGACTTGGCTGCCGCATATGCAGGCGGCGCACCTATCCTTTCATGAGCTGCCAAAGATGACAAAAGCACAACACTCTCGCCGCTTTCAGGAAACAAACCTCCAATGTCGCGAATAAGTCCCACTGCGCCAAAAAGGTTCAAGTTAAACATATGCCGCAACTCCTTTTTAAGGAATTGCGAAGCCTCTCTGATCGTCGCATCCACAGACATATCTCCGCAAAAGCTATAGACCCTTGCCTCACCATATTTGCTGCGAAGTTCTAAAAGGGCTTCTGCCAATTTTGTCCCGTCCCGCCCATTAATAACAACAGTTGCTCCTTCACCAAGGAAGGCATCGGCTGTCGCCCTCCCAATCCCGCTGCTGGACGCTGTAATAAAAACATTTCCACATAATACATGCATGTGATCATCAGTACATAATCTTTGGCATCTATCTGTTTTAAAGTCTCCGGGCTTCTAATATCATAGCTGTGATTTTTAAACAAGTATTTGCTACCCTGCTTTGCCATATCATTGTCCACCAGAAAAGCAATATGTTCCTCTAAAGAATCAAATTCTCCCGAAATCTGCTCTCTTTCAGCCAAAGAAGAACCGGCGCCAAAGCAAATGACCTTTCTTCCATTTAGATTTTTTATAAAGTCTGCTGCGTTGCTGTTTCTTAATTTCATCAGTTCTCTCCCTTTATGATTACTAAGCCTTAATGAATCCTGATTATGTTTCCGCCCCTAAAATCTCCCTATACAATCCGCCTATCGTCTCCTCACCCAGTGAAAAAGGATGGTTCTTTAACCGTACCGGGTTCACGGAGGTCTTCAATATCACGTAATCCTCCTCCGACGCGTGCGGGACGGGGAGCCCCATCCTATCCACCAGCCCCGCATATGCCGCCGCGGCCTCCTCGGCCGTTCCACATCCCATCGCCTCCGCGATCTCGCCGTAAACGGCTTCCAGGTGATCCCTTCCCCTGGGGTCCGTGCATTTATCCCTGTTCCTTAACATATACGGCCACAGGCCCTTCAGGCACAGCGCGGCGGCGTGCCCGTGCGAGATGCCGTACAGGCTCGTGAGCTTATAACACATCGCGTGCGCCGCCGTGGTCTGGGCGATGT
The DNA here is from genome assembly GCA_023663505.1 of Muribaculum sp. GTDB lineage: Bacteria > Bacillota > Clostridia > Lachnospirales > Lachnospiraceae > Acetatifactor. The sequence continues at coordinate 27,875 of JAMPHH010000003.1, forward strand.
TGATCGCCTTTCCCGCCAGGTTCGCCGCGTACAGCATGTTTTCATTGCAGCGTGCGTCGTTGGACAGGTATCCCTCATGGTTTTCCATGATCATCCTGACCGCCCGCACCGAATACCCCCTGCTTTCCGCCGTGGAATTCACGGACCAGGCGGCCTCTATCGCGTGGCACAGTGCGTCCAGCATGGTCGACCTCCTCTGGTACGGCGGCAGCGTCTTTAATGCGCCCGCGTCCATCAGCACCGCCGTCGGGATACAGCTCTCGTGCGAGACCGACTGCTTCTCCCCGTTGTGGTAGATGACCGCGAACCGCGTGGCCTCGCTCCCCGTCCCCGCCGTCGTGGGGACCGCCAGGAGCTTTATCCCGTTGGGGACGATCTCCTGTTCCAGGTAATTCCTCCCCTCGTCCATGCCGGAATAAAGCTTGATGCACTTCGCCACGTCGATCGCGCTCCCCCCGCCGACCGCGATGATCATGTCGCATTGTTCCCTCCGGAATATCCCCACGCCCGCGGCGACTGATTCATACAGCGGGTTTGGCCGGAAGTCCGAGAAACGCACGACCCCGATCCCGAGCCTCTCCGGCACGGTCTCCAGATACCCGCCGATCCGCAGGGAGGACAGGGAAGCGTCGCATACCAGCATACATTTGGAGACCCCCGCCTGCCTCAGGTACTCGTCCAGTTCTGTGTAATTTTCACCGGCTTTTAATATCGTCTGTTCAGTCATCTTCCGGAACCAGCGCGACCATATCCTCCATTGGCATGCAGATACCGTCACACTCCCCCATTTCCTCGTTTTCTAATATTATGTCCGCGACCCTCTGCATCACCGGTACCCCCGCCCTCGCGAGCTGGTCCGCGTAGACGATGAGGTTCGCGCCGTGCCCCCGCAGTTCCTTTTCCCCCGCCGCCAGGGAGAATCTCTGTACGCACAGCGGCGTCCTTCCATCCCTTTGGCGGAACCGGTCCATGAATTCAAGCAGGGTCTCCGAGTCCGGCCCGTGATCCTCGAGCATGACCGCGTCGGCTCCCGCCCCTACATAGGCGAAAGCCCTCCGCAAAGCCTCCTCCACGCCTTTACCGGGTGTCACGCCCTTCACCTGTGCGCAGAGCATGAGATCCTTTGACTTCTGCGCCTTCTTCCCGAGTGACAGCTTGCCGCAGAAGTCCCCCGCCGGCTCCGCCCCCGCGGAGCCCCCTGCCGTCCCTTCACGCCCTTCGGCGGCCACGATCATGGAGACCCCTTTCCGTTCCAGCATCTTCACGGTGCGGATAAACTCTTCCGCGCGTCCGCCCGACGCCGCGTCAAAGATGACGGGCTTCGTGGTCACATCCATGATGTCATCCACCGTGCGCATCCTCGACGTCATGTCCACGGGCACCTCGCCCGCCTTGCCCCTCATCACGGAATCACACAGGGAGCTGATCCATATCGCGTCGAACCGGTTGACCGCCCCTCCCTTTTGTACCGCGGCCTTCTCCACGATCAGCCCGGTAAGGCCGCTGTGCGCTTCCATCGCGGTGACCACCCTCCCCGACGAGAGGATCCTGCGCAGCCTCGCCCTGCGGACGTCAGGCAGTGACAGGCCGGCCCGCATCCTGCTTTCCAGTTCCTCGTATTTCTCGTCCTGCGAGTACGGGTACTCGACCAACTGACCCCCGTATGACGCCAGAACGGACACGACCTCGTCGCGGACGGGGCGTTGGAAGCCGCTCAGCCAGTCGTCCCCGTGGACCACGTAGGTCGGGCGGTATTTCCTAAGGTTGTCGGCGTAGCTCAGAGTATCCTGTTCCACCACCCTGTGGATTCCGGCGATGCTCTCAAACATCGCCTTGCGCTCGGAGAAGGGCACCATCGGGAACCTTTTGTAGCTCGCCACCGCCTCGTCGGAAAGTATCCCCACGATCAGCCTGCCCAGGTGCCCCGCCTTCCTGATGATCTTGATATGACCGCTGTGCACCACGTCCGTGGCGAAGGACATGTAGACCGTGCGGTTCTCCACCTCGCGCAGCCCCGCCGAGACCACCGCCAGATCCTCCGGGTTGTCCACCTCGCTGCAGAGCGCGCCACGCACATCCAGCGGTACGACGCGGCACTCCCCCGACACCTCGTTGAAAGCGTTCTCCGCATAGCATTTCGTGCTGCCCCCTTCGCAGAATTCGACAATGCGCGCCAGCCAGACCAGCCAGTCCCTTTTCTTAAGGAGGTATAAAGGCTGCGCCGCCACTGCCTCATTAAAAAATTCTATCCCGACCTTCGTGATACGACCGTCCCGGACCACCGCCTTGAAATCCTTCTCCGGCAGCGGCAGCGAGGAGCTGACCGTCATGCAGCTTTCACGGCTCGCGAGGACCGCCTCCAGCACCGCGTACTCGAACACCAGATCCCCGTGCATGAGGATAATGTCGTCCTCCAGGAATTCCCTCGCACAGTAGATGGAATAAATATAGTTTGTCTCCTTATACAGGGGATTTTTCACAAACGTGACGCGGGTTGGCAGCTCCAGGCTCCGGCAGTAATTCATAAGCACGCCGTCAAACATCCCCGTGGTCATCACGACCTCCGTGACCCCTGCCTCCGCGAGCATTTTAAGCTGCCTGCTCAGGATCGTCTCCGTGCCGGAGATCTCAGTCATGCATTTCGGGTGCTCCGATGTCAGGACCCCCATCCGGCAGCCCATCCCGGAATTTAAAATCAATGCTTTCATGGCTCAATCTGCTCTCCTCTATAGATTGTCAAATGATACATTATTTTCAAACATCCTCTAATATTACTTTGCTGGCTGGGTGTACTTTCCTTTGCTCCACAGGGGGAAGTGTCATATAATCTCCATAAAGTGTGCGTAGATATAGATCGTATTTTTTAAAAATTTTAAACGATATTCCCTCAAAATCCTTTTCGATATAATCATCAAAGCACTTCCTTGGCAGACCATACCGGCATTCCTTCCTGTAAGGATAAGTCATGTGGCGCGCCAGCTTGGTTTTTTTCCTGTTGGTAATTCCTGCAATCCACTCGCTTTGCTTGAACCACCAATCTCTGGGAATTTTGCTGATCAGGGAATACCAGTTCCTCATAAATGGAGAGTTTGCATTCACCCTCCCTACCTCCGAATACTGTCCCTTACGGATACAATAACAGCAAAAGAGATGAATCCGCCGAAGCAGGGGATTGTCCGGTACATTATCATACAGAAAAATATCAATGCACACGCCATGATGGCATTTCACATGTTCCTGTCCTTCCCGCAGAAAGACCGTATGGTTTTTTTGCAGTTTGGCATAGCCCCATCGGTAATTCTTATCCGTGCGGTAATCCTGAAGAAAAAAGCGTTCCCTATCCAGTTCCTTTTGACATGCTTTATAAAATTTCTCGTATTCTTTACGGAGCATTACAATATCCGCATCGTCGTCCCAGGGAATAAAACCGTTATGACGAATCGCGCCAAGCAGTGTTCCGCCGTCCAGCGAATATTGGATTTTATACTTCCTGCAGATACGATCCACTTCGATCATCAGCTCCAGCTCTGTCAGTTGGAGTTTTCGCAGGAGTTCACCCTCTACCTTCACCATTTAACTTTACCTTCCCAAATCTCCAAAGTTCTCTTAAGTCCTGCTTCTATGGAATAATCCGGCTGCCACCCAAGACTTTTAAGCTTTTCTGCGTTTAGAACTGCTTTCGTCGCCGTGGAATAGCCTTTTTGTTCCTGTTTTGAAGGAAGCTCAAAGAGCACTTTTGTTCCCGCAAGCTCTGCCAGATAAGATGCCATATGAAACAAACTAATGTCTGATTTTTCACTTGCCGCATTATAGGCAGCTCCCGTTTCTCCTAATAGCATGGCATAGAGAATGGCCTTTGCCGCATCTGAAACATACAAATAGGAATAAAACTGTTTTCCTTCACTTTTTAATATAATGTCTTTGTGTTCACAGGCTTTAAAGAGAAACTGGGAGGAGGCTTTGCTGTCATCTGCCTCCAGCGTCGGTCCATACACTCTGCATAGTCGGACGATCACACCCTCGATTCCTTCCTGTGCAATATATGCCTGAAGCATTGCCTCCGCCAAACGCTTGCTTTCAGGATAGCCGGCTCTCAGCGTATTGCAATCTATATATCCGCAATATTGCTCATCAAAAGCCTCGGTATCGCCTCGGTTTTCACCATAGATTTCAACGGAAGACAGCATAATGATTTTGCAGTTTTTATTTCGCTTTGCGTATTCCAGAAGATAGTAGGCTCCAAATACATTTGTGGTAATTGTTCCTATGGCATCCTCTGCGTATTCCCTTGGATGCGTATTGCTTGCCGCATGAATGATATAATCCACCTTCATTTCGTCCATATCAAAGGGACGCCCTACATCCTGCTGGATAAAACGAAGTGATTCCGTATTCCCCCAATGCCCGAACCGGATTTTAAACTTGTCAATATTTCTGGAAACGGCATATATTGTAATTTTTTCCTGACATTTTGTAATTCTTGTCATCAATGCGTCAATCAGAAAGGTTCCAATCATGCCTGAAGCTCCGGTGATCAGAATGGATTTACCATGAAGTTTCTCCCAAGGAACTCCGTGCTCTATGAATCGATCCAGATCAGCTCTGTATAATTGGTTATCGTAGTTCACTGTGTTTCCTCCTTACGAGCGTTGAGCATCGCCCTGAATATCTCAATATCATCCTTGGTGGTGATCTTGATATTTTTGGTGGAGCCTTCCGCAAAATACAAGGTATAGCCTAAATCCGCCATCAGAGTATTGGCATAGGAAGAACCCTGCACACCGATATTTTCTGTAAATCCCTTTTGATAAGCTTCCCAGATGGTTCTATAACAATATGCCTGTGGTGTCTGTAAAATCCTAAGTCGTTCTCTGGGTATGTAAGCGTCTGTTGACCTGTTGTCCTTTACAGTAAAAATCTGCTCATAGACGGGTAGGGCAGTGATCCCATTCCCGTGTTCCCGACAAACCTTCAAACAGGACAGGATCACGCTTTCCTCTACCATGGGACGAATTCCGTCATGAATTATGACAATGTCATCCTCGCCGCATTGATCCTGCAGATGTGCCAACCCTTTAAAGATTGACTCCTGCCCGGTGTTTCCTCCGGGTACGATCCATTTTAATTTGCTTATGCCATATTGCAGGGCATAGGCGTTTAAAGCACCCTGCCAGTCCTCCAGACAAACCACGGCGATGGCATCGATCTCTTTTATCTGCTGGAACTTTTCCAGTGTGTAGATTATTATTGGTTTTTCGTTAATGTGAATAAATTGTTTGGGAATATAGGAACCTGTTCTGGAACCGGTTCCTCCGCCGATCACCAACGCAATGTTCATGACTGTCTATTTCCTTCCTACAATCTTTATCGCCGGATTATTGACATAGCTCTTTTAGTTTATCAACAGCCCGCTTAATACCCGCTTCAATATCACGGGAATACAGTTGATCGATCCACTCATTTCTGGCTTTCAGATGTGAATCATTATTCCAGTCAAACCTTTTATTGTTAAAATCCTCAACAGAGAATATGCCATTATAATATTTATCCATGGGGAACCAAAATTCATCCGGCATGCATTTTTCATATATTAAAACAATCGGCGACCTTTTATTTAAAAAGGCCATTTCCGATGCTACTCCAGATTTGGCATCGCAGATATATATATCACCAAGCGTCGCTGCTTCTCTGATGTCTCCCTTTGAATCCAAAAATATTTTGAAGGATTCTTTTAATATTTCATATTCATTTCTTTTTTCAAATAGCTTTGTGGTGCAATGATGCGGCTTTACCACGACATTGTATTCCGTTTCCAATTCGCCTATCAGTTTGGCATATTTTGAAACAGATGAATGTTCATCCCATGTTGGCAGATATACCAAAGTTTTTTTTGCCGGATCTAGGTTATACTTTTTTATTAAATCCTCCTTAGTATACGAGATTCTATTTGCATATCTGGGATATGAAATCTCAATAACATGGTCTGTCGGTAAATATCTCTCGATAGTATTCTTTTGAAAATCGCCATGCACAAACACATAATCAAATTCCCGTACAACATTTTCTTCTAATTGGAACGCTTTACTCTTTAGCACAAAAGCACCATAAGGATATTCGATTTTTATATTTTTGTATTTTGACAGATTATGTGCAAATTGAGTTGTAATAGCCACTTTGGAATCAGGATTACACAGTGTGGAAAATTCCACATTTTCCGATTTCAATCTACTGATTGTCTCGTCATAATCAAACTCCGAACCATTTGTATTAATTATGGAGTCTTCACATACAAATCTCGCCTTCAATCCGGCACGGATACATTCTTTATATATGGGCAAAAAATGTGATATTTCAAACGAATCAATCACATAGAATTCTATTTCAGAATCTGAGGTTTTTTCCCAATTTGCAGTACTCAATAAGTCATTTATGTAACTGTTGCTGCATTCACCCTTGACATAATTCTTCAATTCATTTCTGGAGATATATTTCCTGTTTGTTTGTTTTAATTTTTCTTCCACGTCACAAACATTTTTGTGTGGAACGCAAATAATGACTACATCATCAGGGAATTTTTTTAACCCTTCTTCAATCGGATAAATCTTGATTCCGTCTATTTCCGTTCCCCACAAATGATCATTTAAATCTATTATGGCATCAATATTGGCCGGTTTACAAAAGTCTATGACTATTTTGCCATATACACCGGCTCCCCAAATAACATATCTGTTACCATTCTTCATATATATCTATGTCTCCTTTTATCGCTTACTTTTCATTTTCAATCTTTTCCTCAGAATTCCGGCGATTCTTTCCGAACTGTGTCCGTCACCATACGGATTGACACCATGCGCCATCTTGGCGTAGGCCGTCTGATCCTTGAGAAGCAAATCCGCTGTCCGGTAGATATCTTCCTGCACAACTCCTACCAGTCTTACCGTTCCCGCCTCGACTGCCTCAGGGCGTTCCGTCTCCGTCCGCATGACGAGGACAGGCTTTCCAAATGCCGGGGCTTCCTCCTGAAGCCCGCCCGAATCCGTCATCACCATATAACAGCGTGCCAGCAGATTATGCATGTCAAAAACATCTACCGGCTCCGTCAACACAATTCTCTCCCGTCCCCCCAGAATGCCGTTCACCGTCTCCCTTACTTTGGGATTCAGATGCACCGGATAGACAAACAATAGATCCCGGTTCCGGGCTGCCAGCTCCCTGATGGCGTTGCAGATATGCTCAAGCGGCGCTCCCAGATTCTCCCTCCTGTGCGCCGTCACCAGAACGACCCTCTGCCTGTCATAATCTATGGCATTCAGCTGTGCCAGGTGAAAGGTATAATTGGGTTTTACCGTAGTTTGAAAGGCGTCTATCACTGTATTCCCGACTACGAAAATATTGGAATGAATCCCCTCTCGTTCCAAATTGCGCCGGTTGCCTTCCGTAGGGGCAAAATGCCAGTCTGCTATCCTCCCCGTCAGCGTGCGGTTCATCTCTTCCGGAAAAGGGGAATATTTGTTCCCTGTCCTCAAACCGGCTTCCACATGCCCCACCGGAATCTGCCTGTAAAATGCTGCAAGCGCCGCCGCCATGGAAGTTGTTGTGTCTCCGTGAACCAGAACGATATCCGGAGCCTCCGCCTCCAAGACCGGTCCCAGCTCAGTCAGAACGGACGCCGTAATGGAAGACAAGGTCTGCGACTTGCGCATGATAGCAAGATTATAGTCTTCCTTCAGCTCAAAAGCCTCCATGACCTGATCCAGCATTTCCTTGTGCTGTCCGGTGAGACATACCTTGCAGGTCATTCCCGGCGTTTTGTTCAGCTCGAGAATCAAAGGACACATCTTGATCGCTTCCGGCCGTGTCCCAAAAACCGTCAGAACCTTTTTCATTCCTCTCTATTGCTTCCTTTCGTCAAAGTCCATACGCAGTACAAACCTTCGTCACAATTCTCAAATTTCCTGTTTGTTTTTACCGTGCAGCCGTTTTCCCTGGCAAAGTCCTCAAATAATCCGTCGTCAAAGTACTGCTCCCACTCGTCGATAAGCATCTGGCTTAAGGCCTCTTTGGTTTTATCCAACACAACAATCTTTCCGCCCGGCTTCACGACCCGATACATCTCATAAAGTGCATTTTCCGGAATCAGCGTATGTTCCAGAGCCTCCACTGTGTAAACCGCGTCAAAAACCTCATCCTCATAAGGAAGCATCGTTAAGGTGCCTTGTTTTTTCCGGACGTCAGCCTCAATATACCGCATGACCTTTTCGGATAGGTCAACACAATCAATCTGAATCTCCCCTATGTCCTCCAGAAGCCGTTTGGCAAAACGGCCTTTCCCACATCCAATATCGCATACCTTGCGGGAACCCATGATTTCCTGCTTGATATTGATATATCTGCCATCCGTTTTATCAATCTCCTGCAAGAAAGAATCAGCCTGTTCGTCAAACTCTTTTACCATCTTGAGAGAAACGGCGTCCAGAAAGTATTTGACAGCCCAGCTGATTTCCGCTGTTGGAAGATAGGTGGGATAATTCCTGTAATCCGTAACCTGTGCGTTTTCAATGACGGGATAGCTCCCAAACCAACCGCCGGATTCATTCTGCAGCATAACGCCGTAGTTCAAAGCCTTGTCCGCCCGCTCATTCTCTCCCAGCTGATACCAGACAACTGCCAACTGAAACAGACCGGTAGAACAGACCCAATCAACGTCTCGATACGCGGGTACGGAACCGTCCTCATGCTGTAATTTAGCCAGTTTGTCCATGGCTTCTCTGGCGAGTTCCCATTCACCAAGATCGCATAACGCCTCCATGATATATGCATAAAAATGGGACAGAATATGAAAATCCAGAATTTCTTCCCTAAAATTGTCTATATAGTACCGGGATGTCTGAACAGCAGCGCGACTATAGCGCACCTCCTCCAACAGTTCACCGGCATCCCGTAGGGGCGTAATACAATATAAATGGATCAGTTCCGAGCAAATTCCCTCTTTCTCTCCCCATACAGGTGCCGCCGGAGTCATCCTTCCTTTCTCGTCAATTCTCGAGAGAAGCCAGTCGCATCCCTTTCGAATATTCTCATCCACCTCCGGCAATATACTTCTAACCGCAAGAAGTCCTTTCAGAATCTGGGCAGTATCAAACACATAGGGATTCTCGTTTTCCGTATCATACCAAGAACCATCCTCATGCTGAATCCTACACAGCCACTTGGCATAGGAAAGCGCCAGATCTCTGTATCCCCACCGCAGAAGGGTTGGAATATAGTATCCGCTGACCTCAGGGTAAGGAATTTGTACCTCGGAACAGTTGATAATTCCTGCATCTGCGCAAGTGTTATCAATAATCCACTGTCCGGCTTTATTCACGCAGGAAATCCAGTCTATTTTACTCCCCAGTTTCAAAGGGTCTTTTTTCCCCTTGAACAGATCCCAATATGTGCTAAAGGTATGAATTCCTGCTTCTTCACATTGTTGTGCCAATATGACCGCAGTCCGGGGGGCTACGGATAAAATTATTTCATAGTCAGAAGCAATCCCTTTGAACTCGTCGAAACCAATAACCTTTTTCCCATACTTTTCGCTGCCCCACAATGTACTATTATTGTCCACAAAGCAATAAACCTTTTCTGTTCCGAGATATTCCAAGGCTCGTCTTCCATAATCCCCACTTCCGAACAAAATAACTTTTTTCATTTCTGTATCCTTTCTCGTTCTACATCTTATTTAGCAGAAAGTGATCACAAGAGCGATTGGCTGATCATTTCCAAATATGTAACAAACTGATAAATTCCTGCTGATTCCAGCTGCCTGGCAAGAATCCCGGATATTTTGGAATCCACGGACAAAATGATCTGATAATCCTGATGAATTTGCTTAAGCTCTTCAAAATTGATTATCTTCTTGCCATGCTTTTCTTTCCCCCACAACGCACTGTTATTATCTGCATAACAAAATACATTTTCTTCTCCCAGAAAGTGTAGTCCTTTATATCCATAATCTCCCGAGCCAAACAAAATCGCTTTCTTATTTCGGTCAAGCGACCGTTCACGCTCCAGCCACAAGAGATTCTCGGGTAGCTGTCCGCCCGCAAAAAACTTCTCCTTGAGCTCTCGAGTGGATTGAGGATGAATGCAATACATGTCGCAGTATAAGCGTTCTCTATTCTGTGGATCTATATTCTGTAAAATAAAATCCAAATGCTTGAGACGCATCTTTTGCAGCCCCTGCTTTACATCCGCATGTCTCCTCATAGTGAGGCTGTCCGGATGTAGCCGATACCAATATAAGAATTGCGGAATTCTCGCAACCTCTGTCACCTGTCTGAGCTGCAGCCAATAATCATAGTCCTCCACCAGAAACACATCCGGATCATATCCTCCCGCTTTTTTGGCACACTCTGCGCGATACATGAACGATGCCCCCACCACATCCTCCAAGAAAAAAGTATCCATTGGCAGTCTGAATTCTGACAATACTTCCCCGTTTTCGTCTATATAATGCATGTCCGTATAAACAAGACCAACATTTTGGTGTTCGTCCAAATAATCCGCCATGGTCTCTATTGCCTGTGAATCATAGATATTGTCATCCGATGTCCATGTCCAATATTCCCCAGATGCATGATCAAATCCAATGTTTAAAGATCTAGGCAGTTTTTGGTTCTGAAGATTATGAATCACGTGTATACGGTGATCTTTCTCAGCATATTCCTCCATTATTGCCGGCGAACCGTCAGAAGAACAATCATTTACAATCAGTAATTCCCAGTCTGAAAATGTCTGGTCAATCACGCTTTCTATAGACGTTTTCAAAAATCTTTCTCCGTTATATACAGGCATTACAATGCTGACCTTTGGCATTTGCTCTTTCTCCTTGTTTTCGCAGATCGGCTTAATCTGCGAAATTTATAAATCACATTCTACATTTTCTTCCTAATTATAATTCATAATCCTGCTTTTATCAACTTATTTTTAATAGCCCTTCCATTCCGCGACAAAAACAGCGCCAATATATTTATCGTACTTAATGCGATTTTTCTTTAGGCGGATATGCATATTTTAAACAGGTTTATCTCATATGGGCTAAAATAGTACTATAAAAAAGCTAACACAATGGAGGACCAAATTATGGGAAAACAGTATACGAATGATGTAAACGCCACGGCGGCACAATGGCTGCACAGCGTCCAACTTACAAAGAAATATTCCACATATGTGAAATATCAAAACACCTACAGGAAATATATCCAGCCGTTAATCGGAGTCAGGAGCATGGAGCGCATATCAACATCGGATTGTGTCGGGGTCTTGGAAGATACATACAGACTGTATAGGGAGAAGGCAATCTCCCAAAGCACCTATAACAGTGTCAAAATCGTACTTTTCCAAATTCTGAATTATGCGAAAAGCCCTGTCTCCATTCAGGAAATAAAGTCCGGTCTGCCTTCCGCCAAGGGTACTCACAGGCAAATATCCGTCCTGACAAATGAAGAACAGGCAAAGCTGCAGGATTTTCTGCTGCGGGAAATTGACGCATATAAGATAGGTGTATTGGTATGTTTATACACGGGTCTGCGTCTCGGCGAAATCTGTGCATTGAAAACCGATGATATTGATCTGACGAGAAAATGCATCCATGTAAAGCAGACCGTACAGAGAATCCGTTCCGAAGATCACGGAGGGAAAACCATATTAATGGTATCCGATCCCAAAACTGCCTCCTCCATCCGAGAGATTCCGCTTTGTGACTTCCTTGTCAAGCTGCTTTCCAGGTATCCTGCGAGGACGGAATACCTTCTGGGGCAAAAGCCGTTAGAGCCCAGAACGTATCAATATAAATTAAATCAATACCTTGCCGCATTATCGATCAAGGGGCTGCACTTTCACTCACTCCGACACACATTCGCAACGAATTGTATTGAAAGCGGAATGGATCCGAAATGCCTGAGCGAGATACTGGGACATGCCGACGTAAACACCACATTGAACAGATATGTTCACCCTTCCTTTAATACCAAGATTAATCAAATTAACGTCTTTGCCAAAGAGTACGAGCGCAGTAATCCTTTCGCAGATTAAGCCGTTCTGAGAAAATGTACTGTATCACAAATATGCAATAAGTCAGTTTGATGGGTAAACCTGATATCAAGAAAGGATTTGGAAATGGTTGAACTTAAAGGAGAACTCCTGCGCAAACTTCAGAAGACGGAGTTGGAAATGCTCATAGAGGTTGACCGTATCTGCAGAAAGTACCACATTCCATATTCTTTAGACGGCGGTACGCTGCTCGGCGCTATCCGCCATAACGGTTTTATTCCATGGGATGACGACGCGGATATCATCATGCTGCGTAAAGATTATGAGAGGTTTTACCGAGCCTGCAAACAGGAGTTGGATACGGAACGATTTTTTCTTCAGGATTATCGGACAGATCAAGCCTACCGCTGGGGATACGCCAAGATGAGGCGGAATAATACCGTTTTTCTCAGGGAAGGACAGGAACACATCAAATGTCATACAGGTGTGTGCATTGATATTTTTTATTGTGACAATATTCCGGACAACCCGTTGCTGCGCAGACTGCATTATTTTTGGTGTTACTGTATTCGCAAAGGTCAGTATTCAATGATTGGACGAAAGGTTGAAAAGTCCCCCATTCTTCGGGCTTGGTACTCCTTGATCAGTAAGGTTCCTAGGGATTTCTGGTTTTGGCAGATGGATTTGCTGGCGGATATCACCAACCGTAAAAGGACAAAACTGGTACGGCATGTGACATTTCCTCTGCCGAAAAAATGCCGTTACGGGATGCCGAGAAAGCTTTTTGAAGAATATATCGAAAAAGACTTTGAAGGGTATTCGTTCAGGATTTTCAAACATTACGACAAATACTTGAAGATGCTGTATGGAGATTACATGGTATTGCCTCCAATATCACAACGGGAAGTACACCCCGCAAGCAAAATAGAATTGTCGCTTGAAGCAGATACATAAACACTTATTTAGTATGAAATTACATATTGTATGTGGGAGAACAGAGATGAAAGAGCTTGAATTTAACTTATTACGGGATATAAAAGAAATGGAGCTAGAGACATATCCCGAAATCTGGTTTGAAATGGAAGAATATCAACTGGCTGTCAGTGCCTTGGAGCAAAACGGATATGTTTACAACTGCGTAATAACCGAAAAAGGTCATGACGAGCTTGAGAAACATAAGGTAGACAACGCTATTATTATGGCTGCGGGTTACAGCGCACGGTGTATGCCGTTGTCCAGCGTGTTGCCCAAAGGCTTATTCCGTGTAAAAGGTGAAATATTAATCGAAAGAGAGATAAAACAGCTTCACGATGTTGGCATTAAGGAAATCATAGTTGTGACGGGTTATCTCAGGGAAAAATTTGAGTATCTGAAAGATAAATTTAACGTCAGACTTGTCTATAATGCTGATTACGACAAATATAACAACATGTCTTCTTTGTATGCTGCACAGGATTATATGAAGAACTCGTTTATTCTTTGCTCTGACAACTATTATGAGAAAAACATATTTCACAGATATGTGTTTTGTCCATATTATTCTTGTGTGTATTCCGAGAAATTCTGTGATGAATATTGTGTGACCAGCGTTTCTGAAAATGGTGATATCAATGGTATACGCAGGGGAGGTGACCATGCTTGGTATACGATTGGGGACTGTTATTTTGACGCAGATTATTCCAATAAATTCAAGATGCTGATGAATGATGAATGGTCTAATCTGAATACCCGCGAAATGCTTATGGATGATTTTCAGATTAGGCATTTGGATGTATTGCGTTTTAAAAAGAAAGAGCGTATTGAGAATAGCATTTTAGAATTTGACACTCTAGAGGAAATCAGGGTGTTTGATGAGGAATTTGTAAAATTTGAAAAAGAAAACTTTGATGTGAATAATAACGAAGTTAATCATGTTTTGGCTAAATATTCGAAAATAAACTCCTATCATTCTGTTCCGACAGAACAATTGAGCGGAAGACTTCATCTTAATGAAAATCTTTTCGGTCCATCACCGAAATGCCTTGACGTGCTAAAAGAGATTACGATTGAAGATCTATATTTGTATGATCTTACACGCAAAGATGAATTGGTAGATGCCATTGCAAAAGACACCGGTATATCTGGCAACAATATCTTTGTGCACAATGGTTCCTCTGAAGTGATCAAATCCATATGCAGTATCTTGTTGAATGAAAACGATGTTATTTTAATTCCAACTCCCGGTTGGAGTTATTATAAGAGTGTGGCAGATGCTAAATTTGCCAGATGCGTTAGCTATGAAGTAAAAGAAGGTAAAGCATCTTATGAATATGATATTGATGATGTTATGTCCAAAGCTCGAAAAAATCTTCCTAAGCTAATTGTAATAACATCACCGCAAATGCCTACAGGATGTGAAATATCTCATGATGACATTGAAAAAATCATACGGGAAAACCAGAATTCCATTATTATGCTCGATGAGGCATATTGGGGATATGAAGATTGCTCAAATATTTTTGAGAAGCATATAATCACAAAATATAATAACGTGGTAATTACGAGAACCTTTTCAAAATTTTATGGACTTGCAAATGTCAGAATAGGATATGGTCTTTGTAGTTATCCGTTGAGAAGAACGATCGGTTTGGATCTTCCGTTATTCAGGGCAAGTAGTATTTCGAGAAAAATTGCAATAGCTGCGCTCACGGATGTGGAATATTATGACAAAATGCGAACGGAAACCAAACAGGTAAGGGATTGGTTTATTAATGAACTAAATAAGCTGGAGGATGTAACTGCATATAAAACTGGATCCAACTTTGTGTTTATAAAACTCAATAATGCAGATGCTGACAGGGTTCGCGTGTTTATGGAGGAAAACGGTATATTAATTCGTCTCTTTACAGCCAAAGATGCTCTGCGGCTAAGGATAACTATCGGTCCCAAAGATATTATGGAAAGGGTTCTTCTTCAGCTGCGTCTTGCCCTTAAGTGTGCATGAATCACTGTAAAATCAGGTGTGGAGGATGTATATGAACACAAACAACAATATTATGATTAGCATTATTGTACCTATATATAATGTGAAAGATTATCTGACAAAATGCATAGAAAGTATTATTAACCAGACATATCAAAATTTGGAGATTATTTTAGTAGACGACGGATCCACGGACGGAAGCGGTCAAATATGTGATGCATATGCTGAAAAGGATTCTCGCATAGTCGTGATACATAAACAAAATGATGGAACTGTCGTAAGCGCTCGTAAAGTGGGTGCGAAGGCTGCAACGGGCGATTATGTTATAGGGGTTGATGGCGACGATTGGATTGGAAGCACCAGAATTGAAACACTGGTAGCCCAAGGCACTACGTCAGACGCAGATATGATTTATTTAAACGGTCGCCATATTCAATGGGGAGATGAATACACCTTAGAAGAACCCGACATTCGGTGCGGTGTTTATTCATCAAAGGAAATTTGTTCTTATCTGCAGGATACAGATGCTTGTTTTATCAGGAGAATATTCCCTTTAATGGGATGCTGGGGCATCAAGAGGGATTTAAATCTGAGAATACAGATGATGCTTGATAACCGCATTTTTACCTCTAGCGATCAGGTCTTTTTCTGGTTATGCCTGTTAGAAGCCCAAAAGATTGTTGTTCTGAGGGAAACAGGCTATTACTATGTCATGCGTGAGTCCTCCATTACCCACGTGGCAGGCAGATGCACCCTGCAAAGCATATTGCTCGTTTACCAGTCTATTAAAGAAGGGTTGGATAGACACCACTGCGATATACAAATGTACAAAAGATTACTTTTTATGACAACAAGAATGCTGCTTGAAACAGATTACGATATCTTTTACAGACATTCCAGTGACTTTCTTTATCCCTACTCTTCCATAAAAGAAGGCAGCCGGATTATTGTATATGGTGCAGGGCTTACTGGTATCAGGCTGATGCAAAGTATAACAAAAGACAATAGATATTCAGTTGCTGCGTGGATAGACATGAATGTGAGGGATAAGGAGGTTGGAGGATTTTGTCCATGTTCTCCCGAACATATCAATAGTGTAAATTATGACTATATTGCAATTGCCATTCAAGATGCTGCTGTTTCTAGGAAAGTAAAGACATATCTTTTGGAAATGAATATAGCTGAATCTAAAATAGCCTGTATGGATCCAAAAGTTATTAATCAGGATATGCTGGAAACCTGTTTAAACAGTATAGCCAAAGATACTGTAATGTAGATTGGAGAACACAATGGTTATTTTGACTGATGATTTTAGAAAGTGGGAACTAGGCTTATGAAGAAGGTAGTTTGCTATGGAATCGGATTTAATTTTAACACGTTTATGAGATATGGCGATTTAAATGATTTTGAGATTGTTGCATTAGTGGATTCCTATAAACACGGGAAAAAATACAATAAATGGCTTATTAAGCACCCCGATGAAATAAAGGATATTATTTATGATGAGATATACTTGTTCGTGATCGGCAATGCAAAGGAAGAGATTATAAATTATTTGACAGATGAACTTCAAATAGAACGGCTAAAAATTCGGTGTACTTATGAATTGAATCAGCGCTATCTCATAGGAAGCTGCAATTTCACCAAATACCGTTATGTAATGTTCACAGACGCTCAGGAATTTTTAAATTATCCTTATGATGATCTGTGTGCCAGAAATGATTTCCTTATGACAGGGATAATGGATCAGGAAGAACAATGGGTGTATGATGGAAAGACCTTTGACAAAGAAATAATATTTATTTTTCGTGATCATTGTTATAAGAATTTTAATACATCGAACTTTATTATTTATGTAAAACAGAAATATCCGTATAGCAAAATGGTGTTAGTCATTAGTGACTCCATTGATGGTCAATATGGTCGATTAGAAGAATACGGAAGTGATTATGTAAACAAAATTAAAAACACTTTTGACCTGGTAATGACATACCATTCTAAAGAAGCGCATAAATACGGACTCACATACTATCAACAGACTTATCCATTAGGGGGGGCGGACGGTTTCTTGGAGCGGTCAAGATGCCAATCCAAGACTCCTTCTTATGACGTGCTGTTTTTGGGACGCGCAAAAGACAGGCTCGAACTTATCCACAGAACTTTTATTCATTTAAAAGAAAACGGAGTGACCTGTCGGTTTTGGATAGCTGATGTCAATGAAGAAGACCAGTTGCAAGACGAGGATATTACATATAATACGCGACTGCCCTATAAGGATTATCTCAATGAAATCCCACACTGTCGTTGTATTCTAGAAATATGCAAGCACGGAAACGAAACGTCATATCGTTATGCGGAGGCCATCGTTAATAACAAAAAGTTAATTGTCAATGACGCAGCGTGTAAAAACAAAAAATATTATTGTGAGGATTTTATGCAATATATATCCAAACCAGAAGATATTGATTGTCAGTGGATCAAGAATGAATGTATCGTGGACTATCAATATAAGAATGATTTTTCGCCCGAAAACTTTTTGCTTTTTTTAGAACATGAACTGTCACATACTTAGGGTTAAACCTATTATATGGTGATGCAGGGTAGTGCTCTAAGACACATTGTGTTGGGTTGTAGGACTGAGAGAGGATAGACGTATGAAAGTAGTAATTTTAGCGGGTGGTTTTGGGACAAGGATTTCAGAAGAAAGTCTCTTAAAACCCAAACCGATGATTGAAATTGGAGAAATGCCCATTTTGTGGCACATTATGAAAGGTTATTCACATTATGGTTTTAATGATTTTGTGATTTGTGCAGGTTACAAGCAATATGTCATAAAGGAATGGTTTGCCAATTATTTTTTGCAAAAAAGTGATATTACATATGATTTTACTACGGAGAGTCGAAATATGATTATTCATGACAGCTACATAGAGCCATGGAAAGTCACCGTTGTGGATACCGGCTTGAATACACTCACGGGGGGGCGGATAAAGCGGGTGAAAAAGTATTTGGATGACGAACCTTTTATGGTAACATACGGCGACGGTGTGGCAAACGTGGATATTGAGCGTCTGGTTGATTTTCATAGGGAACAGGGGAGACTTATGACATTGACAGGTGTTTTGCCGGAGGGGCGATTTGGTACAATGGATATGGATGAGAATGGAGGTGTTTTAGCGTTTCGTGAGAAGGGCAGAAAAGACAGCGGATGGATTAACGGAGGTTTTTTGGTGTGTAATCCGAAAGTACTGGATTATATTGACGGTGATGAGATTATGTTAGAAAGGGAGCCCATGGAGAGACTGGCAGCAGAGGGTAATCTTGCATGCTATAAGCACAGAGGTTTTTGGCAGTGCATGGACACTTTGCGTGATAAAAAAAGGCTGGAGGAATTATGGTACTCCGGTCAGGCACCGTGGAAAATATGGGAATAGAATTAATCCAAAAGGAATATGAAAATGAATTTTTCGATAGATTTTTATAAAAATAAAAGAGTTTTTATTACAGGGCATACCGGTTTTAAAGGAACATGGCTATGCAGGATGTTAGTAAATGCCGGGGCAGAGGTAACGGGATATGCGCTAGCGTCTCAGAAAGAGGAACTATTTGAATTGGCCGGGCTATCGGGAAGAATGGTTTCCGTGATTGGAGACATTAGGGATTATGAACATTTGAAAACCGCCTTTGACGATGCGGCACCGCAAATTGTAATGCATTTGGCGGCTCAGCCGCTTGTGCGGGAAGGATATCAACATCCGGCATACACTTACGAAACAAATGTGATGGGAACTGTGAATATATTGGAATGTGTTCGAAACAGTGATTGTGTGAAGTCTTTTTTGAACGTGACCACAGACAAAGTCTATCGGAATAGGGAATGGGTTTGGGGATATCGGGAGAACGAAGAATTGAATGGGTTTGACCCATATTCCAATTCAAAATCCTGCTCGGAGCTTGTGACATCTTCTTATCAAAATAGCTTTTTTCTCAATAGTGAGGTGGCCATATCCACAGTGCGGGCAGGTAATGTGATTGGTGGCGGGGATTTTTCCAAAGACAGAATCATTCCGGATTGTGTGAGAGCCGCCTTGAAGGGCGAGACTATTGTAGTTAGGAATCCTTTTTCCATACGACCCTATCAACATGTGTTGGAACCTTTGTATGTTTACCTGATGATCAGTGCATGTCAATATGAGGAGAGGAGGTATGCAGATTGTTATAACGTAGGACCAGATGACGCGGAATGTCTGCAGACGGGAGCATTGGTAGATTTGTTTGTCTCTAAGTGGGGACAAGATCTTCAATGGAAGAATGTATGTGAACCAAACTCTGTCCATGAGGCTAATTTCCTGAAGTTGGACTGCTCTAAACTGAAAAGCACCTTTGGTTGGATGCCGCACTGGAATCTTGAAACAGCAGTTGAAAAAGTAGTGGAATGGACAAAATGCTGGCAGGCTGGAGGTAATATTCCTATGGTTATGGATGAACAGATTTCTTCTTTTTTAAGAGGAGATTGATATACAAAAAAATAGCGAGTCAATTCTTTAAATTTCGATTTTTAGAACTGACAGATTGTGAGGAAAGTATGAAAAATATTGCACAAAAATTACACAAAGACAGGGACGAAATTTTAAGGTTTTGCAGACGCCATTCACAAATTCATGTGTATGGCGCAGGGGAAGTAGGAGCTGCTATATTGCGCTATCTCATGGAGGAAAATATCAAGGTGTGCAATGTATTTGTCAGCCCGGGTAATACTATCAAACAGACATCTGTGCTTGATACTCCTGTAAAATGGATTGATAAAGAACACTTGCGCGATGGCGATGGTATTATTATAGCGGTATGGGACGGATACTATGATCAAATATTGAGTGTATTGGATGAGATGGGTGTCAAAGAGGAGGATGTGTACTTACAGCGTATTTATCCTGATCGAATCTGGCAAACACTTAGAAAGACTAATTTAAAGTTTGTAGAAGATGAAAATGCAAACGGTTTCTTCAAACAATACACAGAGTTGGACTGCCTTGGGAAAGCATATGGCACGGATAAGAGCAGTTTGTGGCATAATTATCTCAATAAATATGAGTTTTTTTTGAAACAAATGAAACATGAGTCTATAAATGTACTTGAACTTGGGTGTTTTCATGGGGGCAGCATGAAGATGTGGAAAGACTATTTTGTGAATGCACAGATTTATGCGGTAGATATTGACGAGGAATGCCGTAAATATGAGGAAAACAGATGTCATGTACTGATTAAAGATTTGAGTAGTGAGCAATCATTGGAAGAAATTACGAAGTTGGAACCTTCCGTAATCATAGATGATGCGTCACACATGACTTCCCATCAAGTTAAGGCGATATATCATCTTCTTCCTTGCTTAAAACCAGGGGGGGTATACATACTGGAAGATTTGGGAACCAATTTTATTACATATTCAACGCGTCGGTATCAGGATTCCGTTGTTTCGGGTTATGAGTTTTGTAAGGCAATGGCTGATGTGATTACCAGTGGAGAACAATTGAGTATTGAAACAATGCAGCCCTTTTGTGTTCCGTTGAAAGAGGAAATTGAATTTTGTGCCGGACAGATAGAAATGATTTCCTTTATGGATGAGAGCTGTGTGCTTGTGAAAAAGTATAGGGTGGATTAAAAAATCCTTATGGAAACAAAAGATGGTTCAAGAAATGCTTTGATGTGTGGGAGGATTTAGATGAAAATTTTAGTGGTTGGCGGATGTGGATTTTTAGGATCTAATTTAGCAGCCTATGGAATTAAATCAGGACATGATATAGCTGTATTTGATAATCTGTCGAGAACTGGCGCGGCGAAAAATTTAACTTGGCTTGAAACAATCGGGGAGTTTCGATACATCCATGGGGATACAAGGAATCGCAATGATGTTGATGTCGTGATCAGAGATGGAAAATTTGACGCAGTTTTTCATTTGGCGGGGCAGGTTGCAATGACAACATCTATTGTGGATCCATATAAGGATTTTCAGACCAATGCCATGGGAACATTACACGTACTGGATGCTATAAGAAAATATAGCCCGAATACGGTGATGATGTTTTCTTCTACAAATAAAGTTTATGGGGATTTGGAACAGTATCATTATCAGGAGGCGGATAAGCGCTATATCTGTACAGAGTGGCCCAATGGATTTGACGAGTCTATACCACTTGATTTTAGATCACCATACGGTTGTTCTAAGGGTGCTGCAGATCAATATATGTTAGATTATTCAAGAATCTATGGTATTAAGACGATTGTGTTTAGACACTCTTCTATGTATGGGGGAAGACAATTTGCTACTTATGATCAAGGCTGGGTAGGCTGGTTTTGTAGCAAAGCTCTTGAAAAAAAGCAGAATGCAAATTGTGAGCCGTTTACGATATCCGGAAATGGAAAACAGGTAAGAGATATTTTACATGCCGAGGATATGATCGAATTATATTATACAGCACTGCGCCATGCAGATGAGATTTCGGGGGAAGTATTTAATATTGGCGGTGGTATGGAGCAATCGCTTTCACTGTTGGAATTATTTGAATTGTTGGAGGAGGCGCTGGATATCAAACTGACATACCGACAACTCCCCCCGCGTATAAGCGATCAGAAAGTTTTTGTAGCAGATATCAGCAAAATCAAGCAGGCAATTGACTGGAAGCCGAAAGTAACGGCAAAAGAAGGGATTGCTAAGATGTTGAATTGGATGAGAAACTTTTAAGATTAAGGAAAGAAGTTAAATGGAGGTTGAGCATATGATTACTTTTGAGGAGGGTGAACTTGAAATTGCGATGGTCACCTATAACCGCTGCGAGTTTGTGGCAGACTGGCTGGATATCTGTTATGAGGACATGCGAAAAAGAAATATTCATTTTAGTATTTATGACAGTAGTACCAATGATGATACAGAACTCTATATCAAGCGGTTTAAAGAAGAACACTTGAATACGGACATAGAATTTCATCGTATAGATTCGGAATATCTTTTGGGAATGAAGCCACTATTGCCTTTAATGCAGTCTGCATCAAAGTATGTGTGGGTGGCAGGTGACTCAAGATATTGGGATTACGAGATGCTGGATCGCGAAGTCTTTCCTCGTATAAAACAAAATATGGATTGTATCGTATTGTATGTGAACGGATGTGACGAAAATATTGAAAAAATATATACAAATATGCAGGAATTTGTGAACACGGCATTTATTTCCTTGACATGTATAGGGGCGACTATTTATAAAACCTCCGTTTTTGAACCGTTAAAGAAGGACAGAAGCCTGCGAATAAAATCCGATGAAAAATACGGGAACAATTATGCATTTGGATGGCTGGGATATTTTCTGGAAGCACTGCTATCGCAAGAACATAGAACGTTCTATTCTATCACAAAACCGCCTGTTATCATAAGAAGTGATGAAAAAAAATGGTCTTGGGGGAAAAGATATTGTCAGTGCTGGGTTAAAGATCTGCTGGATATTTTGGACGGCATAGCTTATAAATGCAAGGGGACGGATCAGATTGCGAAGGATGCTTGGCTGTATATTAGCTTGGACGATCCTCAGAACTGCTACTTTGCCAGAAAAGAAGGTGATTTAACTCCTCAAACCTACGAAAAATATATGCGGAACGGGATGCTGGATCGGTGTTCCAGACATGTTGACAGGCTGGAACGCTTTGCATATGCCGGCGATGAAGAATTAGACGAATTGCTGAAACGTGAAATGGAAATGGTGGATCGACAATTTCAGGAATTGTGTCAACAGAACATAGAAAGAATTCGCAGGGAATCCAAAGGATGTTCGGTGTGGATATATGGTGCAGGAGTCGGTGGAAAGATATTGAAAGAATGTCTAAAGGGAGCAGGTATTCCAATACAGGGATTCCTTGATAGACAGGCAAAACAGATTGGAGTCATTGATAATATTCCTGTTCAGACTGTGGATGAGACAAGTTTAGAGGATGCATATGTAATTATCAGTATGCGTACTTTCTCCAGTTATTGTGCGAATGTATTATTACAGGCTGGGATGTCAAGAAACCGCATTTTTTATCCTGTGGTAGATTGTTTCTAACAAACTGAATCTCATAATGCGGAACCATGGGGAATTCGGAATAGGAGGAGTTGATTATGTTTGAAAATATGGATATGCAGGAAGCAAAAGAGAAGATTTTAGCGGGGATAAAGGAGTATTATAATACTTATTGTTGTGATAAGAAGCCTTATGTGTCAGGAGATCCTATCCATTATGCGGGAAGGATTTATGATGAGGATGAGTTGTGTAACTTAGTGGATTCTTCTCTGGAATTTTGGCTCACAGCAGGCAGATATACGAAAGAGTTTGAGCTCGGATTGGCTCAATATTTGGGAGTTCCTTATTGTTCCCTTGTCAATTCCGGTTCTTCGGCAAACCTTTTGGCGTTTATGGCGTTGACATCTCCGTTGCTTGGTGACAAATCGGTTAAAAAGGGAGATGAAGTGATTACTGTTGCGGCGGCATTTCCCACTACAGTTTCCCCAATTGTGCAAAGTGGTGCCGTCCCTGTTTTTGTTGATATAGACATTCCGTCGTACAATATTAACATAAATGAGATGGAGAAGGCATTCAGCGAGAAAACCAAAGCAGTCTTTATTGCCCATAGCCTTGGCAACATCTTTGATTTGAAGGCGGTGAAGAGTTTTTGTGACAGGCATCATTTGTGGATGATTGAAGATAACTGTGACGCGTTGGGGGGAACCTACGAGATTGATGGGCAGATAAAGAAAACAGGCACAATAGGTGATATAGGAACATCCAGCTTTTACCCTGCACACCAGATGACTATGGGAGAAGGCGGAGCGGTATATACATCTAACCATGTGTTACACAAAATTATACGTTCCATGCGTGACTGGGGACGGGAGTGTGTATGCTCCGGCGGGCAGGACAATCTATGCGGTCACCGGTTTGACGGGCAATTCGGGACGCTTCCTCAGGGGTATGACCACAAATATGTGTATTCGCATTTGGGGTATAATCTGAAGGTTACGGATATGCAGGCTGCAATAGGCGTAGCTCAGCTCAAGAAACTTCCGGACTTCGTGGAAAAGAGACGAAATAATTGGGAATATTTAAGAAACCAACTGACGGATTTGCAGGACAAGTTATTTTTACCAGAGAAAGAAAGCGGCAGCAATCCCTGTTGGTTTGGTTTTATTGTGACAATCAAAGACACGTGTGAAAAAAAACGCAGGGATGTTGTGGCTTATTTGGAGGAACATAATATTCAAACCAGGAATCTGTTTGCGGGGAATATTTTAAGACACCCTTGTTTTGAAGGATACAATGAAGGTACGGATTATCGCGTGGTTGGGAAACTTGAAAAGACAGACTACGTTATGAATAATAGTTTTTGGGTTGGTGTGTATCCGGGAATGAGCGAGGCAATGTTGAACGAGATTGCCAAAAGAATCCGCGAGGCGATTGACGGATAGGAAACAGCGGGGGCTTGGATGGCAGGAATATTGGAAGATAAATCAATGGTTAAAGTGATGAAATCAATGATTGGGGTGGTTACACAGTGATAAAAAAAGTGATTGTGACAGGTGCGAATGGTTTTATTGGAAAAGTTCTCTGTAAGGAGTTACATGCTATAGGGGTGGAGGTTGTTGCGGTTGTGCGCAACAAAACAGATGTTTCCGAGCTAAACGGGATTAATGGATTGTCACTGGTTTGTTGTGATATGGCAGATATAGAATTCCTTCCCCAACTCATTGATGGACGTGATATTGATGCTTTCTTTCATCTTGCCTGGACCGGCTCGTCCGGAAATTTGAGAGCTGACTACACTCTCCAACTGAGAAATGTGGAATATTCCCTTAACGCAGTCCATGTTGCCGCCGGAATGGGAATCAGACGATTTGTGGGTGCTGGCACACTAGTGGAGAAGGATGTGCTTATATATCATGCCAACGATGGAGCGACACCAAATACAACAAGCATATATGGGGTCGCAAAAATCGCAGCACATTTTATGACAAAGGCAGAATGTACAAAGCTGGGGACAGAACATGTTTGGTGTTATCTTCCAAATACATATGGAATTGGAGACAAGTCAGCAAATTTTGTCAACATGACGTGTACAAAAATGCTTAACGGAGAAAAAATTGCATTCACTACGGGGGTGCAAACCTATGATTTTGTTTATGTCACCGATACTGCGAGGGCGATTATAGCAGTAGCGAACAAGGGTAAAAGTAATACGGCATATTATCTTGGTAGTGCGAAACCACGCCCATTGCGTGAATATATAGAAATAATAAGGGACAATATTGATCCGTCCATCGAGCTTCAACTTGGCGAGATACCATTTAATGGTGTCTCGTTGCCGGAAAGCGAATATGATATATCGAAATTGGTTGCGGATACAGGGTTCTCTCCAGAGATTGACTTTGAAAAAGGAATAAAGAAAACCATAGACTGGATGAGAACAAGGGAAGGAACGGACTGAACCTTTGTTCCTTGACATTTTTTGTTTTGTGGTAGTATTTAATCAACGTCTCCCTCAGGCCTCTGTGGAAACACATGCACACTTGAGGGCGTTTTGTTTATTTGGTTACTCATCGTTTTGCCCGGCAAATAGGAGGCTGTTCAATGGGAATATAGCTGGACGGGAAAAGTCTTACGGAAGCGATGGTTGGCTGTGTGATAGAAAGGGTTTAGAAATTGGGATTGCAGAACTTGGGAAAGCGGTAGTTTACACTACCGCTTTTGCCTAGTGTGCTTCACCATATTGGTCTTTGCATCCCTGCCCTCCGATCATAACCCTTTTCCCACAGAACGCAAACCCGTACTTCCGTATCCGCCCCTGCGGGATCCCCTTCGCCACAAGGGACGCCTGGTAATCCTTCTCCTCGATCTGCCTAAGAGCCTCCTGCACCGTGTCCGACAGTTCCTTTTCCTCCTCGTCCTGCACCTTGAACTCGATGATGATGGCGTCATTCGCAGGTATCTCCCGGGGCTCCAGCATGATATCATACCTGCCGAACCCACTTTCCCGGTTGGACGTGACCACATACCGGTCGGCAAGCTCCACCATCAACCCCAGTACAAAGCCATGGTAGAAGCGCTCGGGTTCCCCCTGCTGCCCCCTGCCCGTGTCAAAGTAGCTGAACATTTCCAGCGTCACCCTGTTCATGTAGGTGTTCATCGCCCTGACGTCACCCAACAGCAGGGCTTTCAGGAAATCATTATAATTGGAGGAGGTGCTGTCGAACCAGTCGCGCACCATCCTCCTGAACATGACCCTGACCTCAAAGTTGGTCAGCTCCAGCTCATAGTCTTCCCTCCACTCCCCATATTCATCTTCATACGCCTCGTAATTCTTCACCTTCAGGTACCCGCTTGCCAACAGAAGACTCCACACCGCGTCCTTCTTCATGGAGAGCTGGTTATATACGATCTGCTCGTCGATCTCCGTCTGGATGCTCCAGCCCTGAATCAGGCTCTCGAAGCTTTTCTTGATGTCTGCGTTGCCTTCACGGATCAGCTTGCCCGCCAAGCTGTTGGAGCTGGTATTGGCCCAGTATGCCCCCACCTTTTTCTCATCAAGGAAGTTGATGATGGACCATGGATTATAGATATCCCTCCTTTTTCCAAAGGTAAAGCCGTCATACCAGTCCTTGACCTGCTGTTTCCTCTCCGCCAGACCGTATTCCTCCAGTGCCGCGAATACTTCCTCCTCCGTGAAGCCGAAGCAGTCCTCATAACTCTCTGAAGTCGTAGTCACCACTTTTAAGTTATTCAGGTCAGAAAAGATAGACTCCTTACTGACTCGCGTGATTCCCGTCATGACGGCGCGCTCCAGATAGGGGTTTGTCTTGAAGGTGGAATTAAACAACGTCCTGATGAACGCCACGATTTCATCCCAGTAGCCTCCCACATAAGCCTCCTGCATGGGCGTATCATATTCATCCAGCAGGATGATCACTTTTTTGCCGTAGTAACGGCAAAGGTAGTCAGATAGTTTATAGATAGCCATGGCAGCTACCACCTCGGACATATCCGAACGAACAGAATCAAAAAACTCCCGTTCCCGTACAGTCATCCAGTCGCATTCCCTCAAAAAGATATTCTGCATATACAACTCAGTGATTAGGCGACAGATTTTCTCCTTGACTGACGGATAATCCCTCTCCTTCACATTGGCAAAGCTGAGCGCAATCACGGGGTACGTCCCCTGTAACCTGCGGTACTTTTCCTCCCGCCAGATGGAAAGCCCCTCGAACAGGTCGCCGCGGTTCGCATAATCAATGGAAAAAAACTGCTCCAGCATACTCATGTTCAAGGTCTTGCCAAAACGTCTGGGACGGGCGATCAGCGTCACGCTGTCTCCCCTTTCCCACCATTCCCGTATGAAATTTGTCTTGTCCACGTAGAAATAATTCTTTTCACGAGCCGTTTCAAAAATTTGATTTCCTATGCCTATCACCCGCGCCATATCTGTCTCCTCTTTCCATCCTCCATCTTCAAGAACTTTTCTACCACCTTATATAAAATTATAACATGAACCAAAATAAATGGGAATCCTAATGCATCCCTGCCCCTCCCCAACATCTCAGCCCCACGCTATTTATTGAATATAGTATACTTCACACTGCATAAAATAGCAATCATGACATAAAATTTTGTTGCATTCACCTCCATGAGATAATAAAATATAAGAGTATAGGGAAGTTGATTTGCATCAGCAGGCCAAGGCGTTTTGGCAAGTCTTACGCAGCAAAAATGCTGTGTGCGTACTACGACTGTTCCTGTGACTCGCGTGAGCTTTTTGGTGATAAGAAGATAGCGGAGACGGAAGGGTATCTGACGCACATGAACCGGTATCATGTAATCAATCTTTATATTACATACAACAAGAAATTGTCCTCCGAAGCAATCTCGCTTGACAGGTAAGGACATTAGATACATTTAGAAGGAGCAATTATGTGGGATAATATTAAAGAACGGATAGAGAATGGCGATTATGCCTCGGCAAGAACTTTACTGGAAAAGGAAAAAAGCCTGCGTAGAGAGGCTCTTGACGATACGTTTGCCATTTTGGATGCCAGCGTGTATGAGGAGGCTGCAGACAGGGAGGGCATGTTTGACGCCATTGCGTCAGGACTGCGTTTTAACCCGTTTAATTATGAATTGTATTATATGTTGGGAAGCTATTATATGGATTCAAATCCCTATCAGGCGTTTTTGTGTTTTGAGAATGCAGAGTTCTATTGTGACCGGAAAGATGATCTGGATATTATCCGACAGGAAAAATATCGTCTGGCGGATCTCGGCTTTTCTGTCCCGCCACTGTCCATTATTATATTGTCCTACAATGCACGAAAACAAATGAGCTTATGTTTGGATAGCATTCGGCAATACGGAGGGTCATGCGGTTCCTTTGAAGTGATTGTCATAGACAACGCTTCCACGGACGGCGTTGTGGAATATCTTAGAAGTCAGAAGGATATCCGACTGTTCTGCAACACGGAAAATGTGGGGTTTCCTGCGGGGTGTAACCAAGGGATTAAGATGGCGGATCCTTACAACGACATCTTTCTGCTGAATAATGATACCATTATTGCCCCTAATTCCGTTTTTTGGCTGAGAATGGGACTGTATGAGAGGGATTCCGTGGGCGGAACGGGAAGCGTCACGAATTTTGCTTCTAACGGGCAGACCATTGAAGAGGTCTTTGAAACAACGGAAGCTTATTTGAATTATGCCGCAGCACATAATATCCCAATGCACAATCCTTATGAGAAGAAACTATGTCTGACCGGGTTCGCGTTTATGATCAAGAGGACTGCATTAGATAATGTCGGTCTTTTGGATGAAAGATTTTCTCCCGGGAACTATGAGGATGATGATTTGTCGTATCGGTTGCTGCAGGTGGGCTATCAACTCCTGCTGTGCCGCAATTCATTTATTTATCATTTTGGAAGTCTCGGTTTTGCCAAAAACAGAACGCAATATCGGGATTTATTGCAGACCAATGCCGCTAAGTTTAAAGATAAGTGGGGAATCGATTACAGCTATTATAAGCATGAACGGCAGGATATCACCGACTATATCGAAGACGATCGGTCAAGCTCTTTGCATATTCTGGAAATTGGATGCGGTCTGGGAGCAACATTGGGGTATCTGCAGAATAAATATCCCAATGCGGAAGTATATGGCATCGAATTGGAGGGACAGATTGCCCGGATTGCGCAGAAATACATTCCCACTATCAGGCAGGGCAATATCGAAGCCATGACTTTAGAATATCCGGAGCATTTTTTTGACTATATCATCTTTGGGGACGTGCTGGAGCATCTACATGATCCACAGAAGGTACTTGCCGGAATGCATCATTATCTCAAACCTTCGGGAGCTATACTTGCGAGTATTCCCAATGTGTTGTATTACACAGTCATTTTAGGATTATTGCAAGGGAATTTTCGATATGAAGATGCGGGAATATTAGACGGAACCCATCTGCGCTTTTTCACCTACAAGGAAATTGTCCGTCTGTTTGCTGCGGCCGGCTTTACGCTTCAATCCGCACAGCAAAAGCAGGTCATGTCGGACATGACTGCGGAAGATAAAGAGATGTTTGACGCGCTTTTAAAACTTCCGCACATTGTCGCAGAGGATGACTTTTTGACATATCAATATTTGGTGAAGGCTGTTCCTGCGGAATAACGCAGGGGCTTATCCGCATAATAGTAATCAGCCTCTATCATTTTCTTGTAAAACTCTATTCCGATAGGTATTGGTCTTTGCATCCCTGCCCTCCGATCATAACCCTTTTCCCGCAGAACGCGAACCCGTACTTCCGTATCCGCCCCTGCGGGATCCCCTTCGCCACAAGGGACGCCTGGTAATCCTTCTCCTCGATCTGCCTAAGAGCCTCCTGCACCGTGTCCGACAGTTCCTTTTCCTCCTCGTCCTGCACCTTGAACTCGATGATAATGGCGTCATTCCGGATATCTCCGCCCGCAGGTATCTCCCGGGGCTCCAACATGATATCATACCTACCGAACCCACTCTCTCTGTTGGATGTGACCACATACCGGTCGGCAAGCTCCACCATCAGCCCCAGTACAAAGCCATGGTAGAAACGCTCAGGTTCCCCCTGCTGCCCCCTGCCCGTGTCAAAGTAGCTGAACATTTCCAGCGTCACCCTGTTCATGTAGGTGTTCATCGCCCTGACATCACCCAACAGCAAGGCTTTCAGAAAATCATTATAATTGGAGGAGGTGCTGTCAAACCAGTCGCACACCATCCTCCTGAACATGACCCTGACCTCAAAATTGGTCAGCTCCAGTTCGTAATCTTCCCTCCACTCCCCATATTTATCTTCACGCGCCTCGTAATTCTTCACCTTCAGGTACCCGCTTGCCAGCAGTAGGCTCCACACTGCATCCTTCTTCATGGAGAGCTGGTTATATACGATCTGCTCGTCGATCTCAGTCCGGATGCTCCCGCCCTGAATCAGGCTCTCGAAGTTTTTCTTGATATCTGCGCTGCCTTCACGGATCAACTTGCCCGCCAGACTGTTAGAGCTGGTGTTGGCCCAATACGCCCCAACCTTCCTTTTATCAATGAAGTTGATGATGGACCATGGATTATAGACGTCCCTCCTTTTTCCAAAGGTAAAGCCGTCATACCAGCCCTTGACCTGCTGTTTTTTCTCTGCCAGACCGTATTCCGCAAGAGCCGCAAACACCTCCTCCTCCGTGAAGCCGAAGCAGTCCGCATACTTTTCCGAGGTCGTAGTCACCACTTCAAGGTTATTCAGGTCAGAAAAGATAGACTCCTTACTGACTCGCGTGATACCCGTCATGACGGCACGTTCCAGATAGGGGTTCGTCTTGAAGGTGGAATTGAACAGCGTCCTGATGAACGCCACTATTTCAGCCCAGTAGCCGCTCACATAAGCCTCCTGCATGGGCGTATCATATTCATCAAGCAGAATGATCACCTTTTTCCCGTAATGGCGCATCAGGTAACCCGACAGGGCATTCAAAGCATCCGCCGCGCGATAATCCTCCATGCTCGCCGAAATATCATGGTACTGTTCCTTTTCCTTCTCATTCAGTTTCCCGCTGTCCAACAGAAAGTCAAACCGGTTATACAGATCCGTAATGATCTGGCAGATCCGCTTACGGGCACTCTGATATGATACTTCCTTGACCTTGGCAAAGCTGAGCGCAATCACGGGGTACGTCCCCTGTAATCTGCGGTACTTTTCCTCCCGCCAGATGGAAAGCCCCTCGAACAGGTCGCCGCGGTTCGCATAATCAATGGAAAAAAACTGCTCCAGCATACTCATGTTCAAGGTCTTGCCAAAACGTCTGGGACGGGCGATCAGCGTCACGCTGTCTCCCCTTTCCCACCATTCCCGTATGAAATTTGTCTTGTCCACGTAGAAATAATTCTTTTCACGAGCCGTTTCAAAAATTTGATTTCCTATGCCTATCACCCGCGCCATATCTGTCTCCTCTTTCCATCCTCCATCTTCAAGAACTTTTCTACCACCTTATATAAAATTATAACATGAACCAAAATAAATGGGAATCCTTTTATTAATATATCAAATCTGTTGAAAACTAGCCTCTTTTGAAGTAAAATGTTAGCATGACAAACAGGGAAAGAGGGTTTTCGGCACAGGACTGTGGGAGGTATATTTTATGGGATTCTATCTAAATCCAAGGAACAAAGGTTTCTGGGAGTCAATTCGTTCCAAGATTTATGTGGACAAGACAGGCTTGATCGCTTGTATGAACAAGCTTCTCAACACAAGAGAAAAATTTGTCTGCGTTAGCAGACCCCGCCGTTTTGGGAAGTCAATGACACTTGAAATGTTGTCTGCTTATTACAGCTGTGGTTGTGATTCGGCGGACTTATTCAAGGGCTGCAAAATAGAAAATGATGACAGCTTTAAGGAGCATCTGAACCGCTATGACGTGCTGCTTCTCAATATGCAGCAGTTTTTGAGCAGGGCTAGGGAACAGGGCATGATTCAATATCTGGAGCAGGCTGTGCTAAGGGATCTGCGGGAGGAATACGGCGATCTTTTTCCGGAGCAGACCTCCCTGCTCGTGGAAGCATTGGAACAAATCTATGCCAAAAAAGGCAAGCAGTTCATATTCCTGATCGACGAATGGGACTGTGTGATGCGTGAGCAGAAGGACGCGGAGGAGCTTCAGCGCCATTATCTTGATTTCCTGCGCAATCTTTTAAAGGATCAGCCCTATGTCGCACTTGCGTATATGACAGGGATTCTTCCCATCAAGAAATACGGCTCCCATTCCGCCCTTAATATGTTCTACGAATATTCTATGGCGGATCAAATGGAACTGGAGGAATATACCGGCTTCACGGAGGACGAGGTAAAGGAGCTGTGCGAGCGGTTCGATATGGATTTCCAAAAGGTGGGGAGCTGGTATGACGGGTATATGTTCAAAAACTTCCGACATGTCTACAATCCCCGCTCCGTGGTGGAAGCCATGCACAGCCATGACTGCTCCGGTTACTGGGTCTCCACCGAGACCTACGAGGCGTTGAAGGTATACATGGATATGGATTTTGACGGGCTTAGGGCTGATATCGTACAAATGCTGGGAGGCGGACGGGTCGAGGTAAACATCCGCAGCTTCCAGAATGACATGCACACCTTCAAAACCAAGGACGATGTCCTGACCTTATTGATTCATCTGGGATATCTGGCTTACGATTCCACGGAGAAGAAAGCGTTCATTCCCAACAAGGAGATCATCGGGGAATTTGAGACAGCCATGAGCGTAAGCGGCTGGGCAGAAGTAATGCGCGTGCTCAAGGCGTCGGATAAGCTTCTCGAGGATACACTTTCCTGTGACGAGGAGAGCGTCGCTGCAGGCTTGGACAAAGCCCATACGGAGGTGGCGTCTATACTGACCTACAATGACGAAAATTCACTCGGGTGCGCCATCGGACTTGCATATTACAGCGCCCGAAAGGACTATATGCTCGTCCGCGAATTTCCCAGCGGTCGGGGCTTTGCGGATATCGTGTTCCTGCCGCTGCGTCCTTCGGATAAGCCTGCCCTCGTGGTAGAACTAAAATATGACAAGGACGCTCACGCCGCCATACAGCAGATCAAGGACAGGAATTATACGCAGGCGCTTACAGGGTATGTCGGGGAGCTCCTGCTGGTAGGCATTAATTACGATCGACAAAAAAAGTACAAACCACACAGCTGTGTGATAGAGAGATGGGAAAAGCGGTAGAGTGTGCTCTACCGCTTTTGTTGATCTGCACTTCAAAATACCTATTCACTTGTAAGCGGTGGCTGTTGATAGAGCTTGCGGTTAATTTCCTTTTTTAAAATCTCAATCTCCGCCTGTGCCGCTTCTGCTCCCCCATCCTTTAATTGACGTTCTATTCTTTCGACCAACGATAATTGATCAAACAGATTGTTATTGATTTCTTTTTCATTTATAGGCATATCGTTCCACCTCCCTTTTGTGATTGGAAAGTTTAAGCTGTGTTTTAAGTATAACACAAATAAATTGCGCTATCTATATTTTTTTATGCTTTGTTTTCACGTTTTCATGGATTTCATAGATTAAGCCGATCTGCGAAAACAAGCAGTTGAAGTTACCAAAAGGCGGTTCAAGTTAAAGTGAACAATATAAGCAAAAAGCAAAAACAATACTCCGTTAAGGAAATGACACCGGAGCAGCTCCGAAAGATGCAGTTAATACAGTTGGAACTGTTAGAAGAGGTGGACCGCATTTGTGTGAAGCACAATATTCATTACTCGGTAGAGGGCGGAACCCTTTTGGGAGCTGTCCGTCACAAAGGTTTTATCCCATGGGACGACGATGTGGACATTGCCATGCTCAGGAGCGAGTATCGGAAATTCTGTAAGGCTTGTGAAAAGGAATTAGACAAAGAAAAATTTTTTCTCCAAAATCATGAAACCGACCCGGAATACCGATGGGGATATGCGAAGGTTTTAAAAAATGGCACTTCCTTTATCCGTTACGGGCAGGAACATATGAAAATGCGCCGTGGTGTGTATGTAGAGATCTTTCCCATGGATGGCATACCTGAAAAGCCGGCGGAGCGTCAGATATTTAATTTCCTTCGTGTCTGCTGTCGGAAGGTTATGTATTCGGAAGCAGGAAAAGTGTGCGGCAATAGCGTGCTTACAAGAGGTTGCTTTGCTATGCTCAACCGGATACCCGTGGACAAAGCTTTTGATATCCTGACTTTCTTGTCCCGGAAATACAGTGAAAAGAGAGCGAAATATGTCACATGTCTCTCCTATCCCGACTGCTGGGTGAAGGGTTATAAAGGATTTAAGCGGGAGTATTATTTGAACACCAAGCGCACGCTTTTTGAGGGAAAAGAGATTAATATTCCCCAAAAAGAAAAGGAACTGCTGGTCACACTCTATGGTGAAGATTATATGACACCGCCACCCTCAAAAGACAGGGCGACACATATACCCACCTCGGATTTCCAATTTTAAACGGAGGACACAACGTGAGGTTAAAAAACAGTAATTCCAAAAATTTTATTGCGAATTTGAACGGAAAAAAGGTCATCTGTTTCGGGGCAGGCACGACTTTGATCGAAGCAGATTTTGAGGTATTAAAAATAGAGGAACTGGAAGATCATATTGTCTTTTTTGTTGACAACGATACGAAAAAGCATGGATTAATGTATGAATATTGTAACCATAAGTATGAGATAAAAGACGTCGAGTCTCTGAAACAAATCGATGTGGATAAGTATGTTCTTCTGATTACATGTGCGTTTTATGTCGAGATTTATCGTCAGCTGAGAGACATTCCCGAGCTCCGGGATCTGGATTGCTATATGTATAATGCTGTTTGCAGTTATCCTGATTTGGACGTCGAGAACTTTTTTACCAAGGAAATCGACAAACACCCTTATAAAGACTGGCACTCCATATTAGAAGGCTTACATCTAAAGGACAAGCATAAAGGGCAAAGATGCTTTCTGATTGGGAATGGTCCAAGTTTAACCGTAAAGGATTTGGAACTCCTGAAAGGGGAAGTCACTTTCGCTGCAAACAGAATTTTTAAGATTTTTAATGATACAAGCTGGCGGCCGACTTACTATTTTTGTATAGATTATTTGATGTATGGGTTAGATCATGAGGAGGTAAATACCGTAGAAGCCGACTTGAGATTCGTGCCATTGGAACGTTCTTTGGCCGCGGGGCGGATATATGATGAGATTACTTATTATAACAGGGTGGTAAACTGCACCGCAATAAAGGACAACCAAATCAAAATTACTAACACATATGATTTCTCCTATGATGCCGTGGATAGGATCTACGGCGGGCAAACGGTATTGTATGATGCCGTGCAGATGGCGGTCTATATGGGATTTTCCGAGATATATCTCTTGGGTGTGGATTTCACTTACCAAAAAGAACGCCTTGAGGATGGGACAATCATTGATACAGGATGCACGAAAGATCATTTTAACGATGCATATGACGACGGGCTGCAAAATGCCATTGCCGTAGTATTTCAAAAATCGATAGCAGAAAAAGTATTTGAAAAGGCAAAGGAGTCTTGTGAATCCCGTGGAATTATCATCAAAAACGCAACCCGGGGAGGATATCTGGAAGTCTTTGAGAGGGTTTCATTGGAGGAACTCATCAACACATAACTAGTCTGAATGGAGGTTGTTTATGAAAGTTGTTGCGTTTATAACAATAAAAATGAACAGTGTCAGGCTGCCCCATAAAAATATACTTCCGTTAGGGGCACATCCTTTAAGCTGGCATATTTGTAACACGCTTTTAAGGTGCGAAACAATAGATGAAATTTATATTTATTGCAGTGATGAAGAAATTATGAAGTATGTTCCGCAGGATGACCGGCTGATTTTTTTGAGAAGAGAAAAATGGTTAGATGGAGATAATATACGGGCACAGGATACATATACGGCATTTACAAACGATGTAGATGCTGATATATATGTTGCCGCTTTGACAACCGCTCCATTTATTACCAAAAACTCTTTAGACACTGCTGTCAGCATGGTAAAGAATGAAGGTTATGATTCGGCATTTGCCGCAAAGAAGCTGCAGACATTTGCGTGGTATAAAGGCGAACCCTTAAACTATGACCCGGCTTTAATACCAAGAACTCAGGATATAGAGCCGATTATAGTGGAGACAAGCGGTTTCTTTGTTTTTAAAAAAGAGATTTGGAAACAGCATAAGAGACGTATAGGTTTTAATCCGTATATAAAATATATTGATGATATTGAAGCGGTAGATATTGATACTGAGGAAGATTTTAAATTTGCAGAAAAATTAATATCTTTAAAGAATTGACGATGGAGGTGAAATGATTGAAAAACAAGTTTATAGTTATGGCCGGACCTTGTGTTATAGAATCAGAAGAAAATGTTATGTTTTTAGCCGAGAAAATTAAAGCTGTTATGGATAAATTCGATGTTGACTATTACTTTAAGGCGTCATGGGATAAGGCAAATAGAACTAAGGCTGATAACTACAGGGGACCGGGACTTGAAGAGGGTGTCAGAATATTAAAGAAGGCAAAGACAAGCCTGGGAGTAAAGATAGTAACCGACATTCATGAACCCTGGCAGGCAGAGCCTATAGCTGAGGTTGCTGATATTATACAAATACCTGCATTTCTCTGCAGACAGACGGATTTATTGGAAGCAGCCGCTAAGACAGGAAAATTGATAAATATTAAAAAAGCACAATTTGCAAGTCCCGAAGAAATGAATAATGTAATAAGCAAAATGGAGTATTTCGGCAACAAGAATTTTATGCTCTGCGAAAGAGGCACCTGCTTTGGATATAATAATCTTGTAGTTGATATGACCGGACTGGTAAGAATGTATAAGCTTGGATATCCGGTTATATTTGATGCTACTCACAGCGTCCAGATAAGCGGTGGCGGATTTAATTACGGAAATAGCGGAAAAAGTGAATTCGTTCCTTATCTTTCAAAAGCGGCAGCTGCAACAGGAGTTTTATCCGGAATCTTTATGGAGGTGCACGATAACCCCAAAAGCGCTCTTTGTGACGGCAGCTGTATGCTGGAACTTAGCCTGTTGGAAAATTTAATCGATCAAATATTGAAGATTAGGGAAATAGTTCGCGAACCGTTACAATAGCGGATAGGGAGAAAGCATGTTAGTTTTAGATACAATTGTGCATGAGACAATATGGGGCGGGAATAAGCTTGCTGAGAAAATAGGTAAGCAGGGAGTCAAAATGGGGCATTTATATTCCTGCTATGCCAGAGAAGATATGTCAAATGTTATTCTCAATGGCAGATATGCGGGAAAAACACTAAATGAGGTGTTTAATATTATAAAAGAATCTATAGGGTTAGGGAGATATAACTATTTTCCTCTTACCTTGGCACTTACAGAGGCGGACTCGGATTTATCTATACAGGTTCATCCTGATGACACATCTGCATCCGCTTTAGAAAGTATTCCCAGGGGAAAGAGGGAGTCGTGGTATTTCATCGATGAACCGAAATCCGGAAACATTGTCAACGGATGCAAATTAACGGATATTGATGCCATAAAATCTTTTGTATCTGATAGTCAATACGATAAAATCATAAATTATCTTCCGGTAAAACAGGGAGATTATGTTTTTGTTGAGCCCGGAACGCTTCATGCAATTTCCTCAGGAAGTCTAGTGTATGAGATTGAAGAGGGAGCAGATGCCACATACAGATTTTATGATTATGACAGAACCGATGACAAAGGCAACAAAAGAGAACTGCATACAGAAAAAGCATTGCGTTGCCTGAATCCTGAACTTATATCAAAAATTGATAAATATGAAGAAGATAAATTTATTATAGAAAAAACTTACGCAACTATGAAAATCAGCGAAAAAAAAACTTACGTCAATAAGAATGACGGTATTGAATGTTTTACCTTAGTAGAGGGAGCAGCGGTTTGTGATGGGATTACAGTATGTAACGGCATGACAGTGATTTTGATGCCGGGAGAAAAGATTGTAAACGCGGATATACAATTGGCTTTTATAGCAAGGATAAATAAAGGAGCGTAGTAAGGAATGGCTATATTTTCACCATCAATAATGTGCGCTGATTTACTTAATCTTGAAAGTGAGATTTATAAGCTGGAGGCTGCAGGCGCGGACAGATTGCATTTAGATGTCATGGATGGCAATTTTGTTCCAAATTATTCTTTTGGCATAGGCACTGTTAAAGCAATTTGTAATAAGACAAATATAGAGACTGAGATTCATTTGATGGTAAAGGAGCCGGTCAAAAATATAGAATTGTTTACTGAACTGGGGGCGGATATCATTTATTTTCATCCGCAGTCAGATTTTCATCCTACGACTGTTATAGAGAGAATAAAGGACAGCGGAGTTAAGCCGGGAATTGTTCTGGACCCCGGAACATCTGTTGAGTCGGCTATGGAGCTTATATATATATGTAATCATGTGTTGATTATGGGAGTGAATCCCGGTCATGCGGGGCAGATTTATTTGCCCTATGTTGACAGAAAGATAGAGAAACTTTTAGATTTGAAAGAAGAATTTAATATTGAAATCACTTTAGACGGCGCATGTTCAG
This sequence comes from Muribaculum sp., assembly GCA_023663505.1. GTDB lineage: Bacteria > Bacillota > Clostridia > Lachnospirales > Lachnospiraceae > Acetatifactor. Next base: position 66,535 of record JAMPHH010000003.1, read on the forward strand.
AAAAAATGATTAAAAAATGGGCCGGAAAAGGTGTTGACGGTTTTGTTTTGGGAACCTCGGCGTTATTTAATAATAAAAACACATACAAAGAGAGAATTAAGGAATTAAGGGAACTGATATGAAAAATGTAAAAATGTTAGTGATGGATGTTGACGGAACATTGACCGATGGAAAAATTTATATTGGAAATTCAGGGGAGGTTTTTAAGGCATTTGATATAAAAGACGGGTATGCAATACACGAGCTTTTGCCTGCAAAAGAAATTGTGCCTGTAATAATAACCGGAAGAAAATCTGATATTGTAAAAAACAGGGCCAAAGAGCTGGAAATTAAAGAAGTTTATCAAGGGTATCATGACAAAAAGCCGGTTTTATTGTCAGTAATGGAAAGGCTCGGCTGCACCGGTGAAAATGCAGCATATATCGGTGATGATATCCTTGATTTAGAGTGTATGTCTCTATGCGGCGTAAAAGGGTGTCCGTCTGATGCAGCATCAGAAATCAAAGACATATGCGATTATGTTTGTAAACAGCCGGGTGGTCATGGTGCCGTCAGAGAATTTATTGAGTGGCTGATACAGGATTAAACTATAATAAATGCGGAGGTAATATGATGACCAAAATAGTAATATGGGGTGCCGGCGGTACAGGGAAAAAATGCTTTCAGGAATTAATTCGGGGGAGTAAAAATAAATATGATGTGATTGCGTTTGCGGATAATTATAAAACCGGGAAATTATTTGATCTTCCGATTTTATCTGCCGAAAATATTTTAGACACAGATTTTGATTATATAATGATTGCGTCTGTTCATGCTATTGCTATAAAAAAGCAGCTGCTTGAGCTTGGAATAGATGAATCAAGGATTCAAAGCATGGGTGGAGGCAGTGCTGAAGCTTTTGCTGTCGCCAGGGTGAATTTTTGTGAAAAGTTTGCCTTGGAGGTTTACAGAAAAGGACTTGACGGTTCGGTTGCAGAAGCGGGTGTATATCAGGGAGATTTCTCAGCGGAGATAAACAGGAATTTTTATGACAGAAAATTATATCTGTTTGATACTTTCAGCGGATTTGATGGTCGGGACATTGAAGAAGAAGCCGGGTATAGTGAAAATGCTGACAGAGGCGATTATTTAAAGAATACTTCTGTTAATTTGGTTATGTCTAAGATGAAATATCCCGAAAATATTGAAATAAAGAGAGGCTATGTTCCGGAGACTTTTGCCGGAATAGATGACAGCTTCATTTTTGTCAATCTAGACATGGATCTTTATAAACCTACTCTTGAGGCTCTGAAGTGGTTTTGGCCTCGTATCAATAAAGGCGGGGTGTGTTTGATTCATGATTATTTTGATGATACAGACACTTTTCCAAACTTAAAAAAGGCGGTTTCTGAATTTATTGACGAAAATGATATTTCATCAATGCCTGTTGGCGATAATTTAAGCATTGCTTTAATCAAGCGATAGATAGCTTATTTTAGGAGATATAAATAAACGAGAGGAGCGACATAATGGATTGCAAATTATGCCATAAAAACAAGGTCTTGGTGGAGTATGTCGGTTATATTCGCGACGGAAGGGTTTGCAGTAAAACTGATAAGGAAGTGACATTGTACAGATGTGAAAATTGCGGTTGTTTGTTTCACAATGCGGGACATGAACTGAAAAGCTTTTATGAAACTGATGAGTATAGAAAATCCCTTGAAGACGCTGTGTCATTAGATTATTTTTATGAAATGCATGATTCCGAAAATTTAGATAAGTTTATATGGACTAACATCAAAGATTTTAGAAATAAATGTGTTGCCGATTTTGGTTCGGGAGGAGGTTCGTTTTTGGATTTCCTTAATGGTGTTGCCAGCGATATTGTAGCAGTTGAGCCTACAGAGACATATAGGAAAAGCATGGCTCTAAAAGGGTATCATACATATCCGTATGCATCTGATGCTTATGAAGATTATTCCGGTAAGATTGACATCATTACATCTTTTGATGTTATTGAACATGTAGAGGATCCTATATCTTTCATAAAAGACTATTATGTTCTTCTAAAAGACGGCGGAAAGGGATATATCGGCACTCCGACAGATGCTCCGTTTATGAGAAAACTGATAGGTCATGACTATGAGGAAAAGCTTTTATTTTCAACACAGCATATTTGGATTTTTAATGAAAAAAGCTTGTTGTTTATGGCAAAAGAAGCAGGGTTTAAGAAGACGAAGATTTCTTACAGGCAGCGATATGGAATAGGAAATATGATTTCATGGGTAGATTATAAGGAGCCAAGGGGTCATATCAATTATGATTTTATTCCTAAAACTTTGGATAGTGCTTTTAGAAGTTCTTTAGAAGACAATAAGATGTCAGATTATATAATCTTAGAACTCGAAAAATAACTTGGCAAATCCCCGGACAAAACCTCCGGGGAGCAATTTCAATTTACTCCCGTCAAACGTTACTCCCGCCAATCATGTTTTCACCTAAAGTAAAGAAACAAATACGCCGATATATAATTATACGTTTTATTTTACCCTATTATAAAGGACAAGCCAAAAATGTTATTTAGCGATGAATACTTTACCGGTCTGGTGAAAACAACATTGGAATATTGCCAAAGAAATTATGATTATTGCTATCTTTCTGCCATGCACGAGAAGAACAAGGCAGAGGGGGCAAAGACAATTATTGTCGGGTCATCTCATGCTATGAATGGCATCATAGAGAATGTTTTTGATGACCGTCCGATTAATTTCTCAATTTCTTCACAGGATATTTTTTATGATTTTCAAAATATCCAAAAGGCAGTGAACGAAGGCGCCAAAAGGATTGAAAATTGTATTATTAATCTGGGCTATTATATGCTATATCAGGATGTTTCCCTCAGCAAGAATATAGGTCAAGTGATGATTCCAAGGGTGTACGCCCCGCTTTTTGGGGAGCTACACAATTATTCCGGGGCGGCGGATTATGACGGCTTTCAAAATCTGCATTATGACAGGGCAAAATATTCGGAGGAACTGGTAAAACTGATCTGTACCGAGTGGATCCGAAAGGGTATGTTAAAAGAAGCGTCTTATTATGACAGTCAGCGCACAAGGGAGAACAACAATACACTTTTCCGAAAGGGTACCATATGGCAAAAGCTATCCGAGAGTGAACGGGAAGCGCTTGCCATCGAGAGGACGAATGACCATAACAGGATTAAACAGCATATTGCTTCAAGGCAGGAGAACGCTGATATCCTCAGGGAAATGGTGACATTTTTGGCGGAGCACGATATCCGTACCCTTTTTGTGATTTTTCCCTTTACAAATGCCTACAACAAATATATCGATCCGGAATATAAGACGGATATCATGGGGGCATTAGACGCTCTGGAACAGCCGGTGGAATTCATAGATATGAACGAATCAGACTGCTTTGACGATACGGATTTTCTGGATACGGATCATTTGAATGCCGGCGGCGCAGACAAGGCAAGCCGGCTTTTAAACAGTATTCTATAATTTCAGGGAGGAACGACATGAACAATCAGGAAAAGAAAGCACAATTGCTGGAAGAATTGATAGACGGGGTTGACAGGGGGGATTTCCGGTATGTTGACCGGATTCCCGCCAAATATACATATGAGCATCTGACAGCGCTTCTCTGCTATTCATCCCAGCTTGACGGCGGATCGGAGCTTTACCGGCAGTTGTTTCCACTTGCCTATCAGGCGGGGGTATTTGCCGTTAGGGAGAAATTCTCACGAGGGGAGAAGATCAAAGTTACTTTCCTGGCTATCTCCGCAGCCGAGTGGCCGGCGGGCGAGTTATATCGTATGCTGGAGCAGGATGACCGATTTGACGTGTCTGTGACTAACGCTCCTTTGGTTGACCGCAATATCGGTGACAGGACTATGACGTATGAGCAGAACAAGCAGTTTTTTGAGGAGAAGGGGTACCGGGTTCTGGATACTTATTCCGCAAGCGAAGATAAAATATACACATGGGAGGATTTGGGGGAGGTGCCGGACATCGTGGTCCATGTGACCTATTGGCAGGAATCTCTTCCGGAGTGTTACAAGCTTAGCAACTATCCCTTCAAGTATGTAAATCTGTATATTCCATACGGATTTGAGACGGCAGACAGCGCGAACGGCAGATTTATCACGGATCTTTCCTGCAATAATATCTTCTTTAATCAGGTGGGACGCGCATACATGAGTACAAGGCTGGATTATGAACGCTATCAGAAGTATCAGCTGCTCCAGGGTCAAAACATTGTGTATTGCGGCTATGCCAAAATGGATTATTTCTATCAGGAACACAATTTCGGAGAGGAAGATCTCCGGCGCATTTGGAAGATTCCCGCACAGGCTGACGCCGGCAGGATCAAGAAGGTTATCATTGCGCCGCATCATTCCTTTTTGGGCTATGCGGGACTGAAATTTTCTACCTTTGCGGAAAATGTACACTACTGGATATATCTGGCACAAAAATATCAAGACCAAATCGCATTTGTCTTTAAACCGCACCCGAATCTGCGCCTTAGGGCGGTAGAGGCAGGCATCTTTAAAAACAGCGCGGAGTATGACGCCTATATTGAGAAGTGGAATTCGCTGCCAAACGCAAGGGTGGTAAGCGAGGGCAGTTATTTGGAATTATTTGCCACATCGGACGCCATGATTATGGATTCCATTTCCTTTATTGCCGAGTATATGTATGCAGACAGACCACTGCTCTATCTAACAAGACCGGAGCAGGTATTCACGGAATTGGGCGAAAAGTGTATGTCCGCATATTCTAAGGCGGAAGGCAGCGATTATATGGCAATCGAGCAATTCCTGATCGACACGGTATTGAACGGGAACGACTCTTTAAAAGACCGGCGAAGGGAAGTCTTTGCCGACGTTCTGGACTATGTCGGTGATAACGGCTGTGCTGCCAGCGAGTATATTTATAAGGATATCATCTCGCTGCTGGAAACAAAATAATTCATGGAATAATCCTGAGGGGTGAAGATATGCAGGCAATTATATTAGCGGCGGGAATGGGGAAAAGATTAAAGGAACTGACCCAAAATAATACAAAGTGTATGATAAAGGTCAACGGCGTTACACTGATTGACCGTATGCTTCACCAGCTTGAGAAGCAGCATTTATCCCGTATAGTGATCGTGATAGGATACGAGGGCAGGAAGCTGGTGGAATATATTTCCACATTGGATATCAATACACCGATCGTTTATGTAAATAATCCGATCTATGACAAGACGAATAATATCTACTCTCTCGCTCTCGCTAAAGACTGGCTTTGCAGGGAGGACACTTTGCTTTTTGAGTCCGATATCATATTTGAGGATTCTGTAATCGATCTGCTGCTAAACGACCCGCGCGATACACTTACCCTTGTGGATAAATATGAATCGTGGATGGACGGTACCTGCGTAAAGCTGAATGAGAATGACGGCATAGCGGCCTTCGTGCCGGGTAAGCGGTTTAATTTTCACGAGATTAATGACTATTATAAGACTGTAAATATTTACAAATTCAGCAGACACTTTTCCGCAACGCATTATGTCCCCTTTCTGGAGGCTTATCAGGCGGCATTGGGTGAGAATGAATATTATGAACAGGTGCTGATGGTAATAGCAATGCTTGACGACCCGGGAATCAGCGCCAAGAGGCTGAACGGTCAGCTGTGGTATGAGATTGACGATATTCAGGATCTGGATATCGCCGAGTCTATGTTTATGCCCGATGAGGAAGAACGTGTATCCCTCATGCAGGGTCGCTATGGTGGCTATTGGAGATACCCGAGGCTGTTGGATTTCTGTTATCTGGTCAATCCCTACTTTCCGCCGCAGAAAATGATCGATGAGATAAAAGCAAGCTTTGAAACGCTTCTGACACAGTATCCGTCGGGTATGCGCGTCAACTCTTTGCTTGCAGCCAGGAATTTCGGGGTTCGTCCGGAAAACATCCTTGTCGGGAACGGAGCCGCGGAATTAATCAAATCCCTGATGGGAAGGCTGACCGGAAAGACAGGGATCATACGCCCTACCTTTGAAGAGTATTCCCACAGGTATCAGGAGGAGATGGTGGTTTCTTTCCTGCCGGACAATGACCATTTCGAATATGACGCGCAGGCTCTAATTGATTATTATAGCAGGAATCCCGTGGACAATCTCATCTTGATCAATCCCGATAACCCCTCCGGCAATTATATTGTCAAGGCAGGCTTAATGCAGCTGATTGAATGGACCAGGCAGCGCGGTATCAGGCTGGTTGTGGATGAGTCCTTCGCGGATTTCGCAGACGAGACGGATAATACATTGATTCAGACGGAGATATTAGAGGGGAATCCACATCTTTATGTGATGAAGAGCATTTCTAAATCCTATGGCGTTCCGGGGCTTAGACTGGGAGTGCTGGCTTCGGGGAATGCGGAGGATATCGCTGATATGAAGCGGGATGTTGCCATTTGGAACATCAATTCTTTCGCAGAATTTTATATGCAGATAGAGGAAAAATATAAAAAAGATTATGCGGAGGCTCTGGTGCGTTTCCGCACAGAGAGGAAACGCTATAAGGAAGAACTGTCTAAGATACCGGGGCTGCGCATACTACCCTCTCAGGCCAACTACCTGATGGCTGAGCTCACCAACGGGATGACGGCGACGGAATTGACAAGAAGGCTGATCGTGGAACACGGGATTCTGATCAAGAATCTTATAGCCAAGCTGAATATTGATGACCAACAGTATATCCGTCTGGCGGTGCGAAATACGGAAGACAATGACAGGCTGGTGAACGCCCTTAAAATCATTATGTCCTGAAACCGCGAAACATATAGGAGAAAACGATGGAAGCAATCAGTGTCATTATTCCAACTTACAACAGAAGGGATCTGATATTACGCTCTGTAGAAAGCGTGCTGTGCCAGACATATCCCGTGCAGGAAGTGATCATAGCAGATGACTGTTCCTCGGATGATACGGAGGAGGTCATAAAACAGATCAAGGATTCCCGAATCCGCTATTGTCGTCTGCCGCAAAACAAGGGAGCTGGAGGTGCCAGGAATTTCGGGGTGAATCATGCGCGTTTTGACTGGATCGCATTTCATGACAGTGATGACGTGTGGCGAAAGGAAAAGCTTGAAAAGCAGATGTACTATTACGAACGGCATCCGGACTGTGACCTGATCTACTGCGCTTATGAGCTGTGGTTGTCCGCCGATAAATCAATCGTTGTACCTGATCCTGCGGGAAGCGGGCAGATAAGCCTCGAGGGGGATATGCTTCGTGATTTGCTCCTGCAAAACAGTATCGGCGCGCCCACGGTGCTGATGAAAAAGAAGCTTTTTGAACAAATCGGCGGCTTTGACGAGACGATGCCAAGCTTGGAGGATTGGGACTTTGCACTAAAAGCCGCAAAACTCGGTCAGATCGGATTTGTGCCTGAAGCGCTGATGGACGCAGCCAATTCCGCGGGAGGCGTTTCCTCTGACGAGGACGCTTATTTTCAAAGCAGATGCCATATGATCCGCAAACATCTGCCGGATTATCTGGCGTCCGGTCTGCTGGACATTGCCGTGCGTGATATTCTGGGGAGAGCCGAGAAACGAAATCTTTTAAAACAGGTTACCCAGATGCTGATGCAGTGTTTGGAGAACGGACAGGAGGTCGCCCATGAACGATAAAAAAATCGCCTTTATCACCTGTGTAAACAATGAAACGGTCTATGAAGAGTGTAAATATTACTTAAATCGCCTGTCTGTGCCGACGGGATACGAGACAGATGTAATCGCGGTCACGGAAGCCCCTTCCATGACTGCGGGGTATAACGCTGGAATGCAGAGCAGTGACGCGCGTTATAAGGTGTATCTGCACCAGGACGTAATGATTGTCAATTCCCGTTTTCTTTTTGATCTGTTGAACGTTTTCGCATCCGATCCCGAGATCGGGCTGCTTGGAATGATCGGCGCGCGCCGCCTTGACGACCACGCAAGGGCGATCACCAACTGGGATACTGGCAAAGTGCTGCATAACTGTACGCCGTCCAGACTCGAATACGAGATGGCGTCAGGAACGCTCTGTCAGGAGGTCGAGGCGATAGACGGTCTTTTGATTGCCACACAGGAGGACGTACCATGGAGGGAAGATCTGTTTGACGGATGGCATTATTATGATATCTCTCAATGTATGGAATTCATGCGGATTGGAAGGAAGATTGTGGTTCCGTATCAGGAAGAACCTTGGGTATGGCATGATAACGCTTACAGCAAGATGCAGGATTATTACCGATATGTGGACTTGTTTATCAGGGAATACGGTGATTTGCATGCTTTTGTAAAAGCTCCTGTCCCGGAGCCTGTGCAGGAGTTCAATGAATTAAAGGAAAGAACGCGGTCGGAAATGTTTGGACTGATTGACCGAGGATTCCGAAAAGAGCTGGTGGAGCTATTCCGGAATCCCACAAACCGCGGCTATCTGTATCTGAAAGAAATTCAAATGATTGCCGATATTGAGGGGCTGGAGACGGCTGAGGGGACAACTCAGCGTCTATGGAGGGAATCGTCCGACACCCATACGCTGTTGGAGGATTTGAGGAGATTAAAATACCTGTTAAAGCGTGTGGAATTTGGCACAGAGCCATCTGAACCGCTTCTGCAGGCGATTCGCTCGGAATACTCACCCTATGCGGAACAGGTAGTGCGGGAGGCTTACCGATTCAAAAGCTGATACCCCCTATACTTCCCTTAAATACCCCATGAATCCCTCTTTATTGTCTTTCGTGGTAGTCTTGGGACGACCCAAATCCTCTCTGGCGCCAATGGCACACTTGACCTCTATGAGGCAGGGACCCTTGGCGTCCTTGGCTTCTTTCAGCTTCTGATCCAAGAATCCAATGGTGTCCACACTGAACGCGCGTCGATAACCACATGCCTCTGCGATCTCGACAAAGTTGACATTCCCTGCCACAGTGGGCATCCCGCCTACTGTTTCGTGAGATTCATTATTGATGATCACATGAATCATGTTTTCCGGCTTTTGAGCGCCAATCACAGCCATGGCTCCCATGTGCATAAGCGCCGCGCCATCTCCGTCAATGCACCAGACCTTTGTCTCCGGCTTCTGAAGCGCGATGCCTAACGCTATGGAGGAGCTGTGTCCCATGGAGCCTACCGTGAGGAAATCATACTTGTGCTCCTGTCCGTTTTGCTCCCTGATCTCATACAATTCACGACTTGCCTTGCCCGTGGTGGATACAATCGGAGCCTCCCCCGCTATCTCGGCAATATGTCGGATCACTTCCTCCCTGGACAAGGCATACGGATTAGCGTAATTTACCTTTCCGTCATAGGACAGCGCCCCTTTGCATATCACAAACGCCACATCCCTGCCCTGAGCCAGCAGTGTACGGAATTCCTGCATTTTATCCCTCAGCTCCTGTTCCGTAGTCTCCCCGTCAACGACGCAGAAGTCTATTCCCATACATTCCAAGAGCTTTAACGTGATCTCTCCCTGATAAATGTGCTGGGGTTCATCATGCACCCCGGGCTCACCCCGCCAGCCGATGATAAAGACCATGGGAATCGCATACACCTTGTCGTTTAACAGGGAGGCGGCCGGATTGATCACATTTCCCTGACCGCTGTTCTGCATATAAACCACGGGAACCTTACCTGTAGCCAGATGGTAGCCCGCCGCCAGTGCAGCGCAATTACCCTCATTCGCGGCTATGATATGGTGCTTTGCGTCAATCCCGTATGTGTCCATCAAATAATTACATAACGCCTTGAGCTGCGAGTCCGGAACCCCCGTATAAAAATCCGCTCCTATAATATCCAATAATGCTTGTACTTTCATCGATCAAATATCTCCTATAAAGTATCTATTAATGAAATTACCTGTTTAATCGGCAGCAGCCGCTCATCCACCTCCAAGGCGCGGTGATACTTCAGAATATCCTCCGCGGTCTTCTGCATCGCGGGGAAGGCGCTTCTGGTCAACTGATTGGCGTAGATCACCAGACTGACGCCATGCTTGATCAGCTCCGCCTCCGTCACGACATTGTAGGAAGTGGGAACCACCACGATGGGAGTCGTGGCATTATTTTCCCTGAATTTATCACAGAACTCCAGGATCTCGTCCGGTTCCTTGCGGCGGCTGTGTATCATGATCCCGTCCGCACCTGCCTCCACATATGCGTTTGCCCTCGCCAGGGCGTCTTCCATACCTTTTTCCAGGATCAGGCTCTCAATCCTCGCGATGATCATAAAGTCATCCGTCAACTGTATCTTCTTTCCCGCCGTGATCTTCTCACAGAAGTGCTCGATGCTGTCCTGCGTCTGCTCCACCTCCGTGCCGAACAGGGAATTCTTCTTCAATCCCGTTTTATCCTCGATAATGACGGCAGATACTCCCATGCGCTCCAAGGATCTGACTGTATACACAAAATGCTCGATCAGTCCGCCTGTATCCCCGTCAAAGATGATCGGCTTGGTCGTCACCTCCATGACATCATCAATCGTGCGAAAACGAGACGTCATATCCACAAGCTCTATATCCGGCTTCCCCTTTGCGGTAGAATCGCACAGGGAACTGATCCACATGGCATCAAACTGGCTGAATTCACCGTTGTCCTCCACAATGGTCTTCTCGACGATCAACCCGGTCAGACCGCTGTGTACCTCCATCGCCTTCACGATCGGGCAGATATTCAACAGTTGGCGCAGCTTCTTCCTGCGGAATTCCGGCATTGCCGATTTCTCCTTCGCCTGCTTGTCCAGGCGGGCAACGCGCTCATTATAGGTATAGGGAATATCAAGGATCTCGCCGCCATATTCCGCCAACAGCGCCGCCACATTATCCCGAACCATCTTCATCGGTCCCTTTGTCCAGTTATCCCCGTGAGCCACATAATCGGGGCGCAGCGTCCGGATCACCTTATCATATGTGACATCCTCCTGCACCACTACCTTGCTGACGCCTTCTATCTCTCTCACCATGCGCATACGTTCCTCAAAGCTGACCAAGGCAAAGCGCTCATAGCGAATCCTCGCCTCGTCACTCAACACGCCCACGATGACCTGTCCGTGTTTGCTTGCCTGCCTGATCAGATTGATATGTCCCTCATGAATGATATCCGTGCTAAAACATGTATATACCTTTTTCATCTGTCATCCCACCTTACTTCCGTCATCTATTCTTTTCTATGATTTCCTTAATGAGGAATTCCGCTGCGTCCTCTATCTCCTCAAAGCTTACTCTCTTCATCAGATTTACCCCGAAGACGCCATGTACCTTGTCAATCAGCTCGTCCGTATAATACAGTGAACCGTCCGACACATCCTCTATACCGTCCAGATAAATGGATTCTCTGTTCTTGCCGCGCATAGCTTCCAAGGAGAACCTGCTCTCATCGATATATGCCCTGACATTCTCTCCTCTCCCGTCGAGCACTATCGGATAACCTCCGATCTCCCCGGCAGCCCCCGGACAGTGCAGCTTTACCCGCTCCCCTGAGCAGGCAGCCGTCAACACGCCTTGTATAATCTCGAAATTACTGGAGGCATTCATCATATTTCTCTTGGCGTCAACCGGCATGGGGATTCTACAGCCCGAAAAGACCTGCTCCATATCCGGAGATAACCTCTTTCCTCCGTACTCTATATAAATTAGCTGTTCTATGCCTTCCGTGTGACCCTCCTTGCTGATCACGACATCATGAAAATGACTGACCGCATAGGTGATGTCAATATTCCAATAATCCGCTATGTTGAATTGCTCCGCAACGGCAAACCTGATGCGCGGGAGCAGGTGGTTGATATTGCCGCTCCCAAAGTCCGGATATGCCTTCCCTGCGGACTTCAGCCAGGGAATCACGGCATCCGAATAGGAGGTATTGATCACAATCGCATTGCATCCCGCCTCCTCATATGCCGCCATAATATTCTTAATATACTTGATGGACAATGGCGCCCATATGCCATAAGCCCTGACATTCCCCCAAGAGATACTCCCGTATTTCAGACCGGAATATGCCCTGCTGGAATTGACAACGATATCCGGCTGATTTGCTTTCAGGCATTCCGCAATCGCCCCTACATCATTGAGATCCACACCATCAATTACCTGAACGTCATTGCGGTTCTGTCCGCGGATCAAGGATGCCACCCTGACGATATTGACGTCCGACAACAGCTTCTCCTTATTCCTGCCAACCACACAAATCTCCAGCTTCTCATTTCCCTGTGACATAAGATAATCCAAAAGATAATTCCCGACGCTGCCCAGACCGATGATCATTATCCTGATCTTTCTGCCCTTACAGTCATGTCTTAACCGATTCAACTTTTGTTCCAGTATCTCCATCGCATTCACGCTTACATTCCCGCCTCTTCCTTTAATTCTTGTACCTTCCTTCTAAGGAATTCATATTGTCTCTTAAAGCATGGATAGTCATGACCGGCGCCTCCCCGTCTTGGAACCCTCCAATTATCGTACATAAGCTCCAAAACCTTCTCATACTCCTTTGGCGCAACTATCGATATGGTTTCAAAGGGCAGCCTGACCGTCTCATCCAGCAAATGCTTGTCCAACTTGTATCCCCAATTCACATGAGAACACCATTCCACCAAATAATCCGACTCATCATCCCCATAAGACATCACCAATTGATTGGCCAGCTGCCATAGAACGGTTCTTAGATTCTTCGTGCGATCCACCTTCACATTACAATATTCCTCCACATCTCGAACAGCCGCTTCAATCTCATCCTCGGGAGCTTCCTTTTTCACTAAGTCAATCGCTGACCAAATGACAGTGAAAAGAGAGCGTACAATCTCCGCTTCATTCTCATCCCTGGGAAGATAGTCTAACGGAAAAATATCGAGAACCGCCACGAAAGGACAATCATGATATAACGCTAAATGTTCCTTGGAGATATCAACAACCCTGCCACTGGACAATCCGCTAAAAAACTGCCTGTGCCCCTCATTGATAAACGGAGTGGAGAGCCACCAATCCTTGGGCATTTCCTGTGGCAGTACCTTCATCAGCTTCTCATAATCGGGACGTTTCAGCATCAAATCTATATCATCATCCCAGGGAATAAAACCTTGATGTCTTACAGCCCCCAGCAGCGTCCCCCAATCGGCATAATATGTGAGCCCATACTTCTGACATGTGAGGTCTATCACATTTAACATCTCCATCAGACATGCCCAATATCGCTTCATGAGCTCATCCACATAGAACCCGGATCGCTCCTCGCTTCTGTAATATTCTTCCGGAAAATTCAACAGCATCCTTGATCCCTCTCCTTTTCTTTTACCATATTCCTCAAATATTCTATCTGTTTATTATAAAAAGGATAGTCATGACTCTGCACGTTTCTGACAGGCGTCATGTAGTTCTCCCCAAATTCCCTCTTCACCACTTCCCTGTAACCACACGGCACGGGGATATCCACAAATTCAAAGGGCAGATACTCCGCATAGGCAAACCATTCCCGTTCAAACATGAAATCCGGACTTCGGGAATTGGCATGGAAATTCGAAATATACCTCGCCTCCGCCTCATAATAGGACAGACACAGTTGATTCGCCAGTGCCCAAAGCTGCGACACCAAGCTCTCCCGTCTGTCAAAACGTATATTGAACAACCCCTCAAGCCCATTGAGAGCCTCCCTCAGCTGCTCCCTGTCTCTCTTGCCCGGCTCCTGAAGCTTTGCCAGATTCACCGCCTTATGGATCAGGTTGAACAAAGCCCTCTCCCTCTCGGCTTTCACCGTGTTGTCAGGCAGGGGATCTAAGGGGAAGATATCTATGCTCACCATAAAGGGACAGCCGTGAAACCGCTGCAGTCTCTCCGGGGCGATACTGATAGAGTCCGCGTTCGCCACATAACCCCAGAATTCCGTCTGTTCCCTTCCGCATATAGCATTGCTGACATACCACCCTTCCGGAAGCTCACCGGGCAGCACCTCCATCAGCTTCTGATAGGGCTCACGCTGCATACAGATATCAATATCGTCATCCCAAGGGATAAATCCCCCGTGTCTCACTGCCCCCAAAAGCGTTCCGGCATAGGCAAACCATGGAAGCTGATACCTCTCGCACACGTCAGCGACAAACGCCAACACCTCCAGCTCCGCCGCCCACACCGTCTTCATGGTGGAATCTATGAGAAAGCCGTCCCGCTCCTCCTCCTTAAAAAAATCAGGCGAAAAATATAACATCCTCTCCTCTTTTCTTGATTACATCTTCTGTCTGTGCATCCTGCGATTCCATCTTCGCGATCAGATTCCTCATCTCTCTAAGCTGCATGTTATAATAAGGATACTCATGACCCGTATGTGATATAATAGGTGTCTGCCAATTCTCTCCGAATTCTGTCCTCACGACCTCCATGTAGTTCTTAGGCACCGGCATAAGGACGGTTTCAAAAGGCAGATACTCCATATCATCGAACCAATGCTTGTCATATTTAAAATCAGGACTGGTTACATGTGAGTGATAATTGGTCACATAATCCCCATCCTCATACCCGTAGCCCGCACAAATCCGGTTCCCCAAACGCCACAGCTGACCCACCAGCGGCTTTGAATCGTCGAATTTGACATGGCAAAGATCCTCAAGCGCACGCACTGCTTCTTTCAGGGTTCTGCGGTTTTTCTTGGTGGGTTCCTTCAGCTTTGCCAACTGCACCGCCTGATACACCAAATCAAACAACTGCCTCTCCATGTCCGCTTCACTCGCATCCCGCGGGATAAAATCCAAGGGAAAGATATCTACACCCACGATAAAGGGACAGCCGTGATATTGCCGCAAGCGTTCCTCATCGATGCTTACACAATCGGAATTCATAACACAGCACCAGAACTGTTCCTGATTGCCCCCGCATATGATATTGGTGACACAATACTCCTCCGGCAGTTCATCCCGCAGGACGCTCACCAGCTTGTCATAATCCTGCCGCAGCATACAGATATCCATGTCATCATCCCATGGTATAAAGCCCTTGTGCCTGACAGCCCCCAGCAGCGTTCCCGCATAGGCAAACCACGGCAACTGATATTTCTCGCAGATGGCAGCGATAACCGTCAATACCTCCAATTCCGCCGCCCACACCGTCTTCATGGTGGAATCTACCACGAACCCCTCTCTCTCCTCTGTCTCAAAGAATCCTTGGGGAAAAGTAATCATATCCGTTCTCCTCTATCTATTTTCGCTGAAAAAAATATAGGGTAGACTTGCGCCTACCCTATACTTTTGTGCGATATTAACCAAGCAGTGACAATACACCCTGATTAGCCTGGTTAGCCTGAGCCAACATTGACTGTCCTGCCTGAGCAAGGATATTGTTGTTAGCATAGGTAACCATCTCAAGAGCCATATCGGTATCACGGATAGCGGACTCTGCGGACTGGGTATTCTCAGCAATGTTGTCAAGGTTGTTGATCGTGTGCTCAAGTCTGTTCTGAACAGCACCGAGCTCGGATCTCTGCTCGTTCAGCTTCTTGATAGCTGCCTTAACAGTCGCATTTAATGTGCCAGCAGCAGAAGCTGTTGAAGTGGTTCCGGAAAGGCTCAAACCGGAGCAGTTCATCTTCTTAATCTTAACCTGGATATGCTGACCGGACTCTGCACCTACCTGCAGATCAACACCGCTGGAGCAGTCACCGTTCAACAGGTTCTTCTCGTTGAAGGTAGTGGTGGAAGCAACACGGTCGATCTCGCTCATCAGCTGCTTAACCTCGCTGTTGATGTAGCTGCGATCCTCTGTGGTCAGAGTGCCGTTCTCACCCTTAACAGCCAGCTCGTTCAGACGCTGCAGCATATCATGTACTTCGTTCAGAGCACCCTCTGCCGTCTGCACCATGGAGATACCATCCTGTGCGTTAGCGGAAGCCTGGGTCAGGCCACGAACCTGACGTCTCATCTTCTCGGAAATAGCCAGACCGGAAGCATCATCTGCTGCACGGTTTACCTTGTAACCGGAAGACAACTTCTCTGTGGACTTAGCCTGTGTTGCTGTGGTCAGACCAAGCATTCTGTTAGAGTTCATCGCTGTAAGGTTGTGTTTTACGATCATAATTCATTCCTCCTTGAATTTGTTTGCGTTTCATCCTAAAACGCTTTTTGTTTTGTTCTAATTTATTTATCGGACTCTTTTTTGCAAACTTTAGTGACTTTAGAAAAAAAATATGATAAAATTTTCATACAAGATGAGATGGGAGCATATGGCAATGAAGATAATGATTCTGGAGTGGAAGAGCTTTGGCAATGAGGATATCACGGAGGCTTTTCGGGAGATCGGGCATGAGGTCGTCTCCCACCCCTTCACCGACAACGGTCAGAAATCCGACGAGGAGCTTAGGCAGGAGTTGAAACGCGCTATACAGGCAAACAGTCCTGACCTCCTGTTCTCCTTTAATTATTTCCCCGCCGCGGCGTTCGTCTGTAAGGAGCTCGCCCTGCCCTACGCGGCATGGATCTATGACAGCCCTTATGTGAGGCTTTATCACTACACCATCAACTATCCCACCAATCATGTATTTACCTTTGACAAGGAGCAATACACGGAATTCCACAATGCCGGGATACAGACCGTGCACTACCTTCCCATGGCAGCCAACACCAAGCGCTTATCCGCTATGCGGGATTTTAAGCGATTCCGGGGCACCCCCTGGTACAACCGCCATCCCGTGGCTTTCGTGGGCTCACTGTACACGGAGAAGCACCAGTTCTACCAGCGAATGGACAAGATCACCCCCTATACCAGAGGCTATCTCGAAGGGCTGATGGCCGCCCAGAAGCAGGTATACGGCTATAACTTCATACAGGAATCCCTGCCCGAGTCCATTATCCGGGATATGCAGGGCTCGCTGCCGCTCCAGCCCGCCGGCGACAGCGTGGAGAGCGTGGAATATCTGTTCGCACAATATGTGATCAACAGACAGCTTACCGCCATCGAGCGTCAGGAGATGCTCTCCGCGGTAGCGGAACGCTTTTCCCTGGATCTGTACACACCGGAGCAGGGCACCAGGCTAAAGGGCTGCACCAACCACGGTCCCGTGGATTACTATGACTATGCCCCCTATGTGTTTAAACAGGCGAAGATCAATCTCAATATCACCCTGCGCAGCATCCTGAGCGGGATCCCACTGCGCGCCTTTGATATCATGGGGGCAGGCGGTTTCCTGTTGAGCAACTATCAGGCGGACTTCCTGGATGACTTCGTGCCGGGGGAAGACATGGTCTTCTACGAGAATCAGGCGGATCTGTTGGATAAGATCGCCTATTATCTGGATCATGAGAAGGAACGGGCGGACATCGCGCAAAACGGATTCCACAAGGTCGCCGCCCGACATACCTATGTACATCGGGCAGAGGAAATCCTTGCGTCTTTATAAAAAGAAGAATGATGGCGCATTATACGGTATGCGATTCTCCCCGCCATATATGGTTGACCAATTCCAGAAGCTGCCTTGCCCGCTGCTCCCAGGTATGCTCCCTCAAAGCGGCCTCATAACCGCCGCGGGCGATCTCCGCGCTCCTCTCACTCTCTAATAATTCCGAGATCATGCGGGGCAGCTCCTCCAATCGGTCCAAGCGGTAGCATACGATCTCTTCCCCGTCCACAAAGTGTTCCTTAAGATACTGCGTCTCTTCGGAGAGGCAGAGCGCCCCGGACAGCATGATATTCGCCACGCGCTCTGTCATGCCCCCCTTATGCCAGCTCATGACATTGAGCCCGATCTTGGCTTTCCGCCATTCTGCCAAGGACTCCTCCACGGTCACCTCGGAGTGACGAACCAGCCGGTGGGCATAGGGAGAATCATACATATCCCATGAGTCCCCATATACATGGATCTCATATCCCGCCTCTAAGATCGTGTCAATCACCTTCTTCCGATAATATCTGAAGATCTTCTGACATACGGGCTTCAAGGACTCAAGACAATCCATGAATTCCTGTGCTTCCATGGTAATGTCACGCTCTGACAGCAATGTCCGTAACCCTTGACCATAGTCCAGCCACGGGTGCTTTAACATATATTCATAATAGTCCCTCTGAAATCCCCCCGACAGCTCCTCGAGATCCAACAGATAACTCCCCACAAACACAATGTCATAGGGGCGTTCCCAGAATATCCCCTCATCAGGCGAATCTGTCGGAGCATGACCGGCGGGAGGCATCTGTATCAAATTCTCCAAATGATAATATTCCCTGATATATTCCAGATAGTTGGAATCATGACACAGGATATAGCAGTCCCTGCCCAACCGCTCAAACCACTTCTTGTAAAAGACCGGGTTGTCCACCCAGAATTGGAGCTTTGGTCCGTGCAGTGACTTAAAAAAGTCATTTCCAAGGGCAACCGCCTGAAAACCTATGATTCCCTTACATACGTGAGTCTGAAGATAATCATAGTCTATCTTATCCGGCTCAGCCATGATCACCGCCTGTCCCAGCCGGCGCAATTCTTCCCCCAGTGTATCCGCAAAATCCCTCATCACCCCGTAGCAGGTATCGTCACCGCGGAATATCAGAAACGGGGCAGTGGCAGCCTCAAGCTGTTCATACATATCCGACTCTGTCAGCATTTGATTCAGGAACCCCTGCAGAACAGGCAATTGTCCCGCGCTCTCCGCAATCCGATACATTTGTGATAAGACGCCTTCCAAGCTTCCCTTGCCTTGGAGCTGCACCGAATATCTGCGAATCAGGTATGCATAAGTTAACAATTCTTCTTCTCCAACGCTCAGCGCATCCTCCGGAATCCCCGGAAATACCAAAAGGCAGCTTCCGACGCTCTCCGTCAATCTGCACAGCAGCTCATAGTCCGATAAAGCATGCAGACGCTCATTATAGCTGCCGGTCTGCTCCAGCACTTCCCTGCGAAATACCAAGCCCGCAATCTGCAGATAAAAGCACTGCAAAGCATCCTCCAACGATAATTGCAGCGCATCCTGCTCCTCCCCCGCACAGAAAACGACCACTTCACCATAAGCCAAGGGATCCTCCCGTTCGCAATATTCCGCGAAGCGTGCTTCGGAGAGCTTATCCTGATACAGGAAAGCCAGATACCCGTCTCGGCAATCCTCTATATACGCATTCTTCTCCCTGCAGCACTCCGCTTTGTCTTCCGATAGCGATATGATCTTAACCCTTTCCAATCACG
Source organism: Muribaculum sp. (assembly GCA_023663505.1). GTDB lineage: Bacteria > Bacillota > Clostridia > Lachnospirales > Lachnospiraceae > Acetatifactor. The sequence continues at coordinate 85,709 of JAMPHH010000003.1, forward strand.
CACCCCTCCATAGCAAAAGAATAGGGTCGGCTACTGCCAACCCTATTCCCGTCATTTTAGTCATGATTCGTTCACTATTAACCAAGCAATGACAATACACCCTGATTAGCCTGGTTAGCCTGAGCCAACATGGACTGTCCTGCCTGAGCAAGGATGTTGTTGTTAGCATAGGTAACCATCTCAAGAGCCATATCGGTATCACGGATAGCGGACTCTGCGGACTGGGTATTCTCAGCAATGTTGTCAAGGTTGTTGATCGTGTGCTCAAGTCTGTTCTGAACAGCACCGAGCTCGGATCTCTGCTCGTTCAGCTTCTTGATAGCTGCCTTAACAGTCGCATTTAATGTGCCAGCAGCAGAAGCTGTTGAAGTGGTTCCGGAAAGGCTCAAACCGGAGCAGTTCATCTTCTTAATCTTAACCTGGATATGCTGACCGGACTCTGCACCTACCTGCAGATCAACACCGCTGGAGCAGTCACCGTTCAACAGGTTCTTCTCGTTGAAGGTAGTGGTGGAAGCAACACGGTCGATCTCGCTCATCAGCTGCTTAACCTCGCTGTTGATGTAGCTGCGATCCTCTGTGGTCAGAGTGCCGTTCTCACCCTTAACAGCCAGCTCGTTCAGACGCTGCAGCATATCATGTACTTCGTTCAGAGCACCCTCTGCCGTCTGCACCATGGAGATACCATCCTGTGCGTTAGCGGAAGCCTGGGTCAGGCCACGAACCTGACGTCTCATCTTCTCGGAAATAGCCAGACCGGAAGCATCATCTGCTGCACGGTTTACCTTGTAACCGGAAGACAACTTCTCTGTGGACTTAGCCTGTGTTGCTGTGGTCAGACCAAGCATTCTGTTAGAGTTCATTGCTGTAAGGTTGTGTTTTACGATCATAATATATTCCTCCTTGAATTTTACGCCTCGTCCTTGAGGCTGATTATTTTTGTCTACCGTTCTTCCGGCTCGCACCTTCCAGCTTCCCGGTAGTGGTTACTGTAACCTTCCTCCATTGTGCGGATGGAATCCAATTACATTTAGAAGAAAGCTTGAACTCGAATGTTCATTTGCTTTGCTTGTTAATTATATCGGAGAGATTTGGAATTACTTTAGGGGCATTTCAAATTTTTTTAATATTTTTTGATCTCCGGTTTACTGCTTGCTGTCCATAAAGCGGCTGTTTTGAGCCGCCGTGCCGCTCATGCTCTTATAGTAGTCATACGCAGCCTTGGAGGTCTTGCGGTTCCGGTTCAGCCCCTGTCTGGCATTGGCAAAATATGCCTCCACCAGCTTCTTGTTGCGAGCCTCCTGCGCCTGGATTGACACACTCAGCTCCGTCACCCTCGAGATCTTATCCTGAAGGAGCTTAATCTGTGCGGCATAGCGGTCACGGTTATCCTTCAACTCGCCCGCCAGCCTGTCATAGAGAAGCTCAAAGCCCTCATCCAGCTTGGTAATCTTCTCTATCAGGCGCCCCTTCTCCTCCACAGCCTCGTCAAAGCTGTCCAGATCGGCACGTCCCTCGGCAAAGTCCTGCGCCTGCCGTTCATTATATTCCTGAATCTCCTGCAGGACAGCAAGCTTCTGATCCAGACTTTCGGACAAAATATCTAATTGACTCTCCATCAGACGTTCCCTTTCTCCCTGTTGACGCGCATAACCTCTTTCCAGTTATCGCGCACGGAGCGCAAATGCATATTGACCTCCTCCAGAATCTCTTTATCCTTCTTCACATTCGCCTCGATCAGACGGTTGGACAGATAGGAATAAATATTCTCGAAGTCCTGCGCCACTGCATATTTCATATCCAATGTCTGACGCAGATAGTCGATAATACGCTGTACCTTGATAATATTGGCATGCGCCTTCGTCACATCATTCTGTTCAATGGCGTTGATTCCTATATTGCAGAATCTTATAGCACCCTCGTATAACATCAAGGTAAGCTCCGCAGGACTCGCCGTCAATATTTTACTGTTCTGATATTCGGCAAAAGCATTTGGCATCGCCATCTTATGAACCTCCTAAAAGACCCGATATCGCATTCGCATTGCGCTGCATCTTCGCCATAGCAGTCTCCATCTTAGAGAATTTGCTATACCACTTATCCTCGTATGCATTCAGCTTATCCTCCAAATCCTTGATCTTGGAAGTATAGTTGTCATAGTCGGACTTCATCTTCTTGTCGTCATAGAAGTTGCCAAAGCTTCTGTAATTCTGTACTGACTTCGACATATCACTCATCTTGTCGTACAGGCTTGCCGACAATCCCTTGAAGAAGCTGATCACGGTGTCCGGATCGCTCGAAATCAAGCCTTTCAGAACATCGGCATTGCCAGAGGTATTCGCGTCATCCTCGTCACCGTCAATATGATACGCATTCTTCTCATTGTCGGCAGCGGTAAAATATCCAAGCGTGTTGATACCGAAATCACTGAGATACATCTTCTTACCGTTTACCTCGACGCCGTTTATCATGATGGTCTTCAGTGCCGTGCTGATGGAAGACAGGTTACTGTCATTGCGCAGGAGAGATTCCTTAATCTTCTTCTCGTACTCCTCCACCTCGGAGTCAGACATCGCCTCCTTCTCGTCACTCAAGAGAGGCTCATAGCCCTTCGCCGAGCTTGCATTGTAGAGCTTATCCATCTCGTTGATGACAGCATTGTACTCCTTGAGGAAGTTCTTGATCATGTCATAAATTCCGTCAGTGTCATTCTGAGTGGAAAGAGTGACTGTCTCGTCAGGCTTTGCATCGCTGAGGGCAGTGATGGTAAGTCCATTAATATCAAACACATTGGTATTATTGGTAAACTTTGCACCGTTCAACATGATGATGGCGTCCTGCCCGGAGATCTTAGTGGCAACGTTATCATCGTCTCCCTCCGCAGCCGTCGCCGGCGCATTGATCACCTTGTCAGCATACTCCGCCTTAGCGTAGAAGCTGTTCTCAACCTCCCCCGTGAGCTTGCCGGTAGCCACCGCACTGTATGTGGTCTCGTCGTCCCCCGTCTGCGGAGTCACATCAATGTACTCCTTCACATCATTGATCTTGTCATTCAGCGTATCAATCGTCTTATTCTGCGTCTCAAGGGTCTCCGCATCATTCTTCCTCTCGGTCAGGGCAGCGATCTGCTCGTCGATAAACTTCTTGTCGCCCTCTGTCAGAAGCTCATTCTTCTTGCTCTCCTCGAGGTTTTTGAGTCGCTCCTCATAGTCAGCAGCGGTGCTGAGGGGATTCGGATCATCCTTATACTTATCAATGATCTCCTGCTTCTTGTCCTGTGCAGCCTTCAAGCTCGACTGATAGGATTTGTACTGATTCAGATAAGCATCGGTTCTGGACGCAACAGTATCATCAATCAGGCTCTTCATATTCAGCAGGGTCTGATCCCTGTCGCCAGCCACATAATATCCCGCATACTCTTGATATTGCGCCAAGGACGCCTTGTCATCACCAAGCTTAACCTGTAAACCCAAAGCCGACAGTGCAGACGCGCCTGTCGCGTCGGAAGCCGTGATGCTAAAGTCATTGCTCACGCCCGACTCCTTTGAGCTTATGAAAAACCTCTGGGTACCGGTGTCAAAAGTCGCATTCAACCCAACCTCTTTAAACTTGTTGAGCACATCGGAGATAGTGGTATCCCCGTTTACCTTGACATCCACGCTGCCACTTGCAGTCTTAACACTGAAAGTTCCCTCCCCGACCAGACTGGAATCCAGCTCGCTCAGCTTCGTCTGCGCAGTGTAATCACCCTTCACGCTCTGTCCGTTAGATGTCTTTCGCAGCTCGGCACCAGTGAGATAGCCGGTCTTCGCCAACTGCTTTACCTGCAGGTTCTGAACGCCGTTCACCGCTTTGTCACCCGTGATCACGCTGGCTATGCTGTCGTTGGAAACCTTAGTGACCTTCTTGCTGTATGCCTCGGAAAAGCGCATATTGCTAAGATATTTCGTCTGTAGGTTCTTCAACTTGGTGTTCAGTTCCTTCCAAGCGTCCTGCTTCCAGTTGTACTTGATCTGTGCCTTTTTGGTCTTGTTAAGCTTGGTGCTTTTAGCTTCCACAAGCTGCTGAATAAGGCTTTCCGTGTCCATTCCGGACATCAAGCCCGATAAACGCATTGCCATAGCAATTCCTCCTATTCCTTCATGTTATCTTCTCTCATCCACCAAGATACCCGCAAGCTCCCATGCCTTAGCGATCATATCCAAAGTTTTCTCCGGAGGAAGCTCTTTGATAACCTCCTTAGTATCCTTATCCACGATCTTGATGGTCACCCTGTTCGTATCCTCGTGAATGCCAAAAATCGCCTCTGAGTTCATCATCCGCTTGTTCAGCTTCTCAATCGTCTTGCGGATCTGCTCAGAATTCATCTGATCCTGTTTCTGATCGGGCGAGTTGTTTCCCTGTCCCTTATTTTGAGCATTCTCTACTACATTGGTGGATTGATCCACCCTCTCCACCACCTGTGCGCCGGATTCCGTGCCGGGCTCCACCTTCTCTGCCGGTTTGGCAACAGGCTTAGGCGCAGGTGCGGCCTGCATCTGCATTGTCATTACACTTCCTAATGGTTCTACTGCCATTTTTGTCACCTCCATGTGAATTTGATTGTGTCTTCCATCAACACAAATAAATAAAATCTAGTTTCTATTACTTTTATCGGTTTTTATATTCCAAAAGTTAAGAGTTTCCTAAATTTTTTTACATAAAACTGTTATTCCGTCAAAAGGTCACTCCCTCAAGTACAGGGAATGACCCAAACATCACAATTGCCTATTACCGATATTACCAAGAAAACATTCATCCCAACAATTCCTTCAGTGCCTCGAGTCCCTCCGCATTCACGGACGCCTTGTTGGCTTCCTGAATCTGCATATACACTTCCTTACGGTACACGGGCACATCCTTAGGAGCAGTGATGCCAATCTTCACCTGATCTCCCTTGACCTCGAGTATGGTCACTTCCACATTATTATTGATGATCAATGCCTCGTTTTTCTTTCGGGACAATGCCAGCATCTACTCACCCCCTTTTTTCGCCTGAAGAATCTCGTATATGGGGAACTTCACCTGATACTTATCACCCTCCACAATGAGCTGACACGCCTTGCGCTCATCCACGTTAATGATCATGGGTCCCTGAAGGTTCACGCTCATCTTGGTCAGATCGGAAGGGATAGTGACTGTCACCAGCACCAGGATATTCTCATCCGTCAATTCTCCCAAACCCGCCAAAAGCTCATCATTTACTTCAGGATCATAGTTGGACTTCACGATCAGCGGATCCATCACTGGCATGGCAAAGCCCGGTTCCTCGATGGACTGTAGATAACGTATTCCTGCCTTGCTGCCCTGCATCTCATCGTGAAGTAAGGTAAAACGCTTCAAATCCGGAAAACCGATAATGCCATTCTCAAAGGTAATAATCTTATCTTCCGCAATTTCAATATCTCCAAACGCTTTAGTTTTAATGTTCATATATCCCCCGTCTGCGCTCTGCGCATGATTTGTTTTATTAAATAAAGTTCAGCAGTGTAGACTGCATCACCTTACCCGTCGCCATCAAAGCCGCTTCATAAGTCAGCTCCGCCGAATTCAGCTGGATCGCCACCTCTGTGATATCCACGTCCTCATTCTCACTCTTTAAGGTCTCGAAGGTGGTCTTCTGGCTCTGCATACGGTTCTCAATAAGCTCTAGCTTCTTACTTCTGGTACCGCAGTTCGTGATACACAGATTCGCACCGTCCAGATAATTCTGGAACGTGGTGATCCCATGCTCAAAAAGCTTCTGGCATCTATCTTTCGCATAGGTCAAAGCCTTTCCCATCGCGTCGAGCTGCGTCTGAAGGGTCTTGGCGTCCTCTCCGCTGGCAGTCTCTTTCAAACATTCCATCTTTGCCTGTATCTTTTCCAGCTCCATAACCTGCTCCATCGCACTCACCAGATCGTCTGCCTCTCTCCCGATTCCGGGCTTAAAGCACTCGTCCGCTGTAGAATTAACGCGGATCGTCTGGTTGAAGCCCACGTCATACTCGATCGCCTGCTTCTCCGCCGTCCCGTCAAGGAACGCCTTATTGTACTCAAGCTCTCCCTCCGCGTCGGTCACGGACTTGCAATAGAAATAATGCTCGGGTCTCAAATCACCCTTCGCCCAATTCTCCTTCTGATAGGTAATGCGGATCTCACCCTCATCCTTCACCGTTGTGGGATCGTCCCTAATCTTCATCATAGCGTCATAAACGTTCTGTCCCAGCAGAAGCTCCCCTGTCTCGGGCACGAAAATCACCTTATTCTTATTGGCATCCTCATGTATTGCCTTATAGGGATCATTTGCGGAGCTCATCACTGTCGTGGTGACTGTAATGTCGGTACCGGGATTATCCGGATCTTCATATGTGATAGGCACCTCATTGCCAGCCGTATCCATGCGGGTCAGTGTCGGAGCCATTCCCTTGCTACAGTCATTATATGCCAAACGTATACGATATACCTCATAAGCGTCTATCTTCTGCTCGTCTGTATTATCCTTTACTCCGCCCTGTGCACTCGTCTTATTGAAATTAGCCTCTGTCCAGTTGAGCAAATCTCCAGTCTCAACCTTGGTAAGTGAAGATATGGATTCTCTATCCAGCTGCTCCGTAATGGTATATTCCTTGGTAGTCGCTTCCGGAAAGCTCAAAGACAGGTCTGTGCGGTAACCTGTGAACACATATCTGCCCGCATAATCGGCATCGCCTGTCGAATATACCTCGTCACTCAACGCCTTGAGCTGCTCCAAGATGATCTGGCGATCCTTTATCTCCAATTCCCCATTGGAGCCCTTGGTACATTGCTCAATCATATTCCTCATGATCTGCTCCAGATTCTTGAGCGCATCCTCGGTCACCTCCAGCCAGCTCTCCGCGTCGGGGATATTCTTGCTGTAATATTGTGTGATCTCTGTCACGCTGCTGCGCAGGCGAAGCGCGCGGATCGCCACCACAGGGTCATCGGAGGGTCTGCTGACCTTCTTCTGTGTGGACATCTGGGTGCTTAATTTGTCCTGATAGATCTTATTGGTGTTGATATTGGACAGATTATTGCGCTGCATGATCTTATTTGTTATTCTCATTTGCTGATCCTCCTAATTATACTCCGGTCTCCAGAATCAATCTGTCGTAAATCTCTGTAAGAATCTGTATCATCTTGGAAGCAAGATTGTATCCGTTCTGGTATTTGACCAGATTCACTGCCTCCTCATCCTCGTCCACGCCGGAGATGGATATGCGCTGATTCTCGACGTTCTCCGATATCTCCGCATAGTTCTCTGCGAAAAGATTCGCCCTGCTGGCATTCAACGCCACGTCCGACAGGACATTCTGCAGGAACTCAGAGCATGTGGAGCCTCTAAAGCTTGCCTTGGACTTGTCGTTCACCATCTTCTTCAGATCCTCAAGCAGGTCATTCTGCTCTACGCCGTCTTCCACCGTATACTTATTCGCCAGCATGGAGGGGTCGGCTACCAAAGAAGCCGTGACATTCGCATTCTTGGCTGTCATGCGGTAGTAGCTGTCATCCGTGTAATCTATGGTGATGCCTACACCCATCTCCGCAGCAACCTCCTGCTGTGCTTGTTTCGCGGCATCAGAATCGGACATACCATTGTTGGTTATCAACTCCTGCTTGCGTGTCTCCACCTCTGTCTCGTATTCCGTCTTAATAGCTTCCTTTGCCTGTTTCTCGGCATCTCCTGCAGACAGGGTTGCATCAGCCTTCATCAATTCCTGTTTCTTTTGCTCCACCAAGTCCTGATATCCCTGAGTGACCTGATCGTATCTATACTCATCGGGGAAGTCATACTGCTCGTCGTCTATGGTGTGATCCGCCGTGAACACCTTGAGCCCCTTGCGGTTCTGTGCGTCAACGCCACTGGTGATAATATCGTTAAATTTCTGTGCGAAGGTTCTCAGCCACTCGTTCATCTGGTTCATGTAATAAGGTATTCCCTGATAATCAAGGCTCACGCCGATACTGGCTTCCTTCTCCAGACGGTCATTGGTGACACGGGTGTCATTCTTGCCGTTCTCTCCCGTCGGGGAAAGCGTAAAGGTATAGGAATAAGTATCTGTGATCGCATTATAATTATACTCCCATGCGTCATAATAGAATACCTGATTGCCCAGGTTGATCATTCCACCCTGGTCAGACAGGTTACATTTGTTCAAATCCTGCAGGTAGGTCTGCCCCACCTCGATTGTAACCGTGTCCACCGTCACCGTCTTGGTGTCGTCCGAGGGATCGGGAACCGTCGTCTCTCCCAGCTCGGTGATCGTGCCATGGAAATACTCAGTATTGTTGCCGTCACGCATCTCCACCAAGCCCTTCAGATCTCCGCCCATGGCAGCGTTGTAGAGGTTGAACTTTTGTCCGTCCTCCCACTCTACATCATACAGACCGTCGATATCTGTCTGGTTGACCTTCTCATAATTCGTTCTCGCCACACACTGCAGCCCGCGGTACTCATTGCCGTCCACCAAGAGCTGTCCCGCTGCGATCTTTACCACGAAACGGTTGGCACCAGTCACATGGTCGGGATTGTTCGTGTCGATGATCGGCGTCTCGGTGACCTGCACATCCACGATCTTGGAGAGCTGGTCAATCAGCAGAGTACGCCTGTCGCGCAGCTCGTTCGCGTTGACGCCCGTCAGCTCAATGGTATTGATCTGCTTGTTCAGATTGGCAATCTCGCCCGCGATGGAATTCATCTCATCCACCTTCAGCTTGATCTCCTGGTTGACATCCTTCTGCAGAGCCTCCATATTGCCCGCAAGACCGTTAAAGTAGTCCATGAGGGAGTCCGCGTAGCCCACAAACTGTTCCTTTGTGGTATTGCTGCTGGGATCATTCATCATCGCCTGCAGTCCTGTGATCATAAGCTGGTCAAACACTGTCTTGAACCCGGCGTTGTCACCTGTGTCATAGAAGTAGGTCTCGATCTGCTTCATGTAATACTGCTTCATTTCATATTCGCCAAGGTTGGTATTGTTATTCCAGAACTTCACGTCATAAAATTCATCACGAATCCGCTCTATCGCCAGTGTCTCCACGCCCGCGCCCGCGCAGCCGTAGGTCTGGAATACCTGCAGTGCATTCGCCGCCTGCTGTACCACCTGCTGTCTACTGTAGCCGTTCGTCTGCACGTTGGCAATATTGTTGGAAGTGGTGTTCAGCGCCGCATTGCTCGCCAACAATCCCGTATATGCGATATTTAATCCAAAAAATTGTGAGGGCATAGCTTAACCTCCTTATGCTCCTAATCGATTGATTACGTGCTCTAACATCTCGCTGATCGCGTTGATGTATCTGCTGGACGCGTTGTAGGCGTTCTGGAACTTGATCATATAGGACAGCTCCTCGTCCGAGGAAACCCCGATCACCTGCGCCCTCGCGCTCTCCGCAGCCTCCACGGTCACCTGCTGGCTCTCGTAGATGCTCCTGTATACATAACCTGAATTCGCCACCTGACTCACCATGTCAGAGTAATAATCGTTAAAGGTGGTCTTTTTCTTCACATTGGGATTCAATGTGTATATCTCCTCCGTGAACGCCGCCTTGAGCTTATCCACGGTCTCCTGATCCTCCGAATGCTCCGAGAGCCGGAAGCCGAGTCTCGCAGGCTTCTGCATCAGCTCCTTGTTGATCTCTAAGTTCCGCAGCGTATAAAGGGTCTCTGTCATCGACGGGTCTTCCGTATTCTCCTCATTGTATACCCAGTATTCCTTGCCGTCCGACCCTTTCACCTTGGTGTACTCATCCGTGGTGATCTTCTCGAACATCTGAATCGGAGAACCGTTGTCGTTGCGCATGTAACCGCCTTCAACATCCTCGCAGTAGCGCACACCTTCCAAAATAGTGCCGTCCTCCAGCTCCAGATCCCCTGTCGTCACTCCTGCGGCCTCCGCCAGAATCCCGTTGATCTTGGTCACCACATTATGTACAAGCTGGTCAAACTCCGCCTGAATGTTCATGATTACCGACTGTGACACGCTGTCGTACTTACCCTCCGCCATATCCGTGTAATCCGCCCTGTGGTCCCCTCTCGCCAGAAGCATCGCCTTCAGACCTCCGATATCCGTATCCAGATCCGAGGAAATCTCAATGCTTAAATCAAATACCTCCGCGCCGTCAATATTATAGAGTCTGCTGCCGTCGTCCAACTTGGTAAAAGTCGCGTCCAAGGGCCAGAAGGGTGTGTAGAACCCTGTCGCCTCGTCCAGATAAAGGCTCATCTCGTGGCACAGCTCGCCCTTTACGAAATCCACTCCCTCAATCTGTACGGACACGTTGCCAAGCTCATCCTCCTTAAAGGAGATCTTAGCCAGCTCAGCCAGCTCATCCAGAATCTGGTTGCGGGTGTCGCGCAGATCGTTGGCCTTCTCTATGCCGCCGCTCTCTATAGACCTGATCTTGTCGTTCAGCTCCAACAGCTGATTCCCGTATTTATTGATCTTCTCCACCTGCTGCTTCACTTGGAGATTCAGATTGTCCTGATAGGAGGAAAGCCCGTCATAAATCGCCGCTGCTCTCTCCACAAATTCTGACGAACGGCGCACGAACACGCCCTGCGTCACCGAATTGGCAGGGTCCTTGCACAATTCCTGCACAGATTCCCAGAAGTCCTTCATGGTCTGCTGGAAAGCCTTGCCGTTAAATTCCCCGAGCTGGGTCTCCACTTCCTCAAGCACATTGCTGGACACCTCATAGAACATACTGCGTCCGGATTCCTTGCGGTATGTTTTGTCCAAGAAATAATCTCTGATCTGTTTTACCCGGGAATAAGTAGTGCCAAGACCATACTGGTGGTCAGACACGCCCGTGCCCGACAGGGTCTTCTTAAGCGTCACATAAGACCTGTCTGCCTGCTGCACCTGCTGCCTGCTGTAACCGACCGTATCAATATTAGAAAGATTATGCGCTGTGGTGTTCAGCGCATTTTGACTTGTCTGCAATCCGGATGTTCCAATATATAAGCTGCTCATCAAAGACATAATAGTTACCTCGGTTTCTCAAGTAGTTAATAAAAATCGCCGACTATTGCTTGGCGTCAAACCCCCGGTTCACCCCCATGGTGTTGCCCGTGCTGTAAGCTCCCCGGTTATAATTGGCAGTCTCGGGAGCCGCCTTGGACGCCTGCAGCAGAGTGATCTCAAACTCCACCATCTCCAACGCGTCCTTCAAAAGAACCCCGTTCTGCTCATTGACCCGCTGTAACTCCCGCACCGTCCTGTGAAGCCTGTCGTGAGCCTCCGCCAATGCGCTCTGTTCCGCGGGTCGTGCCGCCATCATTTCAATCAAATTCGTCAGCGTGAGTGTTGTAACATCCTTGTTCAGTACCGTGGCAATATCCGCAGTCACCTCTGTGCGTCTGCGTTCCAGGCTGTTGAGCCTGTTTACCATATCCTGCTCCTCATCCGTGATTTTTTGTAAATTTTCCAAGCTGCCGCTCACAATGATCGGCGTCTTGCGCTGGGATATCTCTAACAGCCCCTCGTATTCGCCGCATTCCCTGTTCAAAACGTCTATCAGGTTCTCCATCAAGCTCGCCACGGGGCCATCCTCCTTATATCAGCGCATTATACTTCTCTAACAGCTTCTCTGCAAAGCTGTTATTGTCCACATTGTATGTGCCGTTCTGTATACGCGCTTTGACAACGGAGGTTAAATCCTCTCTGACATCAGGGGTAGACTCCAACGCTGTCTTGGCAGTCTGATAATCCTTGCCTCTGCCGCTGATCTCCACATAATCCTTAGTGGACTCTGTTGCCTCCGCCGCAGTGCTGCGCCTCGTCTTCTGAGTCTTGTAAAGCTGCTGTACCTGTGTGTAAGCCTCTATACGCATATCGGATTCCTCCTTTCCCTTAGTATTCAAAATATATCCGATTCACAATATGTATCGGCGTAAAACATAAATTCTTTAGTGCAATCGGTTGATTTTTTTTCTGATTTTGTGTAACATATGGATTAACAGTTCATCTATCGGCGCATGCTGAATTGTTATGTAACTCAGGAAAGGAACCCACTCCCATGGATTCTAACTATATTTCGGACACAAGGAACAAGCAATTAACCCACAAGGCGATAGATCGTGTTATTTTTGTTGCTGTATGCTTATTGCTGCTAATTTATATAGGAATCTTCGCTTATTTGAACCTATGTAAATACACACAGCACGTCGATTCCGACATCGCGGTGGACGCCATGCTTGCCAGAGAGATTTGGACAGAGAAGGACTTGACCCCCAACAATTGGATCTCCAGCACAGAGCGTCTGGTGGTGGGCGTTCCTGCATTGTCCGCTCTTTTTTATGGCATGAGCAAAAGCATGGTCTTCTCTATGGGAATCTCCTGTGTGATTGTGGGGGGATTATTGCTTGCGTCCATCGCATTTACCCTAAAACGCTGTAAGCTGTCGAATCCAGCCATTGCCACGGCGCTCCTTGCGCTCTGCGCCCTTCCCGTCAACGGACTGCGCAACGACGGTCAAATGGTGCCGTTCGTGATGCTGCTCTGGTTTTTATTCGCGGATTATTATGCATTGCACAGCATTTGCCTATTTCTATGCACTGCCTTCTATATTCATTTGAGAGAATGTCCCCTTCCAAATAATCGCGGCAGAAAGCTTCAATACGCTATGATCTGGTTCCTGCTCTTTGCCCTCTGCGGCGGGCTCGCCCTCGGGGGGATGCGCTGCCTGCAGGTGGTGATACTTCCCTTGTTTGTCTGGGAGCTTTTACTCCTGTTCTTTGAAAACGATCACATGTCCCAAAGACCGACACGCAAAAGGCTGCTGGCTTTCGGGTTTATTCTCTCGCTGCTCGTCGTCGGTGTCTTAGCCAAGCTCTACCCCACCAACGTGGAGTATCCCATGTATATCCAGAATGCGTCCGGTATGATGGATCGCCTGACCCGCCATGTCCCTGCCGCCGTGCTGGAATGTCTTGGAATCGCCGGCAATTGCACGCTTAACTCCCTGTCCGCAATGATGCAGCTTGGCATTCTGGCATTGCTGGCGCTTGTAATCTATGGGCTTATATTCCTTCTGGGCAAGAGCGGGGGCGCAAGGATTCCTTTTTCTCAAAGGGCGCTGCTTCAGGCTCTCGGCACATCGTTCCTGCTCACGGTATTGATTGAGGTCGTGACAGATGCTGAACCCGCCCATAATTATTTCTTTGTTGTATGGTTCGTAATCATCACCGTGCTGGCCTGCCTGATCACCTATTTTGAGAAGGCTTCCCCGTATTTTGCCCGATTGATTATGGCCTGTGTCTGCATTTTTGCGCTGTGCAATATTTTTTACACATATAAGGATTGCATTACCACGAAGGATAATCTGAAGGAATATGAGGAAGTGATTGAATATATAGAGTCCGAAAATATCAGCTATGGCTATGCGGAATTCTGGGATGCCTCGCGCATATGCATTATGACGGACGGACGGCTTACCATGGGGCACTGCTATCGCATGGAGGATTTGCATATGTATTGGTGGACCACCAGCACGAAATGGTATGTCCCCAATCTTCCCGAGGAGATGCGGACGGCTTACATTGTACACAAGAAAGATAAGGATGCCTTTATGAAGCAATTTAACGACCCTGCAATCGTGAACTTGAGTTATGAAAATGACAGTTTCGCCGTGTATATCAGCGACTATAATCTGGTGCGCATGAACTGACAGAAAGGAGTCACGCATGAAACCACACACCAACACCGCAAAGGGTGTTAAGCTTCAGAGTATCTATGCTCTGTGTATGGGGATTTTATTTGCCTTCGCGTTGTGTATCGCCCTCTTTCTGGCTTATTACAGCACATGCTACTCCTACTATTCCTCCACGAATTATGACATCCCTGTTTATTTCACCAAGGATCACGTATTTTTTAATATTTTAAGCTTTGCGGCCGTCATCGCGCTCTCCGCCCTGCTGCAGCTTTTATTCCAAGAGCTTGGGGACAGGCTTGGGGAGAAGAAGCAGCGATTGGCAGGGTATCTTTTTCTTGGCCTTTGCTGCCTGCTCTATGTGACCTTCTGCCTTGTATGGGTCACAGAGCTTCCTTATTACCCCAGCGGCGACCAGCTAAACGCCACCGCCGCCGCTTATTATCACCGTCAGGGGAACTTTATCATGTTAAAAAAAAGCGGATACCTCGGCAAATTCCCCTATCAAAAGGGGCTTGCCTTTCTCTATGAGCTTCTGTTTGACGTGTTTGGAGACTTCTGTTATCCGGTTGCGGCGAGATTCCATATAGTGATGGGCGTCATCACTATGGTGTTTGGATATCTTTTCGTGGAGGAGAGTGTGCCTGACAGCTTCTGTAAGCTGTTGTATGGTCCTCTGGTGCTTTTCTGCGCTCCCTACCTGATCCTGACGCCCTACACCTATGGGGACTTGCCCTCTATCTGCTTCTGCACCGTGATTTTTTGGGCGTTGGCGCGCTTTGCCAAGACCGATCGGCTGCGCTATGTCATCCTTGCCTGCTGCATGGCTGCGCTGTCGCTCATGGTGCGTCTGCACACATGGATCGCGCTCATCGCCATCATAATCGGTATGCTCTTGGTCACGATACAGCGCAAAAAGCTGCGATATCTGTTGTCAAGCCTAATCATCACGGCGAGTGCCCTGTGTGCAATCAAGGTCTTAGACTATTCCTTTGCGCTGCGCTCGGGCTATGAGATCACGGAAGGCGCTCCCATGGTACTGACGCTGGCGATGGGACTCCAAGATAATAACGACGGACCGGGCACCTACAACAACTACCAGACCACCACCTTAAGCTCTGTGGATTATGACAATGATGCCGCCACAGAGATCGCACTCGAAGACATTCGGGAAAATATGGAAAGCTTCACCGAGGATTCCTCCTATGCCATATGGTTCTTTAAGACCAAGCTCCAAATGCAATGGATTGAGCCCAGCTTCGAAACCCTGAAATCCACCCATTCCTTTGACGAAGCCCTTCCTGTGCCGGACTGGATCGCGAGGGTGTATTACGGGGATCTGCATGACCCCTTGGTGCGTTTTGCGGACGGTTATCAGAGCGTGGTCTATCTGGGCTTTCTGTGCTCTCTTTTCGCATTATGGCAAAGACGTAAGGGAGATGCCGCAAGCTTCATCCCCCTTATCGCTATCGTAGGCGGCTTTCTGTTCAGCATTATCTGGGAATCCCAATGCCGATATGTGCTGCCCTATTATTTATTTATGCTGATGTACGTGCCGGAGGGCATAGTCCTGTGCCACTCAATGGTTCGAAGCCTGTTACAGCGCATGCAACGATTACTTCATCGTGATTAATTCGCAGTCACAATATTTATCCTTCTCCGATGTATAGCTGCTACAATTTACAGTCTAACTGTTAGCTTGCTTCTATTGTTAGTATGTTAGTACATGAATGCAGCACGGATGCGCCATGAATTAACCTTATTTCATCGCGATTAAGTTCTATCACGATATTATGGTCATTCGGCCGTTTCCTGCCCTGAATATGGACTACTTCATCATGCCTAAGATCAGGTCCAGCAGGTTGTATCTGTTGAACATCGCCACAGCCACCAGAGATACCGTGGACATAATCTTGATCAAAATATCAAGGGAGGGACCCACAGTGTCCTTCAGGGGATCGCCAACCGTGTCACCCACAACCGCCGCGTCATGTGCGGGGGAACCCTTCTTCTGTCCCTCGATAGCGCCTGACTCGATATATTTCTTGCCGTTATCCCACGCACCGCCTGCATTGCCTGTGAAGATCGCCAGCATGATCGCGGAGAGCGTCGCACCGATTAACACGCCGCCCACAAAGAGCGGTCCAAAGAGGAAGCCTGCAATCAGCGGAAATACGATCGAAAGGATTGCGGGGAAGCGCATCTCCTTTAACGCCCCTTGAGAGGAAATCTCAATACAGGTCTTGTAATCAGGCTTTGCCTTGCCCTCAAGGATTCCGGGGATCTCCTTAAACTGTCTCCTCACTTCCTCCACCATCTTGCGGGCAGCCTTCGCAACCGCCTCGATCAACATACCCGAGAAAAGATACGGCAGCGCCGCGCCGACCATCGCGCCGGAGAGGATCAACGGGTCTGTAAAGTTCAGGTTCAGGGGCGTGCCCGGCTCATTAAAGGAATACAGATAGGACACCATCAGGGACAACGCCGCAAGAGAGGCAGAGCCGATGGCAAAGCCCTTGCCGATCGCCGCAGTGGTGTTGCCCACCGAGTCAAGCTTATCCGTAATCTCCCTCACCTCAGGCTCCAGCTCGGACATCTCGGCAATACCGCCCGCATTGTCGGAGATCGGTCCGTAGGTGTCAACGGAGACCGTGGTGCTGACAAAGGAGAGCATACCGATCGCCGCCATGGAGATTCCAAACATTCCCGCAACCGCATAGGACGCATAGGTTGCCACGCCCAACAGAATCAGCGGAGCCATACAGGATTTCATTCCCACCGCAAGTCCCTGAGTAATGGTAAGCGCCGCTCCCTCCTTGGAAGCATGGGCAATCAACTGTGTCGGCTTATAATCATAGCTTGTGTAATACTCGGCGATCATACCGATCACCACGCCGCTCACCACGCCGATAGACGCGGCAATCCACGGTGAGAGGAAGCCCACGTTAAAGCCCGCGTCCACGATCGCCTCCGACAATGAAGCTTCGCTAAACAGCAGATAAGTCGCCCCGAGACCGCAGAGAATCGTGAGTGCCGCGGAAACCATCGTCGCAAAGTTCAAATCCTTATGCGGATTATCGGAGCCCTTCTTAAAGAGCACGGACGCGATACCAATGATACACGCCAAGAGTCCGCATGCCGCAAACACAAGGGGATAGTAGAACATCTTTTCCAAAAGCTCCTCGCTGATCTTGCCGCTGCCTGCGAGGGAAGCTAAAAATAAATGCGACGCCAGAATAATGCCTGAGGAGATGGCTCCCACATAGGATTCCAGCAGATCGGAGCCAAGCCCTGCCACATCGCCTACATTATCGCCCACATTGTCGGCAATCGTCGCAGGATTGCGTGGATCGTCCTCGGGGATATGCGCCTCGGTCTTACCCACCAGGTCGGCGCCCATATCCGCCGCCTTGGTGTAGATTCCGCCTCCCACACGGTTGAACATCGCCACAATGGAGCAGCCCAGCGCATAACAGGAAAGACATTGCGTAAAGATTGCTCCGTTCGTGATCGCCTCCACGGACATCAAGCCCATACCCACACCAAAGATCATGTATACAATAAACAGACCAAGCAGCGCAAAGCCGCCCACGCAGAGTCCCATCACAGAGCCCCCGCGGAAGGCAACCTTCAGGGTCTCACCGATATTCTTGGTCTCACGCGCCTTGTTGGACACGCGCACATTCGCGTAGGTCGCAATCTTCATGCCAATCCACCCCGCTGCCGCAGACATCAGCACACCGATGACAAAGCAGATCGCCGACTGCCATGACATAAAGATCAACAGCACCGCGATGACTGCCACCACAATCGCGATAATCTTGTACTCATAAGTGATAAACGCATTTGCACCGACACGGATCGCAGACGCGATCTCCGCCATGGTATCCGTTCCTTCCTCCATCTTCTTGACTCCCGAGAAGTTGAACGCCGCAAACGCCAGCGCAGCAATCGCTGCCACAATAACTAAAATCAGAGCCGTCATTGTTGTAACACCCTTTCTTGTATTAAATTTAGGCGCGCACGCGGTCACATATCCCATTGCAGGCATGGCATTTATTGCCAGCAGGAATCGACCTCCTTAGACGCCCATGTGGTAAATTTTACCAAATTATTTCACAAAAATCAACTGTTTCTGAACAATTGCACCTAATCAATTGCACCTAATCAAAGTAACGGTTCAGCCTTCAAATCATAGTGCGGAGGGGCGGCGGGAGATGACTGGGAGTGTTTTGCGGACTGGCTGCGGTTGGGGGTTTTCTAATAGTGCGGGGTTGGATATTGCAATTTGCGGGTCGGCTCTAAGGTGCATCCATGCACCTAGAGCCTAAAATGCGCATCCGTGCGCATTTCACCCTAGATTCTTGACGCACTATAAGAAAACGCTCCAACCTCCGCCGAAGTCCGCAAAACACTCCCAGTCATCTCCCGCCTTGATACCCGTACAAAGCAAATATACTCAACTGTTACTAATCACATCCCCTTGATCCGGTCCACTGCCTCCACTGTGTTCTCATAGCTTCCAAACGCCGTCAGTCTGAAATATCCCTCGCCGTTTGGACCAAATCCGGAGCCGGGCGTTCCCACCACATTCACGCGCTCCAGCAAATAATCAAAAAACTCCCAGCTCGTCATTCCGTCCGGTGTCTTAAGCCAGATATAGGGCGCGTTCACACCGCCGGAAACAGTGTAGCCCGCCTCCCTCAAGCCGTTTAAGATATAACGTGCGTTATTCATATAATAGGCAATCTGATCCTTTAGCTGCGCCTTGCCCGCCTCTGAATACACCGCCTCCCCCGCACGCTGCACGATATAGGGCGCACCGTTGTACTTGGTGCCGTGTCTTCTCGCCCAGAGCGAGTGCAGCGCCACATCACCGCATTTCAAGTCCTTGGGCACAACCGTGAAGCCCAGCCGCACGCCGGTAAAGCCCGCATTCTTAGAGAAGGAGCGAAGCTCGATGGCGCAGCCCCTCGCACCCTCACACTCATAGATGCTGTGAGGGACGTCCTCCTCGGAAATATATGCCTCATAAGCGGCGTCGTATATGATGACAGCCCCCACCTTGTTCGCATAGTCTACCCATTCCTGAAGCTGTGCCTTGGTGATCGTGGCACCGGTAGGATTGTTGGGAAAGCACAGATAGATCAAGTCCGGCGTCTGCCCCGGAAGCTGTGGCGCGAATCCGTTCTCCGCGGTACAGGGCATGTAGATCACGTCCGACCATGTCTCGCTTGTGCTGTCATATGTCCCGGTTCTCCCCGCCATCACGTTGGAATCCACATACACGGGATACACGGGGTCGCACACCGCTATCTTATTATCCAGACTGAAAATCTCCTGAATATTGCCGGAATCACATTTTGCGCCATCTGATACGAAGATCTCGTCCGCGCTCACATCGCAGCCGCGCGCTTTATAATCGTTCTCGGCAATGACATTTCTCAAAAAATCATATCCCAGATCCGGCGCATAGCCGCGGAAGGTCTCCGCCCTTCCCATCTCGTCCACCGCGCCGTGAAGCGCCTGTATGATCGCGGGAGCGAGGGGCTGGGTCACATCTCCGATCCCCAGACGAATGATCTTCTTGTCGGGATTTGCTGCCGCATACGCGTTGACCTTCTTGCCAATCGTAGAGAAAAGATAGCTTCCGGGCAGCTTCAGATAATTGTCATTTAATTTAAACATGATACTTCCATCTCCTTTTCTATTATATATTATTGACACTCCCAATCATGTGGAGGCGGCGGGAGAAGACTGGGGGTATTTTGCGGACTGGCTGCGGTCTTCTCCCGCCTTGATATCTGCAAGCAACAGGGCATTAACATTCTTCTCGAAATGATTTAGATTTGCTTAGGTCAGGTTATTTCTGACCTTAGAAAATCTTCATTTCGTTCGCCCTCAAATACTGTCACGACGGGGCCTGTCATGAAGACAAGATTCCGCTCCCTGTCCCACTCGACGTCGATCTCGCCGCCCAGCAGTCCGACGGTGATCTTGTCCTCCGTCAGTCCGTTCAGCGCACACGCCACCGCCGTGGCGCAGCATCCGGTTCCACAGGCAAGGGTCTCACCCGTACCCCGCTCCCAGACACGCATGAATACATGCCGCCTGTCAAGCACCTCCACAAATTCCGTGTTGGTGCGCTTGGGGAATCTCTCGTGATGCTCGAAATGAGGTCCGATCCTCTCGATCTCCAAGTTCTTCACGCCGTCCATAAACACCACGGCATGGGGATTGCCCATGGACACGCATGTCATACGGTATTCCCTGCCACAGACCTCGATCGGCTCATCCACAACCTGTTCCCTGTCCGCCTGCACGGGAATCTGTGACGGCTGCAGGATCGGACTGCCCATATTGACTCTCACTTTGGACACCTCTCCCCGCTGCTTTGCACCTTTCCCCTCCACGGTCAGTTCGAGGTACTTCACCATACCTCCGCTGACGATACTGATCTGCTCAGAATCCGTCAATCCCTTGTCATACACGAACTTCGCCACACACCGTATCCCGTTGCCACACATCTCCGCTCTACTTCCGTCCGCATTATACATTTCCATCTCAAAATCCGCCTTATCGGAAGGGTTGATAAAGATCACACCGTCCCCGCCGATCCCGAAATGTCTGTCGCTCAGACGCTTCACCAGCTCCGGCTTTTGCTCAGGCGGCACCTTTTCCTCAAAGCCATTGATATATACATAGTCATTGCCACATCCATGCATCTTGGTAAATTTCATTTTCTATCTTACCTCCCGCATGCCGCCAACGGCGGCACAAACAATCGATGTTATGTGTCCATCATAGACAGCACCATCTGCGCCGTCTCCACCAGATTCGTTCCGCTGTCCATACTGCACTTTTGCAGATATCGGTGTGCTTCCCCCTCGTCCATGTGGTTTCTCGCCATCAGAAGCTCCTTTGCATGCATGATAATAGCGTCCTCGTCCGCACTGCGCACCTTGGGCTGAAGCTTGCGCCGCCTGCGTCTGCGTATGATATTTTCCGCCATCATATTGAGCGTGTTGACCAGATCATTCACCTTAAACGGCATGGACAGACACACGATATCATTGCCATAGCACTCATTGATCACGCTCTGCGAAGCCATGAGCAGCAGCTCAAAGCCATTGGGCAGGCATTCCTGCAGCTCGTCATACATCATGTCCACAAGCTTATAGCTGCTGATCACCACCCCGTCATGCAATCCGTCCGCCTGACTGATCGCCTGCGCACCCGTGGTGCAGACACCCGTCACCTGAAAACCACTTCGCACAAGGAGATTTTTGATCTTTTTTGCATCTTCCAGCTTCGGAAGCGTTACTATTATATTTGTCAACTGTCCACCTCCCTCGTGATGTCCTCAGAAGATGTCCTAGTATTTGTACAGATATTCCTGAATCTCCCACTGGGAGACCTGCGGGTGGTAGCGGTTCCACTCCTCCCACTTGGCTGCGATGTATCTCTTGGCGATATGGTCACCCAAGACGTCACAGATATAGCTATCCTTCTCAAGCTCCTCGATCGCCGCCATCAGACTGTAAGGAAGATTTTCAATCCCTGCTGCCGCCCTCTCCTCATCTGTCATAGCAAAAATATTTTCCGTGACTCTCTGAGGGGGCATGATGTGATTGCTAATCCCGTCCAGTCCCGCCATCAGACATACCGCAAGCGTAAGATAGGGATTCGCCGACGGGTCAGGGCTTCTAAGCTCAACCCGCGTGTTCTCCCCCTTCACCGTGGGAATGCGTATCAAAGGACTCCTGTTCGTGGAGCTCCACGCAATATGGACCGGCGCCTCAAACCCGGGGATCAGTCTCTTATAGGAATTCACCAGCGGATTCGTGACCGCCGCCATTCCCTTGATATGCTTCATCAGACCGCCGATAAACCAGTATGCCTCCTGACTTAAGCCCAGCTCGTCCGCCTGATCAAAAAAGATATTCTTACCGTTTGTCCCATGCAGCGACATATTGATATGCATTCCCGAGCCGTTGACGTCCATCTTAGGCTTGGGCATAAAGGTGGCGTGCAGCCCGTGGCGTCTGGCGATCGTGCGCACCGCAAGCTTGAAGGTCATAAGATTATCCGCCGTCTGCAGCGCCTCGTCATAGCAGAAATCTATCTCATGCTGCGCGGGAGCCATCTCATGGTGGGAGGCTTCAATAATAAAGCCCATCTCCTCCAGAGCCATCACCATATCCCGTCTCGCATTCTCCCCGAAATCAAGCGGTCCCATGTCAAAGTATCCCGCCTGTTCATTGGTCTGGGTGGTGGGCATGGTATTTTCATCTGTATTAAACAGGAAAAACTCGCACTCCGGTCCTACCTTGAAGGTGTAGCCCATCTGAGCCGCCTTCGCGATGGCGCGTTTGAGCACATATCTGGGATCTCCCTCAAAGGGCTCCCCGTTTGGACGATACACGTCGCAGATCATTCTGGCAACCTTCCCCTGCTGCGGTCTCCACGGGAAGATCTCAAAGGTGGAGCAATCGGGGCGCAGATACATATCCGACTCCTCAATGCGCACAAAGCCGTCAATCGCAGAGCCGTCAAACATGCATTTGTTGTCCAGCGCCCTCCCAAGCTGACTGGCGGTGATGGCGATATTCTTAAAATCTCCGAACATGTCCGTGAATTGAAGGCGGATAAACTCCACATCTTCCTCCTCCACCATCCTGATAATATCCTCTCTGGTATAATTGTTCATATTCCCTCACATTCTGCCGCTGTGCGGCGCATAAAATATATTTCCTTATATTTGCATGTCTGTATCAGTTTAGCCCTCACATTCATAAAAGCGTCTGCTTCGCATCCGTCGCCGCTATGCGGCTCATCTTTTATTCATGTGAGGCGCTTCGCCCATGAAATGATTTGCAATCAGTGCATTGTGTGCAAGCACCCATGCACAGCTTACAAATCATTCCATGGCTAAACTGATACGCATATTCCGAACACTCAAATCATATCCTTTACAAAGTGAAATGCCCGATAGGGCCAAGGAGTATACGTTATGAGTGCAAAGACCAAAATTGTGGTACTTCATATGAAGGAGTTGATCTATACAGGTGTTTTTGCCGCATTGGGCATTCTGCTTGTGATTCTGCTTGTCGTCATGTTCCTGCCGGGGAAGGAGGAGGAAACACCCGCAACGCCCGACACGCCGCCCCAGACGGAAGAACCTGCCACGGACACCGTGACAACCACCTCGGCAGCGCCTTACATACCCGGCATCTATACCACCGAATTAGTATTGGGCGGGCAGACCATTGACGTGGAGGTCATCGTCAGCCAGGAAGCCATCTCCTCCATACGCCTTGTAAACCTGAGCGAATCCGTGACCACCATGTACCCGCTGTTAGAACCGGCATTGGAGTCCATATGCAGTCAGGTTTATGAGACACAGTCCCTTGAAAACATCTCATACACCTCAGACAACAAATACACCTCACTTGTTCTGATAGAAGCCATACGCAACTCACTGAACAAGGCACAGGCGGTAAAAACCACTGAAACCATCAACTAAAGCAGCTCCTTCAGCAAACGGTTGACGCTTGCGGGGTCCGCTTTGCCCTGCATCGCCTTCATCGTCTGCCCGACAAGGAAGCCGATTGCCTTCTCCTTACCATTATGATAATCCTCTACTGACTGGGGGTTGTCTGCAATGACCTGTTCAACGGTCTTGCGGAGAGCCCCCTCGTCATTTACGGTCTTTAATCCCTTCTCCTCCACATAGCTTACAGGGTCAATATCCTCTGCAAACATCACCTCGAACACTTCCTTCGCCACCGTGGAATTGATCACCTTTTTATCTGCCAGATCAATCAGAGCTGCCAGATGCTCTGGCGAGAAAAGGATATCCTCCGGATCAAGCTCACGCTCCTTTAAAATGCGCAGGGTCTCCACCATCAGCCAGTTGGACACCTTCTTGGGCTGCGCCCCCAGAGCCACCGTCGCCTCAAAGATATCCGCCATATGCTTGGAATCCGTGATGATGTCTATATCATAATCAGGAATGTCAAAGGTCTCCTTGTAACGCCTGCGCTTCTCCTCCCGAAACTCCGGCTGGCTGCCCCGAATACGCTCCAGCCATTCATCGCTGATACTCACGGGCGGAAGATCGGGATCCGGAAAATATCGATAATCCTGAGCGTCCTCCTTAGAGCGCATGGCATAGGAGACCTCCTTCGTGTCGTCCCAGCGGCGGGTCTCCTGAACGACCACCTCCCCCGACTCTATCAGATCGATCTGGCGGGCTCTCTCCCCCTCAATCGCGCGGGCGATCGAGCGGAAGGAATTGAGGTTCTTCATCTCGGTGCGGGTGCCAAATTCCTTCGCCCCCACCTCACGCACGGACAGGTTCACGTCAGCCCTCATAGAGCCCTCCTGCAGCTTACAGTCGGAAGCGCCGAGATACTGAATGATCATGCGGAGCTTCTCCAGATAGGCGATCACCTCCTCGGCGCTTCGCATATCGGGCTCGGACACGATCTCGATCAGTGGCACACCGGAACGGTTATAATCCACCAGAGAACACCCTTCCCAATCGTCATGGATCAGCTTGCCCGCATCCTCCTCCATATGGATTTCATGGATACCGATCTTCTTGACAGAGGCTGCCTGTCCGCCCTGTTCCCCGCCGCTCTCCTGCGTCAGCTCGATCTCCACATAACCGTTTCTGCAGATGGGGAGATATAGCTGGGAGATCTGATAGTTCTGCGGGTTGTCCGGATAGAAATAATTCTTTCTGTCAAATTTGCAATACTGTGTGATAGTGCAGTTCGTGGCAATCCCCACACCGATCGCATACTCCACCACCTGCTTGTTTAATACCGGAAGCGTACCAGGCATCCCCGTACAGACGGGACAGGTATGGGTGTTGGGCTCTCCGCCAAAGGCCGTGGAGCAGCCGCAGAATATCTTTGTCTTGGTAGCAAGCTCCACATGCACCTCAAGGCCGATGACTGTCTCATATTCTTTCGCCATTTTAATCCTCCATATCAGAGCAGTTTACTGCGATCAAGACAATTTGAGGCTCTGACTCAAATTGCCGGTTGAAAAATCTTTGATTTTTTCAATCTAATAACCATGCCTTCCCGCAATCTGCGAACTTTCATGCGTGTTTTTACGCATTGTGCAGGCACAAATTCGCGGTTGAAAAATTTATTTTTCAACCTAATCCCCATTCTTGCCGCAAACCGGAAATTTGGGCGCAAGCACAAATTTCTGATTGAAAAATCTTTGATTTTTCAATCTATCCCCTTTGTTCGTAGGTATACGCCGCCCGGATCAGCTTCTTCTCCTGAAAGCAATCCCCAATCAACTGCAGACCGACGGGCAGCCCCTTGGAATCCGTCCCGCAGGGAACACTGATGCCGGGAAGTCCTGCCAGATTCACGGCGATCGTGTAGATATCCCCCAAATACATCTTGATGGGGTCCGCCAGACTCTTGCCAAGCTCCGGCGCCGTGGTGGGCGCCACCGGCCCTAAGATGCAGTCATAACGGGCAAACGCATCGTCAAATGCTTTTTTGATCAGAGCCTTCACCTTCAGAGCCTTCAGATAATAAGCGTCATAATAACCCGAGCTCAGCACAAAGGAGCCCAGCATAATACGGCGTTTCACCTCGGGTCCGAAGCCCTCCGAGCGGGTTCTCTTATACATAGGGTGCATATCCTCCACCCCTGTCACGCGGTATCCGTATTTGATGCCGTCAAAGCGTTCCAGATTCGAGCTTGCCTCCGCCGCCGCAATGGTATAGTAGGTGGGAATCGCATACTCCACAAGGCTTAGATCAAATTCCTCCACCACGGCGCCGAGCTCCTCTAACCGCTTCGCCGCGCCAAACACCTTGTCCTTCACCTCGCTGTCGATTCCCTCCCCAAAGTAATCTCTGGGAATGCCTATCCTCATACCCTTCACGTCCTCCACCAACGCGGAAGTAAAATCCGTCCCCTCCCGCTCCATGGAGGTGGAATCCTTGCTGTCATGGGAGCAAATGGTCTCAAGAATCGTCGCGCAGTCCCGCACGTCCTTAGTCAACGGTCCAATCTGATCCAATGAAGACCCATAAGCGATCAAGCCATAGCGGGACACCGTGCCATAGGTGGGCTTCATGCCCACCACGCCGCAATAGGAAGCGGGCTGTCGAATGGAGCCGCCCGTGTCAGAACCCAGTGCCGCGAAGCACTCCCCCGCCGCTACTGCCGCCGCCGAACCGCCTGACGAGCCGCCGGGCACATGCGCCGTGTTGTGTGGATTCCTTGTGACCCCATAATAAGAGGTCTCCGTGGTGCTCCCCATGGCAAACTCGTCCATATTCGTCTTGCCAAGTATCACTGCCCCCGCCTGCTCCAAGAGGCGCACTGCCTCCGCGCTGTAAGTCGGAATGAAATTCTCCAAAATTTTGGACGCACAGGTAGTAAGCGTCCCCTCCGTGCAGAGATTGTCCTTGATGGCAAAGGGGACTCCCGCCAAGGGACCTGTCAGCTCTCCCGCATCTATCCCGCGCTGCACCTGCACTGCACGCTCAAGCGCCTTGTCCTTCTCCAAGGTGATATAGCAGTGAAGCTCCTCCTCCCTGCTGCCAATCCGCTCAAAGACCGCCTCCACCGCCTCCGTGACCTTGATCTCTCCCTGTTTGATTTTCTTAGACAGCTCTGTCGCTGTATAGTCTAAAATATTCATGACTACCTCTTTTCTTATCATACTTCCCATCATGCCGCCTCCGGCGGCACAAGCAATTTCTTCATTCCGTTCACATTCCGAAGGTCTGTGGCACGACGAACATGCCGTCCTTCTCGGCGGGAGCGTTGCGCAAAATATTCTCCCTGTCATCGCCATTGGTGACGACGTCCTCACGAAACACATTCCGCACGGGAAACACGTGAGACATGGGCTCCACGCCCTCCGTGTCCAGCTCTCCCAGCTTGTCAATATAATCCAGCATCTCCGCCATATCCTTCTTCGCCTGCTCCCTCTCCTCCTCGGAGAGCTCCAGCTTTGCAAGAATACCCACATATTCTATCGTTGCGTCATCGATCACATTCGCCATTTTACTTCCTCCTATCCATGCCTTAGTCCCTCACCTTGATATGCACCTCGCGAAGCTGCGTCTCCGTCACGTCATTCGGCGCGCCGCACATCAAATCCTGCGCGGAACCGCTCATAGGGAAGGCAATCACCTCTCGGATATTGTCCTCGTTTCTCAAAAGCATCAGCATACGGTCCACACCGGGAGCCATGCCCGCATGAGGGGGCGCCCCAAACTGAAATGCCTGATACAAGGCGCCAAATTTATTTTTCAAGGTCTCCTTGTCATAGCCTGCAATCTCGAAAGCCTTCTCCATGATTCGCATATCGTGATTGCGCACCGCGCCAGAGGAAAGCTCCACGCCGTTGCACACAATGTCATACTGATATGCGAGCACCTCCAACGGGTCCTTGGTCTCCAACGCCTCCAACCCGCCTTGAGGCATGGAGAACGGATTGTGGGTAAAGCCAATCTGCTTTGTGTCCGCATCGCGCTCGAACATGGGGAAATCATTCACGTAGCAGAAACGGTATGCCTGCTTCTCCGTAAGCCCCAGCTTGTCGCCCAGCTCGTTGCGAAGCTGCCCCGCATAGTAATTCGCCCGATCCTCCTTATCGGCGATAAAAAAGATCGTGTCCCCCACAGACAGCCCTGCCTGCTCCCTGAGCACGGGCTTGAGCTCCTCGGGTATAAACTTGTCAATCGGTCCCTTGTAGCTTAGATCCTCCGCGATCTCCAGATAGCCCAGACCGCCCATTCCCATATCCGTGGCGAATTTTAGCAGCTTCTCATGAAATCCCTTGGACATATCCGCATGTACCTTGATGGCGCGCACCGTCCGCCCGATAAAGGGCTTAAAGGTACATTTCTGGAAAAATTCCGTCACGTCCTGTATACGCAAAGGGTTTCTCAAATCCGGCTTATCCGTGCCAAATTCCAGCATCGCCTGCCTGTAGCTGATGATCGGATAGGGCGCCTTCGTCACCTCGTACCCCTGCGGCGCAAACCGCTCGAAGGTGGCGGACAACACTTCCTCGCCCACCTTGAACACGTCCTCCTGTGTGGCAAAGCTCATCTCAAAGTCAAGCTGATAGAACTCTCCGGGCGACCGATCCGCCCGCGCGTCCTCGTCGCGAAAGCAGGGCGCGATCTGAAAATATTTATCAAAACCACTCACCATCAAAAGCTGCTTGTACTGCTGGGGTGCTTGGGGCAGCGCATAGAACTTGCCCTTGTACTTTCTGGAGGGAACGATATAATCCCTCGCCCCCTCAGGTGAGGAAGCACAGAGGATCGGCGTCTGAATCTCCAAGAATCCAAGCTCCGTCATTTTCTGGCGAAGGAAAGCAATCACCTGAGAACGGAAGATAATATTGTCCTTTACCTTGGCGTTGCGCAGATCGAGATAACGATAGATCAGCCGCACCTCCTCGCGGGTCTCCTTCGAGGTCATGACCTCAAAGGGAAGCTGCCGGTACACCCTGCCCAGCACCTCGACAGACTGCGCCTCCAGCTCGATAGTGCCCGTGAGAATCTTGGGATTATAGGTCTCCTCGTCGCGCTTCTCCACAGGTCCCTTGACAGAAATACACATCTCTCTGGAGAGCCCCTTTAAAAGCTCCGTGTTGCGGATAACCACCTGCAGCACGCCATACATATCCCGCAGGTCGATAAAGGACACACCGCCGTGATCACGTATGTTTTCCACCCAGCCCGCCATCTGCAGGGTCTGCCCGATATGCTGCTCACCAATCTCTTTCACTGTCAAATCTCTGTACATAGCTTCTCCTCCTCGCCACATATGCCTCACCTCATTGCTCGCACAAAAAATCCCGGAATGCCATCTTCTGCATCCCGGGACGGATAATCTCTAATACCCGCGGTACCACCCGCATTGATGAACGCCTTTGTTCATCCACCTTTTCCACTTAACGCATGGGACGTGCTGCCCTACCTCACCTTCTCCGCCGATTGCAAACACACTGTCATTTACAATCCGCCGATGCCTTCAAACAGCCTGCTCCAGAGTGTTCCCTTTGCCGCTTCCCACAAACAGCGCTCTCAGTCGGTGACGCCGTATTCCTGTCATGCTCCCCGGCAAGAGTCTCCTTCATCGCATTTATGTTACTAATCATATGCGATTCCATGGGAAAAGTCAAGCAAAAATTTTATCAAATTGCTCGGCTGCTTATACTATTACAATTTTCTCTTTATCATAGCTTTCCCATCCTATTATTCTAGCCATTTATCTAGGTCCCAAAAACTTATCCCCATTCAAATGTATCATATGTTCCGGCATCTCCGCTATCCAAACTTCCGTTTCCCATGCCAAGCTCTCCGAAAATTTCTTGTATGTTCTGAAATCAAGAAATGCCGTTACAAAAATTTTCCCTGCTGTAACTTTTTTCGTCATCTCTATAATTTCTAATATCCTCTTTGGATCCATCGGACCTACAGAGGTTACCGATTCAACAAAATAAATCCAATCCTTATCTTCTCGATACAGAACCACATCTGGCATCTTATCGTGAAGAGTTATTTCAAATCCAAGTTTTGACAGCATATCAACATTTTTTACGAGATCCTTTTTCGTTGTATCCCCCACATATAAGCACTCGGAGTTTGGTGCAAATCTGGGGGCAAATTGTTCTATAATAGCCTTTTGCAACTCATTATGCTGCCCTGATGAAAATTGAAAATCCTCACCATTAATTTTCACGGGCATCATCGTCATTTTCTTCTTAGACATATAAGTGTCTATCAATCTCTCATGGTATGCCATAAATCGTCCCAATGCATTCTGCCATTCAGAGGAACGATACGTTTTTATCACTTGTAAGGTTTCCGCTGTAATCCTATATCGATAATTTGGACTATTTGTTGCTTTTCCGTTGTCTTCTACCAACGCAGCCGTTCTAAAATGATGTAGTGCCTGTTTGCGGAATGTTTCCCGGCTGTTCTCCGCATAAGTTGTTCCATAGTATGTATTGACAAACCGGATAATGTCATGAATGCGAATCCACTCATTATTTGCATCTACCCATGCATCATCTGGTTTCACTCCCGCCATTGCCAACAAAACATAGCAACATATATCCGCCTGCTGTGCTTTCGGCATTCCCAATAAATTTAATAAATCTCTTGCTTCATCTACCTTGCCCACAGTATCCCTCCAATATCATGTTGCAATTCTTTTCTGACATATCCTGACTTTTCATCAGAATTCTGCCCATCTCTTGTATGGATTCCAAATCCGGCACCGGCATAGAATTAACTTCTGTTGAATTAACCTGCGTCGATCCATTCAATATCCGATAATACGAATCATAAAGCGTTGAATTGAAGAGTACATATAAACCGTACACCAAGCATTCTGACATCTCTGAAAGCAGACCATCAATAAAGTTAATTTTGTTTTGTGTACTTATCTTAGTATACTGTGGATAGTTTTTTGACAAATATACCCCACACTGCAATCTGCGGTGTTCCTCTTTTGCCGTAAATCTTTTCATAAACAAATAATTTCGATTGTCCTGCATCAAGCCCCTCTGATCAGTTACGACATATTCGTGCTCTTTTTGGATAGGGAAACACACTTGCCCCTTTCGTATATGTTGAGAATAAAAAAGTGGAATTGCCCCTTCCTCAGCTTCATCCCGAAGTATCTCTCTATTACGGAAATCAACTGTTAATCCTGTTTTCATTTTCAGTCCGATATCCGGCAAAGTTTTATCAAACTTTTGTAACTTTTCTAGGACTTTAACTTCCTCTTCATTTGTCACAAGGTATACATAATAACCTTCCCCTGATACCACCAAATCATATGGAACATCCAACGCTGTCAAATCTGCGAAATCGTTATTTGACCTTGAGGAAGTGATTGTTACTTTTTCCGGCACCTCCATAGTCTTTTTTACTTTAATTATAATGGTTTCCTGCAATACTTCTTCCTTGTCAAATACCTTATCTCTGCTAACAAATAGATGAATATACTCCAATTTTCCCGCAGCCAGAAAATACTCCCTGAATCTCTTAAAATATGCTCCCGAAGTCCACGAACGTGGAATGATATAAACCATTTCACCATTCTCTTTTAAATTGAAAAGTCCCATTGCCGCAAAAATAAAGTATAAATTAGGTGCGCCATAACAAACTTCCGGCATAGCTATCGCTTCTGGTGCATCCTTGGAAATTTTCATATAGGGTGGATTGCCTATAACCAAATCATACTTTTTAGGATCAGGATTGCCACCAATCATATAATTAAAATCCAAATATTGACTCAGAATATAGTTATCGGTAGATACATTGATCGTAATTTTTTTAGTGGAATTACGCTGACAATATTCTAAATTACTTTGCAGCATCGGAAGGACATTACTGTCATTCTCAAAACATGTCAATTCAATTTCTTCTATCGCTTCTATTTCTTCCAATCGCTCAATTAATGCACAGGATAAAATTCCAGATCCTGCCCCAGCGTCCAGAACACTTATCTTTTGCATATCCATGGATATAGAATATAAATTTGCCATAAATCGAGCAGTCTCCATGCTCGTAAAGAATTGTCCATACTTCTTTCGTTCTTTTTTGGGCATATTTTCAATGTATTGATTTGTAGATTTAATTACATATTCCAACATGTCTTCAACCATATCCCACTTCGCTTTTTGTCATAAACCCATCTATACAATTAATCCTTTCAAAAACCTAATTTGTTACTTCAACCTTCCACTCATCTTCTGAAAATTCCATAATATTTACCAGTTGCTTACAAAAATTATAGATAGATGTAGCACTTAAATTGGCTTCATAGAAATATCCATTAGCTAACTCTTTAGGTCGCCTAAATGCTGTTCTATCCTTACCAAGAAGAGAAGGATACTCTTCTTCTATGGATTCAATCTTTTCTGGTGCCAAATCTGAAACCACTTGCAAGGTGTATAAAAGCACATCCGACCAATAATTAACATTATATTCCTGCCCTAAAACCATTAATGAGTATGGTTTTGTTCCCGTTACATCAGAAAATTCATTACTGTTAATTTTTTCTCCAAAATATGGATATACCTGCATAACCTTATCAGCCAATACTTCTGTTCTCTTTTTTATCTCATCCTCTGACCATTTTTCAATTGTTGAAAAATATTTATTTATTTCTAGATGGGACTCACCATATATACCACACTTCTTTTTAAAACTGCTGTTAGAAAGTTCAGAATTATACGCTGTTAAAGTCAAATTCCCCAATGTGTTTAAATATATTTCATGTACTTCCTCAAACTTATCTCCTAAGTGTATTTGCCATTCTTCTGTTAATTTTTGTGGCATGATATGCTCGATTGTCATATTTTCCAACAAACTCATCTCTTTATGTCCAAAAGATTCCTCCAAACGATCCAAAATGATTTTTGTCTTCTTTACCCTATCTCCATTTCCATACAATTTTGCTATTTTCAAATTTTCCTTAAATTCATAATCTTTAGGGTAATTTTTAGATTGCAAAACACTTTTCAATTTTCCTAAATATGAGCCATTCTCTACTTTTTGCATCTGTCCAAAAACTTGTGGAAATACTTTATTTAACTGGTTGGTAGGGACTCCACATACAAAACGTCTAATAATAAAATTTTCAATTACAACAAACATATCTGCCAATTCATCTGCCGATATTTCACCATTCACATACAATCCATACAAATTAAGCAATAACGGATACGATGTAGATATATCCAATCGTTTTAATACACTTAATTCCTTGCTAAGTTTCTTATTTGGTTCATTCTCTGGATATAAAAATAAATTATAAATTTTAGAAAATTTGTTTAAGTCTTGCAAACAAACATCTATCCCTTTCTCATCTATCAGATCCTTTAAAACATTATAAACATCTCCTGTATTAATATTGTCGCCATTCATTGTTAAATAATGACGCACAAAATCAGGAATTGTGTCCTCCAATCTGTCCTGCATAGGTTTCCATATTTCATTATATACTTGATCTTGCCTATCGACATGGATATTCATAAATACATAATTTCTAATCAAATCTGCTACGGATAAGGGCTTCCCTTTGTGGTTAAGGCTTTCAAAAACAAGATACGGATTATCCGCTGAATCCAAAACAATGCTGACAACAGACATCTTTGTTGTAATAATGGTCTTCATTTTGTCTAAATCAATATTCAAGGAAAGTTTCCTCTTAAAAAAGGAATATGCATCCCACATTCCATGTTCAAGCTTTTCTGTCGGATTTGCGCTAATATTTGTAAAAGCATTTCGATCAACCTGAGTGGGCAATAATTTGTAAAAATCATTGCCTCTTTTATATGGATTTACTAAGTAAATATTTTTTATTTCCTCAAACTTTTCCTGTTCCCCCATTTCATGGTATAAATCTCCAATAACCATTAAAATCAAATAAAATGTTGTAATTCTTTGTTGTCCATCAATCAATAAAAACTTTGCAACACCTTCCGGTACCGATTTTGCCGGAATAGTAACTATTGACCCCATAAAATGTTGCTTTGGTTCTTCCGAATCATATAACTCTTTAATGTCTTCCCACAAAGTCGTCCATTCTTTTTTGCTCCAACTATATGAACGCTGAAATAGGGGCACAACATATTGTTTTACGCCTTCAAAAATTGGCTGAAAAATTGTTGAAGATACATCCATGTCTTTCTCCTTTGCGTTTACCGCTTTTATCGTTATAGAACTTAGTTAAATTCAATGCTGTCTCAAAAATTATTTCCCGTGACCTTATATCACTTTAAAAATATTATATGTTTGCACAGCCAGATTGTAAAGAAAAACATTATGCAAATCCAAAGTCACACTTTAGATTTTACTAAAAACCAGCTTTGTTTGCAAGCCCTTATTCCCGCTCCGTATAATACAGTATCTCCCTTCTGCCCTGCGTAAATTCTCTTATCGTCTCCAAGAAATCTTTTCCGTATTTCTCGACCTTATACTCTCCCATGCCGTTCACCTGCAGCATCTCCTGCGGGCTAAGCGGCAGCTTCACGCACATGTCCACGAGCATTTTATCCGTGCCGACAATATAGGGCGGCATTCCTTCCCTGCGCGCCAAGGCGACTCGGGTCTCCCGCAGCCTGTCAAAAAGCTCCAGTCCCCTCGACGTGAGAGTGTCTGAGATCCTCTGGGACTTCTTCCCCTTGCCTGACCTTCCTGTTCCACCGACAGCGTCCGAAGCCGCGCCGCCGTCTGCTCCGCCGCCTGACAATCCCTGCCTGCCCGCGGCAACCCGCAGCAGGATCGGCTGCTCCTGTCCCATCAACTCCCCTGCGGACGCCCCCAGCTTCAACACAGCGTATTTGTCATTGGTGACATAGAGCGCACCCTTGTCAACCAGCTCAGCGATCACCTGTTTTAAATAGCTCTCGCTGCATCCCCGTTCCGCCCCAAAGCAGTCCAGACTGTCAAACCCATAGGATAGAAGCTTGTTCTTCCGCTCGCCCCGCAGGATACCAACCACCACATTGATGCCAAAGCGCCCCCTGATCGCCCTCACACACTGCAAAATATGACGGCAGGTCTCCGACACGTCAACTTCCTCATATTCCGCCAGACAGTTGGAGCAATTCCCGCAATCGCATGCCCGCTCCCCGAAATACCTGAGCACATATGCGCGCAGACAGTCCTTGGTGGTGCAATACCTTGTCATCGCTTGCAAACGCTTCCTGTCACGCTCCTGTACCGCCTCGTTCTCCTCGGGAGTCATGTCCGCCCGCACTTCCTTATTGTCAATCAAATACTGATTGAGCATCACGTCCTGCGGCGAGTACAGCAGCACACAATCCGCCCGCTCCCCGTCGCGCCCCGCGCGCCCTGCCTCCTGATAATAATTCTCTATGCTCTGGGGCATATTATAGTGCAAGACATATCGCACATTGGACTTGTCTATCCCCATGCCAAAGGCGTTGGTCGCCACCACCACGGGCTTTTCGTCATAAATAAAAGCGTCCTGATTGCGCTTGCGCTCCTCGTTGGAAAGCCCTGCGTGATACTTTGCCACGGGAACCCCGTTTCCCTCCAAAAGCTCATACACCGCCTCCACGTTCTTCCTCGTGGCGCAGTAGATAATGCCGCTCTCGCCCCCGTGCTCCCGCACATATCGAAGCGCCGCCAATGGTCTGTTCTTCTGCTCGCGCACCTCAAAATACAGATTTTCCCGATTAAAGCCCGTCACCGTCACAGCCGGATCCTGTAATCTCAGCACGCAAAGAATATCCTCCCGCACCTCCTGCGTCGCCGTCGCCGTAAAAGCCGACACGACAGGACGCCCCGGCAGGGACTCGATCATTTTCACAATATTGAGATAGCTGGGGCGGAAATCCTGCCCCCACTGGGAGATACAATGCGCCTCGTCCACCGCCACCATGGAGATCTCCACCGCTCTTGTGAAGCTCTGAAAGCCATAGGTCTCCAACCTCTCCGGCGCCACATAGATAATCTTATACTGCCCCCTGCGCGCATTGGCAAGCGCCTTCTCCATCTGGGTCTCCGTCAGGGTACTGTTCAAATATGCCGCGTGAATACCTGCGTCATTCAACGCCCGCACCTGATCCTTCATGAGCGAGATCAGGGGGGATATCACAATCGTAATCCCAGGCATCATCAACGCGGGCACTTGGTAACAGAGGGACTTCCCCGCGCCCGTCGGCATAATGGCAAGGACGTCCTGCCCCTCCAAGATACTGTCTATGATTCCCTCCTGACTGCCCCGAAAGGAATCGTAGCCAAAATATGTTTTTAAAACCTCATGTTTGGTCATGTATAATTGCTATCCTCCAGCCCGCCGTCAAACCGCGTCATCTCTATGTCAAAAATTGCGTCCTCAATCGCTCGGATACATTCATCCGTATGCGACAATATCTCTTTTCCCCAAAACCGGACAACTGTCCAACCCATAGCACAAAGCTTTTGATTGACCTCGATATCCCTGTTTTGGTTCCTTTCGATCTTATTCACCCAGAATTCTGGATTCTTCCCTTTTTGAAGCCTTGGCTTCAATACCTCCCAATCCTTGCCGTACCAAAATTCCGAATCACAGAAAATAGCAAGCATATACTTGGTAGGACTATATCCGGCGTACCCGGCAGCGCGGAGATATTTTTCCTATAACGATATCCTTTGTCCCACAACGCCTTGCGAAGCTTCACCTCAATATCGGTATCCTTGGAATGAACCGCACTCATTATTTTATAGGTTTGTTCCGGCGTGTATCTGCCCATAAATTTCCCCATTTCGATGCTTCTTTACCTCACATACTTCCTCAAGATATGTATAAATTCCTCAGAAATCAGACTCTCGACTTCCGATTCCGGCATATTCTTAAAACGCTCAAGTGTCTGATTCTTTTTAATCAACTGATTTGATATCTTCAAATTCTGTTGTACCAAATCAACCCATATGCCAATCCGTCCATCAGTTTCATCGTCAACATGCCAATATCTCTCTACTTCTTTCTTTGACATATTTGTAATACGCTTGACAATGAGATCAATATTTTCTATTGTCCTATACATTACTGCGGAAAAATACACGCCCTGATACAATACCACGCCACCTGCCGAAAAAATATCTCTCACGCATGTACACCACACCAGACAACCATACATCATCCATTGGGCAAAATTGTCGTAATCGCTTCCAAACACCTCCGGAAATAAAGCAATTCCATCATTCAGGTACACATCCTTCTCATCAGGACTCAGATCAGCATAGGAAGTCGTTTTATCTTCACTCCACCATGTGGATTTATCCGTGCGAAGCAGCTCCCTTATCCTTCGGTTTAAATCCTCTCCGCTCAACTCCAATAAGTCCTCGGCATCATTACGGGTAATGTAATCCTCTCCCGCAGGAATATCCAAGTCAAGATAGATTCGCGGACTATGCGTTACTTTTAGATCCCGCCAACATTCTTTATATCTCTTTAGCCTGACCTCCGGTTCCTTTCCGCCAAACTTTCCCATGAAAACAAAAGTGTCGTCAACGTCATTTTTCAAGCTCTCGTAAATACTTCCGCCTTGTATTTCCCATTTGTCCGAATCCGTCTTTTTTACCTCTATACCTATCGTGATCTCCGCTTCATCATCTGTAATAACATAATCCGGAAATTTTTGCGGGCTGTGTGAAATCTGTTCCGCCTTAATTCCAGCCTCTTGAAGCGCCCCCTTGACAACCTGTTCAAATTCCGTGCCGCTCATTTTAATTTTTCCATTCGCCGCCACCCTGTCATCAAGGTTCCTTTTCGCAATCTGTGTGGCGGCATTAAGAATGTTCAAATATGTCTGCATTCTATCCAACATCAGCAGCATCCTCCCCAAAATACCTGCTCCATTTATTCTCTATGTTTTTTGCAATATGATATGCCAAGACACATGGCACGGCATTACCTATAATTTTATATGCGTCACTAGATGAAACACTGACATTCTCCTCCGTCTGCGGGAGTATAAACTGATATTCGTCCGGAAACGTTTGAAGTCTTGCACACTCCCGTACAGTCAATCTCCGTTCCTTCATGCCGCATTGCAATTCCGCCTCGTGCCTGCCCCCATGCTCGACACTTAGCCTTCGATACTCAATATTCCCGTGATGCTCCGACCTGATTGTCGGTCCCACGGAGTCCAATTTGATTTCTGTCTGCCCCTGACAATGACTCCCCATATATTTTGCCTTGGAATACTTTTTTTGAGACAAATCGTTGGAGGATTCCGGCTCGTTTAAATCCACCAACGCATCCGAGCACGTCACAAACGGGGTAAGTGTTTCACCATGCGTTTTGATCGGGTAGGGATCATATTCCTTTGGGATTACACTTTGTTTAAGAGCTGACATCGCATCTTTCGTAAGCGCATTCTTTTTAAATCCAAAGAAAATAACACGCTCTCTGGACTGGGGAACACCATAATCTGGCGCATAGAGTACCTTTGCGGGAACAACAATATAGCCGCCATTACCAGCCGTCGCAAAATCATGTTCTATTACTTCCTTAACATCAGCTAAGTTGGTAAGCCCTTTGACATTCTCGGCAATAAATAATTTAGGCTTTGTTATGTCTACCACTTCCCGCATCCACATATACAGCTGACCGCGGCTTTCAACAGACGGTTCGTCGCCTGCAAGCGCCGCCCCCAAATGGCTCTTTTGCGAATGGAATCCCAATCTTTTCCCTGCGATAGAAAAATCCTGACAAGGAAAACCTCCTGTCACAATATCAATATCCGCAGGGAATACCATATCTCCGGCTTTAGCCCGTTTCACCAAATCGACTATGCTTTCCAAATGATATATTTCATTGGCATCATTTTTCTTATTTTGAAAATAAGAGACCCATGCCGCCTTTGCGTCAGGTCTAATGTCATTAGCAAAAACCGTATGAAAGGCTGTCGGCACAACCCGAACCCAATCCCCCTTGTCTTCTTTGATCCAATCCTGATGAAGCGAACTGTTGATCGCCTTTTTTAAACATACAAAATCCCCTTCAAACCCAATGTCCATACCGCCACAACCGGAAAATAAAGAAAGTAGTTTCATCCGTCGGCATCTCCCTGTTTCACGTTATTTTTCATCCCTGACATTGATTATATAAGAGAAGTTTTATAAGTTCAAGTACAATTCCAAAACAAGATCAATATCGCAGTTCAGCTGTTACTAGTTCAGGCATAAAATAATTCGTTATTTGAGTATATTTGCTTTGTACGGGTATCAAGGCGGGAGATGACCGGGAGTGTTTTGCGGACTTCGGCAGAGGTTGGAGCGTTTTCTTATAGTGCGTCCAAAACCTAGGGTGAAATGCGCACGGATGCGCATTTCAGGCTTTACGGTGCATGGATGCACCTTAAAGCCGACCCGCAAATTGCAATATTCACCCCCGCACTATTAGAAAACACCCAACCGCAGCCAGTCCGCAAAACACTCCCAGTCATCTCCCGCCGCCCCTCCGCACAATGATTTGAAGACTGAACTGTTACATAAAAAATCTCCTTTTGGTGCAGGAACGGTTGAAATATCCTCCGCAACTCTTTATAATATCTATATATTGCATGTTTATGGGAGAACGAAAATGGACACAGAAAAATTACTTCCGGATTATAACAACTATCGAAAAATATTCGACATCACCGCCAATCTGATCTACCTTGCGCTTGTAGCCTTTGAATTGGTGTTCTACAAGATCATGGAGCATCTTAATCTGCTCACGCTTCCCGTCAGGGAATATATCATCTATTATATCCTGCTGCCGGTGGTTCTGCTCGCCGTGACTCTCGTGCTGCAGGAGCTCTGTGTGCGCTCTGAGAGGATTCCCGAGCCGGTGAAAAATGTCTCGCCCATCATCACCATTGTATGCATGTTCGGCGCACTGTCAATCATACATAGAGGAGTCGGCGGAATCATACACCTCGTATGTATCCCGATTGCCATGACGGTTGTATTTTGCAGCTATAAGGTGTGTGCCGCTATCATTGCGCTCAGTGAGCTGTGGATCGGTATACTTGCCCTATCCTGCTTTATCTCCCCCGTGACCTCCGACGGTGATGAATACCTCGTTCCGGAGCTTATCATAGCCGCGGCAACTGTTGCCGTATGCGGGGCAGTCGCCATTATCCTCGTCACCCTTTTAAACCAACAAAACAGCAAGCTTCTCGTGGCGACCCTGACCGCTCAGGACGCGGAGCAAAGGGCGCAGGAGGCAAGTAAGGCCAAATCCGCCTTTCTCTCCAATATGTCCCACGAGATACGCACACCCATGAACGCCATAATCGGCATGACAGACGTGATGCTGCGCAGCGAACGCTCTCCCGAGGACACCAAGTATTTGATGAATATCAAAAACTCCGGCGACGCCCTGCTAGCCATTATCAACGACATTCTGGACTTTTCCAAGATCGAATCGGGCAAGCTTGAGATCATAGAGGAGGAATATGAGACTGCCGCCATGTTCAGCGACCTGAGCGTGATCTTCAAGACAAGGATCGGCGACAAGAAGGTGGAGCTGCTCTTTGACATTGACGAGAATCTGCCGAAGGCACTCTACGGCGACGCCCTGCGCATCCGCCAGATCATCATCAACCTGATGAACAATGCCACCAAGTTCACCGAGGAGGGCTATGTCAAGCTGACCATAAAGGTGCAGGAGATCAAGGACAAGGACATCGAGCTGTACTTCTCCGTCCAAGACAGCGGACAGGGCATTCGCGAGGACGATCTCGCGAAGCTGTTCCACTCCTTTGAACAGGTGAATACCAAGAAAAACCACAGCAAGGAGGGCACGGGGCTTGGTCTTGCCATTTCCAAGCAGCTCGTGGAGCTTATGGGGGGCAGCATAGGCGTGACCAGTGAGTATGGCAAGGGCAGCGAGTTTTATTTCACGATTCATCAGGAGGTCAGGGACTTTGCGAAGACTGATCTGACCTTGGACTATGAACAGATGCAGCAGGCAAGCAGGAAGCAGGAGCAGGAATTCATGAACTTCACCGCTCCTGACGCACTGGTGTTGATGGCGGAGGACAACGAGATCAACGCGGAGGTCGCCATAGCACTGATGGAGCCTCTTGGAATGCAGATCGAGCTTGCGGAGAACGGTCAGACCGCATTGGATAAAATCAGGGAGAAGCACTATGACCTCGTGTTCATGGATCATATGATGCCCGTGAAGGACGGAGTGGAGGCGACAAGGGAATTGCGGG
This sequence comes from Muribaculum sp., assembly GCA_023663505.1. Taxonomy (GTDB): domain Bacteria; phylum Bacillota; class Clostridia; order Lachnospirales; family Lachnospiraceae; genus Acetatifactor. The sequence continues at coordinate 126,150 of JAMPHH010000003.1, forward strand.
AAATGGAGGGCGATTATTATCATAAGCTCCCCGTCATCGCCTTGTCCGCAAATGCTTTGGTGGACTCCCAGAAAGAATTTGCCGAGGCGGGAATGAACGACTTTCTGGCAAAACCCATATCAATGAAGGAGGTATGCCGGGTGCTCAGGAAATGGCTGCCGGAGGAAAAGCTACATGAGATGAAATGATTGTCAACTATCCTTTTTGCCCCAAAAAGTTAAGACAATTTTATTTTTTTTAAGAAATTATCCATAAAAAGGTTGAGGAAAACATAAAAAGATAGTAGAATTATATTGTAACAGGTGCCGAAATGAACTGAAAACCCATTTTGTGCATCAATGTTGCAGCTCAGTGGAAGGCTGAACCGTAACGTTTGGGAGGGTTCGCATGAACAATTACTATAGCATCACATCCGGAAATAGTAATTTCATCAATAAGGCGATTTCTCTGGTGGAGTCCGGTGAGCACAGACTCGCCTTTATCGCATTGGACATCAGTAATTTTAAGTATATTAACGACTTTTACGGAATGAGCGAGGGCGACGAGGTCATGGCGGATATCGCCGCCTTTTTCTTCATCGACGAGCCCCTCTGCCTTGCCGCATATGGCATGGGCTTTGACCAGTTTCGAGGGGTGTATGACACCACCAATCTGTCCAAGGACGAGCTGATCTACTATCTCACCAAGAAAAGTCAGGAATTTGAGAATGATCTATATATGCGATATCCTCTGGTTCACAATCATGTATATATCGGAATTTATTTTTATGAGGATACAAGCGTTGACGTGCGCATTGCAATCGACCGCTCCAACCTTGCCAAAAAAGCCATCAAGGGCACCTTTAACACCAACTGTCAGGTATTCAACGACAATAACTGCCGTGAGCACCTCGATAATATGAATATGTCCAATCTGTTTATCCGCTCCGCGGAGACAGACAGCATCGAGCTCTATATACAGCCCAAGGTATCTATCTCCCAAAACTGTGTGGTCGGCGGGGAGGCTCTTGTAAGAATGCGCGATGAACAAGGGAATATCATCATGCCCGGTCGATTTGTCCCCGTGCTTGAGCGCATCGGGCTGATAGATAAGCTGGATAAGATCATGATCGAGAAGGTGTTTGCCTTCCAGCGCAAATGCTTGGACGAGGGAATGAACACCTATGTAATCTCCGTAAATGTCTCAAAGCAGGAATTTACCAACGCTCAATTTGTGGAAAAGATCTTGAACCTTCAAAGGCAATATGAGATTCCTCCCGAGCTTGTGGAGTTTGAACTGGTAGAATCCACCTTCGTCAACGACCTCTCGAGCATCGTGGAGACGATCGACAGTCTGAGGAACAAGGGATTTCAGATCAGCGTTGACGATTTCGGATCGGGGTATTCCTCCCTGAACCAGATCGCCAATATTCCCGCTGACATCATCAAGCTCGATGGCACGTTTGCCCGTGAATCCCTGAAAACCGATAAGGGGCGCGCTGTCATCAAGTCCCTGATCACTATGCTGAACGAAGTAAATTACCGCGTGATATTTGAAGGGATTGAAAGCAGGGAGCAGGTCGATCTGGTGGCCTCCTACGGCTGTGACACGGTTCAGGGCTTCTATTACAGCCGCCCCGTCCAGGCAAAAGAATTTGCAGAAAAGTACGGGCGCAATAAGATTTTGCCGCAGTAATGTCCTACCGATAAAAAACAAAGGAAAAGGTGATTATGGGAAGAATTTGTTTGGATACTGACAAATGTGTCGGTTGTAATGCCTGTGTGAGAAACTGTCCGGTGATGGATGCAAACATTGCCAAAATGGACGAGAACGGAACACTGATCATACATATCGACGAGGACAAATGCATCAAATGCGGGGCCTGCATCAAGGCGTGCTCGCATCAGGCCCGCCATTTTGAAGATGACATTGATGCCTTTTTAGATGCGCTGAAGTCCAAGGAGGAGCTCGTACTGATCGCCGCCCCGTCCATTAAGATCGGCTTTGACGGCAAGTGGCGGCATGTCCTGCAATGGTGCAGGAATCAAGGCGTCCAAAAGGTTTATGACGTCTCCTTCGGCGCAGACATTTGTACATGGGCGCATCTGCGATACCTAAAGCAGCATCCTGACGCCAAGGTGATCTCACAGCCTTGCGCCGCCGTTGTCAATTATGTGTTAAAGCACAGACCTGAATTGATCGATAAGCTTTCCCCGGTTCATAGCCCCATGCTATGTCTGGGAATCTATCTGAGAAAGGTATTGGGGTACAAGGGCAAAATTGCCGCAATCTCTCCCTGTATCGCTAAGGCGGATGAATTTCATGACACTCATGTCATTGATTATAACGTGACTATGGAGCACCTAAGAGACCATTTCGTGCAAACGGGTGTGAAGCTGCCTGATGTCAAGATATACAGTAAGTTTGAATTTGATGACCATGTGGGGCTTGAGGGCGCCATTTATCCCAAGCCCGGCGGACTGATGAAAAACCTTTTGATCCATGAGCCGACTATGCAGGTGATCACCTCCGAGGGTGTGGAAAAGCTTTATGAGGATTTGGATCTGTATCTGACGCAGAATCCTAAGGATCTGCCCACAGTTTTTGACGTTCTAAGCTGCAAGGACGGCTGCAACGGCGGTCCTGCCACGGGCGCCAATTACCACTGCTTTGCCATGAACAACATCATGTATGACGTGGAGCAGTATGCACATAGCGTCCGCCAGAAGAATAAAACCAAAAAGGGTGTGGATCTGCAGTTTGACGGATTTGACAAGACTCTCAATCTGCAGGATTACATCCGCACTTATAAGCCATATGGCAATAAAAAGGTCGAGGTGAAGGAATCCGACATTGAACGTGTATTTAAGATGTTGGGCAAAAATACGGAGAAAGAACGGCATTTCGACTGCCACGCATGTGGTTTCCCCACCTGTCGTGATATGGCAATAGCGTTGGCAAAGGGAATTAACGAAAAGGAAAACTGCCACCAGTATATGATGCACTCCATCAGGGAAGAACGGCAAAAGGTCGAGGACGTCAATCGCAAGGTGAGCGAGATGAACGAGGAGCTGATGAACATGTTCCAGCAGCTTGCAAACCGTATTGAGAATGTCAAGACCGAGACAGATATGATTCGCAATACCGGAATACATACAACGGAGAAAATGAACGCTTTGACAGAGAAAATGAATGATTTGGTGGCATTGAACGACCAAATTAAGAATTCCGCAGACGACATCAAGTGCAGCGTCAGCAATTATAATATCATGACGCAAAACGTTGAGAAAATCGCAGGAATGATCAAGCTGCTGTCCCTCAATGCCTCTATCGAGGCCGCAAGGGCAGGCGAAGCCGGCAAGGGCTTTGCCGTGGTCGCGTCCAGCATCCGCGAATTGTCCGAGGATTCCAGAGAGTCGGTTGTGTCGGCGAACAAAAATGACGAGGCGATCAATGCGTCGATTGACGGAATTTCCAACGTGATCGATGACTTCAACCAAATGATCACGGAGCTTTTGGAATCCGTGCAGAATATGATTACAGATGTCAACCAAACCTCCGAAAACGGACGCATCATACAAGATGCCATGGATAATGTGACAAGCATGTCAGAAGACATGAAGGCCATGGTTCAGAGAACGAATGAGATTTTACATTGACGGATAAGATGTCTGCAAGCTGTCATTGCACCAAAAACCACTGCTGATTGCTCCGCAGTGGTTTTTCTGTTTGATATGCTTTTTTAACGATTATGTATCTGCAGATATTTCTCTTTTGTGGCCATTCCGCCGCGGATATGCCGCTCCGACTTGTTCACATCCAAAACCTTCCTCGCCTGCGTCGCCAGTGCGGGGTTGATCTGCGCCAGCCTGTCAGTAACGTCCTTATGTACCGTTGATTTAGATACTCCAAATGCCTTGGCAGTCTGTCTCACTGTGGCATTGTTGTCAATGATATAGTTAGCAATACTGACGGCACGTTCTTCAATATAATCCTTCAAAGGAAATCCCCTCAGAATACTTTTTTACATTGTATGAAGTATTCTCAAAGGGTATGACTGACTATTCCAAGTATATCCAGTTGATATGGTATTTTTTACCCACGGCTTCACCGATATTGTTCACGTAATCCTCCAGCAAGGATTGGGCTCGCTGCTGCGCGCTCTGCAGCAGGGCGGTGTCGCTTGCAGCCTTGTCCCGCATGTTTTCCTGTGCCTCCTCAAACGCCTTGGTCTGATCCTGCGCAGTGATAGCGGCAGAGTCGCGCTCTACATAATAGGAATCCTCGGTCAGACTCCTCTCGTCCACTGCAATGTCCAGTATCACGGCAGGCGGTATGGATATCGTGACATCTGTGTCCTCGACCTCTATCTCAAGCCTTGCAGCATCAATTCCGATTGTCACAACCCCGCTGTATTCCACCCAGAAACGCTTATCCTTCTTCCAGAGCCAGAAGCCCTCCGCATCCTCCTCAAAATACTTTGCGACAACATGATAATAGCAGTCCATCGTCGCCATCTCGCAGATCGCCTTCATACGCGACGACTGGGGCTCAAAATCCACGTTCCCCGACGGGTCGTCAGTCCGTGCACATGCGGTACAGCTCCCCAAAATCAATACGAGTATCCATGCCAATATCATTCTCTTCATTCCGCCGCATCCCCCTGTGTCCTGATTTCCAATACATACTCGGAATCCAACTGCTGCACAAAAGGAAGAATCAGCGCTCTCAAAATATTCTGAGCGTTCTGCTCCGCCAACTGACAGATCCTCTCCTCGGATGCGCATTTGCGCTCGACATCCGCGATGCACGCCTTGTACGCCTGTTGGGAAACGGTATTGGTATCCGCTTTCTTATCCTCAAACATATAATCTAAAGAAGCAATATCCACATTGATATCCGTAATCCGTACCTCGGGAATTGTCACGGTGATCGTTTTATCCTTCACCTCCACGTCCACCTTGTCAAAATCGATCCCTGCCTTCACCCTTGACTCATATGCGCAGTAATAAGCCACCATGTCACTCTTGTCCCCGTCCATCACCGTGCATATATCATTGTAGACACACTCATAGGTTGACAGGTCGCTCAGACCGATCACGGAGTACAGCTTAGATTCCAGCTCCACCTCCGCCTCCTGCGCCTTTCGAATGGCGGCCTGCTCTTTCACCCTAAAAAGTGTTATTGACATAAAAACAGCCAAAATAATCGCTAAGACCAAGATTATCAGCCAGACCCTTTTTCCATTATGCGTCACGGATTCTCTACTCAAGCTTACTGCCCTCCCTGTCACCCTTTTATCCCAATTATACTACTGTCTCCCGCCCATAGACAAGCATCTTGGATAAAAAAGCTCCTATGACGTCTTTTTCTTTAGCTCTACGACCTCTCCCTCCAATATATTTACCCTGACGGAAAGCATCTCAATCTCCCCGTCACGCTTGGTAGCCGCATGCAGATTTCTTGCCAAATCCAAATGCCCCTCCGCAACCCGCTTAATGTTCTCGCATAGCTCATTTTCCATACGGAGCTTCACAACCTTCATATCGGCTTGAACCATATCCATTTTGTCATCTAACTGCGCAACACCTGACTCCACTCCCATCATTCTGACGTTGAGTTCGGCAACTCCTGTCTCCACCCCTGTCATTCTGACATTGAGTTCGGCGACTCCTGTCTCCACCCCTGTCATTCTGACATTGAGTTCGGCGACTCCTGTCTCCACCTCTGTCATTCTGACATTGAGTTCGGCGACTCCTGTCTCCACCTCTGTCATTCTGGTTTTGAGCCCAACAATCTCCGTCTCCACTCCTATCATTCTGACATTGAGTCCTGCGACTTCCACCTTGACCTCAGCCATATCTTCCTTCAGCCCGGCAATCTCCGTCTCCACTCCCGTCATTCTGGTCTTGAGCTCGACAATTTCAGCCTTGACCTCAGCCATGTCTTCCTTCAGCCCGGCAACCTCCGTCTCTAACCTTGTCACTCTAGTCTTGAGATCGGCGACCTCTGCCTTGACCTCTGCCATATCTTCCTTTAGCCCCGCGACCTCTGCCTTGACCTCTGCCATATCTTCCTTTAGTCCGGCGACCTCTGCCTTGACCTCTGCCATATCTTCCTTTAGTCCGGCGACCTCTGCCTTGACCTCTGCCATATCTTCCTTTAGTCCGGCGACCGCGCTAAGAACAAGCTTCGTGTTCTCCTGCACCTTTTCCATTTCTTTCAAAATAATTTGCGTGTCATTATTCATCTTCCGTTCCTCCTTGTAATTAGTAGTGTATCATATCTCTAAAGAGCATTCCAGTCCACCTAACGTAAAATTTTCCCCGATTTTTTTAGTTATTTTTTATATATCCTAACGAAAATATTTTCTACACTTCTATCAACCTCCCATAACTGCTGCTGTATCGGTAGATCCGATCGGTCAATTTTTTCCGCTCGTCAAGGAGGGCATTGGCATAGAAAACAGCCGATTTGAGCTCTCCCAAAATCTTGCGCCGCACAGGACAGACCACAACCTCATTGACATTCAAAAATCCCACATAATAATCCCCCTCGAGTAGATCCGCCAATCGCTCCTTCATCTCCGGATAGAAAAAGGCAAGCGCACCGTCCACTCCGACAGCATTGGTCAGGCTATATCCTCTGATATCCTTTCTTTGGGAAAGCTTGGGCGGCAGCGCCGAGTAGGTGTTCAGCATTGCATTGGTCAAAAGTATTTCATCAGGTACATTCCACTGATTTGCCATCTCCCGATTCACGCGCAGATACCCTCTTTCCTCTGTCTCGCCGCCCACAAGAATATAGAGCACCAAGGCGATATCTCCGAATTTCCAATAGATGCTGTCCCGCAAAAGCTCCCTGTAGAATCCGTAACAAAGCGGTCTGACAATCATTTTCTCAGGAATCGCCCTGCACCCGTCATTCACATTATGCAGCCCGAGCTTGCCGATAATCTCAGGCAATACACTCTGCCACCCCTCCCTGCAAAAACGGTCATAGAGCTTTTCTGCCCCCCAACGAAACATATGCGCCGCGCCACATACCTTCCATGTAATGTAGAGGACGTCCTCATCAAACCAAGTATCGGATAATCGTTCACCGCCCAAATCCGGACAAGCAGGTATCCCTGCAGCTATTTGTTGATTGTCCTTTTCCAACAATCTGACTTCCTTGTCCATAGTCTCCTCTCTCTGCGATATAGCAGCCATAAGCTCCCTCAAAAATCTCTCGTAGGTCATATTTTTCTCCTTTGTGTGATATAGTCATAGCCCTGCAAGGTCTCATACAGATTTGGCTACGCCGATAAAATGTGAATAAAAACCGGGAAAACGGGCTGAAAACGCCCAAAGAAAAGCAAGTCGTTCGCAATTGCAGATTATTACAATTACCAAATCAACTTGCTCCAATAATATCATATATTTTTCTTTTTGTCCAGTGTTATTTTTGCAAAATCTTCTTACAAATTTTACTGTCTCGGATTTTGATGCAGAATACGCATCAAAATCTCTCGCGGTTGCACTGTGAGTAATAACTTGACTTACACGATTCTTCGCACCGCCAAAATCGGTCTGTATTCTGCATTACCGATCTTAATTCCCGTCTTTTGGGTGCTGGCGTGAACGATTTTGCCACCGCCGATATACAGGGCGACATGACCGCTATAACAGATCAGATCCCCCGGCTGCGCCGCGCTGTAATCCACTCCCTTGCCCGCGCTTCGCTGCTCCGTGGAGGTTCTGGGCAGGCTGTAACCAAAATCACTGTACACCCGATATGTGAAGCCCGAGCAATCCGCTCCGTTGGTCAGACTGGTGCCGCCCGGCACATAAGGATTGCCCACAAACTGACACGCATACCTTGCCACCTGCTTGCCTAATTCACTTCCGGAAGCCCCGTCAATAATCGAATTATAATCTGTGGTGTATGTGCCGCTCGCAGCGTTCTTACCGCCCCCCGCCGCCTGCAGCTTCCTAAGAGCCTCCTGCTCCTGCTTCAGCTTCGCCTTGGCAGCACCGGCTTCTAACTTCGCCTTCTTGATCTCGGAATCATAATTCGCCGACTGCTTTTTCTTTCTGTCAAGCAGCCCGTCAAGCTCCTCCTTCTGGCTCTCCAAGGCGTCCCTGTCCGCCTGCAGATTGGTCTTTGCCGTCTCCAGATTGAGCTTCTCAACCTCCAACTGATTCCAGAGCTCCAACACCTGATTTTGGGCGTTCACATACTCCTCCTGCTTGCCGCGGTCATATGCATAAATGGACTCCACAAAATCCATGCGGTTGAGCATATCACCCAGACCCGCGCCAGACAACAAGAGGTTTAAGCTGCTCTCCTCGCCATTCTCATACATTTTCCGGAGACGGATCACCATATCCTCAAACTGCTGCTCCACCTGTGCCTTGGACACCTCATATTGCTCCTCCGTGTCCTCGATATCAGCCGCCTTCGCCTCAATCTCGTCCTCCTTCTCGGCAATCTCGTCCTCCTTCATGCCGATACTGGTCAGGGTATTGATGATCTCGGAATTCAGATCCTCCATCTCCTCCTCGAGAATCTCCTGTTGCTCCTCCATATTCTCAATATTTTGATTCAAGGTGTCAATCTCAGTGTTTAACGCGTTGATCTTGTCCTTGACCTTATCTATGGAGGTCGCCCTGACCGTGAGAGACTCCTCTGCGGTATACTTTACCACAGAGAAAGTCAATCCCAGAATCAACAGGACACTCATAAGCCTTGTCAGCCTTCTTCTCATGCAATCACTCTTTTCTAAATATTTTACAGCTCACAATTGTTGACTGTTCTGGGGAACGGAATGACGTCCCTGATATTCCCCATTCCGGTCAGGTACATCACACATCTCTCAAATCCCAAGCCGAATCCCGCATGGCGAACCGAACCATATTTTCTAAGATCCAGATAAAATTCATAGTCCTCTCTCTTAAGACCCAGCTCGTCCATGCGCGCCTCCAACACCTCCAGCTGATCCTCGCGCTGACTGCCGCCGATGATCTCCCCGATTCCGGGCACCAGACAATCCATGGCAGCCACAGTCTTGCCATCCTCGTTCAGCTTCATATAGAACGCCTTGATCTCCTTTGGATAATCCGTCACAAAAACAGGACGCTTGAATTCAACCTCCGTCAGATATCTCTCATGCTCTGTCTGCAGGTCACAGCCCCAAAACACCTTGTAATCGAATTGGTCGTTGTGTTTCTCCAAAATCTCAATCGCCTCCGTGTAGGTCACATGTCCGAAATCAGAGTTCAGCACATGCTCCAATCGTTCAATCAGCCCCTTGTCCACAAACTGATTAAAGAAAGCCATCTCCTCCGGCGCGTTCTCCAACACATAGCGAATCACATGCTTTAGCATCGCCTCCGCCAGCATCATATCATCCTTCAGATCCGCAAACGCCATCTCGGGCTCGATCATCCAAAATTCCGCCGCATGTCGGGTGGTATTGGAATTCTCCGCGCGGAAGGTAGGACCAAAGGTATATACATTTTTAAACGCGAACGCATAGGTCTCCACGTTCAGTTGTCCGCTCACGGTGAGATTCGTGGGCTTGCCAAAGAAATCCTGTGTGAAATCAATACTCCCGTCCGCATTACGGGGAAGGTTGTCCAGATCCATCGTAGTCACCTGAAACATCTCGCCCGCGCCCTCACAGTCGCTTCCCGTGATAATGGGAGTGTGCACATACACAAAGCCCCGATCCATGAAAAAGGTATGAATCGCGTATGCAATCAGGGAACGCACGCGAAACACCGCCTGAAAGGTGTTCGTCCTTGGACGCAGATGAGAGATTGTGCGCAGGTATTCAAAGGTGTGACGCTTTTTCTGCAGGGGATAATCCGCCGTGGAAGCTCCCTCCACCGTCACCTCCGCCGCCTGTAGCTCAAAGGGCTGCTTTGCCTCGGGCGTCTCCACAATCGTCCCGCGCACGATCACAGCCGTGCCCACATTCATCTTGCACAATGTCCCAAAATTATCCAGCCCGTCGCCATATACCACCTGCAAGGGCTCAAAAAATGTGCCGTCATTGATCACCAAGAATCCGAAATTCTTAGAGTCGCGATTGCTTCTGACCCACCCCCCGACAGTTACCTCTTTTCCGATAAATTCCTCCTTGCTGCGATACAAGGCTTTAATATCCGTCAAATTCACAATATCCCTCTTTTCCGCGCGTTCTGCGCCTTTTTATATTTCCGTGTTCGTGGTGTTTTCCACCACAAAATTCAAAACGTCCTCATTGAGAAAGCTCTCTCTGTAATCCGTCTTCGTCAGCCCTTCCTCCAAAAGCCCCTCAACCGTAGTCCCCACCATCTTGGCTGCTTCCTCCATTCTTGCGTCCAGCTCGGAATCGGACAGATTCAAGCCCTCCCTGTCCGCAATCGCCTTGATCACCAGTGTTTCCCTTGCGTACTGCTCCGCATAGACATTCAAGGTGTCCTCATACTCATCACCGTACAAGGTCCGGGCATCTATTCCATAATACATCATCACCATCTGATCCAACAATTCCGCATAGGTTTCCCGACCCCTTTTCAAGAGGCTCTCGGGCGATTCAGCAGTAAAGGTTGTTGACATCATCACCTGATTCATGGCTGCGTTTTGGAGATTATTCAAATAAGCGCTCTTCGCCTGCGCATTCAAGGAATCCTCCGCGTATTGATGAAGCTCCTCCAAGGTGGTCACGCCTTCAATGCCAAGTCCCTCTACCTGTTCCTCCTCCATCTGGGGAATAAAATTCACAGTGACCGTGAATACCACGTCCTGCCCCGCAAGCTCGTTGCCATAATTCTCGGGAAAGGTCAAATTGATGTCCACTGTTTCTCCGGGCATCACGCCGATCAGCCCGTCCTCGAAGCCGGGGATAAACTGCCCCGAGCCAATCAGCAGGGTCGCTCCCTGTGCGGTGCCCCCGTCAAACGCCACGCCGTCCCGCTTGCCCTCATAATCAATATTGGTCATATCCAAAAGCTCCACGGGTCTGTCCTTAATCCCGTCCTCCGCAACCACCTGCTCAAAATACATCTGCTTGGTCTTAATCTCAATATCATTCTCGTCAAATTCCTCAGGTGGAGCCACGCTCACCTGCAATCCCTTATATTCCCCCAGAGTCACATAATCCTCCGCGTTGAACGAATCCCAAATATCGTCCTCCGTATCACCACAGCCGCCCAAAAGCGCCATGCCCATCACCAGCGCCAATGCGCCAATCCATCTTTTTCTCATAAATTCTCCTCCTATCGGGGCGCATAAGCCCCCATTGATAGATATTGTAACACAAAAGAACTCTATTTAAAAGCCCTTTCCTGACGAATCCAGCATAGCAATTCACGCCCCACCGGTTCAGCCCTACAACAGTGGCGAAAGCAGGCGGCACACCTGCTCCTTCAGCCGCAGACGAAGCCCCCTGCCCGCGTACATATCCTTGGTTACGCGCGTGCAGTGCTTCAAATCCTCTTTAAAAAGCTGCTCCATCTCACCAGCCTTCTCATGGTTATAGACGACAGCATTCACCTCAAAGTTCAGGGAAAAGCTGCGAATATCCATATTCGCCGTTCCATAGCAGAGCACCCTGCCATCTACAATCATTCCCTTGCTGTGCAGGAAGCCATTGTTATAGATATAGCACTTCGCGCCCGCCATCACTAAATCCCCCATGTAAGAATAGGTTGCCCAATAGACAAAAGGGTGGTCAGGCTTGCAGGGTATCATGATATTGACCTCGATTCCCGAACGGACAGCGATCTTCAACGCGTTAAATATGGACTCGTCCGGTATAAAATACGGGGTCTGGATATAGATACTTTTCTTCGCCTTTGTGATCAGCCGCAGATAATTGTCCCGAATCTGCTCCGTGGTGTGGTCAGGCCCGCTGCTGATGATCTGCAGCTCACAGTGATCCCTCACCCCTGACTCAAAACCCTCAAAAAGCGAGTCGTCCTGCAAAAGATTCTCCCTTGCCGCATAATTCCAATCCATCACAAAACGCACCTGCAGTGCGGCGACTCCCTCACCGTGAATCCGCAGATGTGTGTCGCGCCAATAGCCGAATTTCTTGTCCAGACCGATGTACTCCCTGCCAATGTTAAAGCCGCCCACATAAGCCACGCGATTATCAATCACGACGATCTTGCGGTGATTGCGGTAATTGATACGAAGCTGAAACCGCCCGAGGATCGCAGGGAAGAATTCCGCCGTCTGAATACCCATACGGTTTAATTTTTTCCAGAAGCTATGTCGCACTCGCCGACACCCCATGGCGTCAAAGAGCACCCGAACCTCCACGCCCTCCGCCGCCTTCCTTGCCAGCACCTCCACAATACGGTTGAACAGCACATCATTTCTGATGATATAATATTGAATATGAATGAAATGCTCTGCCCTCTCCAAATCCTCGATCAAAGTGTCAAATTTCTCATTTCCGTCCGTGAAGATATCAATGTCATTATCGTTGCTCAACATGGAACCCGAGACCTCAAGATTGTACATAGCCAAATCCTCAAAGCCGTCCAGCTCCGTGTTCTCCATACCCGGCTCCCTCGTCTTGAGCTGATACTCCTGATGCCGTATCGCCTCCCCCAGATAGTCCTCCACCTCCTTTAGACGAAACATCCTGCGCTTTCGCATATTCTGTCCCAGAAAGAGATAGAACACAAAGCCCAAAAAGGGGATAAAATACAACAAAAGAAGCCATGCCCAGACGCTCTTGGGGTCTCTGCGCTCAAAAAACACAATGATAATGGCAAACAGCATATTCCAGATAAAAAGATTTTGAAAGAGAAAATCAATCACCTCTTTGGCAATCTCCCAAACCTGCGTCATGAAATAATCCTTCCTTTGAATAAATTAAAATGTAATGTTGCGAATGGAGCGGTTTGTGTGTTATAGTTATCAATAATCATTGAACACAAACCATCAACATCGAAACAGGAGGTTCCATAGGAAATGAAAACAGGAACAATTGTACTTCTCGTGATACTTGCCGTGGTTGCCATCGCATTGGTTGCGCTGTATTTCGTCGGCAAGAAAGCACAGAAAAAGCAAGCCGAGCAGCAACAAATGATGGAGGCAAACAAACAGACCGTCTCCATGCTGATCATTGACAAAAAGCGAATGAAGCTAAAGGATTCCGGACTGCCCCAGGTCGTCCTCGACGAAACGCCCAAGCTGATGAGAGGCACCAAGCTTCCCATTGTCAAGGCAAAGGTCGGGCCACAGATCCTCTCCCTGATCAGCGACGAGAAAATCTTTGATTCCATTCCCGTGAAAAAGGAAGTCAAGGCAGTGGTCAGCGGAATCTACATTATTGACGTGAAAGGTCTTCACGGCAAAACAATAAAAGAACCTGAGAAAAAGAAAGGCTTCTTCAAACGCATAGCGGCGACCATTCAGGAAAAGGGCGGCGCAAAGCCGTTAAAGTAAAACTCATCTCCAAACCATGATCTATCGCGGCATTCGTCAAGATGGACAATGCAAAACTGTTTGCATGCAAACCTGTTTACATGTAAAATTGTTCACATGCAGGCATGTCCACTTGACCCATTGCCCGCGGAGATCGTAAGCTCATACTCTCCCACGGCTTGTCCCTCATTCTCCAAGGTATATACAATCTTTACTCCCGGCCACCCCTCCGAGTCATTCTCCTCGGAAAGCCTCTCCACAGACCTTGTCGCGATATCCAGCATCAGCATTCCAAAGGGCGTGGCATATTCCGTCCGATAGGGCTTGCCCGATTCAAAAATCATGCAGTGTCCCATAGATCCTTGCCTGTTCAATTCCACGGTCGAGCCCTTTAGCTTGATTCGGGTCTTCGAGCTCTGTGAAGCTCCCTCTGTCTGTTCCTCGTATAAAAGATAATGACTTTCACCCCTGCAGAAATACTCCGCAGAAACCTCCTGAGTAATCACCACAGGCTGTTGCTCTCCTGCTTCTGCTTGTTTGCCCTCCGCTTGTGGCGGATATTGGATTCCGGTAATCGTCACTTGAAGCCTTTGCCCCGCCGCCATATCAATACTCATCTATATTGATGGTCTTGGCGGAGAGAATCCCGTATTTGATGATGGAATTGGCAAATCGCTTGAACTTATCCGCTCCGTCACTCACATAAAATAAATACTGATTCGCCCCCAGCTTTGGCGGCTCCTGATTCAAGAGCCCCTTTTGCTCCAACAGTTCCTTTAGCTCCCTTGCCGTCTCGTAAGCCGGATTCACCAAGGTCACCTGTTCCCCCATGATCTTGCCCAGCGTGGAGCGTATCAGGGGATAGTGCGTACAACCCAGTATCAGGGTGTCAATATCAATATCAATCAATTCCGTCAGATAACGTCTTGCAATCTCGTCCGTCACAGGGTCTTCCCACAGCCCCTCCTCCACCAAGGGCACAAAGAGCGGACAAGCCTTGCCATAAATCGTCACGTCCTTATTCAATTCCTTTATGTACTTGGAGTAAATCTGACTCCCAATCGTGGCGTCCGTGGCGATGACCCCCACGCGGCCGTTCTTGGTCACGTCCACTGCGGTCTTGGCCCCGGGCTTCACCACGCCGATCATCGGGATCTCTATCTCCCTCTCCAACTCGTCCAAAGCATAGGCACTTGCGGTATTACATGCCACCACGATGGTCTTCACCTGAAAGGTCTGCAAAAAGCGCACGATCTGTCTTGAAAAACGAGTGACCGTCTCCTTTGACTTACTGCCGTAGGGCAGCCTCGCCGTATCCCCAAAATAAACGATTTTCTCATTTGGGATCTGACGCATGATCTCTCTGGCGACAGTCAATCCCCCCACACCGGAATCAAACACCCCGATAGGCAATTCATTATTGACTTCCTGATTCATGATCTATTCCTCATTTCTGCGCATAAGCCGCCCATTCTGTCAACAGCCTGCTCTTAAAGCGGATCTGGCTGCAATCCGCATCCAATATCTTCCAGTAAAGCTCACTGCCGCCAACCGCCGAGCCCGTCTCTGTGTCCGTGTGGGACTCAGAAGCCTCCTCAGTCTCATTTTCATATACAATCTCATAAGTGGATTCCAGTAATGTAAACCGGGGATATAAGGCTCCCCACCAACCCATGGCGGCACAAACTGCCAAAATTGCAATTCCGTTTTTCTTCATAGCATTCACTTTCTTATCCCTGCTTTCTTAATTCCCGCGAGAGTCACATGCCAAAGCATTCTATGAATGCTTGTGCTTTGCCGCAGGATTGTTGACCTTGCACCATATTACTTCCAATATGGCTGCATTTATAAAGGTTTATAAGAAAATGATTGCCAAATTCTGGTGATATTATACAATATTACCACAACTCTCGGGCAGAGCCCCGAAAAACCTTCGGTTTTCCGGGGTCGCTCCGCTCGTCAAATATCCGAATAAACATCTGCCCGAGCAAGCTCGGCATCTGTTCATCCGGACACTTGCCTCTGCCCTATGCGGATATTATACCATGATTGCTGTGCAATCATGGTATTTATGGCCATTCGGCCGTTTTATGCCTTGAATATGGACTTATTTTACCATGATTGCTCCACAATCATGGTATTATAGCCATTCGGCCGTTCCATGCCTTGCACAGTCAACGTTTCTCCCTGTCCAGTCGAATCTGGCGGATAATCGCCTTTTTCTGATTGTCTATATGAACCTTGGCGGCCTCGCATGCCCGCTCCTTGTCCCTGCTCACCAGACTTTCATAGATAATTCTATGCTCCTCCACCAGTCTTTCATGCTGACTGAAATCCTTAATATACTCAAACCGATAGCGGTACATTTGCTCCGACAGATTGTTCACCAGCTGAATCAGACGTTGATTGCCCGTAGCCTGCAGGATAATATCATGGAGCTCCACGTCCGCCTGAGCGATCTGCTTCACGTCCTTCGTGCGAACCACCTGCTCAAAGGTTCCGCATGCCTCCTTGAGCTGCGCAAGCTCCTCCTCCGTGATACGCTCACAGGCAAGCTCCACGCAGAGCGCGTCCATAGCCCGCCTGACCTCCAACACATCGCTCATGCTTTTCTCCGTGATCTGAGCGACCTCCGCTCCCCTTCGGGGTATCATGGTGACAAGCCCCTCCAGCTCAAGCTTGCGGATCGCCTCCCTGATCGGAGTACGGCTCACCCCCAGTCTGTTCGCCAGATGTATCTCCATCAGGCGCTCCCCGGGCTTCAACTCCCCCGTCAATATTGCCTGACGCAGTGTATTGAAGACCACATCTCTCAATGGCAGAAATTCGTCCAATTTTACCTGCAAATTATCCTGCATACCTTCTACCTCCGCTTTCGCCCGCTCCATTCACAAGCTTGGTGACAAACACCTGTCTCGCAAGCGATTGTCTCTCTATCTGCAGAGCAGCCGTATCCGCCTGCTCCCTCTCCCGAAAGATTCCGAACACCGTGGGACCGCTACCGCTCATAAGCGCCCCCAACGCACCACTTGCCCGCAACTGATTCTTGATATAATCAACGATTGGATATTCCTCCACGGTCACCCGCTCAAGCACATTTCCCAGACGTTGGACAATCCCCCCCAGACTGCCCTCCTTCAATGCGGTGATCATTCCGTCGATATCAGGATGAGTGTAAGCTCCCACCGCGTCCATACGCTCATAGACATATTTGGTGGAGACATTGATATCCGGCTTTGCAATCACAAGCCAGCAGTCAGGCGGCGAAGGCAATTCGGTCAGTCTCTCGCCGATTCCCTCCGCAAGAGCCGTCCCACCCATGATACAGTAAGGTACGTCAGCCCCTATGCGCACTCCCAGCTCCATCAGCCGCTTATCCTCCACCTGTAATCCATACAGCTCGCAGATTCCCCGCATGGCAGCCGCCGCGTCCGCGCTTCCCCCCGCCATACCCGCGGCAATGGGGATATTTTTGCGCAAATCAATATTCACGCCGCCCTTGATTCCAAGTTCATCGATCATCAAGGCGGCAGCCTTGTAAATCAGATTGTCACCATTTGTAGGCAGCTCCTCCGAGTTCGTGGCGATCGTAATTCCCGACGCGGTTCTCTCAAACGTCAACTCGTCCCAGATGTCAACGGTCTGCATGACCATCTTCACCTCATGGTAGCCGTTTGGCAGGATTCCCAGTACATCTAAACCAAGATTTATCTTAGCATATGCTTTTCTCACACAGGTATTCATAAGGAGCCCCTCCGCCTAGAGCAATATACATTACATGTAACTTTTCAGAACCATTCACAAATTGCTGCTGCGCAGCTTTCATTGCATAAGGAATTGTTAAAAAATAATTTTTAACAATCCCTTATGTATTTTGTATACATAGATTGTACTTAATTATATACAATATTAATCTGTTTGTCAACAACCCCTAAACTTTTCCATGCTTTATGACGATATACTTAACGATCAAGGATGATACCCTGACTATGCAAGCAGAACGGTCAGGCACAAAAAAAGCGCGGATGCGCGGAAAAGAGGTATGTTATGAGTGTAAATGGAGTTACATCAAATCAGGCTAGTGCCGCTTATTCTTCTTACGCTTCCACAACGGCTGCGGAGAAAGAGAGCACCACAGCCAAGACAGCATCCTCCACACAGAAGGCGGAGGAAACAGGCGTAGTATATGAGCCTTCCACACAGACCAAGACAGACACTACGAAAAAGACTTACACACCCGATACCAATCTGGTAAATAAGTTAAAGGCAGATGCAGATTCCAGAACCTCTCAGCTTCGCAGCCTTGTAGAGAAGCTGATGGGTCAGCAGGCCAATACCTACGGCAAGGCCAACAATATTTGGCAGTTCTTAAAGAGCGGGAACTACACCGTTGACGCTGCTACTCAGGCTCAGGCACAGGCGGATATCGCAGAGGACGGTTATTGGGGTGTCAACCAGACCTCAGACAGAATCATCTCCTTTGCCACTGCTTTGACCGGCGGTGACCCCGATAAGATCGAGGAGATGCGCGCTGCATTCCAGAAGGGCTATGCGAAGGCGGAGAAGACTTGGGGCGGCAATCTCCCTGACATCTCCCAGCGTACTTATGATGCTGTGATGAAGAAGTTCGATGATCTGGCAGCACAGGATCCTACCAAAGTAGAAGGTTAATGTGAGATTTGTGTATTTCAACAAGCAATGGCAAAGGTGTTGTTCACCCTTGCCATTGTTTTTATGCGCAAATCCACATATGGAATTTAACTGCTTTGCAGTATACAGCTCGCACAGAACTGTGGCTTCAGCCGCCCTTGACAATCAGGAGCTTCTGTCCAATCTGTAAATCATCACCGACCAGATTGTTGAGTTCCCTGATCTTCTCCACGGACACATAATACTTTCTCCCTATATTCCACAGGTTATCTCCCGCCTTCACCACATAGATCACCATACCCGGCAGACTGTTCATCAGCGCGCTGTCCGGCTCCGTCACCTCAACCTGACTGATCAGGTCAACGGGAACCTTCTCAAAGACCATGGTGTTAAAGCAAAGTATCGCCTTTACGTCCATCTCCTCACCGTCCAGCATGGTGACCTGAAGCTGTTCCACCTCCGCATGAACCTTCCCTGTATCGTCCTGAGAGATTCCCGGCACCTCCAAGGTATAGTGATAGGGAATCTGTGCGTCCACACAGGCATAAGGATCAGCGTCATCTCCCGTGATATACATTACCTTGACCAGAATACCACCCTGCAGCAAAATCCCGTTTTCCACAGTGGACTGCTGCATGGAAGCCACTCTTGCCGAGCTGTGCAAAAGCTGCAAAATACCCGCGCCGCCGCTCGGAATACGAATGTGATCAGTCACCTTGGTCTTGCCGGTGACACAGGAACGAATGCGGTTCAGCGTCACCCTATGAGTCTGGGCATGCACCTCCTTCGTCACCCCGTATATGTCTGAAAGAATCTCCGTGGTATCCTCCTCATAGATGCGAATGTGAATGTCTAACGCAAGCTCGATTCCGACACATCTCTCCTCTCCGTCCAGATCAGGACGGACGGTAAGCTCCTGCTGCCCCTGCACATAATGAATATCCGGCAGCATTCCCTCCCTGCATCCATGACATTCCAACACACCCGAGAAGGGCATTGTAGTCTCAAAGGAGCGAACGGGTCTGTCTTCCCCTTCCCCCTCATAGAGCAAGAACAGCTGCACATCTCCCTGAATACTCAGCTTCTCCTCCATTACCTTGAATTCCACATCTCCCAGATGTACCGTACTCCACAAAATACGGAAAATATTGGGATAATTGGCAGGCAGAGTCACCTCGTCCCGAATGCGGAAGATATCATTTTTACAAATGGCAATCTGTGCAAGCTGCATGGGCATCTTACGGTATTCCAGCCAGTCGGACGACGCCCCATCCCCGTGAATGCCAATGGGCGCCTCCTCGTCATAAAGCTCCTCCACCGATGCCATGAGCGTCACAAGGGAGCGAATACTGAGCTTGCGGGAATTGATGATCCCCACGCTGAAATCCTCCACCTCTCCTGATGCTTCCACGGTATCCGAGGGCATAACGCCCTTCATGATCAGCTTTTCCTCAAAGGGAATATCGCCCCCGAAGGGAACCAGACTGCTCCCCGATTCCTGCGTGTGGTAAAGTATCTCAAAATGCATATGTCCCCGCAGGCTTACGGAATCCGTGCCCGGCTTGATCTCCTCAATAATGACCTCCGCCTTTTCCAGATTAATATTGCTTACATCGGGCTTACTCTCGGGAATATTCCTGTCGTCCTCCAGTGTGATCTGCGTGACCGCCTCGGAGCGAATGCGATCCATATGTATATTCTTTTTTAACAAGTCCACGAAAAATACCTCCATATAGATACTGATATAGATATCTATATGCAGGTATTGGGAATGATATGACCCGTTCATTCAACTAACACCGGAACGTTTTCTTGCTCAGCCTTCCACCGCCCCGATCAAATCCGTCAGGTTCTCCACATGATATTGCTCCATATACTCCTCAATCCCCTTTACCACCTCCACCGTGGTGTACGGATTTACGAAGTTCATGGCGCCGACACTCACCGCGGACGCTCCCGCCAAGATAAACTCAATGGCGTCCTCCGCCGTGGCGATACCGCCCATTCCGATGACGGGAATCTGCACCGCATGAGCCGCCTGATACACCATGCGGACAGCGACGGGCTTGATCGCGGGACCGCTCATGCCGCCCGTCTTATTGGCAATGGCAAATCTGCGGCGGTGAATATCGATCTTCATACCCGTGAGAGTGTTGATCAGGGACAGCGCGTCCGCACCAGCAGCCTCCGCCGCCCTCGCCATCTCACCGATATCCGTCACATTGGGACTAAGCTTCATGATAATGGGCTGCTTTGCGTGCCTCTTGACCTCCTCGGTGATGCGGCTTAAGGCATCTGCCTTCTGACCAAAGGCGATCGCCCCCTCCTTCACGTTGGGACAGGAGACGTTAATTTCAAGCATGGACACCGCCGGCTCGTCCCCCAGCTTCTCCACCACCTCCACATAATCCTCCACGGTCTTACCGCAGACATTCACGATGATCTTAGTGTCATATTGCTTCAAAAAAGGAATATCCCGCTCCAAAAACACATCAATGCCCGGATTCTGCAGCCCGATCGCGTTGAGCATACCGCCGTAAACCTCCGCCACGCGGGGGGTAGGATTGCCGGGCCATGGCACATTCGCCACACCCTTGGTCACCACGGCGCCCAATTGGTTCAAATCCACGAGCTCCGAATATTCCATTCCTGAGCCAAAGGTTCCCGATGCCGTCATCACGGGGTTCTTAAAGGTTATGCCTGCAATGGTTGTCTGTGTATTCATCGAATCCTCACCCTCCTATCTCCACTTCCCCCGCCTCAAATACGGGTCCCTCGGTACAGATGCGCGCATTATGCACATGAGAGTGTTGGTCGATATCCTTTGTTGCCACCACGCATCCCAAGCATGCCCCCACGCCGCATGCCATGTGCTCCTCCAAGGAAATGTAAGCGGGAATGCCCGCCTGCGCCGCATACCGCTTGACGGCGCGAAGCATCGGCATCGGACCGCAGGCAAAGATCAAATCCGCCCTCAGTCCCCTCTCCTCTATGACATTCATCACATTGCCCTTCGTCCCTGCGCTGCCATCCTCCGTGGCGATATACACCTGTCCATATCGCGCCAGATCCTCCTGCAAAAATGTCAGGCTGTCCCGATAGCCCGCGATCACCTGAATATTCTCCCTGTCCGTCACGGCATTCAGTGCCTTCGCCAGCTGCAGCATGGGCGGGATCCCGATACCGCCGCCCATGAGAAACACTCTTTTACCGACAGCCGCCTCCACGGGAAATCCGTTTCCCAATGTGCCCATAATGTCAATCGTGTCCTCCGCCTGATAACGGGAGAATTCGTTCGTGCCCTGCCCCGCGACGCGGTAGACGAGCCGCAGCGCGGCTTTGTCCTCCCTCACCTCACAGATGCTGATGGGACGGGGCAGGAGGGTGCTCCTGTCCTTGGGGTACACGCACAGGAACTGCCCCGGAAGCGCGCTCTGCGCAAGACTTGTCCCTATCCATATATCATAAATCCCGGGGGCAATCTCCTGTTGAAAGATCACCTTGGCTGTTTGTTTTTGTTTCATGGTCATCACATCCTTTCTATACTTGACGGTCCAAGCAGAAAATCATAGATATTCAAAATCAAAATCCCAAATTCATTATAATGCTTCGGGACGATGTCCTTTGTGATAATAATTTTTTTAAATGAATCGTCGATTTTACGAAATGGTCTTGTCTCCTGCAACAGCTTTTCCTCATCAGGAATAGAATAAGCCGACTGAATATAATATCTAACAGAGCCAAGATTGCATATAAAATCAACCTCTAACTGTTTTCTCGTTACCTTACCATCTATATTTTCCGCTATTGTCACAACGCCCACATCTACACTGTAACCCCGCATACGAAGCTCATTATAAATTACATTTTCCATTGTATGGGTCTGCTCAAACTGCCGAAAATCAATTCGTGCATTACGAAGCCCTAAATCTGAAAAATAATATTTCCTTGGGGTTTCAATATATGCCTTTCCTCTGATGTCATATCTCTGAGCAGACTCAATCAGAAAAGAATCCTCAAGATAATCAAGGTATTTCTTGACTGTATTTGAAGTGATTTTTGATTTCTTCACTGTCTTAAAAGTATTTTTGATTTTCTCCGGATTGGTTAAGGAGCCAATAGCGGAAGAAAGGATATTTAACAAATCCTCCAGCTCGCCTTGATTTCTGACTTTATTCCGATGAAATATATCTCTGATATATATTTCGCTAAAAAGGGTCTTAAGAACCGCCGCTTTATCATTTGCATTCTCGCGGAGAACCACCAACGGAATCCCGCCATACAGCATATACTCCGAAAGCCCCTCGTATTTATCCCCTTTATAAACTGACATAAACTCCGAAAAGCTCAGGGGGTACATATGAACCTCGTCACCTCTCCCTGCAAACTCCGTGACGATATCCTTTGATAAAAACTTAGCATTGCTTCCCGTCACGTAAACATCAAGATTATCCTTGCGAAGATAACCATTCAGCACGGCTTCAAAACAATCAAGCATCTGTACCTCGTCCAAAAGAAGATAATACATACCGCCATCTGTTGTTTTTGAACGGATATACGCCATAAACTTTTCAGGATCAACCCGCTTTTTTTCTTTCTCGATTTTAATAAGGCTTTCACCTATCAAATATAGATCATCAGCGGAATCAAACGCAAAACGAATAATATGCTTCTCGTCTATGCCGTCATGAATCAAATAATTATAAAAAATATTATTTAAAAGGTAAGATTTGCCGCATCTTCGAATACCGGTGATCACCTTAATCAATCCATTATTTTGTCTGCTAATCAGTTTATTTAAGTAAAAATCTCTCTGAATCTCCATGCAAAGCGCTCCTACACAAAAGATTTTTGCAACTTTGAACATATTTCCTTTCTATTTTATCATAAGATATAATGAAAGGCAACTATAAATCAGCGTAAGCGATTTTCTATTATTGTCCTATAATAATTATTGTCCTATAATAATTATTGTCCTATAATCCTGATAAGGTCCTCATTACCAAGTCCACATCCTTATTCTCCAATTCCTGAATAATATGAAGATATGTCTTTTGTGTTGTTGTCATACTGGCATGTCCCAGTCTGCGCGCGACACTTGCAATTGATACGCCTGCAAATAACAATAATGATGCATGTGTATGACGTAAACCATGGATTGAAATAGACGAAATCCCACATTCCCTACAATGTCGGGTAAGGACATCATTCACGGTGGAATTATAAATCTTCTCTTTACCCACAAATATAGGCTCATCTTCGGGCATCCCCTTTATCAATTCAGAAAACTTGACAACTATCTGCCAGTCAACCTGTATCTTTCTCACAGATGACGCGTTTTTCGTCGGTAAAAAACCGCCTTCTCCTTTATAATCCCAAGTTTTGCTGATTGATAATGTCTGCCTTGCAAAATCAAAATCACTTGGTGTAATCGCAAGCGCTTCAGAAAATCTCATTCCCGTCTTTGCCACCAAAAGGATAAACCAATCCCAATTGAGCTCCTCCCTTATATCAAGATCGGCGATTAAAGTATGTAGCTCAAACTGATTCAAATACTTTATTTTCTTGCTCCTAGGCGTCTTACCCTTTATAATTGCCTTTCTTGTCGGATCGCGTTGTATCAAACCCTCGTCAACGGCGTCAAGAATCGCCCCCTTTAGCTGATGATGAAAATCCAAAGTGGTCTGACGTTCATGCTCCTTGGCATAATCATTCAGAAGCTGTTGATATGCCGTTCTCGTCAACTCTGAAAGCTTTAAATCCGGCGCAAGTTTCTCAACCCACTTCAATGTCATCAAATATTTTGCCATCGTCGCTTCTCTAATTGCACCTTTTTTGTACACATCTACCCACTGCCTGTAATAATTACAAAAGAGCGATGACTTGTCCATATTATTTAGCATAAGCTACCTCCATTTCTCTATAACGCTTACGCTGATATAAGCAATTCGGGATTACAGAGGTAACTCCTAATGTGAAATTAATGGTTTGATTTCCTCCTCGAGCGTTTTTCTTAATTCCGCCATCATTTGCGTATAATATTTAAACTTTGGCAATGCCCGCTCCTGTGCAGCCTTGTAGCTCGTAAAGTCAATGGTCGCCTTGATCGCGCTTTCATTAGGAATCTCGCCGTTTCTGTAATGTGTTGCGGCATACATCACGTCGTCCTTTGCCGCATACCACGTAACACAAAAATCAGTGATTACCTTGTCAATACAATCACGTTTCATATTCTCAACAACATTAAGAATCGACTGTCCCTTGTATCTGTTTTCATCAAGTTCAATCTCATATATCAAACCGGACATAATATCCGCAACCTTTGGATTATCCTTGCGAAGTTCCTCTACATACTGTTTCACTTCCTCGATTTTCTTTTCCCTCTCCTCAGGAGCAACGCTTTCTTCATCATCCGGCGGAGTGACAAGATTTTGAATCAGATTAATGATATATTCATAATCAATTTTGGTATTGCTGTACGCCATAAGTTCATAATCCGCATCAATATCCGGCTCCGTTCCTGCTTCTGAAGCTTCCTCGGACTCCGATCGTGTTTTTAACTCCTCTAAAACATTAAGATAGTGCCCTGCGTAATCATAATATTCATCTTCTGTAATCCCATATTCTTCAAGCATTGAATCCTCATAATTCGTAAACGACTTCAACTGGGCAAACAGCTTGTCAAAATCCTGAAATATTTTCACGAATGCTATCTTTTCCGCTTTAGACATAGCAGGTATCACGGACGGAGTCTCCGCACACGTGCGAAGCGCCGCCAACGCTTTTCTAAAAGCCGGTTCGATTTCTTCCCAATCAGCCATAAGCGCATCCTTTGTACCGCCTGCAGAATAAAGCTTCACTGCATTATCCACGCATTCCTTAAACAATACGGGTGCTTGGAATGTAACGATTTGCCCATACGTTTTGTTTTCATCAAGAATACGATTAGTCCTTGAAAAAGCCTGAATCAAATCATGGGGGCCCATAGGCTGCCTGTCTATAAATATTGTTGACATACATGGCGCGTCAAATCCGGTAAGCAAACGGTCTACGACAATAACCAGATCTAATTGTTCACTCCTGCTTTGGTATTTGGGGCTTTTTCTGGCAAGTCTCTTGTTCAAATTAGCATTGTAACCTTGGATTTGGGATATTTCATATTTTGTTCCAAACATTTTATTATAATCATTGAGCGACTCCTGCATCTTCTGTTGATTTACATGAGAACCTTCTTCATTTTCGGATACCGAGTATGTAATGGCAAATTTGGGAAAGTCCGGAAGCACACGCTTGACTCTGTCATCAATCACAATCGATGTCTCCCCGTTCTTTACCCTCGTCAACAGTTCATAATATTTCTGTGCCATCCGGATAGAACTCGTTGTAAGTAACGCCTCATAAGTCTGTCCCCTACCATTCCTAAACCCCAGCTTATGATATGACTTATTTAATATCACCTCCAACACCTTTAACATATGTGCCTCATTATCATATGCATCACTATCGGTTTCATCCACAATATTCTTGGGTCCATTATGTTCTACTTGAAAACCAAGAACCGCATTGTCATGAATTGCATTCTGAATAGTATATTTGTGCAATCTTTCCCCGTATAGCTCCTCCGTCGTGCGCGGCAAATCCCCCATCTGCGGATATGGATTCTCGGCAAATCTTGGCGTACCGGTAAACCCAAACCACAATGAATTTCCAAAGAACCTCTCCAGCTCGCGTTTGGTAGCGGGAGTGACTGCTCTATGGCATTCATCCACCACATATGCAATTTTGAGATTCTTTATCTTATTGTATTCAGGCGTTCCTTCCACAAGCTTTTTGGTAATCAATCTTTGCAGCTTTTGGATTGTGGTTACAATCACCTGTCTGTCATCAGATTTCAGTTTTTTCTTCAGGTCATTCACATTATCTGTTTCATCAACATCAATCAAATCATTATTGGCATACGCCTGAAACGCCATCGTTGTCTGCGCGTCCAAATCTTTTCTGTCAATCAAAAAGATTGCCTTATCAATAGACGGGATATCCATCAGCAAGTTTCTGGTTGCCTTATAAGACGTCAATGTTTTACCTGAACCCGTGGTATGCCATACATAACCCGATTTTCCATGCTTTGACGCTTCCCTGATTGCTTCTATTGCATGAATCTGGTAAGGTCGAAGTAATATCAACTTTTTGGCTTCCTCATCTAATACAGTATATCTTGCAATCATTTCATGTGCCTCGGGAATGCGAAGCACACTCTTGGCAAAATCAAGATAATCCGCAACCGGATTGTTTTCTTTGTCTAACCAACCACTGATAAATTTCGGTTTTAACTCCGTATCACTCGCTGCCGAAAAATACTTTGTATTGACTCCATTACTGATTACAAACATCTGAACGGCAGAGAAAATACCTGTAAATTTCCCTTCGCCAATATACTTTTTTATTTGCCAAAACCCGTCCATATATGAATGCTGCTTATTTTTCAATTCAATATGTATCATAGGAAGACCATTGATCATGAGGGTAACATCAAATCTTCTGTCCCTGACAGGCGCGTTGCTGTCCTCGTCAGTTTTTAATGCACTGTATTGATTGATTACCTCATAGACGCTGCTTCCACCCGCAATATGCTCATGATTCATCACCACCAAATGCAAACGCTCCGTATCCCGTTGAACATGAACCTGCACCTTGCCATTCTCCCCGACCAACCATTCGCCGGCCTTGTAAAAAGACGAGAATTGAAGCTGGTTCTTTACCTGTTCAAACTCGGAATCCGAAAGACTCTCTCCATTTAACCTATCCTTATTATTCTGCTCGAGGATATACTTAAAATTAGCCCACAAATCTTCCTCGGTTTTCAAGTCTTCTCTGTATGTCCACTGTGAATCGCCATAAACTAACTGCTCGATTAACTTTTGTTCAATTATCGATTCCAACTCTGGCATCATTAGTGTCTCCTTTATATATTTAGAATAATCTTGTCCGCCGCCTCCTGTATCTCCAAAGCGGCTCCTATGAAAACTGCAACAGTTTTACACCGTTGCAGCTAATTTACCTATCAACAATCGCATGGCTTTTCGCTTGCTATGCGAACATGTTTTGCAGCATGAATTTCTTGATGTTGCTGAGCTCCTCGCACTTACGCTGGTGAAGGGTAATGAG
>JAMPHH010000040.1 GCA_023663505.1 Muribaculum sp.
AGAAATACGAGAAAAGTTTTCTTTGCTTGAGGGTATTGTATCATAGTTGGTTCTGTGTGGCAAGATAAAATTAACTTTTACGGAATTTTACGGAATTTGAGTCGGATATACAGCTTCCAAACCCGACATCTGCTGATACATCTTTCCATAATTTAATTCTTCCCCTCCGGAAAGCATATTGTTCTCATCACTTCTCAGCTCATAATAAAAAAAGTCGATACTTCCATATGAAAATCTATGCTCGCATTGTATCTGAACAATACCGTTTCCCCGCACAAAAAATGCCGTGATTTCAAGGCTTTCCCCTTCTGCAAGCTTTGTGCCCTGCCTTATCCTGTCCAACACATCGGACGCATTGGCATATGAACTTAGAAATTCCTTTTCTGTCAGTATAGCTGCGGCATATTCCTTGTATGTCTCCCCGTCATAATACAGAAAGGTATCTTTCCATGTATGTGTGGTATGTATCCCCAAATCCGCATCATAATGACCATCATATTCCTGAATATCTAAAACAATGTCCCCAAAGCGGTTTTCATATACATATCCTATACCGCCCTCTACAAGACATTTAGGTCTCCCCTCCTTCAGTGCAAGAATCGAGTAAAACCGATAATTTCCAATCATATTGTAAGCATCAATTGCCACATGGGTCTCGTTTTCCAGCCTTAAAAGCTCTATTTTATACTTTTCCAACCTATCTTCTATCTTATGTACCATCTCACATGGCGAACCGTCGCTGTCACAATACCATACCTCATATCCACCGAGCACCGCCAACAGCTCTTTTGCGCCGTCATGATTCAAGTCCTCATAGACATACTTATAATCGGTATCTGCCGTGGCGGAAACCGTCTCCTCAAAACGCTGCACCGATTCCAGAGCCTCCAGACCGGACATATATAACAATGTTGACAAATCCCCGTCCCAAAACCACACATCATGGTCATAAGCCTGATAGCCATAATTTTCCAAAGGCGGATAACCCTCCGTCGGCTCAGTGGTGCCGCTGGCAAATTCCGTGATTACAAGCTCCGTCCCCTGCAAGTCCCATTTTTCATAGTGGTAGGTGTCCATATGTCCTTCCGTGCGCACCAGACCGCCTTCAGTTCCCGTGTAAAATGTGCAATGTCCGCTAGCTCCCTCACCGCACAGCACCGTCTCCTCCGAGGCGTAGGTGTACACCTGACAATGTGCTCCGGCCTCGTTGGGAGCGATATCCACAATAAGCTCCGGAATCCCGTTTCCGTCCATATCATATAGGGTAAAACTAGGCATTCTGAAGCTTATAGGGAAGCTTTCGACATCTTGCCGTATTTTCCACAACGTCTCCATATATGCCGAAAAATACGATCCGCTGACCCTCAACATAGCTTGTGGCGTCTGATTGGACAAGCCCTCTATATTTTTCGCAGACTGTTCAAGCCCATAGGACATATCCACACCATGGTACGCAGCCCACTCTCTGCCATAGTCGGAGCAGGACAATTGCACGCTCGCAAGAATAGTGTCATAACCACATACTCTGAAATACCAATACCCCTCAGAACCTTCTTCCCCATCTATATAAAATTTCCCATCCTTGGAGGTATATACCTCGCATTCCAATTCATCACCATCCGCAGAATAATTGGTAAATATATCTCCCTCAGAGCTTTCCTCATATATCTGAAGCACTGCCTGTCCATCAATTTCATACACGGTCAGAAAACAATTATCCGTGTCCCATGATAAATATGAATCCCGCCATTTTAAATAGCTGCTTGCGTGATCTACGGATATGATAAGCTTTAGCTGTCCTTCCTCATACGTCCATATCTCCACACAGTAATTTCTCGCGCGGGGAATTTCCATTCCATCAATATTAGTACCCATATCCTCCTCGTGACAATACACTACCAAGAGCTCTTTGTTCTCCCCGCCATTCAGATCAATCAAGTCTACAAAGCACAGCCCGCTCATGTAACAGCAGCTCTCCTCTTTGTAGAGTTTATGGTCAGCCGTGCGCTCTACAAGCTTGCCGCTTCCATATTCCTCAATCAGCTCCTGACATTTTGCGTAATAGGCTTCACAGGCATTATCGTAAAAGAGGAGCTCTTCCCTGCCTGTATCGTTTTCGGTGGACAACATTTCAGAGGATTCTCCTGCAATATCAATCTCCGCAGACGGAGAGCTTAGAGCATCTGACAGTGAAGCCTCATCCATCTTCTCCTCAACCTTGCTGCAAGCCGATAGGAAAAGCAATGCCACAATCAGTGACAGGCATAATCCTTTGTTTTTCATATTAATAACCCCCCTATCCCATCTTGCTTATCAGCTGCTCCTTAGCCTCTATCAGTCAACACGAGTATTTCTTGATGAGTCAAGATACTTCAGAAGCTGGGCTTTATCAATCGCAAAAAGAGAGTCAAACGCAATCTGTGCCGCCTGCGCCATTGCAGCACCGAACCTAGCTTCCATCAACCGCGCACTGTACAGTCATTGCAACTGTCTCGTAAATACAGAAAACGGGATTTCCCGTGTCACATCACCTTGAATGTTTAACGGAAAATCCCTGTTCACACCACATTAGAACACAAATACTACCGCACAATAAGCGGGCAGATCAAAGCTGATAGAATAGTCATGGTAATGGCAGGGCTTCGCCACCGCGCTGACCTCCTTGGGAACCGTCTCCCCCTTGCCCCCGAAGCACTCGTCATCACTGTTGAGCAGCAGCTTGTATTTCTTCTTCTTGGGCACCGGAACTTGATAATTCTCCCATTTCACCGGAGTCATATTCATCACGAACAGCAGGCTGTTCTTGCCTGTGGAGGACTTGCGCACAAAGGAATAGGTGCTGCGCTCCGCGTCGTCCGCGTTCATCCACTCAAATCCGTCCCAACAATTATCAAACTCATACATGGCAGGATACTTGCGATATATGTTTAACAGTGCCTTCACCCACTCGTGCATACCAACATTATTCTTCTCGCCAAGCAGGAACCAGTCGAGCTCTCTGGTCTCGCTCCACTCGCGTTCCTGACCAAAGTCCTGTCCCATGAACAGCAGCTTCTTCCCACAGTGCCCGAACATATAGGCATAACCCACGCGAAGGTTCGCATACTTATCCACCTGATAACCGGGCATCTTGTTCACCATGGAGCACTTCAAATGTACCACCTCGTCATGTGATAGCGGCAAAATATAATTCTCGCTCTCATTATAGCTCATTGCAAAGGTCAATGCGTAATGATTGCCCTTGCGGTAAATCGGGTCGAGCTTCATGTATTCACAAAAATCATGCATCCAACCCATATTCCATTTCAAGGAGAAGCCCAAGCCTTCCGTCCCGATATCCCCGCTGACCATAGGCCAAGCGGTGGATTCCTCCGCAATAGTCAGGAATCCCGGATAAGTCCCCCGAACCACTGAATTCAAATGCTTGAAAAATTCAATGGCCTCAAGATTCTTATTGCCGCCAAACTCGTTGGGCAGCCATTGTCCGTCCTGCTTGCCATAATCCAGATACAGCATGGAAGCCACGGCATCCACGCGAATACCGTCCACATGGAATTCCCTCAGCCAGAAAAGCGCATTGGCGATCAGGAAATTCTTCACCTCGTTCTTGCCGTAATTAAAAATCTTGGTACCCCAGTCAGGATGCTCGCCGCGCCTTGGATCGGGATGCTCATAGATGCAGGTTCCGTCAAAATTGCCCAACCCATGGGCGTCCGTGGCAAAATGCGCCGGAACCCAGTCAAGGATCACTCCCACACCCGCCTTGTGCAGCTCGTTCACCAGATACATGAAATCCTTGGGTGTTCCATATCGGGCGGTGGGCGCATAGTACCCGGTCACCTGATATCCCCAAGACCCGTCAAAGGGATGCTCTGCGATTCCCATAAGCTCAACATGGGTATATTTCATTTCCTTCATGTACTCTACAATACGTGCCGCAAATTCCTTGTAATTGTAGAAGCCTTCCTCCGTCCCGTTGTTGGGATGCTTCATAAAAGACCCGATATGGCACTCGTAGATTGCCATGGGCTCCTTGTTAAAATCCTTCTTGTCACGCCCCTCCATCCATTTGTCATCCTTCCATGCAAAGCCTGACAAATCCGTGATAATGGAAGCAGTGCCGGGACGATACTCCGCATAATTGGCATAAGGATCTGCTTTATAGAGCTTTCTGCCATCCTGTGCGGTGATCAGGAATTTATACATCTCACCTTCCCCCACGTCCGGTATAAACAAGCTCCAAATGCCGCCCTCTCCCAGCTTCGTCATTTCATGAGCACACTCATCCCAATTGTTGAAAGAACCCACCACATGGACATTCGCTGCGTTGGGCGCCCAAACCGCAAAAAATACGCCCTCCTTGCCGTCCTCAACAGACAGATGCGCCCCCAGCTTTTTGTAGATTTCATAGTGCGTTCCCTGTGCGAATACGTACTGATCCGCTTCAGAAATAAAAACCTGTTCCCTCATATTTAACCCCCATTTCTGCGCTGCCCAAGCTTCAACTATGTTGAAGCTGCGCATAAGCAGCTTTGTGTCAAGCAGCGCACAGACACAAATTGCCGATTGAAAAAATTTTTTCAACCTATTTTACGCAAAATCTTTCTCAGTCACAACAATCATGTCTTCTTCATCATATCGCTTTGCGAGCAAAATGTCAAAGAAATGTCGAGGTGTTTTTCGATTTGCTCGATAAATAGCCCCGTCCACGATCTCCTTTACCTCCGCGGTGGTCACCGCATGGTCGATTGTCTGGCGCTGTTCTATGCGGTTGTGCAATGCCAACACGCCCAATTCATCAATGGAAAATTCCAATTCCCGCGCATACTGCCTGCCATATGAAACCAACATATCGTTGCTGAGCGCCTCCACGTCCACGCGCGCGGTAAATGCATCTGCAAGTATCTCATGACTTTTCAGGAATCGGTTCATCACCTTCGTCTCATCCTGCAATACCACCACGATTCCAAGGCTCTCCCTCTGCAATGCCTTATAGAGATCCTGAACCGTCGCGTCATTCATGTCACAGGCGTCCTCAATGATCAATGCTCCGTTTTGAAGCTGATTTAATGTATCCGCCACATTCTTGCGACCCAAGCCCTTTCCGGAGATTTTGGCAACCTTTCCGGAGAAATTGCTGTCCGTGAGCTGAACCTCTCGAATTATATTCTTGGCGAGGGTAATGGTATCCATGCCCGCCTCTCCGGTGATAATGACATTTCCCGTGTAGGCGGCAAGGCTGATGCCGTCCACAGCCTTCACAATCTGCTCCTTCGCGCCCCTGCTCTGAATATAGTTCGCATACAGCTCCTTCTCCTCCCTGGTCATGGGACGAACCTTTGCACCTTTACTCTTTGACTCCGGTGACTCGGCTGTTGAAGCGTCTGTCTGCGCCTCCTCTGCCTTTATGGATCCCTTCTCCGCGGTCTCCGCTTGTATGCTTTCTGTCTCTGATTTTCCCACATTCTCTGCTACGGTTTCTGTCCCCGACGTCGCAGCGGCTTCGGATTCTGCTTCTTCTGCCTCTGCTTCTTCCATATCCTCTGTTGTGGCTTCAGATGCCGCTGTCGAGCTTACTGCTTGTATTGCCTCCGTCCCAGTGCCTGTGGCTTCTGTCTCGCTATCCGTTATGGCAGCTTCGGATCCCGCCGCTTCCGTCTTATCGCTTAGCATCTCTGCTGTCTCCAAGCTCTCCGCTTCCTTCACATCTGCCGCAAGACTCACCCTCGCCGTCTCCACCGTCCTTGTCCCGGTCTCCGGTACGTCCGTGGCGGTCTCTGTCTCGTCCATAGCCGTTTCCTGTGCGTCCTCCTGAACGATATCCTCCAGCTCCTCCACTTCATCTTCGTCCGTCAATACATCCGCAGGATCACTCACGCTTTTCTCAAGCTGCTCCAGAAGCCCATCACGAAGCGACGCTTCAAACTCCGTGAACATCTTGCCTGTCTGACGCAAAACGTGCTTGCGCACCTCCTCCTTGCGCTTCTCCTCATTCTCCTTCTTCATACGCTCCCACTCAGCCAGAACCTCCTCGATATTCATCTGACCTGTGATCTGCTTCTCCACCTTGGGACGCTCAGGCATCACCAGACTGATCTGCCCGTCTGATTCCTGAGAAAGCACATTTGCCATCTCCTTCGGAGGCTCCGCCTCCATGAAGCTTTGCAGGGCGGCATTTCTCTGGTCGGCCTCCTTGCGCATCTGTTCCATCACGATCTCTCCGGTCTCACCGAAGAAGACCTCTGTATTTTCTATGACCTCCGACTCCGATGCCGTCTCTGTCTGTGCAAGCTCTCCGCTAACGTACTCTGCCGCCGTCTCAGCCTGTATGGACTCTCCGCTGACGTACTCCGCCGCTGTCACCGCCTGCACGGGCTCTCCGCTGACGTACTTTGCCGCCGTCTCAGCCTGCACGGACTCTCCGCTGACAAGCTCTGCCGCTTCCCACGTCTGTGCCGCTTCTCCACCGTCCGACTCTAATCCTGCGGCTTCCTCTGCCATATACAACTCCTCGGCTTCCGATTCCGCAGATACCGATTCCACAGCCTCCGACTCCACAGATATCTCAGCCATTCCCAACTCGTCCGCCGACAACCCATTTTCCAACATAGGCTCCTTGCGCTGCTCCGCGCCCAAGAGCTCCTGCAGTCCCTGCGCCAGCTCCGCCTGCAGATTAATGGTGTTGTATTCTCCCACATCCATGGTTTTCACCTGAATGTCAAGCTCCTCCGGCTGTTCCACGGGAGCAGGCTCCACAGCCTCCTCTCCTGTGCGCACAGGGGCAAAGATTTGGGTCTCCCCACCCACAAAAGCGCCGATATCAACCTGCTCCGCTTCCCCGACCAAGATCTCCGAGCCGTCATTCTGCTCCTCCGGGATAAAATCCTCCTGCATGGTCTCCTCGGGCTTTACATCATTGCGGTGATTGTACTTCTCCTGCTGCTCTATGCTCAAGGGTTGGTGCTGCATCTTCAATTCCATCGCCTTGACTACATACTCTCCCTCGCCAAAAAAGACGATCATTTCGTCGCACTCCGCCACACAGTGCGTAGCGTCTCCTATACAATGATAGAGATAAGCCAGCTCATAAACCCACTTTTCCTGATAGCTGACCTTTTTTAACTCCTCCAAAACCTCTATGCGCTCCTCGAGCGTCACCTCCTGATCCTTGTATAGCTTGTAGCGCAATATGTAGCGTCCCGCGTCGTCCGGAGTCGATACCTGTACAAACTCCTTGTAATATTCCATTGCCTGCACCAGCTCTTTGGTCTTGATAGACAGCTCGCACAGGGAATAACAGATGCTCCTGCTGCCCGGACGACGTTCATAAGCCAAGAGCAGCAAATCCCTCGCGTCCTCGTACCTTTTGTTTATCTTATACAGATCGCTGATCATACAGAGCATACGAACACTCTTTACCTTGCGCCAGTCTATGGAATCTGCTATTTCCGCCGCCTGTGCGTAATTCTCCATCTCAATCAGCTCTGTGATCTCCTCTGACCTCACTTTGTATTCATATTTATCCAAAGTATTCTTCTCCCTCGTTTTTCTTTCTGTGAAAGGATTGTAAAGCACTATATCATTTTTATGTTTAAGTTTATCACAGTAACCCCTATATGTCAAAATTAAACAGTAAAAAAATACATAAAAAATACAAGATATAGTGTTTCCACCATATCTTGCAAAACTAAATATCGAAATCAACCCCTCACAGCAGGTTACTCAATTGTGCAAATTGCCCAAGCGTCAGCGCCTCCCCACGCACTGTCGCGGGCAGCCCCATCTGCTCCAACACCTCCGCCACATGCTGTTTGTCAAGCTTTAAGTCCGCCGCATTGCCCAGACCATTCACCAAGGTTTTGCGCCGCTGATTAAAGGAAGCCCTGATCAGCGCAAACATTTTGCTCTCATCATCTACCTGTACGGGCGGCTCCTCATAACGCGTCAGACGAATCACGGCGCTGCCCACGTTCGGTCTCGGGATAAAACAGTTGGGCGGTACGTTCGCCACAATCTCCGGCTTGGCATAATACTGTACCGCCAGAGACAACGCACCATAATCCTTCGTTCCGGGACCCACCTGCATACGCTCCGCCACCTCCCTCTGCACCATGATCGTGATGCTGTCCAAGGGCACATGCTGCTCAAATAACCCCATAATAATGGGGGTGGTTATATAATAGGGCAGATTTGCCACCACCTTGATGGGCTTCCCCCCGTTGTACTCTTGCACAAGGCGGTTGATATCCACCTTCAAAATATCCCCGTTGATGATAGTCACATTGTCATAGGCGGACAGCGATTCCTCCAAAATGGGAATCAACGCCCTGTCAATCTCCACAGCCACCACACTTCGCGCCGTTTCCGCAAGATATTGTGTCATAGTGCCGATACCCGGACCGATCTCCAGAACACAGTCCTCCCTCGTAACCCCCGCGGCAGCGACGATTCTGTCCAACACATTGGGATCGATCAGAAAGTTTTGTCCGAATTTCTTTTGAAAATTAAAATGATATTTTTGCAGCATTGCTATCGTGTTCTGCGGAATGCCAAGCTTCGCCATGCCCCTACCTCCATCTGACGGTCAACAGCCCCGCTAAATACAACGGGAAGCATTACTAGTATAACACAGATCAAAGCTATTTCAAAGCGGAGATTGGGAATCATAACAGTTCAACCATAGCATGATTTGTTAGTTGAGCATATTTGCTTTGTACGGGTATCAAGGCGGGAGATGACTGGGAGTGTTTTGCGGACTTCGGCGGAGGTTGGAGCGTTTTCTTATAGTGCGTTCAGAAAACAGGGTGAAATGCGCATGGATGCGCATTTCAGGCTCTAGGTGCATGGATGCACCTTAGAGCCGACCCGCAAATTGCAATATCCACCCCCGCACTATTAGAAAACACCCAACCGCAGCCAGTCCGCAAAACACTCCCAGTCATCTCCCGCCGCCCCTCCGCACTATGATTTGAAGGCTGAACTGTTACTAAAAAGCTGTAAAAAATTGTAAAAAATTTGGAAACTGCTTGCATTTGCGGGAAATTCATGCTATCATATTTTTTCGTGATATACTAATTTCCTTGCTCACACATGAGAGGTGGGCCAGAGACCAAAAGGAGGTAACGAAGCATGAACAAGTATGAATTAGCCGTTGTGGTAAGCGCTAAGGTCGAAGATGACGAGAGAGCTGCAGTGATAGACAAGTGCAAGGCTCTGGTCGAGCGATTCGGCGGCACCATCACAGAGGTGGACGAGTGGGGCAAGAAACGCCTTGCTTACGAGGTTCAGAAGATGAAAGAGGCTTTCTATTATTTCATCAGATTCGAGGCTGAGGCAACCGCTCCCGCAGAGATCGAGAGCCGTGTCCGCATCATGGACAATGTCATCAGATTCTTATGCGTCAGACAGGACGAGGCATAAAGAAAGTGAGAAAAAATTATGAATAAAGTAATTCTTATGGGACGTTTAACCAGAGACCCCGAGGTGAGATATTCACAGGGGGCAAGCCAGACCGCAGTTGCGAGATTTTCCATTGCCGTGGACAGAAGATTCAAGCGTGAGGGCGAGCCTGATGCGGATTTCTTCAACTGTACCGCATTTGGAAAGCAGGCGGAATTTATCGAGCGTTACCTGCACAAGGGAACCAAGATTGTTCTGAGCGGACGTGTTCAGAATGACAATTATACCAACAAAGAGGGACAGATGGTTTACAGTGTCCGTGTGATGGTAGATGAGATTGAGTTTGCCGAGAGCAAGAACGCTGCTTCCCAGAATGGGGGAGGCTATGATAACGGCGGTTACAATAATAACGGCGGGTTTGGCGGGAATAATGCTCCTGCTCCCTCAGGCGCGGGAGACGGTTTTATGAATATCCCTGACGGTATTGACGAGGAATTACCATTTAACTAATGCGCAGATGCATTTGAGCGAGCGCATTTGTGTTTGACAACGTTTTGACAGATTTTGAAGGAGGTAGTAACATGGCTTACAATAGAGCAGAGAAGTCCGATGCCCCTATGAGAAAAAAGGGCGGAATCCGCAGAAGAAAGAAGGTCTGCGTGTTCTGTGGCAAGGATAACGTAATTGATTACAAGGATACGGCGAAGCTGAGAAAGTACATTTCCGAGAGAGGAAAGATTCTTCCCCGCCGCATCACCGGCAACTGCGCAAAGCATCAGAGAGCGCTGACCGTGGCTATCAAGAGAGCTCGTCACATTGCGTTGATGCCTTATGTGCAGGACTAAGGATTAGAGTGTTTAAAGAGGAATCAATCACTTTGGTTGTGGTTGATTCCTTTTTTAGATTTGATGAAGGAGAATATGGATAATGAAAAATAAAATCAAATCGCACAAAATACTGGTGTTGCTTGCTGTTATATCAGTGCTGTTTTTTGGTGTTGAGGGTATAATATACTATAACAATGACAGGTATGGAAATATTTTATGTAAGATATTATTGGTGCTGCAAAATATTCTTGGAGGTTTTACGCTGAAGCCCGCTTTGTCGATAAGTGATGCAATTCAATTTGCGGCTGAGACCGGAAGCGGCGTCGTGAACCTTCTGACTACGATATATGCTGCGGTGGTGGTCATTGCTCCGCTGCTTACATTGACTGCCATATGGAGGGTATGTGAATATTTTACAAATACACTGCCTATGTTTCGCAAACGCAAAAAATGTGAACATATCATATTATTTGGGTACAATGGTATCTCAAATAATCTTATTCGTGATTTCATCAATAATAGAGATAAAAATCGAAAGCTTATACTGCACATTTTTACCTCGGACGAGCTACCGTCTGAAACGGCATATGAATTTTCCAAAAACAATTGTGCCGTTTACAATGTAGATGTACTTGCAAATGGTGAAAAGGAATTGTCTGAAGCCGCACTGTATGCATTAAATACTGCCAAATACATAATTCTTTGCGAGGAATCCTCACTTAGAAATTTCTCATTGCTGTTGTTTGTCCTCAACCGCACGAAACACAGCGGTCACAATACCAAAATATTCTGCCGTTGTGAGGAGGATCACACCTT
This sequence comes from Muribaculum sp., assembly GCA_023663505.1. GTDB lineage: Bacteria > Bacillota > Clostridia > Lachnospirales > Lachnospiraceae > Acetatifactor. The sequence goes on from JAMPHH010000040.1 coordinate 11,043, forward strand.
CAGACTTGCAGAAAATTATTTTGACGAAAAAATCAAAAGTGGAGTTCGCGGATATGACTTGGAGCTGCGCAGCGTCTGCGAGATGCAGGTGCTTGAAATGTATCGCCAAAAGCCACTTTACAGTTTTTATGAAAATACGGATATTCCAGTTTCTCATTGGGATATAAACCTATTGATAGTCGGCTTCGGTGATTTGGGAATGCAAGCTCTTTTGAGTGCGATGAACCTTGGTGTTTTCAGCAGTAATAACACAATTAGGATTGATGTTGTGGATAATAGGATTTTTGAACAGGCGGAAATTTTCGAGAGCAGAATAAGTAGTGAGATGTTTGTTATGGACGGTGGACATATTTGTCTAAATGAAAAGGCGGCTGACGGTAAACTGGACATTTATTTCCATGAGGTAGATATAACACATAATTCTTTCAAAAACCTTATTGCGGATAAGCAGAAAATAGCCCCGTTCAATTATGTCGTTGTTGCTCTAAACAATTGTAGTAACGCTATAAAATGCTGTCTACATCTCGAGGAGGAGCTTATACGGCGCAGAGAGAAAAACATTCCGATAATGCTTCAAATCAGCAATAATTCCGGACTTGAGAAATTTGTTAAGGAAAATACCACCATTTTCAAAAACACCTTTGTTATTCCAAGTGTGGAAAGCGTTTTTACTATTGAGAAATTCATTGGCGAGAGGATAGACGAAATTGCGAAAAAATACAACCGAATATATAGCGGGCTGCATTTTGAAGGAGAATCCGGTGGTGCGGAATGGGATGCAATGGAGCTTTTCAAGCGAAATTCCAGCCGTGCTGCTGCATATCATGACGCTGTAAAGGATGTGATTTTTCGACCAGAAGCCTCAGAATTTGGCATAAAATCTATTGAGGCTGAGTCTCGAAGACTCTGTGGCATAAACGGGAGTTTATTCGTGTGTGAAAAGGATTCAGAGATTTCTCTTGCCTGTTCGGAAGCTGAGTTTATGGAAAGGCTTGCACAGGAACAATTTGCCTATGAGATTACTGCGATGGAGCATAGGCGTTGGTGTTATTATATGATATCCGCAGGCTGGAAATATGGAGAGGAAAAGAATATGCCATTGCGCATAAACCCATGCATTGTAACTCAGGGTGAGCTTATGCAAAAGCTTCCGTATATGTGCAAATATGATTTGATGTATCTTATCCGTCTTGCGAGAGAATTATGTACTTCAACCGAAAATGATGGTTGAAAAAGCAGAATATTCCAATGCTGAAGTCGTGGGAAAGCATTGCATTTTTCCTATAAAAAGAATAAAATGTAACTGTTCGGAGCAATCATGCAGTGTTTACGAGGCTGTCTCCGAATAGTTACGGTAAAATCAGAATCAACAGAGGATTGTCCCCAAAGGAGGATATACGATGCAGTGTAGAAGCCATAGGCGAAGACTTATGACGATGATGTCATTTTTAATGATATTTTGTATGTTGGCAGTCAATTCCGTGCAGGTCATGGCGATAGGCGGCTATGAGACCGACGGAATGGACGGGAGCGACGGGTATGTGGAGGTCTGGGGAAGCGGTACGGTGGACGCTGAGGACGCCAAGGGCGTCATGAATGTCAGTGCAGTGATGGAGAGTGTGCCGCAGGCGGTGCAGCAGGGCTCTTTTCGGGTAGTGGACAGCAAGGGAGTGGAATTTGGCAGCTTTGAGAGCTGGACGGCGTTGCTCTCGGCATTTAAGACTCAGGGAGATAAAAAGGAGGAATACACGATCACCGTGCCTGATGGCGGGATTGTCGGCACGTCCATGCCTGCTCAGGCGGGCAGGATTCATTTGGAGACCGCGGGGACGGAGGAGGTATTGATCTTTGCGGGCAGTACCGTGAATATGTCCTGTGCGCTGTCCATTGGCGAAGCTTGGCTGTGCGTGAAGGGCAGCGAGGACGCATGGGAGTATGTCGGTACGGGAAGCGGAGAGGATAAGGGCGGCACAGGGAGCGGCTCGGACAAGGACGGAACGGGAAGCGATGAGAATAAGGGCGGAACGGGAAGCGGCTCTGACAGGGAGTTCAAAGGCACACCCATCAATATCAATACTAAAGGGAAGACCTTGACCCTGAATGGAACGCGAAATATCGGGAAGCTTAAGGGAACCTCCGCGGGAAGCTTGGACATCAACGGGGACGTGGAGGTGACGGGCGCCTTGCAGACCTTTAAAGCTGTGACGGTGCGGGGGAGCCTTAGAGTTCGCAGCACCGTGTCGGCGGTCAAGACTCTGGATATTACAAGCGGAGCTGTTTATTTGGCTTCGGGCAAGAGCTTTACCGTCACCAACGTGGTTGGCGGGGCAGACGGCGCTTTGGTGTATCCGACAGGGGATACGATGCCTAATGTGAAGCTTGGCGGCACGGTATCAGGCATTGTGAAGCTGCGGCAGGAGGCGAGGACGAACGGCATGACCGTGGAGCGGTATTTCACGGCGGGCAGCAGGCTTCTCACCGCTTCCAAGGCGGGTGCGGAGCAGTTTGCCGTATCGGGCGAGGGACGGACATGCTATAAAAAGGGCAGTGTTCTCTATGTAGGCGCGGAAGTGCTGCAGCTCTATCGCGGGAACACCCTGCTTGGAACCTATGGACAGTGGGGCGAATTGGTGGCGCAGATTAAGAATCTGAACCAGAGGACGGAGAGCTATCGAGTGGTGCTTTTAGATGATTTTGCGGTAGATGGCGCGCTGACCATGCCAAGCAAGGGAAAATATGCCGCTATAAGGCTTGAGAAGGGCGACAAGGAAGGAAATGTATTTTTAAAGGTCTCAAAAAGCGTCAAGCTGACGGCTGATTTGGAGCTGGGCGAGGGAGTGAGGCTGCAGGCAAGCTCCGTCTCGGGGGCGGCATGGCAGCTTGTCATGTCGGAGCATACAGCCGTGACAACCTCGGGAGCTTTCACCGTGGCGAATCTGGTGATGAAGGAGGGCGCGCTTCTGCAGACAGGGGGCAAGCTTCAGGTCAAGAAGCTGTTGGAGGCATCGGGAAATGTGGAGCTTAACCTGACAGTCAAGAAGGGAGCGGCTCTCAAGAACAGCAAGACGGAGACGCCTGTAACGGTCAGAATGCGTAATGCTTCCGGCGCAAAGCAGACCTTGGCGCAGAATACCACGGTGTTCACGGTCTCCGGCAGCAGCTATGCCACGCAGTACCGATTGTTGGACAAGGAAGGGCAGGAGCAGGCGTTGTATCGCAAGGGGAACGCGATCAAGGTACAGGGAACCGTGGCGACTCCGATCGGCTTATATTATGTGAGTGACGACGGACAGGAGGATCTCGGTGAGTACACTGCTCTTGCAGATGTGAAAAAGGAGATTGCGAGGCGTAAGGACGCCAATGCCGTCTACCGCATCGAGCTGCAGGAGGAGGTATTTGTGAAGGGGGCGATTCCGCTTCCCGCCGCAAAGACCTATAAGGAGCTAATCCTTGCGGGCAAGGGAATCAAGACCACGGGCAACCTGACCTTGACGGGCAATGTGACGCTTTATAATGAAGTCCGCAAGGTAAAAAGCGCAGGCAGCGACATCGAGCTGCCCTATGCGGTGAACGCCGCCAAGTACACGCTGACGATCCCTGCGGGAAGCGGGACGGAGCGCGTGGGGAGCGTGAAGGGCAAGGCAGGGTCATGTCTGAGAATCGGGCAGGGAGAGCGGTTGAACGTGAGCGGGGACGTGCAGGTGGAGACCTTGGCACTGGACGGGACACTGGGAGGAAACGGCAATATTACGATCACTAACCTGATATCAGAGCTTGTGGCTGAGGAGACGGGGCGGGCGGAATTTCGTCTGCCTGCAAATAAAAAGCTGACTGTCAAGGGGAAGGTGGAGATTAGCGGTCAGAGACGTTTTATTGTAAATATTGTAGATGCTAATGACGCACTTGCGGATATCCAAGCCAATATGGTATTGGTGACAACGCCGTATGGCATGGTATCCCAGTTTAAGACGGAGAATACCATGCCTGTCATCCTCAGGGAGTGGACGCTGATCAAGACAGGCACGCAGATTCGGGCTTCGGCTTCATATGAGGGCGAGGGAGAATGGTCGGGCGACTATTTATAGGAGCGTGAATGCAACATTCGACACAACATTTTCCAATCTGACAAATTAAGTGGTAGCATCTCGACGTAACATCTGTTATAATGTACGTGGAGGATTACACATGAAGAAACGAATTCGTCTGAAGGGTCGAATCAAAACCTATATACAATTTAGCATCTATCTGGGCATTTTACTCTGTGTGGTGGACGCGGCGATCTGCATGATCGATTATCGTGCGGGGCTGCTGTTGGGAGTCTTTACCGTTTTTTACTTTGTGGTGACCTTGGCGATGTATTTTTATAACAAGCCTGTCATCATGAACGAGCTGATCAGCTTTGCCACGGAGTACGGGCAGATTCAGCGAAAGCTTTTGCGGGATATGGAGCTGCCATATGCGCTCTTGGACGATTCCGGCAAGGTGATCTGGACGAATATTGCCTTTGAGAACGTGGTGCATCAGCCCAAGGGCTATAATAAGTCCATTACGGGTCTTTTTCCCACCATTACGAAGGACAGGCTGCCCGATGAGTCCGAGGTGGACGAGGCGCAGTACGAGCTTGAGTATGATGGCGGCGAGTATGTGGTCAAGCTGAAAAAGATTCCCCTGCAGGAGATGGCGGAGCACAGTGATATGATTGACGCCGAGGGGTATAACGGCTATTTGATCGCTATGTATCTCTTTGATGAGACCGCCTTGCATATCGCGCTGAAGGAAGTGGACGACCAGAGCTTGGCAGTGGGTATGATCTATCTGGACAATTACGAGGAGGCTTTGGAGAGCGTGGAGGAGGTGAGACGCTCCCTCCTGATCGCGCTGATTGACAGAAAGGTCAACAAGTATATCTCCGCGTTGGACGGGATCAGCAAGAAGCTTGAGAAGGACAAATATCTCGTGATATTGCGCAAGAAGACGATCACCCAGCTTCAGGAGAATCGTTTTGATCTGCTTGAGGAGGTCAAGACGGTCAATATCGGGAATGAGATGGCAGTCACCATGAGTATTGGCGTGGGCTTGGACGGGCTTACGTATGCGCAGAATTATGAGTTTGCCAGAAATGCGATAGATCTGGCGTTGGGGCGCGGCGGCGATCAGGCGGTGATCAAGACGCCCGAGAGCATCACCTACTATGGCGGCAAGAGTCAGCAGGTGGAGAAGAATACCCGTGTGAAGGCTCGCGTGAAGGCGCATGCCCTGCGGGAGATCATCACCAGTAAGGACAAGGTGTTGGTCATGGGACATCGTATGCCGGACGTGGACAGCTTTGGTTCGGCGGTGGGAATCTATCGGGTCGCCACCACGCTTGGCAGAAAGAGTCATATTGTGTTAGACGAGGCTACCACGGCGATACAGCCATTGGTGGATTTATTCAAAAACAATCCGGAGTATGATGATGACATGATCATCAGCGGACAGGAAGCGATTGATATCGCGGGAAATAATGCGGTTCTGGTGGTGGTTGACGTCAACAAGCCGTCCATTACCGAATGCCCCGAGCTTTTGCGCTATTGCAAGTCCATTGTGGTACTGGATCACCACAGGCAGGGCACGGAGACGATTGAGAACGCCACGCTTTCCTATGTGGAGCCCTATGCGTCCTCGGCGTGTGAGATGGTTTCCGAGATTTTGCAATACACATATGACAATATCAAGATTCGTCCCGAGGAGGCGGATTGTATGTACTCGGGCATTGTGGTGGATACCAATAATTTTGTGACCAAGACGGGCGTGCGTACCTTTGAGGCTGCCGCGTTCCTGCGAAGGAGCGGCGCAGATGTGACCAGAGTGCGGAAGATGTTCCGAGAGGACGCTCAGGAGTACAAGGCAAGGGCGGACGCTGTGGGTCAGGCGGAGATTTACAGGCAGTATTTTGCCATTTCCATATGTATGGCGGAGGATTTGCCGAGTCCTACGGTAATCGGCGCGCAGGCGGCAAATGAGCTCTTGAACATCAAGGGTATCAAGGCGAGCTTTGTGCTGACAGATTATCAGGGCAAGATTTATGTCAGCGCCCGTTCCATAGACGAGGTAAATGTGCAGATCGTCATGGAGCGTATGGGCGGGGGAGGTCATATGAATATAGCCGCCTGCCAGATGGAGGGCGTGGGAATCGTGGAGGCTATCGGCGCATTGAAGCGCACCATAGACGACATGCTTGACAAGGGTGAGATATAGGCTGTAATCAGTCATACGGCATTGCGGAGCCTGCATGCGCCTGTACATCGGCGCTGCAGCTTAACGGGAAAGGACGATAGAGATGAAGATTATTTTATTACAGGACGAGAAAAAGCTTGGCAAAAAGGGGGATATTATCGAGGCGAGTGACGGCTATGCCAGAAATTATATTTTGCCCAAGAAGATCGGGGTGGAAGCCACCGCCAAGAATATGAATGACCTAAAGCTCCATAAGGCGAATGACGCAAAGCTCGCGCAGGAGCAGTTGGACGCGGCGAAGGCGCTTGCGGGAGAGCTTGAGTCGAAGGAGATCATTGTGAAGATCAAGGCGGGGGAGGGCGGTAAGGCTTTCGGCTCCGTCTCCACCAAGGAGCTTGCTGCTGCCTTGAAGGAGCAGCACAATCTGGAGATTGACAAAAAGAAGATTCAGCTTCCCGATCCGTTAAAAAGCTTTGGCAGCTATGAGGTGAACGTGAAGCTTCACCCGCAGGTGACAGGTAAGCTTTATGTAAAGGTTTTGGAGGCATAAAATGCCTGCGATGGAAGAAAATATCATTAAAAGAATACTGCCGCACAGTGTGGAGGCGGAGCAGTCGGTCATCGGCTCCATGATCATGGACAGTGAAGCGATCACGGTGGCTTCCGGCATCATTACGGGCGAGGATTTTTACAGCAGGCAATATGGGATTCTCTTTGATACCATGATAGAAATGAATGAGGCGGGCAAGCCGATAGACATGGTGACGCTGCAGAACAGTCTCAGGGAGAAGGACGTGCCTCCCGAGCTGTCAAGTCTGGAATTTGTGCGAGATCTGCTCGCGATGCTGCCAACCTCGGCAAATGTCAAGTATTACGCTGATATTGTGTATGAGAAGGCCCTGCTGCGCAAGCTGATTCATCTGAATGAGGAGATCGCCAACACCTGCTATGCGGGGAAGGAGAGCTTGGAGGTGATTCTGGAGGACACGGAGAAAAGAATGTTCCAGCTCCTGCAGAGACGCGAGTCGGGTGACTTTGTTCCCGTTCGTCAGGTGGTCATGAATGCTATGGACAGGATTGAGAGCGCCTCCAAGAACAAGGGGAGTGTCACGGGGGTTCCCACCGGATTTACTGATTTGGATTATCGCACCGCGGGGCTGCAGCCCTCGGATCTGGTGTTGATCGCCGCCCGCCCCTCCATGGGAAAGACAGCGTTTGCGTTGAATATAGCGCAATATGTGGCGTTTAAAAGGAACCTTCCGGTGGTGATGTTCAGTCTGGAAATGAGCAAGGAACAGCTTGTGAACCGTATGTTCTCGTTGGAGTCGAGTGTGGACGCGCAGAAGCTTCGCACGGGACAGTTGAACGATCAGGATTGGGAGAGATTGATTGAGAGCGCGGGAGTGATCGGCAAGTCCAAGCTGGTGATTGATGACACACCGGGAATCAGCGTGTCGGAGCTGCGTTCCAAATGCCGCAAGCTCAAGCTGGAGCATGGAATCTCCATGGTGATCATCGACTATCTGCAATTGATGTCGGGCAGCGGGAGAACGGATTCCAGACAGCAGGAGATCTCCGATATTTCCAGAGCGTTAAAATCCATTGCCAGAGAGTTGAATGTCCCCGTGGTGGCGCTGTCACAGCTTTCACGCGCGGTGGAGCAGAGACCCGACCACAGACCCATGCTGTCCGACCTGCGTGAGTCGGGGGCAATCGAGCAGGACGCAGATGTGGTGATGTTTATTTACCGCGATGACTATTACAATCATGACACGGACCGCAAGGGCGTGTCAGAGATCATCATCGCCAAGCAGAGAAACGGTCCTATCGGCACGGTGGAGCTGGCATGGCTGCCGGAGTACACGAAGTTTGCCAATCTGGAGCGTGCGAGAAAGTCAGATACATAGTACAGTGGAATAGGTTAATTTACGAAAGAGAATGAGCGAGGACGCTTGTTCTCTTTTTTTGCAATAAGCAGACTCGCGAAGCGTGGCGGCGTTTGTTATGCGAACACTGAGATGTAATTGTGTGTGCCGATGACGCAGCGCATACAAGATAATATAGAAAGGAGGAGCAGCTTATGAGCAGTCATTTATTGATTTCAGATGCAGCAAAAGAGGTTCAGGTGGAAAGCCATGTTCTGCGCTATTGGGAGGAGGAATTAAAGCTCCCTATCAAGCGCAATGAGCTGGGACATCGGTACTATACGGAGGAGGACGTGGAGCGTTTTAAGCAAATAAAGAGTATGAAGGAAAGGGGATTGCAGTTGAAGGCGATTAAAATGATCTTGAAGGACGGAAGACTGGATATTTTGTCTCAGGAGGGAGGAAACGCTGCGGAGAGGACAAGCATCGATAGGACGGGTGCAAACAGGGCGACAGTCGAAATGGCGGGCATTGAAGGGACGTCAGTCGATAGGGCGGGAATCGAAATGGCGGGCGTCGAGTCGGCGGCGGTCGAAAGGACGGGTGTGAGGAGGACTGCTGTCGAGTCGTCGGCGGACAGAAGCGTGAGCAGTCAGGAGAGCCGTGAGGAGAAGGCACAGCGTCTGCAATGGATTATGCAGCAGTTGATCCGTCAGGCGGTGCAGGAGAACAATGCGGAGCTTGTACAGCAGATCAGGGAGAGTGTGTTGAAGGAACTGGATTACCAATTCCGTATGCAGGAGGAAAGAGACGAGGAGCGCGAACGCGTGGCGGCGGAGCGCACGGAAAGCTACTATCGGAAGCTTGATGAGCTCCTGCGCAGGAAAAGCAGCCGAAAGGGGTTGAGTGTTATATTGGGAAAGGAAAGCTTGGGGAGCTTAGAGGGCGGGAGCGTCCCGATTGAGGAACAGGGTGAGAAGGCACAGACAGGGGATAAGAAGAAAAAGAAAAGGCATTTCGTATTCTGAAATGCCTTCTCGGATCTTCATAATGTAACTGTCATCAGGTTAGCCCTCTGCAATAGTGCCAACGGGACACTGACCGGCACAAGCGCCGCAGCTTACGCACTTGTCTGCATCAATCTCAAACTTGCCGTCACCCATGCTGATAGCGCCAACAGGACACTGTGCTTCACATGCACCACAAGCCACACAAGCATCTCCGATTACAAATGCCATAACTATTTCCTCCTTTTGTGTGATAGATTCATATCAATTCTTTCGTATATTGTAATACAAAACGAGGGTTTATTCAAGTAGTAAAGCAAGATTTTTGCTGGAAAATATTTTCCTAGAAGATTTTGCTAGAAAATATTTTCCTGCAATTTTTTTGCTTGCAATTTTGGGCTGCAAATGTTGTTGACCTTATGTCAATGCCTGCATGGATATATAGGCAATGAGCTTGACTTGGCAGATGCTGTGAGGGTCAGGTCTACTGTGCCTTCATCTCCGCTCTGCGCTTGCGGATTCCGTCGAGGATCACTTCCTTTTTCTCAATTAATTTATTCTTCTCCATGGCGGGGACACCCTTCAGGCGGTATTCCATGCCGAGCTTCTCATATTTGGACTCTCCCATGGTGTGATAGGGGAGCGCGTCCAATGCCTTCAGATTGGAAAACTGTCCGATAAAATAACCGAGCTCAAACAGGTATTTGTCATCGTCAGTATATCCGGGGACAATGACATGGCGAATCCACATATCCACCTTCTTCTCGTCCAAGTAGGCGGCAAATTTCAGGATATTGGTGTTGGGCTGCTTAACCAGATCCTTGTGCTTCTCCGGGTCGATATGCTTGATATCAAGCATCACCAGATCAGTCAGTGTCATCAGATGATCCAGCTTTTTCAGCCATTCCGTGTTGTCGGGATTGTAGGCGATGCCAGAGCTGTCAATGCAGGTGTGGATACCCTTTTCCTTGGCGAGCGTGAATAGGTCGATCAGGAAATCCACCTGCATCAGCGGCTCTCCGCCCGTGACCGTGAGCCCGCCGCCGTTTTGGTAGAAGGCGCTGTTGCGCTCATACTGCTCTATAATGTAGGAGGGCTCCATGAGCGTGCCGCCGTTCATCTCCCAAGTGTCAGGGTTGTGGCAGTAGGCGCAGCGCATGGGGCAGCCCTGAACAAATACAACAAATCTTGTGCCGGGACCATCAACGGTTCCGAAGCTTTCCAATGAATGAATTCTCCCTTGCATAATAATCTCCATTTCTGCGCATAAGCAGCTTTGTGTCAAGTTATTTTTGACTTTTACTATATTATAACTCTTTTTGTGAGAAATATAAAGCCCCGGAGGTGATATGTTTAGCCCTTTTATTTCGTATACTGATATGCTATAATATGTTTCATACGAAAATTGATGTACAGTTCCTTAAATAATGCTCAGGGGCGGAGTTGGGGGCGTGGGCGGCTTTGGCTGACAGAGAAGCTGTCGAATGAAGAAGGAGGAAATCATATGAACTATGTAGTGAGGAACGAGCAGGATTTGGACGCGCTCATGGAGGAGCGTATGCAGGGAATCAAAGCACAAGATGATTGGGAATGGGAAGGGCAGCGATGGTATGCCTGTGATGCGATTATATTAAATGCTAAGGGAAAATGGTTTGACAGAAATATTGTCTCACGATTGAATATCTGGGAGGGCAGCATTGTCAACTACCAGCCCGTCAGAAAAATCCGTCCGGAGGACAGAGAAAAGATAAAAAATACAATTCGATACATTAGGGACAATTTTGACCATATTTATCAGGTGATGCTCGAAACGCTGCTGCCAACGATAATTGAATGGGGCGTGCCGGACTGCAAGACTGGTGAACCAATCACCACAATTCAACAGATTCATGATAATCACGGTTCGCAAATCAAAGCGGAAATGGAGTCATGGTGTATTACGAACATTCAGTTGAACTGCGGTTACCAAAAAGACGATATGGTGTATTATTCCTTTCTCTATCGCCTCAATCCATTTGATGATGGGTTAGAGGTTGTGTTCTGGAAAGACCGCGTCGTTTTCTTTGTAGACGGAAATCCGGAAGATGCCATTTTTGAGTTTGACAAGGGGTATAAGGATTATCCGATGCATTTTGAGATAGATTAGCGCAGTAAAAGCAATGCAGAAAAGAGTGTAATCTTGTTTTCCTTGATACAGAGGTTTTGGGCGTGGCGTTAGCATAAAATCCCCCGACATATTTCATAAGTCAGAGTTAAAGACCATTTTACCGATAAATTCTTCGGTAGAATGGTTTTTTATAAAAAATTTATTGAAAAAATATAGAAACATATTGACAAGTGAATTATACATAGGTATAATGAATTATACAAACGTATATCAGAGGAGGGAAACAAATTGACAAATCAACCTTTGAAAAATTTAGGAGAAGCGGAACTGGAAATCATGCAGGTAATCTGGAAAGCCAACAGCCCCGTCAACTCCAGCTTTATCTTAAAGGAACTGGAAGACAGAAGGAATTGGAAGCTGTCCACGCTGATGACTTCCCTTTCACGCTTGGTGGACAAGGGGTTTCTTAGCTGTGACCGCTCTATCGGAGTCAATCTGTACACCTTTATTGTCTCGGAAAATGATTATAAGGCAAAGGAGAGCAAAAATTTTCTGGAAAAGCTGTACGATAATTCCGTGCGGAATCTGGTTGCCACCTTATACAGCAATCAGGCAATCAAGGAATCCGACATGGCGGAATTGAGAAAATATCTGGACGAACTGGAGGCGAACCAATGATGAAGGACATCTTTCTTTCCGTGTTTGAAATATCCGTGTCGGCAAGCCTCGTGATATTGATGATGCTTGTCCTTTCCCCGTACCTGAACAAAAGGTATGCGGCGAAATGGAAATATCTCATATGGTTGGCTCTTGCGCTGCGGCTGGCGGTTCCTTTTCATCTCAGTCTGCCGGACAGGGCGTTAGTGATCAATGTGCCGGAGCAGGTCATCACACCTATCACAGTCGATGCGGAAAATGCAGTACCCATTGTGCTGAATACGGAGGCAGCCCATGCAAAGGTTACCGTGTTGGATATAATAGCCTATTTATGGGGTATGGGGGTTGTGCTTTGCTTGGCGGTGCATTTGCTCTGCTACGGACATTATAAACGGAAGCTTATGCAAAATGCCCTTCCCGTAGAGGAGGATAGGGTTTTGCGACAGATGTGCAGATTGTCGGGCGAATTACGCATTAATCCTAAGATTCGGGTGGTGAGGGCTTCTCATGTGGGAAGTCCCATGATGATTGGGTTTTTGAAGCCCGTATTAGTCCTGCCGAATGATGACTGCGGTGAGGAGGAATTGTTTTTTATCCTAAAGCATGAGCTGATACATTACAAACACCATGATATTTATTTTAAGCTGCTGCTTGTGGTCGCAAATGCAATCCATTGGTTTAATCCGATGGTCTACATCATGCAGAAGGAGGCTGTGGTGGACATGGAATTGTACTGCGACGAGAGTGTCATCGGACGCAGCGGCATGACCGAGAGGAAAGCCTATACGGAGACGTTGTTTTCCACGATGTGCAGGCAATATAAGAAGGGAAGCGCCTTGACGACACATTTTTATGGAGGTAAAAGGATTATGAAAAAGCGTTTTCAAAATATACTTAGGAAATCAAACAAGAGGAACGGTCGGTTGGTCTGTGTATGTGTAATCTGCTTAACGCTTATGTCGGGAGCGATGGTGGGCTGTTCTGCTGTGGCAGGGCTCCCCGAGGAGGTGCAGGCGCATACGGGCATGACAGATATGACGCAGACGGGAAATGGTGATACGCAGGCTGAAAATGATGATACGCAAGCCCCAAATGGTGATGCGCAGGCGATTCTTCCTGTCAGTGATGCTGACACACCCTATGACCCGCCGAAAGCAGATGACGGTGACTCGCAGACTTCTCCGACACAGGAGCAGGATACAGATGACGCTGGCGCGCAGACTTCTCCGACGCAGGAGCAGGATACGCAAGGGGACTCAGGGGAAAACCTGTCAGCGGACGCTTTGGAGATCAAAAGTCTGGTGGAGGAGCTTTTTGCGGCATATTATGGCGGGGATATTGACACATTGCAAAGGCTTTTGCCGGAGAACTACGATTGGGGGATTGACGTTTATGATGGTACATGCACTGTCAGCGACATCAAGCTCAAGGGCTTGCCGGAGGGCGAACAGCCGGAAGGGACTGTCGTGGCTGTATCAGTGGAGCATAGGAACAGTGATTTTGATGATAATATGCTTGTATATCTGACCGTTGAATTAATTAAGCAAAACGGCAGATGGGAAGTGCAGTTTTACGGGCTTGAGGGCTAAGGGGATCTGCGGAGGCTGCGGGGGTCTTTTTAACCTTTTGGGTAGACAAGGTTATTGACAGGTTTGCAAAAAATAATAAGCACACTTAAATTTATAAGGGAGACAGAAAATGTTAGAGATACGTAATATGCGAAATTCAGATGTGGAAAAGGTGATTGAAATGATGCGGGTATTTTATGCTTCGCCAGCGGTGTTAAGTGACGGGTCAGAGCAGATCTTCACAAATGATGTGATGGCTTGCATTGGAGAAAACCCGTATTTAGAGGGATATGTGTTTGCTGAGGGGGATCAAATCTTAGGGTATTCCATGATTGCAAAAAGCTTCTCCACAGAATTTGGCAAGCCCTGTATATGGATTGAGGATTTATATATCGTTCCCGAATATCGCGGGAGAGGCATCGGGACGGACTTTTTTGCTTTCATTGAAAAGAAATATCCCGACGCACTGATGAGACTTGAGGCGGAGGAAGGGAATCAGAATGCGATTCATGTCTATGAGAAATGCGGATATCAACGCCTGCCATATGTGGAAATGAAGAAGAACTTAATAGGATAATATCAAGTAAGAAAATGAAAACAATTCAAGAGGGTAAGAAGCTAATGACAATATTACTGGTAGAAGATGATTTGGAAATATGTGAGATGTTAAGCAGCTATCTTGAGACAGAAAACTATAACGTAATTTCTGCACATGATGGAAAAGAGGCTTGTGAGAAATTTGTGGAGGGCAGTTATGATTTGGTGCTTTTGGATTTAATGATCCCGCGAATCAGCGGTATGGATGTGTTGCAGTACATACGGAAAGCAAGTGTTGTTCCAATTATTATTATTTCCGCAAAGGATACAGAAACGGATAAAACGCTAGGGCTTGCTCTTGGGGCAGATGATTATATCACAAAGCCGTTTTCGGTAGCGGAGGTATTGGCTCGTATCAAGGCAAACATAAGGCGCATCACACAATATGCGGCTGTTTCCGAGGAACGGCAAGCAAGTTCTCTTGCGGCAGGAGAGCTTGTGATGAATTTACAGGATTATACGGTGACAAAATCTAATAAGCGGGTGGAGTTGACCGCGAAGGAATTTGAGATTTTAAAATTGCTTATGCAGAATCCGAAGAAGGTCTATACCAAGGAGCAGCTTTATTCTCTTGTATGGAATGATGCTTATGTCGGGGATGAAAATGCGGTGAATGTCCACATTAGCAGACTGCGCAATAAGATAGAAGATGATTCCCGCAATCCTCATTATGTACAGACGGTTTGGGGGATTGGTTATAAGCTGGGTGACTGTCATGAGTAAAGAGCTATGGATTTTTGTTCTGTTGATTGGTTTGGGTGTACTGCTTAGTATCGTGGTGTATCAGCAGATTGCTTTTCGCACGGGGATACAGCGACAATTGATAAAGCTGTCAGAAAAGCTGAGGGAAATATTAGATGGTGATGCCAATGGGAGCATTATGGTGTTTACGGAGAATCGTGAGCTTAAGGAATTGGCAGGACAGATAAACCGCCTGTTGGAAGCCCACCAAAGGACAAAGGCGGATTTTTACCGCACTGAGATGGCTTCAAGGAAGATGCTTTCCAATATTTCCCATGATATAAAAACTCCGATGACTGTTGTGTTGGGATATTTGGAAATCATGCGTTTGAATGGAAGCAATACAACGGAAATGATAGAAAAGACGGAGCGGAAGGCGCAAAGTGTAATGGAGCTGATCAATGAGTTTTTTACCTTGGCGAAGCTGGAAGCGGGAGATATGGATATTGAGCTTTCCCGACTGGATATTTGTGAGGTCTGTCGAGAGAACGTATTAGATTTTTATGAGCTTTTATCAAACAATGAATTTCAGGTAGAGGTGGATATTCCTGATGCGCCAATCTATGTGCAGGGAAATAAGGACGCCTTGCAGCGCATTTTATTTAATTTGATCTCAAACGCCGTAAGATATGGGGCGGACGGACGCTTCTTGGGAGTCCGCTTGCGGGAGGAAGAAGGGCTTGTATTCATTGATATTACGGATAAGGGCAAAGGCATTGAGAAAGCCTTTGTTGACCATGTATTTGACCGATTGTTTACAATGGAGGATTCCCGCAGCCGACAGGTTCAGGGGAATGGTCTGGGGCTGACCATTGCGAAAAACCTTGCGCTGCAGATGGGCGGAGACGTGACCTTGGACAGCGTTCCGCATAGCAGGACTGTGTTCACTGTAAGACTTAAGAAGATGGCTTATTAAATTAGCGCGAAAGAAATTTGTAAGATTTATTCAAGAGTTTTGAAAATCGGATTCTTTATAATGGTTTCCATAGAAAGGAGACGAGATAGACATGGCGTATATTTTACAAACAAACAATCTTACAAAAACGCTCGGCGGGAAGGATTTGGTAAGTGATGTGAATCTTCACATAAGGAAAGGGGAAATTTATGGATTTTTAGGGCTTAACGGCGCAGGAAAGACTTCGGTAATGAAAATGCTTACCAATCTTTGGAAGCCTACAAAGGGGAGTATTGAGATCTTTGGTGAGGCTCTCACCCCCCAATCCTATGAGGTTTTGGGGAGAATCGGAAGTATCATAGAGTTTCCCACCTTTTATGAGCATATGACGGGAAGGGATAATCTGCAGATTCATTGCGAATATATGGGATATTATTGTCAGGGAAGTGTAGACAAGGCATTGGATATGCTTGATTTGGCTGCGGAAGCAAATAAGCAGGTGAAGAATTACTCATTGGGAATGAAAGAAAGGCTTGGAATTGCGAGAGCTATTCTGTGCAGACCGGAAATATTGATTCTGGATGAGCCGACAAATGGACTTGATCCTGCGGGCATGAAGCAGATTCGTGAGCTGTTTAAAGCCTTATGCAGCGAATATGGAATTACCGTTATGCTCTCCAGCCATATTTTGTCCGAGGTTGAGAACATTGCCGATACGATAGGAATCATTCATCACGGCAGAATGATGAAAGAAGTAAGCTTGAAAGAAATCGAGGAAATGAATTTGAATTATATTGAGCTTGCCGTTGTGAATGAAAAAGCAGCTGCTTATGTCTTGGCTGATAAAATGGGAGCCTTGAATTTCAAAATTGTCGAAGATGGAATTATTCGTGTTTATGATCAACGGATTAGCACGCAAGAGCTCTCCAAAACAATGGCGCTTAATGATGTAGAAATTATGTCTATTGGGAGAAAGGCGGAAACCTTGGAGGACTACTTTCTGAAATTGACAGAGGAGGTGAAGGAAAATGTTTAAGCTGATAAGATTGGAATGGAAGAAAAATCAAATCGGAAAATATATTCGCAGTGCTTTTATTTTAACTGCTGTTCTTCTGGTCTTTACCATGTTGATTGTAGGAGAAGGCGAGTTGGAGCTCGACGAGTCTATAGAATTGTATGGGACAAATATGATCAATGCATTTGTTGAGTTGATGACACACATGTCATATATTGTCTTTACAGGAGTTATGCTGTCCACATTTGTAGTGAATGATTTTGGCAACAGGACAGTCAATTTATTGTTCTCATATCCAGTCAAGCGACAGAAGCTCATGATGTCTAAGATTTTGGCTGTATGGATTTTTAATCAAAGATAGGGTTTAATTCCCCGCAGCTTGCTGCGCAACAAACTTTGCCCTTGAACTTGGGGTCTTGATACCCCGCAGCTTGCTGCGGGGTAGTTCATTTTGTTTGCCCAGCATGGGCGTTCTCTAACGGGTGAAAGTCCCGAGTGCGCGT
>JAMPHH010000041.1 GCA_023663505.1 Muribaculum sp.
AAAATCTGCAAGGAAATCATGTGGATTACTTGCTTTTCCTTGCAATTATTATACCAGAAAACAGTTCAAAAGTCAGCATTTATCAGCATTTAAGGCTTAATCAGCAGACACTAATTATCAAAAGGATTTTGAATATGCAAAAGATATTTTATTTGAGGAAACTTGTGATGTGGTTGTAGAATTGATGAATGAGTGTATAAAATAAATTGTTGAACAATTATTTTCAATGATAATATGTGAGATGCGAACTGTATTGAAAATCAGGTTTAATAGGAGTACAATATGACGGAATTAATAAAGTCAAGTTTTCTGACAAACCTAACTGAGAAAGGAAACATATTATCATGAAAAAACAAGCAACTATTTTCTTTATAACTTGCCTCATGTTTTCCCTTGTGGCTTGTTCGTCTGGTGGTAACGGCGTGCAATCAACGCAGCCGCAGGAGGCAGCATCATCACAAGAGACAAATCAACCACAAGAAGCAGCTTCATCACAAGAGACGGCTCAGCCACAGGAGGCGGCATCGTCACAAGAGACAACTCTGTCACAAGAACCTGCTAAGCCACAAGGGGCAGCTTCGTCACAAGAGATGACTCAACCACAAGAATCTGCCTTATCAGAAAAAGATGCAACCGAATGGAAAGATAAACAGGAAGTGGATTTTACATATGATTACACGGAGGATATCAAGGCGGATATTGACTTTGTGGTATCAAGCTCAGATTCCCTGCAAAAAGAACTGGAGAATATTGAGACAGTGATCCGGAAATACGATGCGTTGGCTAGGGAAGCCCAAACTCAGATGGAAATGAATATATCATCTGATTGGTTTTTCGCCATATGGGATACGGAATTAAACAGTCTGTGGGGCAGATTCAGTGATTCGGCTGATCAGCAGACGAAGGAGAAGGTTCTTGCAGATCAAAGGAACTGGATAAGCATGAAGGAAGAGGCGGTCTTAGAGAACATTGGGTCAAGAGAAGAAAACGGAAGCATGTATCCTATGCTTGTGAACTCTTTTATGGAGGAGATTACTAAGAATAGGGCTTATGTTATTGCGAATGAGTTGGCAAAGATAAAAGGCGAGTCCTTTATCATGCCGGAAAGATCGGAAAAGTACGGATTTTTTGTAGACAATGAGGGAACAGGAAGCATCTACAGCTCTATGATTACCCGGGAAGGAGAGTCAGGAGATGGCGAAGCCGTTATCGGCATATACAGATTGGCGGCATTTAGGGGGGTCTTTGTTGACAATGGAAATGGGGAATTGGCTTTTACATCGAATGATGCAGATACCAGAGTTGTAAAGGGAATCATAAAGATCAACGGGTGGGACGGCGCAAGCTTTACAGTTACCGAAGCACCGGAAGGGTACGTCATCTCCGTAGGGGAAAAATTTGATTTTCCATTTGCATTTTGACATATCTGTTGCAGCGGATTTGTTTCTGGGATATAATAAACGTGATTAAAATGTCTAAATCATATCCGGATAAAATAAAAAGGAGACATCACTATGCAATCAATCACAGAGCAGCAGATTCTTGCCATGGCGCCCAACGCGGCAGCGGCGGCGAACGGCAAAAAGATATCCCAAAAGGGCGGGTTCGTGCGCCTGCAGCGTTCGGCGGACGATACCTTTTACATGGGGGAGTGTACGGGAAGCGGCAAGAGCAATTACAACACCTCCGTGGATTTTTTGGACGGGACGCCCGTGTGCCGCTGCAGCTGTCCAAGCCGTCAATTTCCATGCAAGCATGGGCTTGCCCTGCTCTATGAGATTTTGGCGCAGAAGAATTTCGAGACCTGTGAGATACCGGAGGATATTCTGAAGAAAAGGGAGAAGAAGCAGGCGAAGGAGGCAAAGGCTCAGAGTGCGGCGGAGCATTCGGGGGAGGCGGACGGCGCGTCGGAGGCAAAGAAGAAATCCGCCTCCAAGAGCGCTAAGGCAGCTCGTGCAAAGAAGCTGCAAAAGCAGTTGGAGGGGCTTTCCCTGTTGGAAAAGCTTGTGCAGGATTTGATGCGCTCCGGTCTGGGCACCATGGGCGGCACGGTTCTGAACACCTATCGGGATCTGGCAAAGCAACTGGGGGATTATTATCTGCCGGGACCGCAGCGGTTTCTGAACAGGTTGGTTTTGGAGATGGAGCTTTTTCAAAAGGACAATGCCGAGCAGCATTATGACAATGCCATTGACATCTTGGAGAGAATGTGGACTCTGGTGAAGAAGTCGAGGGCATATCTGAACGGCAAGCTTGAACAGGACGACGTGGCGCAGGACGACAACCTGCTCTATGAGGAGTTGGGCGGAATCTGGAAGCTCTCGGAGTTGGAAGCGTTGGGCAGGAGTAAACAGAACGCCGCTCTGATGCAGCTTTCCTTCTGGGTGAGCGATGACGCGGCGGGCAAGCAGTATATCGACACGGGCTGTTGGGCGGATTTGAGCTCGGGAGAAATATATATGACCTACAACTACCGTCCCTTGAAGGCATTAAAATACATAAAGCAGGAGGACTCGGTGTTTGGCGTGGCGGAGGCGCCGAGCGCAGCCTGTTATCCCGGGGACGGGAATCTGAGGATTCGTTGGGAGAGCGCGGCTATCCGCGACGTGGAGCAAAAGGACATTGACCGACTTCGGGAGCTTGCTGCCACCTCTCTCAAGGCGGAGGTCAAGACTGCCAAGAATATTTTGAAAAATGCATTGGCGGACAAGATGTATATAAGGCTGATTGCGTTTGAGGAGATTGGACAGTGTGAGGAGGGGCTTGCGCTGCGCACCAAGGAGGGCGAGACGATCCTGTTGGGTGATGCGCCGGACATGGAGTTGTCCTGTGAGAGAATCGGGCTTTTGCCGGACGAAGGTCTTGTGAAGGATCAAGTGCTGCTCGGGGCATTCTATTACGACGAGGCTTCAAGACGCTTGAAGCTGCAGCCGTTGAGTATCGTGACAGAGCGGGATATAGTGCGGCTGCTGTACTGAGTCCTGACAAGGTTACACAGCAATCCGAATCAAATGCCCGCACCCGAGGGGGCGAGGCGCGGAAAAGGAGAGATTATGGACATCACACCAATCTATGAATTGAGGAACAGGCTGAGGGCGGCAGCCATAGCGGGGACAAATCTTTTGTCCGAGGACTTCCGGTTAAAGCGGGCTGTGGAGGGGATACAGCCCTTGGAGGCGGCGTCTCCGGTGTTTGCGAAGATCGGGGAGCTGGCAAGGGGGCTGCTTTCCTCGGAGCAGGCGGACAGGGAAGGGGCTTTGTTGGATACCATTACGTTGGTGGACGCCCTGCTTTGCACCCAAGGCGAGGTAGCAGTGGCGGGAGAGCTGCAGCCATTGCGTTTGCAGAGCGCGGGAGCTGCTGTCAGCAACGCGCCCTACTCTGACGTCAAAGCGATTTTGGACGCGTTGGAGAATTCCGGAGGCGGACGCTACGGTTATCTGACGCAGATGCATGAGGAGCGCCCTGAGCTGTTCGAGGACTATCGCGTGAAGCCTGCGTTGGTGCGGGCATTGGGGGCTTCCTATGCGGAGCTTGCGGAGGACGTGAAGAATTGGCTCAAAAATATGGGAGAGCCTATATTGCCCTTGTTGGAGCGGGATTTTGACCCTAAGGGGAAGAAGGAGATGCTGCGCCGCTTGGAGGTGATTGACACGATTGCGGGGGCGGGGGCAAATGACTTTTATGTCAGGTTCCTTCCCGATTCGGAGAAGGAGCTTCGTCAGGCGTTGATTTATGCGCTGCGGTATAGTCAGGAGAACGAGGAGCTTCTGCTGTCCCTTGTAAAGACGGAGAAGGGGAAGGCGAAGAAGCTGGCTTACTGCGCCTTGGCATGTATGGAGGGCGATGAGGCTAGGGCTTGTGTTGTGGCACTGGTGAAGAAAAAGCCCGAGGAGGCTCGGACTGCCCTCAGTGTATCGAAGACGGATTGGGTATCGGATTTGCTGCGGCAGTTGATTTTTGATGTGATGGACGGTCTGGAGAAGGAGACTGACGGGGGACGCAAGCTTCAGGAGAAGGAGAAGATAATCGAAGCTGTCAACGAGTTGGAATATTATCTGGAGGCACTGGAGGGAAAGAACGGCAGGGTGGTTGGAGACTGCTGCAGAAGGGTGGCTGCCTTTGTGTATAAGCCGCAGATTATGAAGTTGTTGTTAGAGGCGTATACCGACCAGAAAGGAAACTTTTTAAAGCATTGGTTGGCAATTCGTGTTTGGACATATTTGAAGCATTGTCCTGATGCGGAGATGGTCTCCTTGGCGTTGGAGATGTATGAAACCTATGAAGGTATCCTAGTGCATGACGCTCCTTCTGATCGTCCTAACGGATTGCGGTTATCTGACAAATTAGCAGGAGAGACCTATTTCCCTGCCGCACTATTGGCAAAGCTGATTAGCTGTGAGGATTGTACGGCGTGGCTTAGGAAGGAGATGCATAAGGAGAAGAATGTAGATAATCTGTCTGCTGCCTTAGCAGGGCTGCGTTGGAACAGGGGACGGAAGACATGGGAATTGGAAGTCCAATCATACAACAGCTTTTTTGAAAAGACTGACAGCTTCGTTTGTCCAATCAAGCAGAGGATAGATGGGGATTTTCTTACGATTTTAATAGAGTATATGGACAGCAAACCTTATAGCAATTTGGAAAGGACGATAGTAAACTGCATTCCCGACAATGATAAAAACTATGTAGATGTGGTCATGGAACATTTCTATCGGAAAGCCAAAAGCGGGGAGGGAGGCATCTATTTCTACTGTGAACATCTCAAAAAGCACGGATATCCCAAATGTGAGGGGATTGCCGTGCAGCATTTCAAAAAGAAACAGAAGATTCCTATGTGGGAGATTAGGAACATCTTAGAAGCCCTGCCCGGGGACGCCGAGGCAAAACGGGCGGAAGGCAGGGAGGTAATAAAGCAGATTAAGAATTATCAAATCGACGCGAGACTCAGCAGCGAAGAATTGCAGCAGATAGAGGATTTTGTGGAAACGATTGTGTAGAGGCGAGGGCTGTCGAATGGCGGAAAGGAATGGTGTTACATATGGAGCAACAGGTTTTGCGGCTGCCTGCGGAGCAGCTTTATCAGAAGGAGATTGATGCGTTGATTGCCGCGGAGAAGGACGCGGTGCCGGAGGGGTGGCGCATGTCTCCCCGCTCGGTGAAGACCTATATCTGTGGCGGCAAGGCGGGCGGAGTGGAGATCACGCCCAAATATATCGGGCATGAGCGACTGGTGGAGATTGCCATTGCCACGTTGGTGACGGACAGCGCGCTCCTGCTCATCGGTGAACCGGGCACGGCGAAAAGCTGGCTCTCCGAGCATCTTGCGGCGGCGATCAACGGGGATTCCACCAGAGTCGTTCAAGGCACGGCGGGCACCACGGAGGAGCAGATTCGGTATTCTTGGAATTATGCGATGCTGATTGCCAACGGTCCCTCTCAGGAGGCTATGCTGAAAAGCCCTATTTTCCATGCCATGGAGACGGGAAGCATTGCAAGGGTGGAGGAGATTTCCCGATGTGCCTCGGAGGTGCAGGACGCCTTGATTTCTATCTTGTCAGAAAAAAGGATCTCCGTGCCGGAGCTTGCCATGGAAGTGCCTGCCAAGAAGGGCTTTTCAATCATTGCCACGGCAAACACCAGAGACAAGGGCGTCAATGAGATGTCGGCGGCATTGAAGCGTCGTTTTAATATCGTGGTGCTGCCCTCCCCTGCGGATTTGACGGCGGAGATGGAGATCGTGCGCACGAGGGTGGAGCAGCTCTCAGGCGGGCTTGATCTCCATGCCAAGCTGCCGAAGCAGGAGGTGGTGGAGAAGGTCTGCACGATTTTCCGTGAGCTTAGAAGCGGTGAGACCTTGGACCGCAGCCAGAAGGTCAAGACCCCTGCGGGAGTGCTGTCCACCGCGGAGGCAATCTCACTTCTGTGCAACAGCATGGCTTTGGCGGGCAGCTTTGGCGACGGAAGTATCACGGAGGAGGATTTGGCTGCGGGGCTGCAGGGCGCCGTGGTGAAGGACGAGGGCAAGGACGGTCTGGTTTGGAAGGAATATCTGGAAAATGTCATGAAGAAGCGGGGCTCTGCTTGGGCGGGGCTGTATAAGGCTTGTAGGGAGCTGAACGAGTGACATGTGACTCTTGTGGACAAGGAGCCAAGTCAACATTTGCATGAACGCAGATTTGACTGTGTATAAATGTAACACTGGAATTAGGAGGGAGCATGAAGCAGCCTTACATATTTGGAATCCGCCATTTGTCTCCTGCGGGAGCGTGGCATCTGCGCAGGTTCTTGGACGAGAAGAAGCCGAGGCTGGTGTTGGTGGAGGGTCCCAGTGATTTAAATGACCAGATGGAGAATCTCACAAGGCGGGAGACGAAGCCGCCCATAGCGATTCTTGCCTATACGAAGGAGACGCCGATTCGCACCCTGCTCTATCCCTTTGCGGAGTATTCGCCGGAGTATCAGGCTTTTTTGTGGTGCAGGGAGCACAAGGTTTCCTGTCGGTTCATGGATTTGCCCTCGGAGGTGTTTTTGAGCTTTCCTGAAGATGCGGAGGGCAGCAGTGACGAGGGCGAGGAGGGGCGGAGGAATGTTTATGCCCTTTTGAGTCACAAGGCGGGGGAAGATGGTCAGGAGACCTTTTGGGAGCGGACGATGGAGCAGGCTTCGGACACGGACAGTTATCACGAGGGAGCGAATGTGTTTGGACGGGAGCTTCGGGATTTGACGGAGGGGCAGGATAGAGACCGGGCGGAGACGTTGGTCAGGGAAGCCTATATGCGCAGGCAGATTGCAGACGCCGTGGCGGAGGGCTTTGCGCCGGAGGAGATTGTGGCGGTGACGGGGGCTTATCATGTGGAGGGTCTTTCGGACGAGGAGCTGCTGCCCATGACGGACGAGGAGCTTGCTCATTTGCCCAAGGTGGGGGCGAATCACACGTTGATGCCCTACTCTTATTATCGCTTGTCCGCAAGGTCAGGTTATGGCGCAGGCAACAAGGCGCCCGCCTATTATGAGCTGTTGTGGGAGGGGCTTAGGCAGGGTGAGACCATGCATGCGCCCTATTCCTATCTGTCGAAGATCGCGGGTTATCAGAGGGCTAAGGGGAATCCCGTGTCCTCAGCGGAGGTGATTGAGGCGGTTCGGCTGGCGGGGGCGTTGGCAGCCTTGCGTGGCGGGACGGTTCCCGCGCTCAGGGATTTGCGGGACGCTGCCGTGACCTGTCTGGGAAGGGGAAACTTCTCGGATATCAGTCTCGCCGTGGCGGACACGGAGATAGGCACTACGATAGGCGCGCTTCCCGAGGGGGTCAGCCGCACCAGTATTCAGGAGGATTTTTACAGGCAGCTTAAGCGGTTGAAATTAGAGAAATACAGGACTCTCGCAGCGCAGGATTTGACGCTTGATCTTAGGGAGAATCGAAGGGTTTCCTCTCAGGAGGCGGCGTTTATGGATTTGCACCGCTCCTTTTTCCTGCACCAATTAAGGGTATTGTGTATCAGCTTTGTAAAGCAGCAGAGGGTGCAGCAGGATAACGCTACGTGGTCGGAGCAGTGGGTGGTGTGTTGGACGCCCGAGGCGGAGATGCAGCTTGTGGAGGCGGCGCTTAAGGGCGATACGGTGGAGCAGGCGGCGTCATTTCAAATGAAGGAGCAGGTGGAGCAGGCGGCGGATATCGGGCAGATTGCTCTGGTGATTGAAGATGCCTTTACCTGCGGTATGGCGTCCACGGTAAAATATGCCGTAGCTGCATTGCAGGCGATGGCAGTGGACGCGGTTTCTATCGAGGGCTTGGGGCAGACGGTGCACAGGCTTTCCACGGTGATTTCCTACGGAAATATCCGTCAGCTTGACGCTGCACCCTTAGAGCCTATTTTAAAGCAGATGTTTTATCGGGCGTGTCTGCTTCTGCCGGGGGCATGTGTCTGTGATGACGCTGCCAGTAAGGAGATCGTGATGGCGATGGAGCGGCTGAATGCCGCAAGTCTCGCACATGATTTTCTGGACGGTCAGGCATGGATTGCCGCGTTGAGGGAGACAGCCCGCAGGGACGATTTGAATACCAAGCTGTCGGGCTTTGCCATGGCGATTCTGTTGGAGCGTGGATTGGCGGATTCCGCAGAGCTTAAGCTGGAGGTGCAGCGCAGGTTGTCCAAGGGGGTTCCTGCGGATTTGGGCGCGGGGTGGTTCGAGGGGCTTGCCATGAAGAACAGATACGCGCTGATTGCCAGACTTTCTCTTTGGGAGGATTTGGACAGCTATCTGGACGAGCTGGACGCGGAGGAGTTCAAGCGGGCGTTGGTGTTCCTGCGCCGTGCCTTTGCGGACTTCACCTCGGGGGAGAAAGATGAAATTGCTGAGAATCTTGGTGAGATATGGGGGCTGAACGGGCAGCAGATCAGCGAGTCCGTGAATCAGACGCTGAGCGGGGCGGAGGCTGAACTGGTGGAGAGCTTGGAGGAATTTGATTTTGATTTATAAGGTAAGCGGTTGTTGTGTGGGAGTGTTTAATGTAAGTAGTTCAGGAACAGCAAAACGGACTCGCTCAAGTAAAGCATCAAAAGAACCGGATTCCAATACAAGACCGGGAATATCATCACTTGTAGCAATCCATACATTGGCTTCGTTGTCCCAAATAAGATTGACAACATATTCCATAACAGGCACCTCCATATTTGCAATTGATAAAGCTTTGGATTTGATTGACATCTAACAAAAGCTTATATTATGATGTAGTTGACAAGGAAGCAAAGTTGTTTTTTACAGTATATCATATCCGCATTTTATTTTCAATTATACGTCTAGATTAAACTAATGGAAGGGAAAAGTGCAAAATATGAATCAGGAAGCAAAAATTCAGCGTTGGCGGTTGATATTAGGTCAGGAGAGCCAGTCGCGTTTTGAGAAAATGAGTAATACGGGGCTTACTCCTGAGCAGGATTTGATGGATTTGGCGTTGGCGGCTATCTATAATCAAACGGAGTCCGGCGGATTTGGCAAGGGCGGCTCCGGCGGAGGGAACGGTCCCTCCAATCCGCAGATTACCCGTTGGCTTGGAGATGTGAGAAGCCTGTTTGACAAGGATTTGGTGAAGGTGATTCAGGGGGACGCTATGACCAGATGTGGTCTGAAGCAGCTTATTTTTGAGCCGGAGCTTTTGGAGAATCTGGAGCCGGACGTGAATCTTGCTTCAACAATTTTGCTTTTAAAGGATCAGATTCCCAAGCGTTCCAAGGAGAGTGTGCGGATTTTTATCAGAAGGATTGTGGAGGAGATCAACAAGCTTCTGGAGCAGGATATCCGCCGCGCGGTCACCGCTTCCGTGAACCGCAGGAAGCATTCGCCGATTCCCTCCGCGGCGGCTTTGGATTACAAGAGAACCATATCCCGCAATTTGAAGCATTTTCACCCGGAATTAGGGACGATTGTGCCGGAGCATTTTTATTTCTTTGACAGAACCAGTACCACGGCGGCAAATAAGTGGACGGTGATTCTGGATATCGACCAGAGCGGCTCCATGGGGGAGTCCGTGATCTATTCCTCGATTGTGAGCTGTATTCTTGCGAGCATGGCGAGCATCAAGACCCGCATTGTGGCGTTTGACACGAATATTGTGGACTTGACGGAGAAAAGTGACGATCCTGTGGATTTGTTGTTTGGCTTTCAGCTTGGAGGCGGAACCAATATTGACCAGTCGGTAGCGTATTGTCAGCAGTTTATCGAGAATCCCTCCAAAACTTTGTTTTTCCTGATTTCTGATTTGGAGGAGGGCGGCAATCGGGCGGCATTCCTGCGGCGCATGGAGGAGATGAAGGACTCCGGCGTCACCGTGGTATGCCTGTTGGCGTTGGCGGGAGGCGGCAGACCTTATTATGACGCGCAGATGGCACAGAAAATAGCGGGGTTGGGAATCCCGTGCTTTGCCTGCAATCCCCAGATGCTGCCGACCCTGTTGGAGCGGGCTTTGAAGGGGCAGGATTTGGCGGAGTTTGAGAAGGAATTTTCCAAGCGGGGGAATGCATGACAGACAGCGAAATAGGACGAAACAGGCGGATTATCAGATGGAAGGGTGTGAGATGATGCAGACGGAGTATCAGCATATCAAGCATGAGTTTGAGCCGGTTTATGACGGGCAGTCCCGCATTTTGATTCTTGGAACGCTGCCCTCCGTGAAATCGCGGGAGAACAGATTTTATTATGGACACCCTCAAAACCGCTTTTGGAGGGTATTGTCCATGGTCTGTGAGGAGGAGTGTGTGCCGACTTCCATAGCGGAGAAAAAGGATTTTCTGTTGCGGAATCACATTGCAGTCTGGGACGTCATCGAGGAGTGCGACATCATTGGCTCTAGTGACAGCTCTATCAAGAACGTGGTGCCTGCGGATATTGCCCGCGTTTTGAACGGTGCTCCAATCGAGGGGATATACGCCAACGGAGGAACCGCCTGTAAGCTGTACCAGAAATACATTTACCCCAAAACAGGCAGGGATATCATTCAGCTTCCCTCCACAAGCCCGGCGAATGCCGCTTATGGACTGGAAAGACTGACAAAGCTGTGGAGGGCAAGTATTAAAGTGATAATAGCAGAAAACTAATAATGTTATTATTGAAATGCATTAAAGAGATAATCCTGTGGAAAGGGAGACTTTCATGTTACCGGAGAGATTCTTGGAGAGAATGCAAGAGCTGCTTGGAGCGGAATATGAAGAATTTGTGCGGGCGTATGATGAGGACAGGCATCAGGCGTTGCGGCTCAATCCGCTAAAGAGCTTGGGCGAAGCTCAAAAGGGTATGGAATCCGTATATCAGTCCATGGCGGAGAGGTTTAATGTGACACCCGTGTCATGGGAGGATAACGGATATTATTATGGGAAGGAGGAACAGCCGGGCAGATATCCCTATCATGCGGCAGGGGTTTATTATATTCAGGAACCCAGCGCGATGGCGGTAGTACCGCTGATGGAGGTTCAGCCGGGGGAGCGGGTTTTGGATCTGTGCGCTGCCCCGGGGGGAAAGAGCACTCAGATTGCGGGATATCTTCAGGGGGAGGGGCTGTTGATCAGCAATGAGATACACGCTGCCAGAGCGAAGATTCTCTCTGAAAATATAGAGCGCATGGGAGTTGCAAACGCCTGTGTGACAAACGAGACACCGACACGTCTGTCAGAAAGATTTCCGGAGTATTTTGACAAAATATTGGTAGATGCGCCATGTTCAGGGGAGGGAATGTTTCGCAAGAGCGAGGTGGCATGTGAGGAGTGGAGCTTGGAGAATGTGGAGCTCTGCGCTGCGAGACAAGATGAAATACTGGACTGTGCCGCTAAGATGCTGCGTCCCGGAGGGCGTTTGGTGTATTCCACATGTACCTTTGCGCCACAGGAGAATGAGGGAAGTATAAGCCGTTTTTTAGCGCGGCATACGGATTTTGTGCTGCTGCCCATTGACAAGGTAAAGTTAGGCTTGCGGGAGGGCGTCTGTGACGGAAGACCAGAGTGGACGAGTTACGACCTTGTGCAAGGGGATTTGCGGAACACGCTTCGGTTGTGGCCACATTATATAAAAGGTGAGGGGCATTTTGCAGCGGTGCTTCAAAAGGCGGGCGACCTGCCGGAAGGGTATGAGCCGATTCCCACAGGGGGTTCGGAGCAGGGGATATCAGGGCGTGATAAGAGCTTGGCGGAATGGTGGGAATTTTGGAAGGCTTTGACAGGAGAAATGGGTTTGAACCGTCAGGGCGGCAGGAGTATGGAGGGTGATGCGGACAAGCAGCGTTTCTTGGCAGATGCTTTGGGTGTCTCTGCCGAGAACGGCTCGTTTCTGTGGTTTGGAGAGCAGCTCTATTGGATTCCAAAGGAGATGCCCGCGCTCAAGGGTATGAAGGTTTTGCGCCCGGGGCTTCACCTTGGAACCATGAAAAAGAATCGGTTTGAGCCTGCCCATGCCTTGGCGCTTGCGTTAAATCCTGCGAAAATACAACATGTATGTCAGCTATCGACAAGGGATTCGCTGATTGCGGCGTATTTAAACGGGCAGACCTTTCCCTATGAAGGCGAGAAGGGCTGGTATCTTGTCACCGTGGACGGGTATGGCGTCGGCTGGGGGAAGCTTGCAGGCGGCATCATGAAGAACCATTACCCGAAGGGGCTGCGTCAGGGATAGAAATTTCCATATATGCGGTTGCTAATCCAACGGCTTGCCTGCATCGCAATAAACTGCGCACAGGCAGACCATTGGATTGCAACCGCACAGGCAGAGAACTTTGCAGACATTGTAGAAATGAGGAGTTATGCGTACATCAATACTTTACGAGGATAAAGATATCATTGTTGTCCATAAGCCGTCAGGTCTGGCGACGGAGACCTCCAAGGTGGGGCAGGCAGATGTGGTCAGCGAGCTAAAGAATCACGTCAAGGGTTCCTATCTTGGGGTGGTGCACCGTTTAGATCAGCCCGTGGAGGGATTGCTTGTGTTTGGCAGGACAAAGGCTGCGGCGGCTGCCCTGACAAGGCAGCTTTCCGAGGGGATTTTAAACAAGCGGTATTATGCCGTTGTTTGCGGGCAGGTGATTACGGCTGAGGGCGAGCTGACGGATTATCTGTACAAAAATAAAGAGAGCCGCGCAGAGCTTGTACCCAAGGAGCAGGCGGCAGCAACGGGGGCGAAGGAGGCGCGCTTGCGATACCGTATTTTAGAGTGTCTGGAGGAAATTGCTCTGGCAGAGATCGTGATTCAAACGGGACGCTTTCACCAGATACGCACCCAGATGTCCCATGCAGGAATGCCGCTATTGGGTGATGTCAAATATGGAACGGAAGCGTCCATAGAGCAAAGTACAAGACTGCATGTGCGAAACACGGCGCTTTGTGCCTACGAGCTTGAATTGCTGCACCCCACGAGTAGGGAGAAAATGTGCTTTCAAATCGAACCGCAGGAAAGAGCGTTTCATTTTTTCCAGAAATTTACTAATAAGACTGTGACTGATATGTGACTTAAACCGCACAAAATCCACCATACTATATCCTATAATTGCCAAGGACATTGCTATCCGCAGGCAGTGGGCGCAGTTGACGCCCGCGGGAGTCAACAACCCCGCTGAAAAGCAAAATGCATCGCAGATGCATAGGCATTCATAGAATGGTTTGGCGAATATGGTGGAAGGAAGTGCGGTTCTATGTGGGAGAAAATCAAACAAAATCAAGTCTTATTACTGCTTCTGTTGACGGGGGCAGTTTATTTTTTCCTGAGATATATCACGCCCCTCACGGGGCCGATACTGCTTGCGATGCTGTTTGTGACGGTCTTTGGACCGCTTTTGAAGAAAATGCAGGGGAAGCTGCATCTTCATCGCCAGATTGGGGCTGTCATCTTACTATTGGTGGCAGGGAGCCTGCTGATTGGGTTGGCTTGGGTGCTGTCCTTCTGGATAATAGGAAGCCTGCCGGAGTGGATAGAGGGAGTGCAGGGCTTGGGTGATGAAATCAATCGGCTGATACACAGCTGCTGCGAGGTCATAGGTCCGTTTGTGGGTGTGGACGGCGGATATCTGGAGGAGACTATCATGAGCCGCATATGGGAGGGATTAAATTCATTGGGACAGCATACCGTGCCGGGGGTGCTGTCTCAGTCCTTGGGATATGTGAGGATTCTCGGCAGCTTGGGCGGATTTGTGGCGACCTTTATCATTTCTACGGTGCTTTTGGCAAAGGATTATGACGAGATTATGAATCGCCTGCTGGATAAGGAGGAGTGTCATGTGCTTCTCGAGGTGATATGCGGGGTGATTCGCTATATCGCTACCTATGTGCGGGCGCAGGCTGTCATCATGACTATCATCGGAGTTCTCGCGGCGGTGGTGTTGGGATTTGCCGGAATATATCACGGTGTTCTGTGGGGGATTCTGGCGGGGGTTCTGGACGCGCTGCCCTTTATCGGGACAGGGATCGTGCTGATGCCGATGGTCGTGGTGCAGCTGGTTCAGGGATATTATGGCAGGGCGGCGGTCTGTGTGCTGCTGTATATCGCCTGTGTGTTTATCAGGGAGCTCTTGGAACCCCGATTGATTGGCAGTCGGATTGGCGTGTCCCCCATAGCGGTGCTATTGTCCTTGTATGTAGGGATTCAACTGTTCGGCGTATGGGGAATCGTGAAGGGACCGTTGGGATTTATTTTGATATACCAGACATGGACGAGCATTAGGAGACGGGAAGGGATATGCCATACTTATTTGTGAAGAGTTCGATGCCCAAAACAAGGGAGTGTAATAACCGAGATGCATGATTTACCGGTACAGGACAATTCAATATCAGGAATGCGGAGATAAAAGATGAAAATTTCATAAAATATGTTGTAATCAGCCCAAAATAGTGTATACAAAATATAGTAGGTGATGCACAGCCTTATAAATGAGCAAGTTATGAGTGGGTGATGCGCAGCCCTTAAGTGAGCGAGTTAGCAGATGGCAGGGACTACTTTAGGTTCCTGCCTTTTCTGTAAATAGACAAAGGAGCTTTATGAAAAATAATATTAAAATGTATGGCGTGAAAGATGCTTATATAAAATACTTGAGCCAATATCAGGAGCATTTGTTTTTTCACGAAGGTGGTTCATTTGGACGAAAATACATAGGTGTTGTTTTAGAGATTAACGGGTTATCTTATTTTGCACCATTGTGATGACATACAGGATATCGAATTGAGCACGGCTTTGAAGCTACCCTGATTTGATGCGGGAAGTTTGAGTGGTTTTCACAGCACAGTCTTGGCAAACCTTAAAAGGTTTACTGTTGCTCACTTCAGACCTTAATCGACACCGATAATTCTCCGCCAAAATTCGTCGTTACAAAATCCTCATCCTGAAGGATTGCTTCTTTTGCCAGCCTGTATTCAAACGGGAAAAGAAACGGAAACTCTGTAAGCGCGGAGAAAGTATAGTAGCTGCTTCCGCCAAGATACATGGCGACTTTCGTCATGAAGGTTACTATCTCCGGATTCGATACATTTATCTTTACGCGATTCTGCTTTCCCACAGAAGCTGATTCCACACCGCCAAGCTCACGCATTGTCGATATGATCTTCGTGGTAGAATAGTCAACCGTGCCTCGTTCTCCATATTCATCAAATATTTTCTTGCGAATCCGGGTGGTCGTGATGGTGTCCTCAAACTCGAACATCTTTCCCATAAGTCTGCTGATATCCAAGAAAACCGGATAGGCCAGCGGCATCATGCACCAGCTGATCTCGGTCAGGTGATGCGGGTATTTCTGTATTAGCCTCCGACCTTCTTCCTGAAGATGTTCCACTCCCTCGGAATTCAGATACCAAATACGCATTAAAATCTCACGAGCCTTGCGTCGGTTCGTGGGGCTGTCTATTTCATAGGACAGATGCTCTTCCAGCTGCTTCCTGTATTCGTCTTCCGGGAGATTGTCTCCCAGCAAGGTCACAGCCTTCCTCATCCATCCTTGTTTTACAACTAAACTCAATCCAACCATCTTAGCCATTATTATGCACCGCCTTTATTTTGATAAAAGGTACCACTACCTCATCGAGCGACATCCCGCCATGCGTCATAACGGTCTCACCTTTTACATCGAGTGATTCTCCTACATTACAAATCAAATAATCGTACTCTTTCGGAAGGTAATACTTCGGATATTCAATCAGCCCATATTTCTGCACGAGCGAGTCCTTATCCGCGAAATCCCTCAAGACTACCATTTTGTGGCTCTTCGTCTCAACTTCAACACCGGAGCCCATAATTCTCCCAAGACCGACACAGGCTGTGTTCCCGTGGTCAGCCGAGATGTAAACATCAAAGCCGTCTGCAAGAAATCGCCGAACCATATTACTCAGCTTATTTTGCCCAGCCAGCAGCTTGATATCGTGGTACATGCCGATCCGGCCTTGCGTCTGTGCATGAACCATGTCGTCTACATCATTTATGATGATAGCTCCGCATCTGACGAAGGAACCAAAGCTCGCATCATAACCTCGCTCATATCCAATCTGATTATCTGTATAACCGAGACTCTTGGCACAGGCAATGAACTCGGCCTTTTCCTTGCTCTGCTTCCACGGCTCTGTCAACTGACTCGGATACTTGTTGGAAAGCAGACACTGCCGCGAAATCGAAGTAGTTGACGGTATCATTGCAAAGGCAGCCGCCTGCTCGTATTTTATGCCGTCAAACGAGGTGGAAAAAATTCTCCAATCGAACTCCGACATGCCGTCCATGACGATGATCACAAACTTTTCGCTGTGCTCGTGCATGTAGTCCATCGCCCGGCTAACGAGGATGGGTGAGTCCTTATCAATGTTCTGCGACAGCTTTCCAAATTGCTCCAAGGCATATGTCTGAAAAATGCCATTGATCTCGGTCGTGTCCAGCTCTATGTCATTCTGAATGGCCATCAAGTCTAATCTGGCCTTCTCCTCAGCGATTGCAAACCAGTCTCTATATGATCGCGCCTCGGACACACGGCTTATCAGCGCATCCAGCTTCTGCCGCAGGTACCACTGGACATTGGCCTTGGCATAGACCTTCAATCGCAGAAACTGGTCAGTCTGTGCGCTGGAGCTAAGGTCGTCATAATTTGTCTGATAGACATTGCAAAGCAGATCCAGATCAGTTTCCGTTTTTCCCTTTAAGGCTTCCGCATTCAGCTTCGGGAAAAGTCGCTGAAGCGAAACCTCATAAGCCCGAAGCCGCCTGTGAACATCATACGGAATATAGCTGTCCGTATGTGCCAGCACAACCAGCTTATCTTCATCTGAGTACAGCTTGCCCTGATAGTTTATCCGAAACGCCAGATCGTCTTCGTAAACAACAACATCAAAGCCATGTGCAGAGAAGGCGGACGTATAATCAGCCTGCCGGAAAAGATCATCGTTATCCACGAGCAGGATTTTCTTTGAATATGGAGCGGACGATTTCTCGTACACATAGTCTCCGAACATCGGTTACGCCTCCAATCTGATTAATATCATCATTCGGAAGTCCGGGAACACCTGACTTCCTTTTTTGTATTCTGCCTCTATGGCAGCCTTCTCGCGCTCCAGCTTTGCCAGTCTGGAACGGCGGATATTTTCAATTCCAATATGCTCGGCGGCCTCAGTTCTTAGCTGCAGGGCATACATGTATTTGTTATAGCTCTCCTTCTTTGTCTGAATCTGCTTGTCCTTGAGTTCCACAAAGGTGTCGTAGGCAAAGTCCATGCACATTCCTTCGAGCTTTTTATATTCTTCTTCTGTGATGTTCGGAGCAGCATCTATGGTCAGTCTGCTGTTTCCGTCAAGGAACACGTCCATTAAACGCTTTCCAGCCATAGGCCGCAGGATAAAGCTCTCATTCACGAAAATCGGAATGATGCGCTTCCCGCTCTCTTCGTCAGAAATGGAAAGCTCCCAGAGCATAAAGTAACCGGCCTCATTCGGGAAGTCTTTAATTCCCACAGACAGAAGCTGGGATCCATGATCCTGAACGATGCTTTTCCGCAGGTGCTTTGTAATCTCCACATCATTGATGCCTATCCGGTCGATGAGCTGCAGGTCGTGACCTTTCCAGCTCTCATAATAGGCCATCATCTGACGGAGAGCGCTGTCTACATCGAAGTCGGATTCCGTGCCGACGAGACTATGTAAGTCCTTCTCCTCACGAATAATGTCTTTATACTTCTGCGCATTGGCGACCTGTTGCTTCACCTCGGACTCCACCGGATATAAGTTCTTCTCCACAGGGCGCAGCTTTCCTATAGAGTTCATGTAAACCTCGGTAAAGTCGACCTCGGCTACCTCGCTGTCAAGAACATCCGAATACTTGTCCACGCCCATTTCTTTCAAAATGACTGAGAGCTTTTCCTCCAAAACATCGCGGACACGGCACTCGACCGTATCTGTGATGATGAAGTTGTAGATGTGGACATCGCGCTGCTGTCCGATACGGTCTGCGCGGCCACAGCGCTGCTCAATCTTCATCGGATTCCACGGCAGGTCATAGTTGATGATAATGTTAGAGAACTGAAGGTTTAGACCTTCACCTCCGGCATCCGTGGAAATAAAGATGTTGCTCTTTGTTTTGAATTCCAAAAGCGCCTCATTACGCTCTTCAATGCTCATCCCGCCATTCAGGATTGTCACGGTAAAGCCTCTGTTCTCCAGCAGCTTCATCAAATAGGCCTGCGTGGCCACAAACTCGGTAAAGACAATGATCTTCTGGTTTCTGTCTTCACTCAGAATCTCATCGATGGTATCTACCAGTCTCTCCACCTTGACATCCAGATACTGGAACTTGGCCTGCTTGGCGACTGCGATGATTCTTTCCAGCTCTTCGATTTCCGCATTGATATCCAAGGACATGGCCTCGATGGCCTCCTCGACGCCATCCTCGATATCCAGCTCAGACAAATCTTTCTCGGTCAGCGATCCTATCCGAGTGCTCTGCGTTTTCAGCACCTGCAGGCGGCGCTCCAAGCTCTGCCTGACAGCGGCTGTGCTGCTGGTAACCATGCGCTGCATAATGATCAGTAGGAAGATCAAGCACATGTTCTTTTTTCGGTTCCGACGCGCTTTGTCGTAGGTTTTCGAGACATAGGAGCTCACCATCTGATAAAGCTCCCTTTGGAGAGTATGACGCTCATCCCAATTCAGCTCGACGAGATGCGTAACCCGGTTTTTGAACAGCAGATTGCCATTGTTGTCAATAGCCTCGCGCTTTTCCGTGCGGATCAGGTATGGCGCGACCTGCTCCTTCACAATCGATTTTGCATTCGGGAACGCCTCTTCATCTAAAAGACGCACCAGCCGCAAAAACGGCTCAGTCTTTCCATTGTGAGGCGTGGCCGAAAGCAAGAGTAGATACGGGCTCGCCTGCGAAAGCAGATAGCCCAGCTTATAGCGTGCCACCTCGCCGGAGGAACCAGCAACACGATGCGCCTCGTCGATGATGATCAGATCCCAGCCGCTGTTGATGATCGAATAAATCCGCTCCGCGTTATATTTTTCTACACGCTCATCCGTCCATCCGGCGTGCTTCTCGATAGGCTTAATGGAATCCATCGGAGATATGACCTGATCAAACTGGCCATATACATCATCAGCATCCGTGAGCCGACGGATTGTGTCATAATCTGACGGCAGGATCACCTGAAACTTTTCGTGGAACTTCTCCTGCATTTCAGAAGCCCACTGCGTGACAAGGCCGGTCGGGCATACGACGAGCACCCGCTGAACAAGACCACGACTTTTCAGTTCCTTAATGATCATCCCGGCTTCGATGGTTTTACCAAGTCCGACTTCATCCGCCAGTATGTAGCGGATGTTGTTCGTCTCCATCGCACGGTTCAGCACATGCAGCTGATGCGGCAATGGGATGATCCCGCTCGAAAGCGCGGAAAGGAAACCACCGGCGGTTTCGTTTTTGATCTTAGCCAGCAGCGTGACGTAGCGCAGATAATTCTCATCGTATTGTCCTGCGCTGCCGCCTTTATTCAATTGTTCTTCGGTCGCTTTGTAGACCTGTCCTGTAGCGGAATCGAAAACCTTGTAGGAAGTGTATCCCCACATTTCGATCCTCTCCAGCACCTGAACATTGGCACCGACCACAGTATCAAAAACGAAATCACCAGTATTAAACATTACAACGCTCCTTCTTATACCCGACTCAGGCTGATGTCATAGTACATGAGCAGATTCGGGTCTTCCTGAATGGTCTGCTCCGGCAGACGCTCAGCCACAGCCACGATGCTCTTATAGTCCTTGTCCTTCCAGAGCTTCGCAAACCCTGCCCGGATAGCCTCCGAACGGAATACCTTCAGCTTACCCTTGGACTCAAGGTAGGACTGGAACTCCTTCAGCAGATTCTTCTCACGCAGCTTGGCAAGGTCTCCACTCTTCGTCAGGTCGGGGATGTACCATCTGCCATTATCGTCCTTCAAGAAGTTCTCTTCAAGGATTTCGAGTAGCTCCGGCATCTTCTCCCGCTTATCGACTGCCTTCAGCTCCTGCATAAACTTCGGCTGGAGTTCGGCGTAGGTCATTCTGCCGCTGCCGCTGTTTTCATCCAGCTGCTGGTACAGCCACCCGATGGCGGATTTTTCATCCGATACAAAGAGCGAGAACTGAACATTTTCGACATCCATGGTGGATCGAACCATGTCGTACTCGTTTACCTGATCCGGGAGGAAGTACATCCCGTCCCGCCTCAGGAAACGCTCATCGAGTCCCTTATAGAAGTCGGTGGCATCCAGCGGCACGGAGATTTCCTGCATGATGTGGTAGGAGACCATGCGGTCGAAGAGCAGGAACGCCTGACGCTCGGAGAGAATATCAATCTTGCCGTCTTTGTCGGA
This sequence comes from Muribaculum sp., assembly GCA_023663505.1. Taxonomy (GTDB): domain Bacteria; phylum Bacillota; class Clostridia; order Lachnospirales; family Lachnospiraceae; genus Acetatifactor. Next base: position 20,345 of record JAMPHH010000041.1, read on the forward strand.
ATCAACGACAACCGGGAGATTGGAGAGATGCTGACGGACAAAGATCCAGGCGGTTTCCTCAGTGCCGGACTTGAGGGAAAACTCGCGACGGAAGCTGTCTTTGGGTTTATATGCCGAAATAACTAAATCTTGGTCAACTGTATTATCAGACTTGTACTGCATAACAGTTTTCTTTTCTTTGCTAAGTGTACGTATGTCCGCAATTACAAAACCAGATGAAAGTAAACTTTGCTGAATTGCGTTCCAAACTGCATTTTTAGAATTATGAAATTCTATTGTAATCCAATGATTCGGCTTTAGCACACGAAATAGTTCAGCAAAACTTTTTGACATCAATATGATATATTCAGAAAGTCCTTTCCTCTGAACATTATTAATAATGGCCTCTTCCCTATTTTGCGTTGCTATTTTTAACCAACTTTCTGGCATGAAATTTAACTCAGAGTACATAATATTGGCACCGAATGGAGGGTCAACAAAAATGTAGTCGATGCTGTTGTCTGGTATATTTTCTAAGTCAGTTGCAGATTGGTTACTAACCAGCACATTTCCTTTTTCATAAGACAGATGTCCTAATTTCTGTAGCTGGAAACGCAATTGATTTATGACATTGTTCTCGACACTAAGGGATGGGACATAATATGTTCCAGCCATTGGTCCTACCAATGCTCTACTGCCATGCTCAGGCATATATCGATTAAGCAGCGTCATTTTGGGCAAAATGCTTGTAAAGAGGAACAATTTCTTTTTGTCGCCTCTAAATCGATCATATGCTTCACTCAAGAAAAGTTGTGTTCGCCTCGTGTAGAACGAATTTACCCAGCACATTCCGTGAGAATGTTTGGGTTGTTCGGTATTGTATCCCATTGGTAATTCATCTGTGGGAACCCACTTGAGCGGTCGAACATTTTCAATTTTTTGCAAATCAAATTCATCGGGCTTCTTAAAGAATCTCTTTTTGCCCACAGAGTAATTTATCAATACAGGCTTCTTCTGCACATATTCGAAAACTCTACCGAAGGCATCTGCCTCTGTAGTCTTTTTCAAAATCATATTTGCCTTTGTAATTTCAAAATAGCATTTTGGACATTTAAATTTCTTCATAGCCCTCTTGCGTTCATCTAACGCTGAATCATAATAAACCATCTCATGACCACAATGAGGGCAAAAGAATACATCTGACCAAATCGTGTAGTTAATGGTGCCTTCGATTACTTGCCTCCCAAAACCGAGTTGAACTTGTCCATCAACTACATGTCTTGTTTGATAATAGTCTCCAAATTGAGATTCTAAATCATTAATGATGGTTTCAAGGTCATATACTACATTTCCGTCATTAGAAGTGTTGTAATTATGGCTTAAAAATGATGCATACGGTGAAAGGTCTATCAGAATTGCATTTCTTTTTCCTAGTGGACACATCTGTGCGGCAATTCCGGTCATTCCAGAACCTGAAAATGCATCTAAGACAACATCGCCGGGTTTTGTGTAGTGAGCCAGATAAGTCATAATTGCCTTAGGAGGTACCTTGGTGTGGTATGTGTGAATATTATAAATCAAATCATGTTTATCTTCAGCGACATCCTCCGTGTAAGGGGAATGAACGCAGTCATCCGTCGCCTCATCATAAGGAGTCCCGTTCTCACGAATGAAGTCCTCAATAAATGGATTCGGGCATGCCGTGTAATAAGGCGCATCCGACAGGGCGATGATATCCTCATCGCTGCCAATCGGAAAACCTTCAATGTCGCGCACCTTATCAATATCCGCTTTGGTCAGTTTTCGTTTTTCCATCTTTATACCTCGCTTTCCGTCTGCGGTGCCTTCTCAGGAAGTCTGGGCAGCGCATCCATGTTCATATTAGCAAAGGTCTGCATCTGGCGCACCGCCAGGTCATGGAGCAGCACCAGTCGCTCAGACTGTGATTTTCCCTGTTCGATCAGGACAGCGTTATAGCTCTCCATATTTGCCAGCACAAGGAGCTGCTGAATTGTCGCATAATCACGCATGTTACCTTTTTTGTCCTGATTTTCATCTCGCCATTGCTTAGCGCGTTTACCGAAAAGTGCCACGTTCAACAAATCTGCCTCGCTGGCGTAAGTATAATAGATTTGCTCCGGCGTCAGTTCAGGCGGGATCAGGTTATCTTTAATGGCATCCGTATGAACACGATAATTCAGCTTCGCGACCTCCCGATTCAAGTTCCAGCTCAGCGACAGACGGCTGTTCTCATCCAACTTCAACCGTCGATAATCCTTCATAATGTACAGCTGAAACTCCGGTGAAATCCAAGTGGCAAAGGACATGGCAATGTCGCTGTGAGCATAGGTACCGCCATATCTTCCGGCTTTGGAAACAATTCCGATGGCTCCGGTCGTTTCAACCCATTTTGTTGGTGTCATAACAAAACGGTTGAGTCCTGCCTCATTTCTAACCGCCTCGAATTGCACACGGTTAAAATTCGGATTATGGAGTTCCTCCCACACAGCCAGAAATTCCACTGTGTTTCTGTTCCGCATCCAGTTCTGGATGACAAATCGCGGATCATCCTCATTCCGATACTTTGCAATATCTGTCAGAGAGATAAATTCGTTTTCAAAATCAGTTGTGTAGATACCAATGTCAATGCCCTTGGCATGAATCGTATCCTTCATTGCTTTTTTAGCCATAGTGTTTCCTTCCTAACCGCCTCGAATTGCACACGGTTAAAAGTTTTAGTTGCGCTTCACGACAATGCGAAGCTTACTGGCATCCTTGCCCCTGGTATAGGAGCCGACCAGCTCTGCAATCTTGTTCTTGAAGCTCGTTTCGTCCATCGGCGGCAGCTGTTCCAGCTTTGCCACCAGCTCGTCCGTGTCGATCACCACCGGCTCGAAGCCCTTCAGCAGTGCATTGATGGCTTTCACGAAGAAGTCGTCTACGCACTTTGGCAATGCTCCGGTCTCGATGAAGGTGTCGATGGATTTCTGCTGCTCCTCCGGCAGGAAAGTCTTCTGGCTGGAGACAATCGGATCGGAGATCGTATTCAAAAGCGTCTGCGTCCATTCATCCAGCAGGCCGTCGATCCTGAGCTCAATATTGTCCAGCTGCCCGAATACGTTCTTTGCCTTGTCATCCAGATGAAAGCGGCAGTGCGGGCAGATGTGAGTGGTCTTCAGTTCCTCCGGCGTAAGCTCGTAGCAGACGACCAGACCGGACATATCCGTCTCAATGTCGGTGAGCTTGGCGGCGGAAAGAATTTCTATCGAGCGGAGCTTTCGGAGGTTTGCCAGTGCCTTGCCCTCCTGAAGCTTTCCTCTGCGCTGCGCATCGGTAATATCCAGTCTCTTTTTCTTATGCGCATCAAAGTAAATGTCGGTGTACTTCGCCTTCACTTTGCCGAGAGCCGCATCCACCTTCTGCGCAGCAGCTTCGCCGGACTCGCCATCCATGATGCTGTCGCGGATGGTGCGGAAGCTGCCCTTGGCCTGTTCGATTTCCGCTTTGAAGACCTCACCCAGATCGATATACTCAATATTCTGGATGTAAGACACCACATCCCCGCAGCCGGATTTGAAGTTTATGTATTGAGGGATAAGCATTGCCAGCTTGATCTGTTCCTGTAGCTTGTCCACGTCTTTCATCGGCAGACTGAAATTGTTCAGCTTCGCGGGAGTGTTGAACTTTGCGGAATAGTTGCTGAACTCATTCCTGACGGTATTGCAGGCATCACGCAGGCGGTTCATGTCCGTGGTGCTGACCAGTGGCTCTCCCCAGAGGTCAAAGCCGTTATTTAGCTTGTTTGCTGCCATAACCGCTGAATTGCTCAAATCCTGCGCCTTTGCCAGAAGCTGTGCCACTCCGGTCTCACGGTCGTTTGGATTATCGAGCAGAGCCGGATTCAGGCCAATCACATCAAACAGACGCTTCAGCTCTGCCATCGAGATCTGAGCCGGTCTGGACAGATACTTAAACTCATACAGATCCATCACGCCAATCTTCGGAATCTGGTCAAGATTCGAGGCCGTGATGGTTCTCCCATCCTTCAGCGTGATGACCGCATAGCCACCATAGACCAGCGACAGGAAAATAATTGGAGTGAATATGTATTCAATCTGGAAGTGCTTGTCCACATACATCTCCATGAAGCATTGCTCGAACATATCCGAGTAGTTCAGCACACCCTGCGGCGGCAGCTTTTTCATAAGGTCGATGTAATAGGAAGCGTACTTCGATCCTTCCGGACGGATTTTCTCGCCATCCAGAATGCCAAAGCTCTGCAGCATAGCAGTGGACTGCTGCGTTTTCCTGCCTGCAAAGTGGTCAAAAGCAGCGCGAGCGCAGTCAGCCATGTTCCGACGTGTGATCTTCGTCTTCATTACCGGGAAGTCCTGATACTTGGTATTGAAGTATTCGTCGAAGGTCAGCGATGCAGCCAGATCAATCGTGTCCTTAAACGTAAGGTCATTCTTATACCGGCCTTTCAGCACCTCGATCATCTGTCGCTTCTGCTTCTTGTAGAGCACATCGAAGCAGGTGTTCTTGTTTTCGCTCAGATACTTGATTAGGTGCTTGCGGAGCATGTTGGCTTTATTCAGGTACGCATCCTTGTCCTTGCCCTCGCTGATCTGCGCAAGGCTATTAGCCGCAGCGTATAATCCCATGAGTTCGCGGAACTCGTCTGCGGACTTGAAATACAAATACACTTCATCCGGCAAGTTCTGCACCGTGGTTCCCGCAGTGTCATACGGAGGCATGATGTGAATATAGAAATCACGCTCCGGCTGTGCCGTGCTCCGTTCTCCCGGAAGACCCATAAAGAGATAGCCTTCCCGGAAGATATTGTGAGAATCCCAGTTCAAGTCATATTCGTAAATATTAAAATTCGTAACATATTGTTTGGCGTCCCACTCAAGGCAACGATATACCACATCGTAAAAGTAGCGATTCAGCTCGCCGTCTGCCATGATGGAGGCCTTCTGCTTAATCTTCTCATCGTAATCGACGATCTTGTCCACATCAATGTAATACTGGTTATTGCTGTCGTTGTAGATAATGAACTGGCCGGATACCGTCGTCATGATATCTTTCAACGTGGTCTTTACCAGCGCAAGAAGGAAATCCGCATCCTCCTCCGGCATCGGAAGATAGAGGCAGAGATCATCTTTCAGGTTTTCTGCCGTCAGACCAAACTGCACATCCAGCCCGTTCGTCGTCAAGCGATGGACACTCAGCGCATAGATGATCTTAATGGCAAGCGGCTTATAGACGGGCTTCGGGAAGGCACGGTTAATAATATCCTCAAGCTGCTGGCTGGCATTTACCACGCGGCTGATGGTCACATCGCTCTTCAGCAGGCCATTGGATTTGATCGCAGGCCAGTAATCGTCAAAGGAAATGATGCCCGGTGCATTCTCCGGCACATCGGTGTTGAAAATCTCCTTGATGGTCACGGAAATATTCTTCAGGATATGCCTGTTCTCAATCAGGTAAATCTTGTTGAACACGTCGATATAGGACGGGTGGATCGGGAACAGATCCACGAACTCCTCCAAGCGTGAGGACATGCCCGTGTAAAGACCGCAGAACTTCTCCAGATGCTTGCGGATCAGTGCCTTCTGCTCCGGCGACTTTTTCAGAATACGCTCAGAAACAACATAAGATGTCGCTTCCTTCGTGATGATCAGCTGCGTGAAGCGGTCGCTGACATGCTTCAGGGTATCAGCAACAAAGCTGAAATGCGGATTATCAAAAATCTTCTCCTGCATACCGAAGATCACGCGTAGCTTGGACTTGGAGCACATTTCTCCCAGCGCCCTGAAGAACTCAAGGTCAAGAACGATCTCGCGCTCATTTCTGGAGGACAGATACGACAGGAACTCGTCAACCACAATCAGATAGCCTTTATTCGGATACTTTTCGGAAAAGGCCATCATCATGTTCTGAATAACGGTCTTGAGGCTCTTGACGCTGCCGTACTCCGGTGCCTCAAAGCTGATGCCGCGCCAGTCGAAGTCATCCTGAACATAGCCCATAATGACATCGTAAAGCGGCATCACAACACCACCAATCTCGATCCGGAGCACCTCGAACTTTCCGGCAATCGGCTGGATCTGCTGCTTAAACTTCTCGTTCTGAAGATACTGCACATTGTCGGCATCTGTAGCCACCGCAGAGATCACGGACATGAGGTGCGATTTACCGGTACCATAGTTACCGACAACCAGAACGCCCTTATTATCAATGACCTCATCCATCTGGAGCTGGTCAATCATCGGTGCCTGCAGCGTCTCCGCCATTGAGTCAGACATGACGTAGGTCTTTACATATTCACGCGCTTTATCTTTGTTTTCGGCCGTCACAAGCTGGATGACGTCCTCGATTGGATTAAAGCTGATCAATTGAGAATATTTCATGTGGCTTTCCTCCTAAATGACGCAAGTCACGTCATAATTGTTTATATCGAACACTTTGTAGTCCGGATATCCTTCTTCCGCATAGAACAGTTTCCCGTCCTCATACCTTCCCGGCCAGATTACGTTGAATGGCTTCCGTTTACACGACGCTACGAGTATTTTCAAAACGTCCACCTTATATGCCGGATTAAACATGACATCGAAATCCCGTATCACGACATTATCTGGCAGCCTATCCAGCACACGATTGAAGCGTGCCTCCAGCTGCATCGTCCTTCGCTTTGGTCGCAGCGTCTCAAGCTCTTTTGCCAGTTCTATGTTGATCGACTTTATTTCGCCTTCCAAATTGGCAAAATCCACACAGTAGATAACGGGCTTCAGGAGACCACTGCGCTGGGCAGTTGCGAAGGAGACACGATTGATTACTTTACCCATCCTTGGCCTCCTCTATATATTTCCATCTGTCTTTCGTTCCGCTTCCTCCATCATGCGCTTGAAGTGCTGTCCCTGAGTCATGACTTCAACGATGGAATGAAACACATCCCTATAACGCTATGTATCTGTCATAATGTACATCTTGTCTGTATTGTTATCAATTTTTACTCAATAAATCACCCAAAAGGGTTAATAAGGGTATTATATCATAAAAGCTAATAAAAAAATATAAGAATCAAATATTTTTTGTTTTTGATTGATAAATATTATGTCAGTATGTATAATTAAAACATACCGAAAAAATATATTTTCAAACTATTTATTGGTGCAGTCTATCAGACTTTTGCATCGCAGGCAGAACCTGCGATATACGGGGAGATAAGCATGAAATTTTTACATTTAGGAGATTTACACTTAGGGAAAACGCTGAGTGATTTTGATTTGATTC
>JAMPHH010000042.1 GCA_023663505.1 Muribaculum sp.
ACCGTATACGTTGACAGTTCTCGCATATCAAAATTTATTGATGCGTTTGTCCTATATTCGCGACCCATATCATCACCAGACATTGAAAAACCATCCCAAGGCCTTGACGGGCGATGCGATGGTTGTCCTTTGCGATAATAGCTGTCTGAGCTGCCCTGTTTCCATGCAAATGATCACTTCACATGAAACGCCTTCATTCCCGGGTAAACCGCGGCGCATCCCAGTTCTTCCTCGATTCTAAGCAGCTGATTGTACTTTGCGACCCGCTCTGAACGGCTGGGGGCGCCGGTCTTGATCTGGCAGGTGTTGAGCGCCACCGCCAAGTCCGCGATGGTGGTGTCCTCCGTCTCGCCGGAGCGATGGGAGCTGATTGCGGTATATCCCGCATTGTGTGCCAGCTTGATCGCCTCGAGCGTCTCTGACACGGATCCGATCTGATTGAGCTTGATCAAGATGGAATTGCCGCATCCCATCTCGATTCCCTTGGCGAGCCGCTCCGTGTTGGTCACGAACAAATCATCACCCACCAACTGTACCTTGTCCCCAAGCTCGGCGGTAAGCTCCCGCCAGCCTTCCCAGTCCTCCTCGTCCAGAGCGTCCTCGATAGAGATGATGGGGTATTTCTCCACCAATGCCCTCCAATGGGCGATCAGCTCCTTGGAGGTGTAGGTCGTCCCCGCCTTGGGCAACCGATACTCCCCGACCTTGCCGGTCTTCCACTCGGAGGAGGCGGCGTCCATGGCAATGCGGAAATCCCTGCCGGACTCATATCCCGCCTTTTTTACAGCCTCCAAAATCGTCTCTATGGCTTCCTCGTCGGATGAGAGTGCGGGCGCAAAGCCTCCCTCATCACCCACCGAGGTGGCAAGCCCCCTCTCCTTCAATATCGCCGCCAGCGCGTGAAATACCTCCGCGCACCACCTAAGCCCTTCTTTAAAGCAGCTTGCGCCCACCGGCATGATCATGAATTCCTGCACGTCCAGACCTGAGGAAAGGGCGTGGCAACCGCCGTTAATAATATTCATCATAGGAACCGGCAGCCTGTTGCCGCTGATGCCGCCGAGAAAACGGTACAAGGGGACATCCAGCGAGACCGCCGCCGCTCTGGCACATGCAATAGACACCGCCAGAATAGCGTTTGCCCCAAGCTTTGACTTGTCCTTCGTCCCGTCCGCCTCTATCATCGCCCTGTCAATCCCGTAGATATCGAAAGCGTCCATACCTGTAAGCTTTTGATTGATGACCGTGTTGATATTCTCCACCGCCTTGGAGACTCCCTTGCCAAGATAGCGGCTCTTGTCGCCATCCCTAAGCTCCAACGCCTCAAACTCTCCTGTGGACGCTCCGCTGGGAGCCGTCCCCCTGCCCACTGCGCCGTCCGCCAGATAAACCTCCGCCTCCACGGTAGGATTCCCGCGGGAATCCAGAATTTCCCTTCCGATGACCTTTACAATCTCCAAATAAAACATAGCCCACTCTCCTTCCAAATGACTTATCATCATTTTGACCGAATGGGCTGTGATTTATTCTCACTTTATTCTGTTTTCTCGGATTCTATGGGATTTTCCTCGATAAATTGCTCCAAGATCGCAGCGGCGAGTCCGGCAAGCTGTCCGCAGGGGCGCTTCTTATAATACTCCTGTGTGCGTCGCTCCGGCACGGGGCTGTCCGCCCCCGCGGAGAGTCCCAAAAGCTCCCTGCACACGATGCTTCCCTGACACGCCCTGAAGCGTCGGGCGAGCTCCTGAATGCGCCCGTAATGCTCCGCCTTCTCGTCAAACGCCTTCGGGTCGTCGTATCCGTAGAGGAGCCCCGCCACCAGAAACATGCCCGAGACCGTGCCGCACACCTCTCGAAGTCTCCCCATTCCCCCGCCAAAGGAGGAGCTCATGCGCAGCAATGTCCTCTCGTCCATGTCAAATAAATCCGCGAAGGCAAGCGTCACCGCTTGGGTGCAATTATAGCCGGATAAAAAATTCGCCGTGGCAGCTTTTCCCCGCGGACTCTTTTCCGGATCAATCGTGTAATTTTGATTGTATGTCTCCATGCCGTTCCTGACCCTTTTATTATAATATTTGTGTTGTCAAGGGGTATTGTGTGTCTTAAACTGTCCCCTATGCCTTGATTCTGTCAAGTTCTGTTAAATTAACACCTAAAGATGTAAGTATAATTTTCAATTCAGTGTAGCGTTCTTTCATTTCCCGATATACCTCGCTGTCTTTGCCGGCTATTAACATATAACGCTGAATTCTGGAAAAATCTTCAACATTTCTTTGTAACATCTCACTTTCTGTCATGCTTATACACCTCCCATTATTTGATACCCCTATTATATCAAATTCCCTATTTTTTGCAAGCTGTAGCTTATTTCCGATTGATTGGACAGCTCTTTGTATAACGGTCAGTCGGTTACCAAATCTACATATTTTTCCGCCTGAACTGCTCTATCATTTCCAGCAGCTCCTCTCTCTCCTTCGCGGTGATTTCCTCAATCTCCTCCGGCGTGTGCGTGAGATAAAATGAGCGGGGAAACAGCGCAAAGCAGGAGGTACACGCCATCGCCTGCCATTGTGATTCCCTGTCATATATTTTGATTCGATATAAAAACTTCTTGAGCCATTTGATTGGAGCAAAGAGCCGTTTCTTGTCAATTTTCATCCTGTTTACGCTTCCTTTCTGTTGCTTTATCCGCCGCAACATCGCATTTTATTACTACCCTCATTTAAGTATATTCGTTTTAAAGAAGATATTCAAGCACATATATGAAAATATTTTTATTTTGTGATGTTGTAATGAAGCAGACACCTTATGAATGAACTGAATGGATCTGATTCCTTAAATCTTTCGCAGGCATTTCATATATGCATCATTGGCACAATACAACAGGCAGCCCGCTCCGCGGACTGCCCTCATCCTTATGTTAAAGAAGGCACCCGCCATATCACAATGGCAGATGCCTTCCTCGTCTCCATATGAAGCTTAATATCAGTAAAGCTTTGTATCAGTAAAGCCTTGTAACCTGTAAGCGGTCGCTTACATCATTCCGCCCATGCCGCCGCCTGCGGGCATAGGAGGCACATCCTCCTTGATATTCGCCACGACGCTCTCGGTGGTCAGCAGGGTGCTTGCCACACTGGTCGCGTTCTGCAGAGCGCTTCTGGTTACCTTTGCGGGGTCCAGAATACCTGCCTTCACCATATCCACATACTCTTCCTTCAAAACATCGAAGCCCATGCCGTTCTTGGACTCGCTGACCTTGTTGATGATCACGCTGCCCTCCAGACCGGCATTCGCCGCGATATGGAACAGGGGCGCCTCCAACGCTTTGAGCACGATGTTCGCGCCAGTCTTTTCATCCCCTTCCATGGACTCTGCCATCTTAGCAACCTTCTTGGCAGCATGGATATACGCGGAGCCTCCTCCGCAGATAATGCCTTCCTCCACAGCCGCTCTGGTAGCCGCCAAAGCGTCCTCCATGCGAAGCTTTGCCTCCTTCATCTCGGTCTCTGTCGCCGCACCCACGCGAATGACAGCCACACCGCCTGCAAGCTTGGCAAGTCTCTCCTGAAGCTTCTCTCTGTCAAAGTCAGAGGTGGTCTCCTCGATCTGCTTCTTGATCTGGCTGATGCGCGCGTTGATGTCCGCCTTCTTGCCGCTGCCGTCCACGATCACGGTATTTTCCTTCTGTACCTTCACGGACTTCGCGCGACCCAGCATATCGATGGTCGCGTCCTTGAGCTCATAGCCAAGCTCGGAGCTGATCACCGTACCGCCTGTAAGGATAGCGATATCCTGAAGCATATCCTTTCTTCTGTCGCCATAGCCGGGAGCCTTCACAGCCACCACATTGAAGGTGCCGCGCAGCTTATTCACGATCAGGGTGGTGAGCGCCTCGCCCTCCACGTCCTCAGCGATGATCAAGAGCTTGTTGCCGGACTGCACGATCTGCTCCAAAATAGGAAGAATCTCCTGAATGTTAGAGATTTTCTTATCCGTGATCAGGATCAAGGGATTGTCAAGGGTTGCCTCCATCTTATCCATATCAGTCGCCATGTAAGCGGAGATATAGCCCCTGTCAAACTGCATACCCTCTACCAAATCCAGCTCGGTCTGCATGGTCTTGGACTCCTCGATGGTGATGACCCCGTCCCCGCTGACCTTCTCCATAGCGTCTGCGACTAACTGACCTACCTCCTCGTCTCCCGCGGAGATTGCCGCAACCCGTGCGATATGCTCCTTGCCGTTCACCTTCTGGCTCATCTTGGAGATCGCCTCCACAGCACAATCGGTTGCCTTCTTCATTCCTTTTCTAAGGATAATCGGGTTAGCGCCCGCCGCCAGATTCTTCATACCCGCGTTGATCATTGCCTGCGCCAGAACGGTTGCCGTGGTGGTTCCGTCACCTGCCACATCATTGGTCTTGGTGGCAACCTCCTTCACAAGCTGCGCTCCCATATTCTCAAAAGCATTCTCAAGCTCGATCTCCTTCGCGATCGTCACACCGTCATTGGTGATCAGGGGTGCACCAAAGGACTTATCCAACACCACATTCCTACCCTTGGGTCCCAAGGTTACTCTCACGGTATCTGCCAGCTGATTCACGCCGGACTCTAATGCTGCGCGCGCCTCCGCGCCATACTTAATCTCTTTTGCCATTGTCTTGGCCTCCTTTTAAAATAATATGATTGTCCTGATTGTTATTTGACGATTGCCAAGATATCGTTCTGTCTTACGATAATGTACTCGTCCTCGTCCACCTTGACCTCATTGCCGGAATACTTGGAGAAGATGACATGCTCGCCGACCTTGACCTCCATCTTGACCTCTTTGCCGTCCACCATTCCGCCGGGGCCGACCGCAATGACCTCCGCCTGCTGAGGTTTCTCCTTGTTCTGTCCGGGAAGAACGATGCCGGACTTGGTTGTCTCCTCTGCCACCAATTGTCTCAAAACCACTCTGTCACCCAAAGGTACTAATTTCATGATATTGCCTCCTTATACTGACTTTTTTTGTTCCTGCTTTTGATTTGTTAGCACTCTTTTGATTTGAGTGCTAATCACTAAAACATATATTAGTTTTATATGCGGAGCTTTGCAAATGGATTCATCGGGATTTAGATGATTGTTTCTCTTATTTTCTCGCTATATCTTTTATTTTCTCCTGTTTTCCTTTTCGACTACTAAAAGTAAGATTTTATAATTAGTTTATAAATTCTTGCACTTATCCCTCGCATTCTTTATAATAAGGTGGTAACTACATTGTCTGTTTCATGGGGAATATCACAGTTCAGCAGGGGGCTGAACCGTGACAATATTTCATAATATATCCCTTAGGGCGAAAGGAGACCGTATGATATATCATTTTACTGAGGACTGCAAGATCGGTATCAAGGAAATTGACGAGGAGCACCGCAAATTGTTCCAGCTTCTAAATTCCGCCGCGGAATTCAAGGCGGGCTCAGGAGCTTCTAAGGACGCCTTGAACACGCTCCTAAAGGAGCTGCGGGCTTATGCTCAGAAGCATTTTGCCCATGAGGAGGCTTACATGGAGCAGATTGGAGACCGGGAGCTGCAGCGGCAGCGGGAGGAGCACCAAGCCTTCACGTCTATGGTAAATGACTTTGACATTGATGATATCCCCGACTCGGAATGCGAGGCGAAGACCCGCGAGCTGTTGGCATTTATGGCAAGATGGCTGTACCGCCATATTCTGGGCAGCGACATCATGATAGGGAAGTCCACGGAGCAAGCCCGACAGGACGATGCCTTCACGTTTACAGAGCAGTACATGACCGGAATCGGGCTGATAGACGAGGAACACGCAAAGCTGTTTGAAATCATCAGAAAGACAAATGACACCATTCACGCAGAATTCCTGCATGACAAATATGACGAGATCATACATATCCTGAATGAGCTTCAGGAATACACAAGGAAGCATTTTAAGGACGAGGAACAGTACATGGAATCCATTCATTATGACGGGCTTGCCAATCAGCAGATCGCCCATGAAGCGTTTGTCAAGCGTCTGGAGGAGCTGAATCTGCAGGAGATTGATGAGAACCAGACGGATTATCTGGAGGATTTGATCCAATTCCTGCTGTCATGGCTGAGCAACCATATTCTCAGAATGGATAAGCTGATTCCCGACGCATGATCTGCAATCGAGTAGGGAAGGTTTTCTCCCTACTCGCCGCGCGCCCCATGCGCCGCCTTGGCGGCATATTTCATCTGCATGGGGCTGCGCATAAAAAGTCCGGTCGAAGCCTTACCGCCGACCGGACTTTTTATACAATCTGCACATTCATTTTCAAGTTCTGATTAGCACTTGATCTCCAAATAGCCGAGGAGCTTGCTCATATCGTACTCCTCCAAAACACCCAGATTGGAATCATAGAACTTGCCGTCAAAGTGTACGAGGTAATGACAGAAGCGTCCCATCTTCTCCATCATGACACAGCACTTGGGCAGCACCACGTCGCGCCCCTCGGTGTAGTTGATGATATCCGTGTGGTCGATGCCGTAATAATTCAATGCGGAGATCACGCGTCCCATCGTAGCCTGCCACTCCCTGCAGTCCATCACCGTGATCACCTCTGCAATCGTAACTCCCGCAAGCATAGCCACGCACGCCTGACCGCAGAGACCGTCCTCCGGCTGAATGATAACGTCCACGCTGTCAATCTTGCGGATAGGGTTCTCGAAGCTATAAGGGCTGTTCTGATCCATACGAATCAGGGAACCGTTTACATGAAGCAGAATCTTGTGAGGAGCTCCCAGCTCCACGCTCACCACGTCCGCATCAGGGATATGGATCTCATAATTGCCCTTCTCTCTGGGCAATAACTCGCAGTCGATAATCTTGTTGTCCAGAACTACGTCTGCCTTGATTACCTCTCTCTGCTTACAAACCTCCCAGATATTAAAAGGAATACGAATCATGTAGCCATTGTCCTTTTTCTCAATCTCTGACTCAAAATAATATCTCATATTTCCTCCATTTCCGTCCGTCTGCTCTGATGTCAGCCCGACTGCTTTCTATATACATATAATTGTATCAAATATTTGTCCGCTTGGAAACAGTTTTCTTATAAGTTTTTAAAGTTTTTTCACCGAAATGCTTCCGATACTCCTTGGGAGTGCATCCCAGCCTCTCCCGAAAGCATTTGCCAAAGTAGCTTGACTGTTCAAAGCCCGTCAAAACCGCAATCTCGCTGATCTGCCTGTCAGTCCCCCGCAGCAGATCCGTCGCCATGGCAAGTCGATAGTCCATCAGATATTTGTAAGGCGTTGTGTCAAGGCTCTGCTTAAAGCACCGCAGGCATTCCGATTTGCTCACGCCGGCACTGGCGGCAAGCTCCTCCAAGGTCACGTCCTCTCTGAAATGCTGCCCGATAAAATAAAGAAACCTCTGCATACGTCCATAGACCGCACTCTCCCGCTTCTTGGGCGGAAGCTCGATATTCCTTTGCATCTCTAGCCACATATTCACTAACAGCACGGACACCTCGTAGGGGTAGAGGTCGGACGTGTTCTCTTTCATATTCATAGTGCCAAGTCTGCGCAGGGCGGACAGTACCCGCCAGTGCCAGTCCTGTTCCCCGTCAAACACATAGATTGGAAGCTGTCTGTTACCCGCCAATCGCTCCGCAAGCTCCTGCATGGGGCTTCTCTCATAAAATCCAAGAAAATACGTCGGAAAGGAAAAGCTGTCATATTGACAAAGCTCCGTGCTTTCCACCAAATGTACCACGCTTTGGTTGATAAAAATGCCCTGTCCTGCGGCAAGGCTGACCTTGCCGTCCAACAGCAGGAGCTCTGCCATGCCTTCCAAAATATAAAGAAAACGCAGATTCTCATACCATCGCATCACGTGGACGCCGCCGCTCAGGGGCTGTCCAAGCACGACACGCTCCGCCAAATACGGAAATTCGTCAAAGCTGATTTCTCTAGGAGTGTTTCCTTGTCCTTTCACGCTCATGCGTCCTTTGTCCCCCGCTCTTTATGCCGTGGTTGTCGGCATATTGTTTACGCTGTCGAATTGATAATATGTTTTTATTTTTGGAGCGATTTTTCTTCCTTTGGATAATTAATTGACTATTTTATTATATTTTATGGGGGTGGAAATGTCAAGGGGGAATGAAGCTATTAAATCTGCCGACATGCACGGAAGAATTACAAATACTCAGTCCTTCCGAAATACAGGTAATAACTCAGGAGCGTATCAAAAAATATAAGGCTTTATCAGGCTTATCGGAGGCAGATTGGTAAGCTTAACAGAGAAAAATTTCTTGAGGATTAAGGATTCACGTGATATTATATATCCGAAAAGGCATAAGTCGAGAAGGGAAAGAAGGAAATATCTATGATTAAAAAATATGAATTTTTTTGGAATACAATGGAGTTATGTGATTGGACGAAGGAGGGAGATGATGATAAGGTATTAAATCCCGTGATTCAATATCTCTCAAAGCAGGAGGATCATCTTATTTTTGAGTTTGATGATTTAATGACAGAGCTGCTATATCATTTAGATACCAAAAAGTTAGCGGAACAATGTGAAAAGGTTGAACCATTAATGAGTGATGATACATTTCTGTATTCCAGATGTGTTGCCTTGATAAACGGACCAGCTTACTATGAGAAGGTTAAGCAGGGAAAAGAAAACGGTGTGTGGAGCATGGAATTTGAAGCGTTGCTCTATGTCCCGCAAAAGGCGTGGGCTTTAAAGCACAAAAGCTCTGTTGACGAGTACCCTCATATTTCCGCATTAAGTTATGAAACCGGAAGTAATCAGGACGGTTGGAAATAACATACCTGCAAATAATATATAAACGATGAAGCAGGTATGCAAGTAAGCAAACCACAACAGAAAGGACATGATCACCCATGGCATTCGACGGTGTAACCATAGCAAATGTAGTGCAGGAGCTGCAAAAGGAGCTTTTGGGCGGGCGAATATACAAGATTGCCCAGCCCGAGGAGGACGAGCTGCTCCTGACCGTCAAGACAACGGACGGTCAGAAACGTCTATTCGTCTCCGCAGGCGCTTCCCTGCCGCTAATCTACCTCACGGAAGGCAATAAACCAAGCCCCATGACCGCCCCCAACTTCTGTATGCTGCTTAGAAAGCATCTGCAGAACGGGCGTATCACGGGCATTTCCCAGCCGGGGCTCGAGCGCATCATTTACATCGACATCGAGCATCTGGACGAAATGGGGGATCTGTGCCGCAAGACGTTGGTGGTGGAGATTATGGGAAAGCACAGCAACATTATCTTCTGTGACGAGGAAAAACGCATTATTGACAGCATCAAGCGTGTCTCCGCCGCAGTCAGCAGCGTGCGCGAGGTACTGCCCGGCAAGACCTACCACATCGCCATGACCCAAGACAAGCTTGACGCGCTGAACACGGATTATCAAGCCTTTTACCAAACCATATCAGCCAAGCCGCAGCCGCTTTTCAAGGCGGTCTACGGCAGCTTTACCGGCATTTCTCCGCTCTTGGCGCAGGAATTGTGCTTCCGCGCGGGACTGGACGGGGAAGCCTCCACTGCGGCGTTCACGGAGGCGGAGCTTCACAGGCTGTATCTGACCTTGGAGGAGCTTGCGGACACCGTCCGAAACGGCGGCTTCAAGCCCTGTATCGCCTATCAGGGCAAGCAGCCCGTGGAGTTTGCGGCGATTCCCCTGACGATGTACGAATCCCGCGCTGCCGCCGAGGGTCAGGCACAAGCCGAGCATTGTGTCCCCTTCCCCACCATGTCCGCTCTTTTGGAGACCTATTATGCGGAGAAAAACGCTCTCACCCGCATAAGGCAGAAATCCGCAGACCTCCGCCGTATCGTGCAGACCGCTCTGGAGCGTGACGTCAAGAAATATGACCTGCAGCTCCATCAGATGAAGGACACGGAAAAGCGGGAAAAATACCGCATATACGGGGAGCTCTTAAACACTTACGGATACAGCGCGAGCCTCGGGGACAAATCGATAGAGGTGCTAAATTATTATACCAACGAGCCTGTCACGATTCCCTTGGACGAGACGCTCTCCGCCACGGACAACGCCAAACGGTATTTTGAGAAATACAATAAATTAAAACGCACCTACGAAGCCCTCTCCGAGCTGACGGAGGAGGTAAAGGCGGAAATCGACCACTTGGAATCCATCAATGCCGCCTTGGATATCGCCATGCAGGAGGAGGATTTGGTGGAGATCAAGGAGGAGCTGATAGAGAGCGGCTATATCCGCCGCAGGGATTTGGGCGGACAGCGAAACGGCAGGAAGGGCGCGCCTAAGAAAGCCAAGATCACCAGTAAACCCTTCCATTACCTGAGCAGCGACGGATTCCATATGTATGTGGGCAAAAATAATTACCAGAATGACGAGCTGACCTTCCGGTTCGCCGCGGGAAACGACTGGTGGTTCCACGCCAAGGGCATACCCGGCTCCCATGTGGTCGTCAAGGCGGAGGGCGCGGGTGACCTTCCCGACCGCACCTTCGAGGAGGCTGCAAGGCTTGCCGCCTACTATTCCAAGGGGCGCGGTGCGGACAAGGTGGAGATCGACTATATCCAGAAAAAGCATGTGAAAAAGCCAAATGGCGCCAAGCCCGGCTTCGTGGTCTATTACACTAATTTCTCGATGCTGGCGTCCGGAGATATCGAGGGGATACGTCCGGTGGAGGTATAATTTTCACTAAATTTTTTTCAAAATTCAATAAAATATACTACAATATGCCAGTGCAATGTGTTATAATAGCTTGGAGAACAGTTTATAGTAAGGGAGGCTTTTTATGCGTAAACACATCACCTTAAGACTTATGTTGCCATTAACCATTATCTTTATTCTGACCATCACCGTAAATGTCAGCACCACGTCCAATTTACAGGGAGTCAGAGGCGAGCTGCAGACGGCGGCGACCACAGCGGACGAAGCGGCGGCAGCCACGATGTTGAGCATGTCGGACGAGATCTCAGCGGGACTTTCCGTCAACGGAATCATATCGTCGTTACAGCTTTTAATGGTGATTGCCACCATTATCATTTCTTTTTTTAGCATTGTAAGTCCGCTGCAGAAGATCAATAATCAGCTTGATGCCTTGATCACGAAGCTTAAGAGCGGCGAAGGGGATCTTGGCGATCGGATATCCACCAACAAGATTGACGAGATTGGCAAGCTTGTCTACGGCATCAATCTCTTTTTGGATAAGCTTCAGGAAACCATGCGACATATCAAGAATCATTCCAGCTCTCTGGACGATTCTGCGCAAAACATACTTAGCAGCGTCTCGGAATCCACAAGCAATACAGAAAAGGTGTCCGGCGAAACGCAGAAGCTCTGCGAGGAGATGCGGGAAATCGCCAATCGAATCACCAATATCGCCTCCGATATGAAGGTGTTGAATCAAAACAGCAAGGATATCTCGACAGAGGCAATCTCCGGCAAGGACTATACCACCCAGATGAAGGCTAGGGCGGATCACATCAGGGAGATCGCGGGTTCAAGCAAGGAGAAGGCGCAGAATATCACCTCCACACTGGAGGCGGATTTGAAATCATCTGTCAGCGACAGTAAGACGGTCAATGCCATCGCTGACCTTACAGGAGAGATTCTCTCCATCGCAAGCCAGACCAACCTTCTCGCACTGAACGCTTCTATCGAGGCGGCAAGAGCAGGCGAAGCGGGCAAGGGCTTTGCCGTGGTTGCGGACGAGATCAGGGAGCTTGCGGAAAACAGCCGCAGTACCGCCAACAGCATCCAGCAGATCAGCAACGAGGTGACCGCCTCCGTGGAAAGCTTAGCTGCCGCATCAGAGAAGCTGCTCGACTATGTCATCAATGAGGTCTTGAACGATTATGACCAGTTTGTTGACAGCTCGAAGGATTACTTAAAGGACGCTGACACCATGGAGGAAATGATGACTAACTTCAACAACAAGTCCATCTTCTTGGCAAACTCGGCGCAAGATGTGGACGTCAGCCTCAACAAGATCTCAAGCTTTATCGAGGAACAGAGCAGCCGAACCGCACAGCTTTCCGATACCATCAGCGGCTTGGTTGATAATATGTCCCAGATACAGGACTATACCGCTGTCAACGATGACGTGTCAAATGCACTGAAACAGGAAATTGCAATATTCAAGGTGATTTAAGCTTCAGATTATCAAACCAGCCCGCACATAGCGCTGCTACCATGCGCTATATGCGGGCTGGTTATTTAGTCAACAACCCCGCTGCAAAGCAAAATGCATCGCAGATGCATAGGCATCAAGCTTGCGACGCTGCAGAGCAGCTATTGACCCTCGCGGCATTCGCCCGACATCAGTTAAGCAGCCTGCACTTCTTTGCCAGCCTGACAAGCAGGTGCCCCTTGGGGAATCCCCGAAGCTCCTCCTCCGTAAGCCCCCGAAGCGCCAACAGCATCACGAAATATACCACCACTGCCACCGCGACCGCGGGCAGCACCGCCACGCGCATTGACTTGGTCGCAATAAAGACGCCTTCATACACCGCCCATGCCGCCAATCCCATAAACGCCGACGCCAGAAAGGGAATCCCAAAGCTTTTCAGCAGCTCCTGTCTGTAGCCCACCGCCCTGCGCACCGCCCACTGATTCATCAGGCACATCATTCCCGAATACACCGTGTTGGCGATGGCAAGGCTATACAAGTCAAGCTTGGTATACCAAAGCAGCACGAGCACGGTCACCGTCTGCACCGCCAGCGCGATCGCCGCGTTCACGATCGGCACATTCACCCTGCCCAAGCCCTGCAGCACGTTACTGTTGAGCGTGGAGAGCGCATAGAACACCACCGACAGCGACAGGGACATCAGAAGCACCCCCGCATACGTCAGAGTCTCGTCCGACTGAGACGGGAAAAGCAACGCCGTCACAGGCTTTGCCAACACGAATAGCCCCACCGCCGAGGGAATGGAGATCACCATGGTGGTCTTTACCGCCACGCCGATCTTGATTTTCGTCTCGTCAAACCGCTTGGCGGCGATAGAGGCTGTCACCGTGGGAATCATCGCGGTCGCCATTGCGGTCGCAAAGGCAATGGGAATCTTGGATATCGTCTGTGCAAGGCTTGAGAACACGCCATAATTGTCCACGTAGAAGATGCTGTCAACCTCCTTTAACCTCGGAAGCGTCTCGGTATAGATCGTGGAATTGATGACGTCGCTCAGATTATAGACCGCCGTGCTCAATATAAAGGGCGTCACCACCATGGTGATCGTCTTGACAATATCCCCATAGGACTCCATGTTGGTATGCTTGTCATGCCGGATTCTCCGCTGAAGCATTCGTCGGTTCAGGACATAAATCCCCACCATGAATAGCATCGCCACAACCACTCCTGCCCCCGTGCCAAGCGCGCTCCCGATCGCGCCATATGTGGCTCGGTTCACCCGCTCCGTCTCATCGACAGGCATCTCTAGAGTCCCCATGAAATGCATGATCAGCAGCCATGCCGCCCCGACACTCACCACGGCATTGATGATCTGCTCGAGGATCTGGGACACAGAGGTCTGCACCATACTCCTATGCGCCTGAAAATACCCCCTTAAAACGCCAAGAATCCCGTAGATAAAGATAGTCGGCGCAAAGGTTCTAAGCACCGGCACGGTCTCGCTGTCCAGAAAATATCCCGCCCCAAAGAACAGCACAAGGCTTGCCACGCCTCCCACCACCAACACGTATCCCAACGCGCACAGAAAGACCCTGTGTGCGTTGCGGTACTCCTTCACTGCGAGCTTCTGGGCGATCACCTTTGAGATCGCGGAGGGGATACTGTAAGAGGATATCAAAAGCACAATCGTATAATAATTGTACGCCTTCTGATAATACCCCATGCCAAGGGTTCCCACGACAGCAGTTAAAGGGCTCCTATATAGGAGCCCTATGATCCTGCTTATAATACCTGCCGCGGCAAGAATCCCTGCCTGCAGGACAAATCCGTTGTCTTTCCCTTTATCTGACATCTTTCTGATATCTTCCTTTAGTACCCGATCAACCAATCGTACATTTCCTGATACTTACTTGCCGACACTCCCCACGAGAAATCCGCCGCCATAGCGCGGTCAACGATCTTGTTCCACTCGCGCTTCCTATCATAGTATATGCGCTCCGCGTAACGAATCGTGTTCAGCATCTCATGAGCATTGTAATTGACAAAGGAGAAGCCCGTCCCCGTCCCGTCGTACTCATTGTAAGGCTGCACGGTGTCCTTAAGTCCACCCGTCTCCCTAACGATAGGCACCGTGCCATACCGCAGCGCCATAAGCTGACTCAAGCCACAGGGCTCGAACAGGGACGGCATCAGGAACGCGTCGCAGGCAGCATAAATCTTGTGTGACAAGGCGTCCGAATAATAGATGTTGGCGGACACCTTGTTGCCGTACTTCCAGTCGAAATGACGGAACATATTCTCATAACGCTCCTCGCCGGTGCCAAGCACCACCAACTGGACATCGTCCTGACAAAGCTCATCCATCACATAGGCGATCAGATCCAAGCCCTTCTGGTCTGTCAAGCGGGACACCAAACCGATCATCATTTTACGGTCGTCCTGCAGCAGTCCAAGCTCCTCCTGCAGAGCGCGCTTGTTCTTCACCTTCTCCTTGCGGAAGTTCACAGCGTCATACTGCTTTACGATATATTTGTCCGTCGAGGGGTTAAAATCGGTGTAATCAATACCGTTGACAATCCCCCTCAAATCCTTGCTCCTAGCGCGAAGCAGCCCGTCCAAGCCCTCTCCGTAGAATGTGGTCTTGATCTCCTCGGCATAGGTATCGCTCACCGTTGTCACCGCGTCCGCAAACACGATTCCACCCTTTAACAGATTGGCGTCCTTGTACGCCTCCAATTTATCCGGCGTAAAGTAATGCTGAGGAAGCCCCGTGATGCTTCTCACGGTCTTGGGGTCCCACTTGCCTTGGAATTTCAGGTTGTGAATCGTGATGACAGACTTGATTCCCCTGAAAAATTCCCCCTCATGAAACCGCTCCTTCAAATACACGGGAATCAGCCCCGTCTGCCAGTCATGGCAATGCACCACGTCAGGCTTGAAATCCACTATGGGAAGCGCCGAAAGCACCGCTTTACAGAAGAACGCGTACTTCTCGATCTCCCATCTGGGGTCATCTCCATAGGGCTTGAAGCCGCTGAAATAATTCTCGTTGTCAATAAAGTAGTACAGGACGCCGTCCACCTCTGCCTGCATAATGCCCACATACACATTCTGCCAATTGTAGTCCATATAAAAATGCGTAATGTATTGGAGCTTATCCTTCATCTCCTGCTTCATGCAGGAATATTTCGGCAGGAACACCCTCACGTCAAAATACCTCTTGTCAATACACTTGGGCAGAGAACCCACCACATCTGCAAGACCGCCCGTTTTGATAAAAGGAACACCCTCTGATGCCACAAATAAAATTTTCTTCATTTGAAACCCCTCCCGCGTATGATAATTAGATTATACACTATTTTCCCATACTGGAAAAGTCTTTTTTTTAATCTCTGTAAGAAAGCCTGATGCGGTCGGCAATCAACGCGATAAACTCCGAGTTGGTGGGTTTCCCCTTGCCCGTGTCCACCGTGTACCCAAAGAGCGCGTCCAAGGTCTCCATGCGCCCCCTGCTCCACGCGACCTCGATCGCATGTCTGATCGCCCGCTCCACGCGGCTGGGGGTAGTCTGAAAACGCTTTGCTATGGTGGGATAGAGAATCTTCGTAATCGAGCTGATCATCGTCGGGTCCTCCACCGACATCATGATCGCCTCCCGAAGATACTGATAACCCTTGATATGTGCCGGCACGCCAATCTCATGTATCATATCTGTCACGTCCTGCTCCAGATCGCGCACTACTGCCTTCTTTGGTATCTCCGCCACAGCTTCGCTCGCCGCACCGCTCTTGCCGCCTTTGTTCGAGGGCACGGTGATCATAATTTGAAACTCCTTGTTGGCATTCATCAGATTATCCAGAATCTTGTATACCTTTTCATTATCCTTTGCAGTAGTGATATTCAATTGTTCCATAAAACTACCTCCGGTCTGAAATTAAAACAATAATTTGTTCCATACCATTATAAAATGAGATGCTTTCTGACATCAACTCCAACCCATCGCATGTTCCGCCCGCATTCCACATTTTTCCCACACCATTCCCCTGTTTTACGCAGCGTTTTCCCTTTCTCTACAAAAAATCCTATGCCGAGCCTCCCCCTGCCCATTGCAATCCTCTCCTATGGGTCGCATAAAACGTGATAATCTCATGATTGCCCGAAGGAAAAATTTGGTGTATACTATTTATGTTTCATCGAAGTAAACTGCTCTTACATGGAGGATTAGTGCCTGCGCGATGCGTAAAAACACGCATGAAGGTTCGCAGGTTGCGGAAAGGCATGGTTATTAATATGACAAAACAAGAGATCAACGAACTGAAAAAGCTTTTTACCATCAAGAACTGCTCCATCACGCGCATCTGCGGCTGCTACGTGGACGGGGAAAAAAATAAAAAAACCGACTTTCGGCAGGCTTTCCTCGCTCTGCCCGAGGAGGAAATGTTCAAATACTTTGAGATTTTCCGCAAATCCCTGACCGGAAATCTGGGCAAGAACCTGTTAAACCTTGAATTCCCCCTGCAATCCGAGGAAAGCGGCGGCACACAGGAATTCATGCTGCGCCTGCGAGACAGCAAATTAAAGGACGAGACGCTCTTGGAGGCGTTCTATGACAAAATTATCGAGACCTATGAATATGTGGGCAATTACCTGATCCTATTGGTGCATGACGTCTATGACGTCCCCGGCAAGACCTTGGACGGTCTGGATATGGAGGACGCCTCGGATGAGGTGTACGAATACATACTCTGCTGCATCTGCCCTGTTGACCTCTCCAAGCCGGGGCTCTCCTACAACCCTGAGGAGAATGTCTTTCAGAACCGCGTGCGGGACTGGGTGGTGGGAATGCCTGAGACGGGCTTCCTTTTTCCCGCATTTAATGACCGCGGTGCGGATATCCACGGCGCTCTGTACTATTCCAAGGACGCCGAGGAGCTAAAGGAAAGCTTTATGGAGCAGCTCTTGGGCTGTCCGACCCCCATGTCCGCCGGCGCACAGAAGGAGACCTTCCAGACACTGATCGAGGAGACCTTGGGCGAGACCTGCGAACTGGAAATGGTGAAAAATATACATGAGAAGCTTCAGGAAATGGTGGAAGAACACAAGGAAGAACCCTCTCCCCTTGTACTGGACAAAAACGAGGTGAAAACCCTGCTTGCGGGCAGCGGCGTCGCAAATGAGAAGCTTGAGGAGCTTGACCGAATCTACGAGGCAGCGGGTGAGAATACCGCCCTCTATGCCAACAATGTGTTCAACGCCCGCTCCTTCGACGTGAAAACGCCCGACGTGGTCATCAAGATAAGCCCTGACCGCACGGACTTGATCGGCACCCGCAGGATTGACGGCAGGGAGTGTCTTGTCATCGAGCTGGACGGCAATATCGAGGTGAACGGCATCACCGTCCGCCCCGGAACCACTTAAACGGTTACAAAATAATGATATTGGCGCAATTGATGTCATTGGCAAGGTCATATACCTTGCCCGTGCTCAGCCCCATAACCTTGGGGCGCAGAACTGCGTGATTCACATTTTCCACCACGCGGGCTGTCTCTCCGTTGCTGAGCGCCACATCCGTTCCCACGGGATAGAGAATCACGCTCTCCATAAAGCACTGCATCACCTTGATATCCAACTCTCCCGTCATTGACATGATCATCTCCACGGCGTCTCTGGGGGAGAACGGCTTCTTATACGGACGCTCCGTCACCAACGCGTCATAGATATCCGAAACAGAGATAATCCTTGCAAAGAGGGTGATCTTGTCGCCCTCCACCTTCATGGGATACCCCCTGCCATTGGTCTTTTCATGGTGTTGGAGCACGCCCAGCTTGATCTCCTGGGAAATGTCCTCCTTTTCCTCCAAGATACGGTAGCCGAACACGGAATGCTGCCGCATGATCTCAAATTCCTCGTCCGTCAGCTTCCCCGCCTTATTCAACACCTCATTGGGAATCTTCGCCTTCCCGATATCATGCAGTAGTCCGGTGATTCCTATGTCATATACCTGCTTGTCCGTCAAGCCATATTTACGCGCGACAATCATGGACATGGTCGCCACGTCCACGCTGTGCTTGAAGGTGTACTCGTCGCTGACCTTCAGCGCGCTGATATCCACCGCCACCGCCTCGTTGTCCGAGATCGCCTTCATCAGATCGTCCGTGATGCTGCGGGACGCATTGGTAAAATCGGGCGATTGGGTGTCCTGATAGAGATATTGAATGCCTTGTGCGACACGGTTCCTGACACTCTCCGAAATCTTGACCTTTGCCGGATCCTCCACCTTAATCTTATCGTATTTCTTCTGTACTGCCTCGGGCACCTTGACGGGTTGGGAAGGATTCTCCTGCACCTCGTCCTCCTCGCCCTCCCTGATATAGACACCGCCCACGCCCATCTTCTTCAGCGCGTCAATATGAAAATCCTCCAATGGGGTACGGCGGGCAATCAACACGCGACCCGCGCGGTCGATGATTGCCTGATCGATTATCATGCCCGGCTGAGCTATCCGTATAGGTATATATTTTCTTTTAACCACTTGTCCGTACCTTTCCGGAAATCCTTACCAAATTTCCTTGAATATGGCCATTCGACCGTTCCCTGCCTCGAATATGGTCTATTGTACTATGATTGCTTCACAATCACAGTATTTATGGCCATTCGGCCGTTCTCTGCCTCGAATATGGTCTATTGTACTATGATTGCTTCACAATCACAGTATTTATGGCCATTCGGCCGTTCTCTGCCTCAAATATGGTCTATTGTAACATATTTCCCCCAAAAAGTACAGAAAAGTTTCTTAATCTGCATCTACCTAATCTGCATTTACAGAAAAGTTTCCCAATCCGCATCTACGCACTAAATTGCGCCAATACCAAGGCGGGAGAAGACCGGGAGTGTTCTGCGGACTTCGGCGGAGGTTGGAGCGTTTTCTTATAGTGCGTCCAAAACCCAGGGTGAAATGCGCACGGACGCGCATTTCAGGCTCTACGGCGCATGGATGCGCCTTAGAGCCGACCCGCAAACCGCAACACCCTTCCCCCGCACTATTAGAAAACCTCCAACCGCAGCCAGTCCGCAAAACACTCCCGGTCTTCTCCCGCCGCCCCTCGCACAATTCTATGCTTCAAAGACCAAAACCCGTTACCCCCCTAATTCTGCATCAAAATCCTCTGTCCCTTAAGCAGAGGATAAGCGCTCAGCTCGCAGCCCTCCAGATTCTCCTTGTTCATATCCACCGCAGTAATCTGACTATTCTCATAAGTGGTATAGTAGAAAATCCCCTTATCCACGTTACAGCACGTGGAATACTCCGTGATCTCGTATTTGCCGTCCCCCATATGGACGCATCCGCGCTGCTGATCGACACTTCCAAGGATATGGAAAAACTGGCTGATGCTCTCCGACTCCGACGGTCCGCAGCAGGAATTGAGCTTCGTGAAAGCCGCCTTCACAAAGCGGGAAGCGGACGAGAGATCCCCCGGCAGCCCCATGGCGCCCATGCCGCGCGAATAAGGCTCCAGCTTGAGCTTATCGCAAAAATGATTCACTGGCGGCTCGGTGGACAGGCTCATATAATTGTCCAGATTGGTCATATGGTACTCGAAGCCGGGATTGTTGGTAAGCACCCCCACGGGATTGTCATAAACCTTTAGCCCCTCCTTCACGGATTCCACCGTGAGCGACCCCTCCCTGCCCGAGATGATCCAATGCAGCGGAGACAACGGCAGCTCGTCACTAAAGGGAATCGCCGCCAGATTCAAGCGATCAAGCTTCTCCCTCGCCTGAGCAAGCGTCGCGCAGTCACACAGTATCCACGGTATGAACTCAAAGGGCGCCACATTGTCCTTTCCCTCTGCGATGGGCTTGTAGTCCGCATTCCCCGGGAAGTTAAGCCCCGCCATGGAAAGTCCCGCCTCATTGGTCGCCTCGTAGTAGAGCGGGAAATTCTCCTGAATGTACGCCACTCCAATCATTGCATAATGCTTGGCTATCTCCCCCATCCTGCGAAATCTAAAGGGGTAATTCCGCGGCGTCACGGTAACCTCCTCCTTGTACGAATATTCCAGATCCAGATTCCTTCCAAAGTAAAAATCCTTGTTTTCAAAAGTGATCGCCGTACACATACACATACCTCCTTATACTTTTCACGACATTTTCTGTATCATTTTATGCAATTGTACCATTATAATTAGAGAAATGAAATAATTTTTTCAATTTATCCGCATATTTTTCTTGCAAGATAAGCTTTTCCCTTGTAAGATAGAAGTAATGAGTTAATTTTAAGGGAGGTAATTCCAGTATGGCCAAAAAAAGCAATACTTCAAAAACAAAACAGCGCAATCTTATCGTAGGACAGTCCGGCGGTCCTACCTCTGTGATCAATTCCAGTCTGGCAGGTGTATACAGAACCGCCAGGGAGCGTGGATTTGACACTGTATATGGTATGCTCCACGGGATTCAGGGCTTCCTTGACGAGCGCTATGTGGATCTCTCCACACAAATTCACTCTGATATGGATATAGAGCTGTTAAAGAGAACTCCGTCCGCATTCTTGGGCTCCTGCAGATATAAGCTTCCTGAGATTCATGAGGATCCCGATATTTATGAGAAGATCTTCCAGATTTTGGAAAAGCTACAGATCGAGGCATTTATCTATATTGGCGGCAACGATTCCATGGACACGATCAAGAAGCTGTCCGATTATGCGATCGTAAAGGGGCACAAACAGAAATTCTTGGGCGTTCCCAAGACGATCGACAATGACCTCGCCCTGACCGACCACACCCCCGGCTTTGGCAGCGCCGCCAAATATATCGCGGCGTCCACCAAGGAAGTCATCCGTGACGCCCTGGGGCTTACCTACAACAAGAAGAACATCACCATCTTAGAGATCATGGGCCGCAACGCCGGCTGGCTGACCGGAGCTACCGCCCTTGCCAAGACGGAGGAATGCGAGGGACCTGACCTGATCTATCTTCCTGAGCTTGTCTTCGACGTGGATAAGTTCTTAAAGAAAGTAAAGACCCTTATGGAGAAGAAGGATTCCATCATCGTCGTGGTCTCCGAGGGCATTAAGCTTGCGGACGGACGCTATGTATGCGAGTTGTCCGGCGGTGCCGATTATGTGGACGCCTTCGGTCACAGACAGCTTCAGGGAACCGCGGCATATCTGGCAAGCTTCCTCGGCGCAGAGCTCGGCTGCAAGACCAGAAGCATCGAGTTCTCCACCCTGCAGAGAAGCGCTTCCCATATGGCGTCCCGCGTGGATATCGACGAAGCGTTCATGGTGGGCGGCGCCGCTGTAAAGGCCGCTGACGAGGGCGATTCCGGCAAAATGGTTGTCATCGACCGTATTGCGGACGACCCCTATATGAGCTCCGCGGGCATCTATGATGTACACCGCATTGCCAACAACGAGAAGCTGGTGCCCAGAGAGTGGGTGAACGAGGAGGGCAATTATATCACTCAGGAATTTATCGACTACATTGAGCCCCTGATCCAAGGCGACTACCAGCCGTTCATCGTAGACGGTCTTCCCCAGCATCTGGTGCTTGATATCGACGAATAGATCTCGAGATCGTAATTATTTACTTCTAAGACAAAGCGCCCGCTCAAGACAAATCTAAGTCTTAAGCGGGTGCTTATTATATGTCGGTCATGTGCTTACCACGGCTTGACTTCTGTCCAACCTTCCGCCGCGCGACTGCAATTTAACGAATCCACTCCTTCAGGGTCTCCATCAGCCTTTCAATATCAATCGGCTTGGAGATGTGCCCGTTCATTCCCGCGTCCTTCGCCCTCTGTATATCATCTGAGAAGGCGTCTGCCGTCATTGCGATAATGGGGATCGTCCGCAGATCCTCACGCTCCGACGCTCTCAAGCTCCTCGCGGCATCATAGCCGTTCATCACCGGCATCTGAATATCCATCAACACAAGCTGATAAGCTGCGGGTTCTGACTCCCTAAGCCGCTCCACTGCCTCCTGCCCGTTGACAGCCTTATCCACCGTGAAGCCCGCCGTCACGAGAATCTCCTCGGCAATCTCCATATTCAACTCATTGTCCTCAACAAGCAGGATTCTCTTATCCACAAATCCCTGCTCCTGCACCAGAATATTGTCAGGCTCCTCCTTGTCATCAGACTGTCCCAAGAGAACCTTTTTCATCACATAGATCAGTCTGGATTTAAACAGCGGCTTCTCAATAAATTCATTGACTCCCGAGTTCAGTGCTTCCTGCTCGATCTCCGACCAATCGTAAGCCGAGAGGATAATGATCGGGATATTCTCTCCTATCCTGTCCCGAATCTCCCTTGCCACCTGCACGCCGTCCTTTTTCGGCATCTTCCAGTCCAGAATGACGGCGGCGTAGCTTCCGCCCTCCTGATAGTCCCTTACCAACTCTCTGATTGCCGAGTCGCCGTCTGTAAACCAGACAGCGGGCATCTGAATGGAATTGAGTATATTGCAGGCGTCCTCACAGGCAGCCTGCTCGTCATCTACCACCATGACGCGATTCCCCGCAAGGCGGCTCAGCTCCTCCTCGGAGTCCTCCACGAGCTGCAGGAGCACCTTCGTCGCGATCTGCGTTCCCTCGCCCCTTCGACTCTTGACCTGAATATCGCCGTTCATCATGGAGACAATACTTTTGGCAATCGACATTCCAAGCCCTGTCCCCTCGATCTTGCCCGTTCTGGAATCATTCGCCCTCGCAAACGGCTCAAACATCTTGGCGGCAAATTCCTCGTCCATCCCGATTCCCGTGTCCGTGACGATAAACTCAAAGCATCCGTTCCCCATAATGTGGGAGGGAAGCTCACTAATATGTAATGAGATGCTTCCACCCTCGGGCGTGAACTTCACGGCATTCCCTATAATATTGACAAGCACCTGCGAGAGCCTTTGGGCGTCTCCGATAAGCTTCTCATGCATCACCCCGCTCAACGTGACAGAGAGCGTTTGACGCTTGGATTCTATCTGCGGCTGAAAGATTCCCAACAGCTCATTTACCGTCTCCGACAGGTCAAACTCACCCGCCATCAGCTCCAGCTTACCGCTCTCGATCTTGGACATATCCAACACCTCGTTGATCAGTCCGAGAAGATGCCTGCTTGAAATCGAGATCTTGCTAAGACAGTCCTCCAATCTCGCCCTGTCATCCATATGCATGGCGGCTATGGCTGTCATGCCCATGATCGCGTTCATAGGTGTGCGGATATCATGGGACATACGGGAGAGGAACTCGCTCTTGGCATGATTGGCTGCCTCCGCCGCCTGATACGCCTCCCGCAGCGCCATCTGTGTGCGCAGCTCCTTCTGCTTCATGCCCATGATCTCCTGTATCGCCAACAGGACAACGGTGGGCTGCCCCTCCCTTCGCTCAAGAATGATGAGAGCCATGCTCTCCCACAGCTTCTCCTGTCCCTTCACAATCTGATACTCATACCTCTCAAAGGGAACCGCTGCAGGGAAATTCTCCCGGATATATTCCTTGGACAGAACCGTCGCCATGGGCACCATATCGTATTCCGGCACGAATTTATCCGCCCAGAATTCCAGAAAATCAGTATATGCTCCCTCAATGGCAACTCCCTCCAAGCCCGGGGAGCGATTCCCCATATATTGATAGCTGTCCTCCTCCAGATTCACAATAATAAAATGCGCAAAGAGACTGTTGACCCCCTTGACGATATTCTCCGCTTCCCGCTTGCCCTCCGAGAGCTTCCGTCTCTTGCGATATTCCTGTACCAACAGGAATACCATATAGGCAACGAAAAAGGCAATCAGCTCTACCTGTAGTATCATTCCCGCCTCGTTTGCCCGTCCCTGCATCTGCTCCAACGCGCCTATCGGGAAAAACTGTATGATCGTCCACTTGTTGCCGGGCAATGACGCGATATACCCCAAGGTAGAGCCCTCTGCTCCCTCATAGGCAAAAGCAAACTGCCGCTCCTCGGAAAGAGCGCTCCGAATGCCCTCCGCCTCCTGAGGAGTCACGCAATCCTGTAAATAATCCATGACATTGTCGCCTTGGGCGTCCATACCGACCTCGGCAACGATCGTACCGTCAGCAAGACACAGCAGGGTAGGCGCCTGTTCCCCGAACAGCTCGGTGTCCAGAATCTCCCGCATACGCTCCTCGCGGTAATGCCCCGTCAGCACGCCAATGATCTCGTCCTGATACATGACAGGCGCATAGAAGATCACCTCCCGCTCCTTCGTGACTCTGGAGACATAGGTGCCGTCCATACCGCTCTCGCCCTGCATTCCCTTGATAAAGTAATTCCTGTCAGAGACATCTGTGCGAATCCCTTGCACATTGATATCCATTCCGTCCGCATTGATGAACTCCACATAGTCAAAAAGCGATCTGTCAGCCATCAGCTTCAAATCCTCGGAATCAACCTCTCTGCTGCTCAAGGTCTGCCCGTACAAGCCCGCCATATTGTTGATGCTGCTGCGGGCATTGTCCAGAATGTCCGCGATCCACCCCGCGGTCTCAATCGTAGAGCTCTGTATATAGCTTGCGTTCTGCTGCGCTATACGCTCGGAATTTCTCCGCATATACGCGCCAAACACCCATATTATCGCAAGTATCAGGATTCCTGTGGTAAATATTCTGATCGTTGTCTTCTTTTCTGCTTTTTTCATCCCTATACCCCTGCATATCACGAGCTTTGCTCGTGATACTGCACCAATAAAAAAGTTTGAAAATGAATTGCCACAAAAGGGACAGTTACTCGAAACTGCCCCTTTTCATGGTATTACTATAAATATCTGACGCTATCCCGCGTCCTTACATCAATATTTGCTGAAGTCACCCTCCAAGGAGATCACAGGCTCACTGCTGCTGTATGACGATGCAGTAAATCCTTCAGAATAACCGCCGCCCTGACCGGACATGCTCAGCTTATACTGGCTGATCAGGTTTTTAAGCGTAACAGCCTGATTGGAAAGCTCCTCACTGGCAGCCGCACACTCCTCACTGGTAGCAGCATTGGTCTGTACCACTGTGGATACCTGAGAGATTGCCTGATCGATCTGGGAGATCGCCGTCGCCTGCTCATTGGAGGAAGCCGTGATATTGCTGATCAGTACCACGATCTCATCAATGGACTTCACGATCGCATCCAGAGACTTAGCGGTTTCCTCTGCAATCTTGGTACCAGCAGCCACCTTGCGGATCGAATCCTCGATCATCTCAGCGGTCTCACCTGCTGCGGACGCACTCTTGGCAGCCAGATTTCTAACCTCCTCAGCCACAACTGCAAAGCCCTTGCCGTGCACGCCTGCTCTCGCAGCCTCGACAGCGGCATTCAGAGCCAGGATATTGGTCTGGAAGGAAATATCATCAATCGTCTTGATAATCTTAGAAATAGTATCGGAGGACTCGTTGATGCTGTCCATAGCCTGAATCATGGCCTTCATCTGCTCGTTGCCTTCCTCTGCCATATCCTTGATATTGTGTACCAGATTGCTTGCCTGACCTGCCTCGGTCGCATTCTCCTTGGTACGCTGTGTCACCTCGTCCATAGAAGCCGTTACCTGCTGAATCGCACTCGCCTGCTCGGTAGAGCCCTGTGCCAGAGCCTGACTGGCATTTGCCACCTGCTCGGAGCCCACCGTGATCTGAGAGCCAGCCTCTTTGATGTTGTTCAGCGTCCTGCTCTCGTCGTGAACCAACTTCAACAGCGCCTTGCCAAGTACATCCCTGTCGCTTCTGGGCTTTACCTCCACCGTGAAGTCGCCCTTTGCGATCTGATCCGCAATCTTCACCTGATCCCTGATGCCATCCGCCATCTTCGCAAAGTTATCCATCAACTCGCCAAGATCGTCATTATTGATCTTCTGACAATCCACCTCAATGTCGCCCACCTCCATCTTTTGGGCAGCTACCGTCAGCTTCGCAATGGGCTCAGTGATTGCACGGGTTACGATCGTCGCATAGCCAAAGCTGATGAAGATCGCCAGAACAGCCACCGCACACATTACCGCTATCAGGACAACCATTTGAGTCTGTACAGCCTTGTCGTGATTATCAGAATCCTCCTCCAGCATACTGATCAGGGTTTTTGTCTCTGCCTCGGCAGAATCCGCCATGGTCACACCCCTGTTTAGCAGCTCCTGTATAGCGCCGCTCTGATCACCGCCTACCGCTCTCTCAATCTCGCTGTTCACAGAGTCCAACCACTGGTTCGCAGCAGTCATCACCTTATCATACTGGGTCTTGATATCGGCGTCCAGTTCCGGTATGTTCTCCTCAAACATAGCCAGGTTCGCCAACATATCGTCATGATACTGAGATATCTTATCGTTCTGTGTCCTCGTGGCATTCGCGTCATTATAATAGTAGAACACAATATTTCTGACGCAGGTCTTGATATTAGCAAAATCCGTAAACGCATTCGCTATATAATACTGGCTCATTGCATAATTGTCATAGCTTTCCTTGCGGACCTTGTTGATATCGGTCGCAGTGAACAACCCTACTCCCGCGATGATGACCATAAACACCAACATCACGATAGTGAACATTCTGATTTTCGTCTTTACAGGCATATCATTGATTGAAAAATTCTTCTTCATGGTAAACTCTCCTTCTTTATGATTGTTCTTCTTCCTGAATCTCTTCAAGAATGTCTAAGTCCTCTTGTTTAATCAGCTTCTCCGGATCTAACAGCAGCTTCATGGTATCTCCTGTCCTCGCCAAGCCATAGACATATTTGTTTTTCTCGTCCTTATGGCCTCCCAGCGTGGGCGGTGGAACGACATCATCATCCAAAATATCCGCCACCTCTGCTATCTTCTCCACAATCAGTCCAATCACCGTTGATTTGACATCAATCACAATAATGCATGTTCTGTCCGTGTATTCGATCGGGTTCATCTTAAACCTCACACGAACGTCAATCACGGGAATAATCTTACCACGAAGATTAATCAGGCCTTTGATATAGTCTTCCGCTTCGGGTATTGCTGTGATCGGCTGCATCT
>JAMPHH010000043.1 GCA_023663505.1 Muribaculum sp.
ACAGAGCAGGCATTCCTGTCCCACATAGACGGCGAGGCGGCATTTAACACGATCCGGCAAAAGATCCTCTCCGGTACAGTGCTTGAGGATGGTGACCTGATGAAGCTTGTCATCCTGCCTCTGATAGTTCCCGGCTCCAAGGGAAAACAGGAAATGCTGGAAAAGGTCGTTGATCTGGCAGAACAGATAACGGATGAGGAACAACGGATTTTTACCCTTTCCGGAGTGATAGTTGCAAGTGACAAATTCATAAGCAGGGATTATATGGAGCAAATAAGGAGGCGCATCAACATGACACAATTAGGACAGCTTTACGAAAAAGAAAAAATTGAATATGGTAATCAAAAAATACGGGAAACTTCCATACGAGAGAGAACAGAAATGGCTATAAAAATGTTAAATTGTAATATTGATATTATTGATATTATGAAAGTTACCGGTCTGACGGAAGATGAACTTCTCTGCCTTCAGGAAAAAGGTGTAATCGTTTGATTCTCAGCAGGTATCAGGGGAAGGGGTTGCGTTATCCCCATAACAACAGCCTTATCACGCAAGCGATAAGGCTGTAATTTTCTTATATAGGGCTGCGGCACTAATTGCTCAGTGCCACAAGCCCCCTTAAGTTACTTCTTATTACTCTGCATTACTTCATGTCAGGTCAGGTTACTTCCTGACTGCACGGATTCATTGCTGAATTCGTTTCCTGATTGGTTGCATGTTCCTTACTGGACGATCAGTTGTCCGGTCTGGTCAAGGAGAGACTTAAATTCCTTGATGTCTTTCCAGAATTCACCATAATCCTTCTGCGACTGATCCTTCGGCAGGTTGCCTGCTGCAACAGTGTAGGTTGCGGTCTTGCTTCCCACGTTCTTGCCGATACCGGTAACGATGATCGTTGCCTTGCCCTTCTCGATGTTGTTTACAAACGTCACCTCGTAACCGAGGGCGGTGTTGGTGGCGTTATTCCACTCGCCGTTTGCATCGGGCTTTAAGATAGCAAGCTCCGTCTTGCCCTGCATAATCTTAATCTGCTCAGGGTATACAGCCTTGCCGGTGTAAGGCACCTTGCTCTGCTTCTTGTTGTTTGAAGCATACTGAGGTGTAACCTTCACCTTGGAGATGTCTGTCTTGCCCTCTGTGCTGATTACATTAAAGCTGGTCGTTACTACTCCGCTGTAATTCTTCTTGCCCTCAATCTTCACGAATACGGGTGCGGAGGTGTTTCCTCCCGTCAGCTCCAGCTTGGTCTTACCCTTCATCTCGTTCTTCATGTCTTTATCAAGGTAATACGTCACCTTGTAATCAGAGCTCTTAAGCGCGACACCGTTCACAAGTACATACGGCGCTGACTTGTAAATACCAACCTTGGTGTATGCCTTGTCCGCTGACTTCATATACAGCTTGTCGCCCCTATCGTCAGGGAAAGGAGTCTCCCTAAGGTCTTTCTCAAGGTCTAACGGTGCGATGGTGAATGTCTTCTTCAGCGCGGCGCTTCCCTTGTAGTTACCGAGGAAGGTCACGGTGAATTTCGCCGCGTTGCTTGCCTTCTTGTTGTTGCTGTAACTTACCTTGTAGTCCTTGCCAAGCACAAGCTCCGTGCCGCCGTTCAGTGTCGTGTCTTTCACTATCAGCTCATCAGTGAAGGTAACTCCCGCGCTGTTATAGCTGACGGTGATCGTGCCGTTCACCTTCTTCAGACTGTCGTACGAATCAACCTCCAATCCCTGTCCTGCCTTGATCTTCCTGGGGTTGATCTTGTAGCTCGAGGTCTTGCTTCCGGTGTAAAGTCCCATGCCGACCACGGTAAACTTCTGGGTTCCCGCGGAGGTCTGGTCGCCGTTGTATACGATGACATATTCCTCATTGACCTTCAGCTTTGTCTTTCCAGACATCACTGCGTCAATCGGGGCTTCCTTCTTGGTGCCGTCATACGTATAAGTCTTCATCTTGTTCTTGTCAATCTTGACGCTGCCTACCTTCTGCAGCTTCTCCTTTACGTCAAGCTTGAGGGTCAGCTTGCCGGTATAGTTGTTCTTACCCTCGATGGTAATCGGGGCACCTTGGTTGGCAGTCGTCGGTTTATCCTTCGTGATGTTGGTTGTCAGCACGAAGTCTTTCTTTGCTCCTGCCTTCAATACCACGCCCTTGTATACGATTACGGGGCTGATCTTCACGTTCTGTCCCACGATAAGCTTGCCGTCCTCTGTCCTTCCTCCTACCACGATATCCTTGGCTTCCAAAGATTTCGGCTGGATGGTGAAGGTCTTGGTCGTCTTGCCTGTCAGCCTGCCCTTACCCGTGATGGTGATGGTGGGTGCTTTCTTGCCATCGTCCTTAGTAGCCGCCTTGACATTGTTGGTGTACTTCACGGTGTAGTCCGTGCCCTCTACCAGCAGCTCGTCCTCGTTGTATACCTCTATCGCGGGCTTGATTGCGCTTCCCGTGTAGGTGTATACTCCTGAGTCGAACAGCTCGACGTGTAAGCCCTTCTTGCGACCCGTAATCTCCACCTTACCGTTCGCCTTGATGGTGACTGTCCTGGTGGTCGTCTTGGGGGTCTTGCCCTTCCGCTTCAATGTAGCGGTCACTTCATATTCGCCAGGGCCGTTCACCTTAAACTCAAATGTGTGCTTGGGTCCCTTGGTTGTGGTAGTCTGGGGCTCGGGCGCACAGGTGCCGTCAGTCTTCTTCACGGTCACTTCAAGGCTCTCGCCGCCCTTGTCGCTCACGTCCGCAGTCACCTTTATGATCAACTTGTCATTGCCGTCACTGCTCATTTGGTCATTGCCGTCGCCGCTAACGTAATCAACGTCATTGATGACAGGATCTTTCACCTTGTCCCAACCGTCGTCCGTGCCATCATTTGTGCCATAGTTGTCGTCATCATCGCTGTCATCATCTCCCGTGTCGGAATTGCCATCATCAATTACAGTGCCATCAGGCAGCACGATCTTCATGTCTTTGCCTACAAATGCTTTCCAGTCTCCAAGGAAAGATGCCACTGTAATACCCTTTGCTTCCTCGTCATTCAATACCTTCGCCCAATCTGCACGCGATGCGCTGTTATCAACGCCTTCCGCAAGCTCATAGGTCTTATATTCTTGGCTCAGTGCTGATTTCCCGCCCAAACCGCTGTTCCAGCCTATCGGTAGGATCAAGGATTTGCCATTACTAACCCAGTGTTCATCTGCAGCCTCCACGATGGTATAATAGAAAACAGCTTCCCCTGTATTTGCCTGCCATGGACGTCCCAGATATCCCGGCTTGGAGGTATACTCCGACGCCGTATCCACTCCGGGCTTGGTGGAAGTCACGGTACAGTTATACATCAGATAGCCCCTGCCTGTTTTCTGCTGTGCAGCAGTGATATAACCCACGTCATTCTTGTCCTCCGAGGTGTTAAATACCAAGTCACACTTCGCAAATACCGCAGTCATGCCTCCGAAGATGTAGTCCGTTCCACCATAGATGGAACAATCATAAAATGCCGCAGTCACGCCGGTTCCGCCGTACAGGGTATCCTGACGCCCGATAAACTTACAGTTATTGAAAGAAATCTCTTTCTTATCGTTATAGATTGCAAGAGCCGCCGCACGCTCCACATATGCCTTGTTCTGCACGGTGGTGTCGCCAGCATTCATACCGATTCTGCTTACGGAGCCTTCCTTTGCGCCGCTCTGCTTCTCGATCACATCTTCTGTTGCCTTCTTGGACATATATTGGTTGAAGGAGTTCTCGAAGATGATGCCGTCCGCGCTGACCTTATCAGCGGTAATCACTACGGTTGCGTTCCAATAGCTGCCGCTTGTGGTACCGGAGCCGGGGTTCGTAAAGCTCGCATAGCCGTTAGCCTTATTGACCGCCAACAAATCCGCATCATACTTACAATCGCTGCCCATACTGTAATAGGTGTAGCCATGACCATAATACCATGTCACGCGAACCGCATTCTCGTCGATGTCAACGCCCTTGTTCTTCAGCGCAATGCTGGGCGTTGCAGACGCATTCTTCAGTGTGACATTTGGAGTGTCAATTACCAGCATCTCCTCATAATCACCGGGATCGATCATGATGGTGACATTCTGGTCATCTGTTCTGGTCATCTTTCTGACAGCCGCAAGGGCTGCACCGATGGTCTTATAAGTCTTATTGCTGCCCACGGCGATCGTCTCGCTATACTCCACCTGATCAGCCTTGTGAGCTACGTCGATGGAGCAGAGATAGGTCTGGTTTACTGCCTTATCCTTCAACGCTACAGTTCCTACCACGTTGTTGATGGTCAGGCTGCCGTCAGCCTTCATCGTATAGGTCGTGCTCTCAAACTTGCTTGTGTCTGTAGAACCGGAGGCGGTCTGGATCCAGTTTGCCGAATTATTCGTAACTGCCGCATCATTTTCCGTCAGCTCAAATGCTGCGGTGTAGCAGTAGGTAATGGTAACTATGTCTCCTGCTTTCAGGTCAGGTACCGTCACCTTGGTGCCTGCGTTGCCGAGGAGATAGGTCTTGTTCTCCGCCACAGAAGAAGTCTTGCCATTCTCATCTGCCGGACTGTCTGTCAGTAGCAGTCCTGCATAATATTTCTTGCCGTCAATGGTCTCAATGTCTACATCATCATTAAGATCTGCAAAATCCCAAGCGCTGAGTACCTTGAACGGTACGGGTGCATCTGTTACAGCCTCCCCGCTGACATTGACATTCATCGTAAGAGCCTGTGCCACGGGATAGTTGCCAAGTCCTGTCACTTTTACGCTGTAGCTGCCGTCTCTCAATTTGATCTCGTCTGCAATACCAAACTTATAGCTGTATGAGGTCTTCCCGTCTGAGTATTTCTCGCCTATGTTCGTGAATGTCACAACAGCGTTGTCAGAATTGTCCACGCCTGTGATCTTCAGGGTTACCTTGTAGGTGGGCTTCTTCTCAAACGTAATCTTGACATCGACTGTATCTGCCGTGACCTTGCCAATATTTACGGTCTTCAGCTCGGAGTCATTTACATCCAGAGCTGCCACCTTATACTCAACACCGCTCTCAACTTGCAGTGAATATGTTCCGGTGCTTCTGTTTAACGTGAGCTCCGGCTCGAAGATATAATCTTCGGGAACCGTGAATACAAACTTCACCTTCTCCATCTCGGCATCGGTCAGTCCCTCCACCGCGCCCGTGATAGTCTTCTGGTCAACGGTCTTGATGGTCAGGTCGTTCGCAACAGCTTCCTCGTCGGTTCCGATACTGATCTTCCTGCCTCCGTCTACCACGTATCCGTTGGCGTCCTTCAGGGTTACCTTGTAGTCATATCCGCCGCTTACCTTGCCGGTATATGCGCCGTTCTTCACAGGCATCACGGTCTGAAAATTGGTGGTCGTGTTGGTATAAACAATGCCGGTTGCATCTGTAGTATCAATTGTACCGGATACCGTTACCTTGGGGGCATGAGTTCTGGTAATTCTTGCGCACACGAGTTTCTCATTCGTGCAGTAGAGCTGGTAAAATCCTTCGTCTGCCGCATGGAATACAGCCGTCTCCACACCGGCAGTTTTCTCATTCGTCTTGCCATCCTCTACCACACTCACCTTTTTCTTATTTGTGAAGTCAAACTCTGCATATTCCTGTTTCTCAGGATTATACAGCTTATACAACGCCTTACTGCCGTTGGAACCTAGCATCAGCGTCAGCGTGTCGCCCTCGTAGAGGTATACGTCCAAGTGATCCGCAAGTTCATCGGATTCACCTGACAGACTGTTGGCAACTTTATCAAGCGAACTGGTATTGTTGGAATACAGGTATCCTTCATAAGTCACGCCGTCATCGCCGAGTTTACTTTTTTCGTCGTTTCTCGTGATCTTCTCGTTTGTGGTACGGATTCGATGATTCGTTTTATTGGTCACAAATTTCACGGCAACCACGCCGTTGGAATCCTTTGCCTCAAATCCGGAGATGTCATTGCCGTTGGAACCGGCTTTCGTACCCTCCGGATAGAAACCGTTGATGACGTCAACGGTCAGCAGGTTATTGGCGCCTGCCACGGTCATCGCACCAAAGTCCCATACGTCGGGCTTGGCGGAGTCAAGAACGACTTCCGCCGGTGCCTCTTTGTGTACTACAGATATTTTATCAATGTAGGTATTGTTCTTAGCAACAACATCCACATATCCGGCTGTACCCTTATAGGTAAAGGTCTGAGTCTCTGCTCCATCTTCCCCAGCTACTGTGTATTGGGATCCGCCATAGCCAACTACTGTGATATCGCAATACCCGTCCACAGGAATCTTGATAATAGCTCCCGAATTGAACTGCGCCCATTGCATATTGCGCACATAAAATTTTGCGCCTGAAGCCGTTGCATCAATCTGAAGTCCTGCATATGTGCCTGTCTTCCCTTGGATTGTAACTTCTGGTTCGGCGCCTTCAACATTTACCCTGAAGGTCCAAGTTCTGTCTCCCACGTTGCCGGGCTTGATCAGGTTTTCGTCACCCTCCCCATGAGAACCTTCGAGGGCATAGGAGTACTCCGAATCGGTGACAGTATAGGGCACATGGGTCTCGCTGCCAGCGGTGCCGGCAGTCTCAATGACACCAGCCGCATTCACGCTCGCAACCCCCCCGCCCGTCAAATCCGTCGGGAGCCCTGTCACGAGCATCGCAGCTGACAATGCTATGGAGATTACTTTGCCGATTCGCCGCTTGAGTTTTCCTGTCATGCTTTCTTGTCTAACCATTATGTTTCTCCTTATTTGTTTTTGAAACATGCCACGACGCCGAAACGCTGCAACACGCTTTTAAAATATTCTCTAAAAAATTTTTTAAAAGGATGCCCCGCAAGTCTCTTAGACTTTTGGGGCGTCCTTTTTAACTTATTCAGTGGTCTTTGGTTCTTCTTTCAAGGTAGCTATCTTCACGGACTTCACTCCGCCATAACCATTCATACCAATGATCGTAACGGTATTCTTGGAGCTGTACTGTGTAGTATTCAGCCGATAATCAACACCGTATTTCAATACTTGGTTATTGAGCCTTACAACAAGCTGATCCTTGATATCAGTAGCCGACTTGTTGATCGTGCAGACCGCTTTGCCTACATTGAAGACTCTCTTGTTGATCTTGAAAGTCACGACCTTCGTTCCGCCGTATTCACCGATACCCTCGATAGCGAATTTAGCCGTTCCAGCCTTGACATTACTCTCATAGCTTCCGCTTACGATCCTGAAGTCCTGATTGATCACCAACTCCTGATTCTTAAGGGTAATGCGGCTCTTGGTCTTGCCATCCTTAGGATCCACATAATTAAAGTCTTCGTTCATTAGCGTGATGGATGAACCTGTGTAGTATTTCAGGTCAAATGCCTTCACCTTCGCAGACTTGATGTCAGCTCCGATAACTCTCACTTCATCAGTAATCTTGCCTGTGTAGTTCTTACCCTTGCCTTCTGCCACAACAGTAATCGTGTCGTTTTTCGCAGGCTTGAACGTTGCGTCAGTAGTTACTTCCTTTTCGTCCGCTTTGCCGTAGTTCACATAATACTTCAATGTGTACTCGCCGGAGCTCACCACTTTATTGTTCACATTGTAAAGCTTAGCCGTCGTCTTAGGCTTCCCTGCTTTATTCTTGTACACAATATCATTTGCAACCAGACTCAAAGGCATATTGGAATCTGACAAATCCTTTTTCTCTACCGCAAAGCTCTGGGTAAGTCTTCCAGTCAGTCCGCCCTTACCGATAACAGTGACAGTTGCGTTGTTAGAACCCGCCTTAGAGTTATTCTTATAGCTTACGGTATAATCCTTGCCTTCCTTCTGCGTGATCCCGTTCACTGTCATGGATATCGTGGGTTTTGCACCACCTACTTCATAAGCAATCTTAAGGTCTTTCCAATGATCGCTATCAACAATATTACCGCCCACGCCATTGCCTGTTTGGATATTGTATGCCTGAATCTTGAAGGTTCCCTTTGTGCTTCCGGTGTAATTGCCTTTACCCTTGATAGTAAAGGAAGCAGTTCCTGCCTTGGCATTACCGGTATAAGTGATGGTATAATCCTTACCTTCTCTCAGGGTGACAGCGCCTGTTGCCGTACCGCCTGCCGTGGAGTGCACAATGACGTCAAGATCCGTGAATACCACAGTCTCTCCCGCAT
This sequence comes from Muribaculum sp., assembly GCA_023663505.1. Taxonomy (GTDB): domain Bacteria; phylum Bacillota; class Clostridia; order Lachnospirales; family Lachnospiraceae; genus Acetatifactor. The sequence continues at coordinate 8,132 of JAMPHH010000043.1, forward strand.
AAGTAATGACTCCCTTTCCGTCATTCCCGACTGCTTTCAGGTAGGAAGGACTCTTTATCTGCACATTCCACCTGGATGCCGTCGTCCAGCTATCCTCACCCAATGACTTATAATCCTTTGCCTTCAGATTGCTCTGGCTCAGATTCGCCGGGGTAATCTTGAAGGTCTGTGTCTTGCTGCCGAAGGTTCCCTTCTCAGGGATTCCCTCAACCACGATAGACGCCGTACCAACATTCTTATTGTTTCTGTAAGTAAGCTTGTAACTGTCTGCTGCCTGTGTACTTCCGCCAACTACCACGTCCACTGCCGGCTCAATTGCGCTGCCGTTATAAACAAAACTCTTCTTCATAAAGGTAATCGCATTGTCTTTAATGTTGATCTTCGCCTTGCTCAGATCTTTGAGACTGCCGGGCTCCACGATATGAAGCGGAATCCTTACGGTATTAGCATAGTTCCCCTTACCTGTTACCAGAATCTCATAATTTCCTGCCGCAGTGTAATCCCCCGCGCTAGGGTAGGTTACATCAAAATCTTTATTTTTTGCGAGCTTTTTGCCGTTATAATTCAGTACCGGTACAGGCTTCTGCGCCTTACCTGCCTTATAAGCCACATAAACCTCGGAAGCCGTCACCGCACCCTTATCACTCAAAGCGTCTGTCAAATCAACAGGCTTGATAGTGAAATACTGATCCACAAAGCCCTCAAAGTTGCCCTTACCGGTCACCTTGATAGTAGGAGCTTTGGACATATCATTTGCATCCTGTGTGGCAGCAGGAACATTGATATTGTTCTTGTAAGAGATCGAGTAATCCTTGGATGTCAGTCTGGTCATGTCATAATATACACGTATTTCAGGCTTAATTGCGGAGCCCGTATAGGTGTATTCGCTCGTGCCATCCACAAATGCGACCCACAATCCAACCATATCGCCGCCGTTCGCAGGTTTGTCACCGCTCACGACACCGGAACCATCCGAACCAAGTCCGCCGGTCACAGAACCGTCTGTCTCCGTCTTTGGAATATCCGTGGCATTGTTGACATCCGTGGAGGCATCTGCCTTCAGTCCAAAGTCTCCCAAGCTTGCATTGGCATTCTTAGCTTTCTCTGTAAGCTGCAGGAAACCATTCTGCAGAACGGGCTTGCCATCTGCCTCTCTCTTGACTACTGTCGCAAAGCTTCCCACATCCACGCTCTCAAACCAATCATCCCCAACAATCACATCTGTATCGACTGCGTTCTGGGTCTTGCCATTGAAGATGTAATAATTGTTCTTCCCAAAGATCGGGTTGCCTGCCTTGAGGGCAGCCTCTGCCTCGGCTATCTTGTCAGGGGTGTCATATGCCTTAGCAAAAGCAGCAATGCCATCCATATACTTGATACAGATTTCTTTATCCAAATCTGAGAGCCCTAACTCCTCCGCCTTGTCCACAAATGCCTTAAATGTCTCATCCTTGTTATATTGACCGTCAACGACCTTTACTTCACCATTTTCAATTGCCAACGGCCACTTGCTTGAAGCCTTACCGAACTTGGATTTACTGTTACTATTGGTTATCGCGTTGTATGCCGCAATCAGCTCTGCGTTTCTCACCTTCTCGCTGGCAATCAACCATGCCTCCTGTCTTTGCGTGCCAACAGGAATGATATCCTCCACCTTATCGACGCTTTCATCCTTCAAATACTCAGCCGTTTTGTAAGAAATCAAACCATTAGCCGCAAAGTTAGTCTGCGTAGCCGTATTGGTGTAGAAAGCCACGTTGTATTTCTGGTTGTTAAAGCTGATGCTGTTGAATACCTGAATATCTGGACAGCTGTTAGAGTCGATACCCTTTGCCTTATTATAGAAGGCATAGGAATTCCTCAGTTCATGCTTGCCGGAGATACTCTCTCCACCCATCTTGAAACCGTTACCGTTGCCGGCGGATATTTCCTTAGTGCCGTTTACGGAGAGCTTGCCCTCGTCGTCTACCAACAGATAACCGTTCTTAAACGTGATGCTGTTCTTAATGACTACCTTGCCAATCGCACCGGTCTCTACCTTTGCGTATAAATCCCATCCGTCATCCGCGTTGTACGCCGCCACACAACCGTCGAACACGTTGCCGTCGCCTATCGTCAGCTTCGCCGCAAAGCCGTCCGCATCTTCAAAGCCCGCGTCGGAATTCAGATAGGAGTTACAGTTGCGAATCGTGTTGTAGGATGGCCAATCATCCCAAGAGTCCGTGCCATACAATCTCGCAATCTGGATACCGGTGTTACCATTCATATAGGTGTTCAGATTCTCCAATACATTATGGCTTCCCGATACCTGGATACCTTTCTGTCCATCCGCGGATCCGGTTACGTCAAAACCGGAAATAAACCAGTAGTCACCGCCAAAGGTTATACCGGTACAGACACCGCCAAAGTCAATCACGGGTCTGTTGTCGCCCACTGCGTCCTGATCTGCAATGAGGTAAATCATCTTATCTGCAGTACCATTGATGCCGCGCTCTACTCTTATGGGTTGGGTCAGGTTATATGTTCCGCCCGCCAGAATAATACTCTGTCCGGGCTGTACATACTTGACAGCCGTGTAAATATCCAACGGGTTGCTCTTTCTTCCCGTTCCGCTGGCGGAACCGTCAGGAGCGACATACAGAGCCGTCCCGCTCTCACCATATGCCTTATAGCTTACATTGTGCGTAAAGTTACTTGCGCTGTAGTCACGCAGCTGCAATAATTGATTGGCTGCCTCGTCATCGTTTACATTGGGATGCCAATCCTTATCCGGGGCAAATACCACGGAAAAGACATTATCGCCCACGTTCAGCTTCGTTGTTTTACTCACTGCGGTGACAAGCTTGTAACCCGCCTGAGTCTCCTCTGTCGTAAGCTTATACGTGGAAGGGGCATAAATGATCTTCGCCGCTTCATCATAAGTAGGAAGCTTAAATCCATCAATCACCGCATTGCCTGCCGCATCCTTGACGGTCAGCGTGCCTGCCCAGTTACCGGAAAATTTGAACTCATAGTCCTCCGTATTGGAAACGTTGGCTGAAGTCACATTAAATGTCGGTGTGTAATATGTGACAGGTTCCGGCTCGGGAGCAGGATCCGTGGCAGGATCAGAAAGCGTGAGCTGAATGTCGCTAAAGGTCGCGGTTGCCGCGCGGGATGCAAACATACCCACATATACATAATCCTTATCCAAATGATCCAAAGCATCCGGAATATAGTATTTCTGTGTCATGGTTTTCCCGTCGCGTGAATACGTCAGGAAGTAACCCGTGTTATTCCGTTCCAAGGTCACGTCAAAATCATTGTAATTAAAAGAATTGTCTTCTATGGCAGCAGAATCAGCATTCTCGCAGTTTGCCACCAAATTGTAGGTTCCCCCGCCTCTTGACGCCGCCGTGGTATCCAAGGTCTTAGTGGCATACTTAAAATATGCATTGGTCGCCTCGGATTGAGTCATTGTGATTGTGCCGTCAGCAGGATCCTGTGTAAAGTTAGCCAAATTCTCCGGGGTCACACCTATCTTAGACAATGCGCCCGGTCCAATATACATATTGACCTTTTCGCCTTCGGTAGCCACTGCGCCTTCATTCCAGTAGTATTCCACCTTGGTGAAGCCCAACATATAGGAATTGTTCCAAAATGCTACATCCTCATTGCCGATCCGATCGGCTGCCAACAGTCCGAATCCTTCCTGCCCGTTGGTATAGCACCAAGAATCTACTTTCACATGAGCCGACAGCTTGAAGTTCTGGCTAGTGGGAACTGCGGTATAGTAAAACGCAAGTCCATCCGTAGATTTTGGAACCACTTTACCGTTTGTCCCTATAGACCAAACAGATACAGAGCCGTCTTCATGTATCTCGTAATCGTTGACTTTCTTCGTAGTGCCATCTGCTTTTTTAACCTTTGTATCAAACTCGGGATCGTTGGCATCCAGACCGCTGCCTCGCAAATTATCCCCCTTCTTTATTTCTTTGTTCAGAGATGCATTAGAGCCATAAGCAGTAAATTCCCAAGACTGCTTAAACGCTGCAGTAATCTCTATCTCTTTGGTCTCGGAAGCCGCGCTCTTCTCCTCGCCTCTCTTGGCAATCATGGATATCTCGTAGGTTGCTCCTACCTCCAACCCGCCAACAGTAGCGGTAGTCACGTCGCCGCCTGATACATCTGTTGTGATCGGCGTAGCGGCTTCGCCGCCCTCCGCCACTTTCTTAGCCGCCGTGAGCACATAACCGGTAGCCTCGGGAACCTTTTCCCAGTCCACCTTAGCCTGACCCAGTCCATCCGCGCCCACACCGATACTGGTGAGCACCTTGATTGCAGGGGCAGACAAAGGAAGCACAAACTTCACTACCGTGGGAGGCTCAGACGCACTAGCCTTATTCTCCTCGCCAGTACGCACCAGACGCGCCACAAAGGTGTAGTCGCCGGATGCAGTAGGCGTAAACGAGAATTCGTGCGTTGTCGCTGTTGCTGTGGAACGCTTGGCGTCAACACGATTACCTTTGGCATCCAACATGTCCACTTCCAGCGCGTCTGCATTATCAAAGCCGTCTACCGCACCAGTCACCGTTACCTTGATATTGGCAGCATTTTCGCTGTCCTGTGCCGCACCGGTGATTACGGGAGCAGCTACATTCGCCCAAGGTCCGCGATCCTTCTGAGAACGATAGTCTGTTTTGATTGCGTAGAAGTTTATTTTTGTTCCTGAACCATAAATATAATAAGTAAGTCCCTTGGTCATTTCAAGCTCATAATAATCCGCATTAGCCAGTTGCCCCGTTCCATCTGCTATCTTTGATATATCTCCAGAGGCATCTACACTTATGGCATAAAAATTCTTCCCTGTAACTTTTTTATATACTATGGTAATTTTTCCGTCCTTTTCAGGGACAATCTTCAATGCGGCACCGGATGTTGGCACTCGACCATTTGCTGCTTTGTCGTCATCACATTTAGGATCATGTGACCCCGCCACTAAATCCGCATAAATTACACCATTAGCTTCTGCCGGTGGCTGGGGTTTATGTGCCATGGTCTCTAGCACAGAAACTCCACCGGAATATACCGTTTCTGCCACAAGATCCTTAGTCAAGTCAAGCTCATATACATCCTTTATAGGAGCCGTGACATCTACGGTAAACTCCTCCATAGACTCTTTCGGCTGCAAAACAATAGAACCATTGATCTTTGTATAAACATTCTCAGCCGTTGTTGAGACGCGATAAACTGCATCCAACACTAACGCAGCTTTCTGATTATCTGTCAGCTCAACCGTTTGAACCTCGTCATCTATGGTTGCGGTCAAAACAACCTTCGCCCCGTTCAACAGGTTGTCGGGGTCATTGATCTTGGCTAAGATTTCCTTGCCTGAAGGAGTTACTACAACCTCAATCTCCTTTGTGTCAGCAGTCGGTGTAAATTCTTTCTTACCATCGATTTTTACAACGACTCCCTCTGCATCTGTTGCAAGTGTATACTTTGTGCCAATCCGCAGTTTAGGTGTTGCGCCATCTGTTAAGTCTATCACACTATTCCCGGCAGTCAGCGTGATTTTCTTGCCTGCCTGATCAGCTAACAGCTTATTAGCATCCGTGATCTTAACTGTCGGTTTCACGACAGCGGAGGACACCACCAAAGTAACGGCGCCGTCATCCGTCAATTTCACCACCGATTTGTCATCGTCTGTCTTTACCGTTACATCCTCATTGGTGCACGTAATATTATAACTCGTTTCCGACTTGAGTGTGACCTCTTGCCCCTTGGCATTATAGTCGATATCAACACCATCCGTCGATCCGGCTGCCAAACGAATCTTGTCACTCTCCTGCAATAAAGCGTCCCCGTCGGATACTGTGACAGTAGCCTTGACATCCTTAGTCGGGGTGTTGCTGCCCTCTTCAGTTACTTCGACTTTGCAAATATAAATAGTAGATCTCTTATTACAACCCAGATAATATGTACCACCAGTGGTTATGTCCAACGTTGACAAATATGTAGTATTGGAAGCTACATTTTCCTCTGCGCTGATGTCAACACTAGTTCCTGCAGAATCAATCAACTGCACTTGTCTGTCAGTTCCGCCACTGATCCACCAAACTTTTACTGTAGCAGCAGCTTTTGTCGTAATCTGTACAGCTGTCGCACTACTTATCGCAACCTTCTCAGGTATACGAAGCCTGCCAAAATTCCCTGTTGGTGCCCATTGATCACTCCATTTCTTGTTGGTTGTAGTATCCACCTTAGAGTTTGCGTCAGCTGTGAACACAAGGGAAAATGTGTCATCTACCTTTTGTGTCGCCGCCGTGCCCCCGGCTCTTGTGGACATCCCGGCTATGTTTAACACTTTTGCTTCATTTCCATCCGCCTTCACCCTTAGCCCGTCCGTATAAGTACCGGTGAGTACCATGGCGAATGCCAGAACCCACGCCATTACTTGTTGCATAGGTTTTCGTTTCTTTTGATAATTCACTTTCCATACCTTCCTTTCATAGTTGTTGTTCGTTCCCATTCCTTTCCCTTTTTACCTCCCTTTCGCTGTGATAATCTCTTGGAATCCTTGATAAAATTCCGCGAGATTCCTTTTAGTTTTTTGTGCTTACCTCATAAGATGCCGGTTACTGCATCCTACCTAGTTACTTTTATATTAGAATTTGACAATGCTGATTTTTGGGGGATTTTTTGCCAAAATGTAGGAATAGTGTAGGAGTAATTTGGAGGTAAAGGGCGGGAAATGTGAAGAAATAACGGGGAAATTCTTATGGGCAGGGCAGTCCCTGCGATGATAAAACCGCTTATTTTAGCGGTTTTTTATCCGGGAAGTGAAGCGGATAGTAAGAAAAGCAGTGTAGGAATAGTAGTGTAGGAATAGTGTAGGAATAATGTAGGAATGGTGTTTTTTTGCGTTTTTGAGGTTGGGAAGATTTACTAAAAAATCGGAGGGAATGTTGTGCTAAATGACGAAATTATTATAGGTGGATTTTTTTGATGGCGGTTACCCTTTGATGAATGTGGCGGACATTGTCGTCCTGCTTCGTGGCGCATTCATCGGTGCTGTTCTCCACATACTCCAGAAAATGCACCAGCTCATTTATATTATTCGTAAAATTATTATAATAGCGAGAGGATATTTTTGCAATAAAAATCCGTGAAAAGAATCAAGGAAAATGATTTTACATTAAATTGACAATCACCATGCCCACATATATGCTTACTGAAAAATTAAACAAAACGGAGGTAATTAAAATGTTAAGGAAATGTCATGAATGTGAGATGCAGGTGAGTGATAAGGCGGTGTACTGTCCCCATTGCGGTTGTCCGATGCAGGCGGGCGTCAAAGCCAAGAAGTCTGACAAAGCAGCACACAAGTACAGACGGCTGCCCAATGGCTTCGGACAAATCAGCGAGATCAAAAACCGGAATCTCAGAAAGCCCTTTCGGGTCATGGTCACGGTGGGCAAAAATTCCGCCGGACACCCGATCTGCAAGCTTCTCAAGCCGGAGGCTTATTTTGCCACTTACAGCGAGGCTTATACGGCATTGACGGAATACAACAGGAATCCATATGATCTGGAGGACTCCATTACAGTTAAGGAATTGTACGAGAAATGGACAGATGAGTATTTTAAAACCTTAAGCTCTAATACAAGCGTCACGGCTATCACGCTGGCATGGAGCTACTGCTCCTCCGTTTATGACATGCGGGTGGCGGATGTGAGGGCTCGTCATGTCAAGGCATGTATGGAGGAGGGCGTCGCTGTGGTCAGGGGCAGACAGCAGCACCCTAAGGCAGGCACGAAGAATAAGATCAAGACGCTCTTTAATCTCATGCTGGATTATGCCGTGGAATATGAGCTTGTGGAACGGAATTATGCGAGGACATTTCATCTGTCAGACGACGTGATCAAGGAGATCGTAACGGTGAAAAAGAAGCATCTTGCCTTTACCGACGAGGAGATGAAGCTGCTCTGGAAGCATGTAAATGACAAACGCTATGTGGACGTCCTTTTGATACAGTGCTATTCCGGCTGGAGACCACAGGAGCTCGGTCTGTTGGAGCTTGAAAATATTGACTTGAAGGAATGGACCTTCAGGGGTGGGATCAAGACAGATGCAGGCACAGATCGGGTGGTGCCTATCCACCCCAAAATCAGACCGCTCGTGGAGCGCAAATACAAGGAAGCGGAAGCGTTGGGAAGCAAGTATTTGTTTAACTGCACCAATCCGAAGCGCAAGCATGTCAACACAATACTCACCTATGACCGCTATAATAAAGGCTTTGCCAAGATACGGGACGAATTGAGATTAAACCCTATGCACAGACCTCATGACGGGCGAATGCAATTCGTCACCAGCGCCAAGCGGTACGGCGTTGACGAATATGCCATTAAATATATGATAGGTCACGCAATCTCCGATATCACGGAAAAAATTTACACCAAAAGGGAAATGAATTGGCTGCGGAAGGAATTGGAAAAGATAGAGTGACAAAATTAATTGTTAATCAATTATAAATTGGGGTTTACATTTGGAAAAAATGTGTTAAAATAGACGTGGCGTATTGTAACAGCTTGTAACGATCCATATCACAGGTAATAGCCTGCGATATGCAGGGGTACGAAAATGAAAAAGAAACACGGACGATTTTACATATTGGTCATCGTTTCTGCGTTCATAATCGTTTGTCTGGTGGTCTTTTGCTATATCAGGCAGATGAACAGGACAATTCTGAATAACATCATCAGTTCTATCAGCGAGATTGCAGAGCATGACAAAGCAACCATTCAAACCTATATTGAAATTTGTTGGGATGATCTCAGTGAAATCAGGGAGCGCTTTACCAGCTTTGAGTGCAAATCCATTGAAGATATTGAGACCAGACTGAATCTGGAATGTGCCTCGAGCGACTTTAACCATATTTATATGATCGCGGAGGACGGCACGGTCTATACCGATAAATATGTCGTCTATGTGCCGGGCAGTGATATTATGAACAGGAATCTGGATTTTCTGCCCTATTTCGAGCATGGTGCGGAGAAGATTGTCAGACGCTTTGACGATAAGACGGAGGGCGGCTGGCTGCAAAAGGAGAGCATTCTGTACGGAATCCGCTTACATGATTACAGCATAGAAGGCAAGAAAATGTTTGCATTGGTCGGTATCAGTGATATCTCCTCCATTCAGGACAAAATGGTAATCGACAGCTTTATCAAGGACGGGGAAGGCCGTGGGCACAGCGCGCTGATTGACATGGCGGGAAATTATATCGTCAATGTCGATAAGGAAATCTATCTGAACAGGACGAATAATCTGTTTGATCATTTGTCGGGGGCGAAGAGCAGTGACTTGAGCAACGAGGAGGTTCAGAGGAAGCTCCAGAACCAAGAGACATTTGGCTTTTATCATTCTCATGCGGATGAGAAGGGCAAGGAGCTTTTTTATTTCATACCGTTCGAGGGTGACTTTGACCTGTATTTCATTATGTCTGTCAACGAGGAAGTGCTCACGGAGCAGAGAAGGACGTTTGTGTCGCTCAGTATGACGATGGCGATCATCACTGTGGTCACCGTGATCATAATGCTGCTGATCATAATGAAGCTTCAGATAAACAGTGTGAGGACATTGGAATCCGCACAGTCTCAAAGAGACTTTCTCTCCAATATGAGCCATGAGATACGAACCCCGTTAAACGGCTTGATCGGCATGAACCACCTGATCATGGTAAATATTGATGACGAGAGTCAGAAGGCACAGATTAAGGAATGGCTGAAGAAATCGCACAGCACGGCGAACTATCTCCTCTCTCTGGTAAATGATATTCTGGATATGTCCAAGCTGCAGGCGGGGAAAGTGGATATCATTACGGAGCCTATGCTTATCCCCGCCATGATAGACGAGATTGCGGCGATGCAGGCGGACAACATCAAAAGCCGCGGGGTAGAGTTTATCGTGGAGACCGACATTACGGAGCCCTGCGTCGAGGGCGATGTGACCCGCACGAAGCAGATCTTGATGAATATCGTGGGCAATGCGGCTAAATTTACGCCGGAGGGCAAGTGGATACGCCTGTCAGTCTCTCAGAAAAAGGTAGATGACACGCATGTCATAACAACATATGTCTGCGAGGACACCGGTATCGGGATCTCGAAGGAATATATCGACAAAATATTTGACTCGTTCAGCCAAGAGCGGAACAGGAACGACAGCGGTATCAAGGGAACCGGACTGGGAATGGCGATCAGCAAGCTCCTCGCGAACGCGATGGGCGGGGATATCACGGTAAAGAGTAAACTCAACGAGGGAAGTGCCTTTACTGTCACGATTCCTTCCTTGATCGTGCAGGACGTACCGCCTGAGCTGAAGGCACAGGAGAATGCCGAGGATAACGTGACCGAGCTGGCGCACAGGGCGGATGGCAAGCCGATTAAGATTCTCGTGGCGGAGGACGTGGAGCTCAATGCGGAGATTTTACTGGAGATTCTCTCTATGGAGGGCTTTGAGACCGCGCTGGCGCAGAACGGTCAGGAAGCAGTGGATATGTTTAACCAGTCCGCAATCGGGGAGTTTGACATTATTTTGATGGATATGCAGATGCCTGTCATGGACGGCTGCACGGCGACCAAGAATATCAGGCAGCTCTACCGAGCCGACGCCAAATCGGTGATCATTTACGCCTGCACCGCCAACATGTTCCAAGAGGACAGGGAGCTGGCGCTTGCCAGCGGAATGAATGACTTTTTGACCAAGCCGATCGATGTGAATGTTTTGTTGAAGAAGCTTAAGACGATTGTAAAATAGTATGTGCATCTATGCACGAAGGAGGAAAAGTATGAAAACAAAAAAGAGAAGAAAAATCATCGCAATCGCACTGGCTTTAGCGTGCATTTGCAGTCTTTTGACGGGCTGCGGCAAGGAAGCCAAAAGAGAGGTCACGCTGATCATCAAGGTGCCTGATCTGGCAATGAATTCTGTCAGCCGTCCTGAAATCGTGGCTTCCAGTGACTTCCTGCGGTTGGCGGGAGAGGAATTTGCCGCACAGTATGAGGACGCTGACGTGAAGATTCGCGTGGATACCTTTGCCTATGTAGATGAGACGAAAGCGATCACGGACAGCTTCGATACAGAGAATTCCGTGGATCTTCTCTATGAGGGATATTTCAATATGGCGTCCTATCTGCATACGGGCAGGGTTGTCCCGTTGGATGATATTATCTCGGACGAGCTGCGGGCGGACATTGACGATGCGTCGTGGGCGATGAGTATGGCAAACGGAAAGACATATATGATGCCTTTTTTAAGTATGCAGAATATCCTGATCTACAATAAGGAGCTTTTCCAAATATGCGGTCTGGATCAATATATTCCGGACGAGGTCATGATACAGGATTGGACGATGGAGGAATGGACGGATATATTGGATACACTGGCCGCCAAGCTTCCGGAGCAGACCTACCCGATGATGATGTACGGCAAAAACAATCAGGGTGACACCCATATCATGTCCTATATGCGGGCTTACGGAAGCACGATTTTTGCCGAGGACGGGCATTTTGATTTTGAGAACGACCTGTCTGTCAAGGCGCTGGAATGGATACAGTCCGGAGTGGACAAGGGTTGGTATCCGCCTCACTCGGAGAACATAGAGCTTTCAGACTGTAATGAATTGTTCTCCAACGGACAGCTTGCAATTTATATTTTTAACAACGCCAACTTTGTGCTCTATGATAATATGGAGAATTACGGATATGTCAATTTCCCGGGCAATGTGGCAACCTCCTTTGTCACGGGCTTTGAGGTATTTGACAACGGCGACGAGCTCAAGATTCAGGTCGCGAAGGATTTTATCAAATATATTTACGATAATGATAAGTGGCTGGATATGTCCGCCGGCAATATTCCGGTAAGCAGCAAGGTGTCGGCAAAGTATCAGGATCAGATCACGATGCTGGACGAATTTACCGGCAACGCGAGGAATGTGGTGGATTTCATGAATAACAGCCCGAACTGGCAGGGAGATGACACCTCTGTCCGCAGCGTGTTCTGGCCGAATATTCATGAGCTGTTGTCCAAAAGCATCACGCCGCAGGAATGCGCAAGGCTGTTGGACGAGAGCTGTAATGCTGCGTTGGATACGGGATGGGAAAACAGCACACTGCATGAGTGATTGCTGTGAAAGCTTTTCTTGACACTACATATACATATACCGTATAGTAGTATCAGATGCTTAACTCACCCGAAAGGAGACGCCCTTGAAACACCACAATATCATCAGGGAAAAAATGCAGGAATCCATCTCGTCAGTGCTGCCGATCGCTCTGATCGTCTTTGTACTGTGTCTCTTTTTTGTGCCGGTCAACAGCGGTCTGGTGCTTTCCTTTATCATCGGGACGGTGATGATCGTTGTCGGCATGGCTCTGTTCACTCTCGGAGCGGATATATCCATGACACAGATCGGCAATCACATCGGCGCCAAGATGACCTCCACGCGAAAGCTGTGGCTCATTTTACTGCTAAGCTTTGTCCTCGGCGTGATGATCACGGTCGCCGAGCCTGATTTACAGGTGCTTGCTACATATGTGCCCGAGATAGATACCTTCGTTCTGATCGCAACGGTATCTGTCGGCGTCGGGCTTTTTCTGATGGTCAGCATGCTGCGTATCCTGTTCGGGATTCCGTTGAAATGGCTTCTGCTGTGTCTATATACGATCGTCTTTGTCTTGGCTGCGCTTTCAGACCCTAATTTCCTGTCGGTTGCCTTCGACTCCGGCGGAGTGACCACGGGACCCATGACCGTGCCCTTTATCATGTCCATGGGTATCGGCGTCGCCTCCATCCGAAGCGACGAAAAGGCGAAATCCGACAGCTTCGGTCTGGTAGCCCTGTGCTCCGTCGGCCCGATCCTCGCCGTGCTGCTGCTGGGATTTATTTATCAAAATAACGCCGCGGAGACCTCCACGATGATCGTCAACGAATTTATGACCTCCGTTGATATCGGGATAGAGTATCTCTTTTCGCTGCCGGATTATATGACAGAGGTGGTTGTGGCGTTACTGCCCATCTTTGTATTTTTCCTGTTGTTCCAGTTATTTTCATTGAAATTAAAAAAGCGCGCCTTTTCTAAGATAATAATCGGTATTTTGTTCACTTACACGGGCTTGGTGTTATTCCTGACGGGCGCAAACGTGGGATTCTCATCACTCGGGTATGTGCTCGGCGGCGCGTTGATAGAAAATGATATGAGGTTCCTGATCATTCCCCTCGCCATGGTGATGGGTTGGTTTATCATCAACGCGGAGCCTGCGGTTCATGTGTTAAACAAGCAGGTGGCGGAGCTGAGCGCAGGCGCGATCTCGGAGAAGCTCATGGGACGCACGCTCTCCATCGCCATCTCAATCGCTATGGGCTTTGCCATGATCCGCGTACTGACAGGAGTGTCAATTCTGTGGTTCATGCTGATCGGCTATGTCATCGCCCTGCTTTTGGCATTTGTGGTGCCGCCCACCTTCACGGCAATCGCGTTTGACGCGGGCGGCGTGGCGTCCGGTCCCATGACAGCCGCTTTCATGCTTCCCTTTGCCATGGGCATCAGTACCGCTATCGGCGGAAATATTATGACTGACGCATTCGGACTGGTCGCCTTGGTCGCAATGATGCCCTTGATCACCGTGCAGATTATGGGGGCGATCTCGACCGTGAAATCCCGCAAGGTGGTTTCTGTACGGGATATTGTCAGTGAATTCAAAGACGATGAGACGATTGAATTGTGGGAGGTGTCCTGAATGGAGCTATATTATGTGCTTGGCATTGTAGACAGGAGCAGGGCGGAAGAATTGCAGAGGATATGTCTTGAGCTGCAGCTTTCCGTGGTTCTCACCAATCTCGGGAAGGGCACCGCCACATCAGAGCATCTGCGGCTCTATGACTTACAGCAGACAGAGAAGGCGGTGATCGGAACCATTGTCACGGCGTTCTCCATGAAGAAGCTGATGCGGGCGGCAAAGCAGAAAATGTTCATTGATATCCCCGGCAACGGGATCATGCTGGCAATACCGATCAAGAGTGTAAACGGCGGGAAAAATCTTGCATATTTTACAGACGGTCAGGATTTGGGAGGTGGGATACCTGATATGAATTTTAAGAATGAATTGATTATTGTGATACTGAACGAAGGGCATGCGGATCTGGTGATGGACGCGGCAAGGGACGGGGGCGCCACCGGAGGCACCATACTTCACGCCAAGGGAACGGGCGGACAGAGAGCCGAGAAGTTTTTCGGGGTTTCTCTCGCACAGGAGAAGGATATGATATATATTCTCGCCCCCTCGGGCAAAAAGTCCGAGATCATGAAAGCAATCAACCAAAAATGCGGCACGGACACACAGGCGGGCGCCATCTGCTTTTCGCTTCCCGTGTCGGAGGCTGTGGGTATCAGAAGATTAGACGAGGAGGGGTAACACTTATCCCCTCCTCGCGTTTGTTAGGAACCGTTCAGAAATAACTTTGCAAAAGTTATTTCTTCTTACCTCTGCCTGCCTTCTTACGCTTTGAATCCACGATGTCCTTCAGACGCAGCGCCTTCTCAATACTGCCGTCAACCTTGAGCTTCTGCATGGTAAAGGCGGCAATAGGGTCTGTCTTGCCTGTGACGATCTTATCCAGCACCTCCGGCGTGCAGATGAACGCCGCGTCCCTGTCATAATACTGGTAAGGCTCGATATAGAGCTGCCCTTCCTTTACCTCCACATAGAAGGTGCCGCCCGCCTCCTCGTCCTCAATGTTGAACTCGAACGCCAGATGCTCATGTATCTCGCTCACGTCCACACCGTCAAACCTCGCCTTGAATCCGTCAAAATATTCCTGAAATGTCATCCTTCCTATCCTCCGTTTTCAAATTTTTCTGTCTTACACGCGCTCCACAGCCACAATCACTTTTTCCCCGTTTACATCCCATTCCTTTGCAATGGCAAATGTCTTGCCGCTCGTGAATTCGTCCGCCAGAACTTTTCCGACAATCATGTCAGAATTCTTCTGAGCGATGGCAGAGAGCTTGTCATTGCCGTTCAGGGACACCCTGATATGATCCATCACCTCAAAGTCCGCTTCCTTACGCATGGTCTGAATCTTGCTGATGATCTCATAGACAAAGCCCTCCTCAATCAGCTCCTCCGTGAGATTCATATCCAACACAACCGTCATGTGATTGTCCTCTTGGGACACATAACCCTCCTTCTGGGTCATTTCGATGAGCAGGTCGTCCTCCTTGGTCAGCTCCACCGCCGTGCCGTCCACGTCGAATTTCAGCGCGCCGTTCGCGTTCAGTTCGTCCATAGCCGCATTGCCGTCCAAGGAGGCGAGAGCCTTCTGTATACCGCCAAGCTGCTTGCCGTACTTGGGTCCCACGGTGCGAAGCTGGGGCTTAAAGCTGTAAGAGGTAAATTCTCTCACGTCGTCCGCAAAGAGCACCTCCTTCACATTCAGCTCATCCGCAATAATATCCGTGTAGAAGGCATCCCTGATAGAGGTTCCCCCTTTCCCTAGCGCAATATCCGTCTTGATATACATTTTCCGGAGGGGCTGACGGTTCTTTACGTTCACCTCGTTGCGGCAGGCGCGTCCCATAACCACCGCGTTAAGCACGTCCTCCATATTTTTCTCAAGCTCCCTGTCAATGAATCCCTGCTCCACCGTAGGAAAATCACACAGATGGATACTCTCGGGCGCGTTCGCGTCATTGCTGCGCACAAGATTCTGGTAGATATCCTCCGTCATGAAGGGAATCATGGGAGCCGCCGCCTTGCAGATGGTCACAAGCGAGGTGTAAAGCGTCATATAGGCATTGATCTTATCCTGCTCCATGCCCTTTGCCCAGAACCGCTCCCTGCTGCGGCGCACATACCAATTGCTCAGGTCATCCACGAAATCCTGCATCGCCTTGGCAGCCTCGGGGATACGGTAGGCGCCAAGGTTCTCGTCCACCTCTCCCACCACGGTGTTTAGCTTGGACAGAATCCACTTATCCATCACCGCCAGCTTATCATATTCCAAGGTATATTGTGTGGCGTCAAAATTATCAATATTTGCATACAGCACAAAGAACGCATAAGTGTTCCAAAGAGTTCCCATGAACTTGCGCTGTCCCTCCTGCACCGCCTTCCCCGAGAAACGCTTGGGAAGCCAAGGGGCGGAGCTTGTGTAAAAATACCACCTGATGGCGTCCGCGCCGTAGGTATCCAACGCCTCAAAAGGGTCTACCACGTTCCCCGTGTGCTTGCTCATCTTCTGCCCGTTCTCATCCTGCACATGTCCCATGACGATCACATTTTCATAGGGCGCCTTGTTAAAGAGCAGGGTGGACTCCGCAAGCAGCGAATAGAACCAGCCGCGGGTCTGATCCACCGCCTCGGAGATAAACTGGGCGGGGAACTGCTGCTCGAAGAGCTCCTTATTTTCAAAAGGATAATGATGCTGCGCGAAGGGCATCGCTCCGGAATCAAACCAGCAATCGATCACCTCCGGCACACGCTTCATCTGCTTGCCGCACTCGGGGCATTTGATGGTGATGGCGTCGATATAGGGTCTGTGGAGCTCCACCGTCTTAGCCTCCTCATTGCCGCTCATATTATACAATTCCTCGCGGCTCCCGACGGCATGCTGACAGCCGCACTCGCATTCCCAGATATTCAGCGGGGTTCCCCAGTAACGGTTTCTGGACAGTCCCCAGTCCTGAATATTTTCCAGCCAGTTGCCAAAGCGTCCCTCGCCGATGGACTGGGGAATCCAGTTGATGGTGTTGTTATTGCGCACCAGATCATCCTTCACCGCAGTCATCTTGATAAACCAAGACTCCCTCGCATAATAAATGAGAGGTGTGTCACATCTCCAACAGAAGGGGTAGTCATGCTCAAACCTCGGTGCGTCAAAGAGCTTGCCCTCCTTCTCCAAATCCACCAAGATGTCCTTGTCCGCATCCTTCACGAACTTGCCGGCGTAAGGCGTCTCCTCTGTCATATTTCCCTTGCCGTCCACAAACTGAATAAAGGGCAGATCATAATCCCGCCCCACGCGGGCGTCATCCTCACCGAAGGCAGGCGCAATGTGTACGATTCCCGTACCATCAGACATTGTGACATAGTTGTCACAAGTTACAAAATGAGCTTTCTTCTTCTGCTTTGCCGCAGCCTCTCCCGCACATGCAAACAGAGGCTCATACTCCCTGCCCACCAAATCCTTACCGATATAGGTCTCCAGAACCTCATAGGCGGGCTTCCCGTTCTCAGAGTCCGCCAGCTTCCCCAGAACCGCGTCAAGCAATGCCTGCGCCATATAATAAACCCTGTCGTCCGCAGCCTTTACCTTCGCATAGGTCTCCTCGGGATTGACACACAGCGCCGTGTTGGAGGGAAGTGTCCAAGGGGTAGTTGTCCATGCCAGAAAATAAGCATCCTCCCCCACAACCTTGAAGCGTACAACCGCCGAACGTTCCTTCACCGATTTGTATCCCTGCGCCACCTCGTGGCTGGACAGGGGCGTCCCGCAGCGGGGGCAGTAGGGCACGATCTTGAAGCCCTTGTACAGCAGCTTCTTGTCCCAGATGGTCTTCAGCGCCCACCACTCGGACTCGATATAATTATCCTCATAGGTGACATAGGGGTCGTCCATATCAGCCCAAAATCCCACGGTCTTAGAGAAATCCTCCCACATGCCCTTGTATTTCCAGACGCTTTCCTTACATTTGTCAATAAAGGGCGCCAGACCGTATTCCTCGATCTGTTCCTTGCCGTCCAGACCCAAGAGCTTCTCCACCTCGAGCTCCACCGGCAGACCGTGGGTGTCCCAGCCCGCCTTTCTGGGCACCATGCAGCCCTTCATGGTGTGATATCGGGGAATCATATCCTTGATGGTACGGGTCTCCACGTGGCCGATATGGGGCTTACCGTTCGCCGTAGGCGGTCCGTCATAGAAGGTGTAGGTAGGTCCCTCCTTCCGGCTCTCTATGCTTTTTAAAAAGATGTCATTGTCGGACCAGAATTGCTCCACGGCTTTCTCTCGCTCGACAAAGTTAAGATTTTTGTCAACCTGCTTGTACATGTCTGTCTCCTTTCTATATTTGTGTATGCTTTCATTGCTCCTCACGCCCTCACCCACCTCGCACTCTGCGCTCGGTGCCGCGGCATTCGTCACATCCAATTTTATTGGATTTATGCTCGTGCGAGCACGGCTCGGCTGTTCCTCATTGCTCCCTTACCTCGCGCCCTGCGCTCGGTGCCGCGGCATTCGTCACATCCTCGCCCGTGCGAGCACGGCTCGGCTGTTCCTCATTGCTCGCGCAAAAAAGCTTCGTCCTGTAACAGGACGAAGCTGAAAGCTCGCAAACCACCTCTTACATCATACTTCCAAGTCCGCATGCCTGCGGAGGAGTGATATGTTATCCGATAACGGCGGAATAACCGGACATGACTACGGAATCCTTCGTCCTGCCTGCTCGGGAGTGATCTTCGCCATTCTCCTACTCGCATCGGGCTTACACCGTCCCCGACTCGCTCTGCCTTTCCTAAAATGGCTACTCTCTCCGTCACTGCATTTGTACTTATCAAATTATATATCCTGTGCGGGCGGGATGTCAAGGATTAATTGTTCCACATGAAGTCAAAACATTTGCAGAAGCTTCTATTTTTTTTAACTTCGTATTAAATTCAAATTTCATAAAATTTCTCTTGCATTTTTTGACAAAACATGCTAAACTTAATTCATAAGTCACATCTGGGACATGTCTGGGCTTTTCGCCGAGAGTTACCACAATCAT
>JAMPHH010000044.1 GCA_023663505.1 Muribaculum sp.
CACGGTGGTGTGAGAGGTCGGTAGGCGAAATAATCGCCTACCTCCTACTCGATTGACGTTTTTTGGATATTTCACTATTGACTTATCCCTGCGGAACGGGTAAACTTTCAATTGTTGCGTGTATTGTAGCGCGAATTTATTTGTTTTGCGAATATTGTGCCTGCACAATGCGTAAAACACGCATGAAAGTTCGCAGGTTACGGAAAGGCATGGGTATTATTATGACTACATCTTTGATCTGTATTTTGATATCCATAGTGGTTTATCTGGCTGTGGTGCTGTTTGTGGGTTTTCGTTTTGCGAAGAAAAACGAATCCGCGTCCGACTTTTATCTGGGAGGGCGTAAGCTTGGACCGTTGATAACCGCCATGAGCGCGGAGGCTTCCGACATGTCGAGCTATCTCTTGATGGGGCTGCCGGGGCTTGCCTATCTCTCCGGCGTGGCGGACGTGGGCTGGACGGTGATCGGTCTGGCTGTGGGTACTTATGTGAACTGGCTCTTGGTGGCAAGAAGACTGCGCCGCTATACCCATGCGACGAATTCCTTTACGCTGCCGCAGTTTTTTTCCAATCGGTATCGTGATAAAAAGTATATTCTGTCCACGATTGCCGCTTTGATCATCATTATCTTTTTTGTGCCGTACACGGCGTCCGGCTTCGCTGCCTGCGGCAAGCTGTTTGGCACATTATTCGGCGCGGACTATATGGTGGCGATGATCATTTCCGCGATTGTGATCGTGGGCTATACGGCGGCGGGAGGCTTCTTGGCGGCGTCCACGACGGATTTTATCCAAAGTATTATTATGACCTTTGCGTTGGTTTTTGTATTGATCTTTGCGACCGTGAACGCGGGCGGCGCGGGAGCCGTTCTGGAGAATGCCAAGGCGCTCCCGGGGTATCTGTCCCTGACCTCCACCTATGTGGCGGACACGGGAACGGCTGCTCCCTATACCTTCCTCACGATTATTTCTACCTGTGCATGGGGATTGGGATATTTTGGTATGCCCCATATCCTGCTTCGTTTCATGGCGATTGAGGACGAGAATAAGCTCAAGCTTTCCCGCCGCGTGGCGTCCGTGTGGGTGGTGATCGCCATGAGCATTGCAGTGATGATCGGTATTGTGGGCAAAACTTTGTCAGACGGCGGGCTGATCGGCGAGCTTTCCGGTTCTGATACGGAGACGATCATCATTCAGATTGCGGACTTTTTATCAGGCTTTGGCGTGTTTCCCGCATTGATCGCGGGCGTGGTGCTGGCGGGGATTCTGGCGAGTACCATGTCAACGGCGGATTCACAGCTTTTGGCGGCTTCATCGAGTGTGTCACAGAATATTTTGCAGGAGGCATTCCATATGAATCTGTCCAAGCGCACAAGTATGTTGGCTGCAAGACTGACAGTGGTTGCGATTGCGGTTTTGGGCGTCTTCATTGCGAGGGATCCGAACAGCTCGATCTTCGGGATCGTTTCCTTTGCGTGGGCGGGCTTTGGCGCTGCCTTCGGACCGATCATCCTGTTTTCATTGTTCTGGAAGCGGACTACCTTTGCGGGGGCGCTGGCAGGCATGGTGTCAGGCGGCGCCATGGTGTTTATCTGGAAGTATCTCGTGGCTCCCATGGGCGGTGTGTTTGCGATTTATGAGCTGCTTCCGGCATTCCTGACAGGTACTGTGGTGCTGGTGGTGGTGAGTCTTTGCACCAAAGCGCCTTCCGAAGAGATACAGAGGGAATTTGAGACCATTAACGCCAAGGCGGTATAACGGGTTGGTGACGCCCCGCTGCTTGCGGCAGGGGTGATGACTAAGTTTGGGATTGAGAGCTTGAGTTATGGAGACTGAGAATAAGAAAATGCAGAAGGCAGCCCCATTTCTGGTGGCTGCCGCCTCCGTCTTATGGGGGACGCTTGTGATATTTGTGAAGAAACTGGACGCGGCGGGGTTCTCCGCCATGGATATCGTGTGTATCCGCTCTTATGGAAGTGTGTTCTTTCTTTTCCCGGGGCTGCTTGTGGCACAGCGGATACTTAAGGCGCCTTTCCTGCGGGTGAAGCTTAGGGATTGTTGGTGCTTTGTGGGGACGGGGATTTTCAGCATCGTCTTTTTCAGCTATTGCTATTTTAGAAATGTGGAGATATCCTCTGCGGCGTTTTCCTCTATATTAATGTATACTTCCCCCATATGGGTGATGCTGATGTCCATGGTGTGTTTTCGGGAGCAGATGACGCGGCGGAAGCTGTTCGCGCTGCTGTTGGCATTGGGAGGCTGTGTGCTGGTGAGCGGAATCGGATCGGGGGTCGCGAATGTGAATCTTCACGGGCTTTTACTGGGACTGGGGAGCGGTATCGGCTATGGGCTTTACACGATCTTTGGACAGTATGCGTTGAATAAAGGATATCACCCCATGACGGTGGCGACGTACACTTTTCTCTTTGCCTGTGTGGGGGTGCTGCCCTTTGTGAGCCTGCCGGAGCTTGTGGGGCGGCTGAATGTCAGCCCGTGGCATTGGGCGTTGGGACTTGCGATGGCTTTTCTGGTGACTGCGCTGTCCTTCTCGCTTTATACAATTGGGCTTCGCTATATGGAACCGGGGCGCGCTGCGGTACTGGCGACTCTGGAGCCGATCGTGGCGAGTCTGGTGGGCGTGGTGCTCTACAAGGAGGCGCTGAGCCTTTTGGTGGTGATCGGCATTGTGTTGGTGCTGATATCCTCTATATTGGTGAGTAAGGCTTGAGAGAGACTCCATTTTGATGCCTATTTTCCGATTGTTTTTTAAAAAATACAAAAAAAATACAATTTCTGTAAAAAAAAGCTTGCAAAGTGGCAAAAGCCATTGTATACTAATTTTTGCTGTGACATGATAGCTGTGAAGCGTGAGGTTGCTGGTAATCAGCAATGGTTATCAGGTTTTCCGTGGAGCGAATGTCAAGTTAGGAAACTGACGACAAGTCACTGTACCAAAAGAAACTCCGTTTCTTTTTGAGAAACAAACTTTCTCTCCAAGAAACATAGACATTTCTTCGAGAGGATAATGGGTTTCGGGATGTCTGCCGATGGGCAGAAACGACGTGTAGGTTTTGTATCTGAAACGTTGCTAAAGATTCAGGACACACACGGGAGAGTGTACAGTCACCGCTTGTCGTACTGGAAGCAGAGCTTAGCAGGATAAGCTAAGCCGCTTAACCAAAAGTGCGAAAAGGAGGCGACTTTTTTTATGGCAAGTCAAGTAATGAGAATCACATTGAAGGCTTATGAGCATCAGCTTGTTGATGCGTCTGCCAAGAAGATCATCGAAACAGTTAAGAAGAACGGTTCGCAGGTGAGCGGTCCCGTTCCCCTTCCTACCAAGAAGGAGGTTGTTACGATTCTGAGAGCGGTACACAAGTACAAGGACTCCAGAGAGCAGTTTGAGCAGAGAACTCATAAGAGACTGATCGACATCATTGCACCGACCCAGAAGACGGTTGATGCATTGCAGAGATTGGAAATGCCTGCAGGTGTGTACATTGACATCAAGATGAAAACAAAGTGATGTTTTATCTCGATGAAGACAAAGTAACGCTTCATCAAAACAAAGTAAATACAAACCTCTACTTAGACGTATGAACACGCGGTATGATAGACACTGTGGGAACACAGACGACTGCGTGGTCCGCTATGTAGACCAATTAAGGAGGTAACAATGAAGAAAGCAATTTTAGCAACCAAGGTCGGAATGACTCAGATCTTTGGCGAGGACGGCTCCCTGATTCCCGTGACAGTGCTCCAGGCAGGTCCCTGTGTGGTGACACAGGTCAAGACCGTGGAGAACGACGGATACAGCGCAGTACAGGTCGGCTTCGTTGACAAGAAGGATAAGTATTCGGAGGACGGCAAGCAGGTGATCCACAGACACGGCACAAACAAGGCTGAGCAGGGTCACTTCAAGAAGGCCGGTACAAGCTCCAAGAGATATGTGAGAGAGTTCAAGCTTGAGAATGCCCCGGAGTACAGCTTGGGCGCGGAGATCAAGGCGGATATCTTTGAGAACGGCGACAAGGTGGACGCCACCGCAATCTCCAAGGGTAAAGGCTTCCAAGGCGCGATCAAGAGACTCGGACAGCACAGAGGACCTATGAAGCATGGTTCCAAGTTCCATCGTCATCAGGGCTCCAACGGCGCATGTTCCTCTCCCAGCCGTGTGTTCAAGGGAAAGGGAATGCCCGGTCATATGGGTTGTGTAAAGGTAACTGTTCAGAATCTCGAGGTCGTGAGAGTGGACGCTGACAAGAACCTTCTTCTGGTAAAGGGCTCCGTGCCCGGCGCTAAGAAGGCGTTGGTTACTCTCAAGGAGACCACGAGAAAGGATATATAATAAGCGCTCAATGAGCGGGCGCCGGCAGGCGCTAACGAAAGGAGGGCCAATCAGATGGCAAGCGTATCTGTTTATAATATGGAAGGCAAGGAAGTTGGCAAGATGGAATTAAACGATGCGGTATTTGGTGTGAAGGTGAACGAGCACTTGGTACACATGGCGGTTGTCCAACAGCTTGCAAACAAGCGTCAGGGAACGCAGAAAGCAAAGACCCGTTCTGAGGTGTCCGGCGGCGGAAGAAAGCCTTGGAGACAGAAGGGAACCGGTCATGCAAGACAGGGTTCGACCAGATCTCCCCAGTGGACCGGAGGCGGCGTGGTGTTCGCTCCCGTTCCCAGAGATTATTCCTTCAAGCTCAACAAGAAGGAGAAAAGAGCGGCTATGAAGTCAGCTCTCAGCGACAAGGTGGCAAACAGCAATCTGATCGTGCTTGACGAGCTGAAGCTTGACGAGATCAAGACAAAGAATTTTGTAAACGTGATGAACAATCTGAAGGTTGCCAAGGGTCTGGTGGTGATTGCGGAGAACGATGCGAACGTGGTTATGTCCGCGAGAAACGTCGCAGACGTAAACACCAGTCTGGCGAACGAGATCAATGTTTATGATATCATGAAGGCTAAGACGGTGGTTCTGACCAAGGACGCCGTTGCCAAGATCGAGGAGGTGTACGCATAATGGCAGATATTAAATACTATGACGTAATCCTCAAACCGGTTATAACCGAGAAGAGTATGAACGGCATGAGTGAGAAGAAATATACTTTTCTGGTTCATACAGAGGCAAATAAGTCTCAGATCAAGGAAGCTGTGGAAAAGATGTTCGAGGGCACTAAGGTGAAGAAAGTAAACACCATGAATATGGACGGCAAGAGCAAGAGACGCGGTATGACCGTAGGCAAGACCGCCAAGACCAAGAAGGCGATCGTACAGTTGACCGAGGACAGCAAGGAGATTGAGATTTTCGCAGGTCTGTAAGTCGAAAGAGCTTTTTGAATCGCCTGCAGAATCTCTAAAATAAGTATGCGGCTCCGATGGGCTGCGCCAAATTGATAAGATAAGGAGAATGAAGAAATGGGAATCAAGACATATAATCCCTATACACCTTCCAGAAGGAATATGACCGGCTCTGATTTCGCTGAGATCACCAAGAGCACTCCTGAGAAGAGTCTTTGCACTTCTTTGAAGAAGCATTCCGGTCGCAACAATCAAGGTAAGATCACCGTGAGACATCGCGGCGGTGGTTCCAGAAGAAAGTACAGAATCATTGATTTTAAGAGAAATAAGGATGGCGTTCCCGCTACTGTGATCGGCGTTGAGTACGACCCCAACAGAACAGCGAATATCGCACTGATCTGTTATGCGGATGGCGAGAAGGCATATATCCTCTGTCCTGAGGGACTGACAGACGGAATGAAGGTTATGAACGGAGCGACAGCCGAGGTAAGAGTCGGCAACTGCCTCCCTCTTTCCGAGATTCCTGTCGGTACACAGGTGCACAATATAGAGCTGTATCCCGGCAAGGGCGGTCAGATGGTTCGCTCTGCAGGTAACAGCGCACAGCTTATGGCAAAGGAAGGCAAGTACGCAACACTGCGTCTTCCCTCCGGCGAGATGAGAATGGTTCCTCTTGTATGCCGTGCCACGGTCGGTGTTGTGGGCAATGGAGATCACAACCTGATCAAGATCGGTAAGGCGGGACGTAAGCGTCACATGGGCATTCGCCCCACTGTCCGCGGTTCGGTTATGAACCCGAACGACCACCCTCATGGTGGTGGTGAAGGTAAGACGGGTATCGGACGTCCCGGTCCCTCCACTCCTTGGGGTAAGCCTGCTTTGGGTCTGAAGACGCGTAAGTCTAAGAAGGCTTCCAACAAGCTGATTGTGAGAAGACGCGACGGCAAAGCTATCAAATAACGTTTTGAAATAAAACAGGAGGAAAGACAATGGGTAGATCACTGAAAAAAGGACCTTTCGCAGATGCAAGTCTGCTTAAAAAAGTGGATGCTTTAAATGCATCAGGGCAGAAGCAGGTTATCAAGACCTGGTCTCGCCGCTCGACAATATTCCCTTCCTTTGTGGGACATACGTTCGCGGTTCATGACGGAAGAAAACATGTTCCCGTATACGTGACAGAGGACATGGTTGGACACAAGCTCGGCGAGTTCGTTGCCACCAGAACCTACAGAGGTCACGGAAAAGACGAAAAGAAGTCCAAGGTGAAGTAATAGTGACCTCTTGGGCATGGCAAGGACGAGAAGAAGTCCAAGGTGAAATAAGCAGTGACCTCTTGGTCACGGCAGTTATAGCAACTATAAACGCAGCGCACCCGAGAGGGGACGCCAAGGGGCGGAAGCTTCGGTCCATACTGCGGCAGGGTAGTCGTAGCGGATGCGTTTTCACATGAGTCTGAAAAGGAGGACAATATCTATGGCTAAAGGACATAGATCCCAAATCAAGAGAGAGAGAAATGCACAGAAGGATACCAGACCTTCGGCAAAGCTGTCTTACGCAAGAGTATCCGTTCAGAAGGCGTGCTTCGTTCTGGACGCGATCAGAGGAAAAGATGTGCAGACAGCATTGGCTATTCTGGAATATAATCCCAGATACGCTTCCAGTATCATCAGAAAACTGCTTCAATCAGCAATCGCGAATGCCGAGAACAACAACGGCATGAACACAGAGAATCTGTATATTGCAGAGTGCTATGCCAACAAGGGACCGACCATGAAGCGTGTTCAGCCCCGTGCGCAGGGCAGAGCGTACAGAATCGAAAAGAGAATGAGTCACATCACCATCGTGCTTGATGAGAAGAAGTAGGAAAGGAGCGAAAATAAATGGGACAGAAAGTTAATCCTCACGGCCTTAGAGTCGGTATTATTAAAGATTGGGATTCCAAATGGTATGCTGAAGGCGAGTTCGCTGAGTATCTTGCAGAGGACCACGAGATCAGAAAGTACCTGAAGAAGAAGTTATACAGCGCAGGTGTTTCCAAGATTGAGATCGAGAGAGCATCTGACAGAGTGAAGGTTATCATTTACACCGCAAAGCCCGGCGTTGTGATCGGCAAGGGCGGCGCAGAGATCGAGATCACCAAGAATGAGTTGGCGAAAATGACCGACAAGAAGGTTCTTGTGGACATCAAGGAGATCAAGAGACCTGACAGAGACGCACAGCTTGTGGCAGAGAACATTGCCCAGCAGCTTGAGAACCGTGTATCTTACAGACGTGCCGTAAAGTCCTGTATGGGCAGAACCATGAAGGCAGGCGCGCTTGGTATCAAGGCTGCATGTGCGGGTCGTCTGGGCGGCGCAGATATTGCGAGAAGCGAATTTTACAGCGAGGGTACTATTCCCCTTCAGACCTTGAGGGCAGACATTGATTACGGTTTTGCCGAGGCTGACACCACCTATGGTAAGGTAGGCGTTAAGGTTTGGATTTATAAGGGCGAGGTACTTCCCACAAAAGGTAACCAAGAGGAAGGGAGTGATAAATAATGTTAATGCCTAAGAGAGTTAAGCGTCGTAAGCAGTTCCGCGGTTCCATGACCGGCAAAGCCCTGAGAGGCAACACTCTTACCTATGGTGAGTTTGGTCTTGTGGCTACCGAGCCCTGTTGGATCAAGTCCAACCAGATAGAGGCGGCGCGTATTGCGCTTACCCGTTATACAAAGCGTACCGGTAAAGTTTGGATCAAGATTTTTCCGGATAAACCTGTAACAGCAAAGCCTGCTGAGACCCGTATGGGTTCCGGTAAGGGTACTTTAGAATACTGGGTGGCAGTTGTTAAGCCCGGGCGCGTGATGTTCGAGATCGCAGGCGTTCCCGAGGAGGCAGCACGCGAGGCGCTGCGTCTGGCTATGCATAAGCTCCCCTGCAAGTGTAAGATTGTTTCTAAAGCAGATTTGGAAGGCGGTGTATCATAATGAAATCAAGTGAATATGTAAAGGATTTAAAGACCAAGTCCGGCGAGGAGCTTGCTGCAGAGCTGGTAGCTGCCAAGAAAGAGCTTTTCAATTTGAGATTCCAGAATGCAACCAATCAGTTGGACAATACTGCAAGAATCAAGGAAGTCAGAAAGAACATTGCACGTATCCAGACCGTGATCACTGAGAAGGCAAGAGCATAGGAATTGCCAGATATAGAAAAGTTGAAAGGAGAATCATCGTGGAAAGAAATTTAAGAAAAACACGTACCGGCAAGGTTGTTAGCAATAAGATGGATAAAACGATCGTTGTAGCGATTGAGGATCATGTAAAGCATCCACTCTACGGCAAGATCGTGAAGAGAACCTACAAGCTGAAGGCACATGACGAGAACAACGAGTGCAACACCGGCGATATCGTTAAGGTGATGGAGACAAGACCTCTTTCAAAGGATAAGAGATGGAGACTTGTCGAGGTTGTAGAAAAAGTGAAATAATAGGAGGAATGATCAATGGTTCAGCAGGAGACAAGACTTAGGGTTGCTGATAACACCGGTGCAAAAGAACTCCTCTGCATCCGCGTTATGGGCGGCTCCACAAGAAGATATGCACAGATTGGCGATGTGATTGTTGCTTCCGTTAAAGATGCAACACCAGGCGGCGTTGTAAAGAAGGGTGACGTTGTGAAGGCTGTTGTGGTTCGTACCGTGAAGGGCGCGCGCCGCAAGGACGGTTCATACATCAGGTTTGACGAGAACGCTGCAGTTATTATCAAGGACGACAAGACCCCCAGAGGAACACGTATCTTTGGACCGGTTGCGAGAGAGCTTCGTGAGAAACAGTTTATGAGAATTGTTTCCTTAGCTCCCGAAGTATTATAAGGAGGTGCCATATGTCAACAATGAAGATTAAAAAGGGTGACACCGTGAAGGTGATCGCCGGTAAGGACAATGGCGCAGAGGGAAAGGTTCTCTCTGTTGATGTAAAGAATCATAAGGTTTTGGTCGAGGGAATCAATAAGATCACCAAGCACCAGAAGCCTTCTCAGGGCAATCCCAACGGTGGTATTGTGGAGAGGGAAGCTCCTATTGATATTTCAAATGTAATGCTTGTCGTAAAGGGCAAGCCCACCAGAGTCGGTTTTAGAATGGAAGGCGACAAGAAGGTTCGCTTTGCCAAGGCAACCGGCGAGACAATTGATTAATCGATAGGAAGGAGGAATGACAAGTGTCAAGATTGAAAGATTATTACAATAATGAAGTCGTGGCGGCAATGACCAAGAAATTCGGCTATAAGAATGTTATGGAAGTTCCCAAGCTCGACAAGATTGTAGTCAACATGGGTGTCGGCGAGGCAAAGGACAATGCAAAGGTTCTTGAGAACGCCGTTTCCGATATGGAGACCATCACGGGTCAGAAGGCGGTGCTGACCAAGGCTAAGAATTCCGTGGCTAACTTCAAGATTCGTGAAGGCATGGCGATTGGCTGCAAGACCACGCTGCGCGGAGAGAAGATGTATGAGTTCCTTGATCGTCTGGTGAATCTGGCGCTGCCCCGCGTGCGTGACTTTAGAGGTGTCAATCCTAACGCGTTCGACGGCAGGGGCAATTACGCTCTTGGTATCAAAGAGCAGTTTATCTTCCCCGAGATCGAGTACGACAAGATTGACAAGACCAGAGGTATGGATATCATTTTTGTAACCACGGCAAAGACCGACGAAGAAGCACGCGAGCTGTTGACCCTGTTCAACATGCCCTTCGCTAAATAATTAGGAGGTAAATTCTGATGGCAAAGACATCGATGAAAATTAAACAGCAGCGCAAGCCTAAGTTCTCTACACAGGCTTACACCCGCTGCAATATTTGTGGCCGTCCACATTCTGTTCTGAGAAAATACGGAATCTGCAGAGTTTGCTTCCGTGAACTGGCATACAAGGGCGAGATTCCGGGCGTGAAAAAGGCCAGTTGGTAAAGCAGAATGAAGACGATATCGAAATAAAGGAGGAAGTCACAAAATGACAATGAGCGACCCTATTGCAGATATGCTTACAAGAATCCGTAACGCAAACACTGCAAAACATGACACAGTTGATGTTCCGTCCTCTAAAATGAAGCTTGCGATCGCCAAGATTCTTCTGGAGGAAGGTTATATTAAGAAGTATGACATTATTGATGACGGGAACTTCAAGACCATTCGCATCACCCTGAAATACGGCGCTGATAAGAATGAGAAGATCATCTCCGGCATCAAGAGAATCTCCAAGCCCGGTCTGCGCGTTTATGCGGGTAAGGAGGAGCTGCCCAGAGTGCTCGGTGGTCTCGGCATCGCGATCATTTCTACCAATCAGGGCGTCATAACAGACAAGAAGGCGAGAGAGCTGCAGGTAGGCGGCGAGGTTCTGGCATTCGTTTGGTAACATGATGAAAAGAATTTCTAAGGCAACAGAGGACGTTGCCTAAGAACTTCTAAATTTCATCAGAAAGAATCGCAGAGCGATTCTTCTGGCGGCGAGGGTGTCGGAGGGAATGAAGTGGATTTTAGTAAACAATTATAGGAGGTACGGGCATGTCACGTATAGGAAGAATGCCAATCGCGATCCCCGCAGGTGTAACTGTGGCGGTTGCAGAAAATAACAAAGTGACCGTGAAAGGTCCCAAGGGTACTCTGGAGAGGGTACTGCCCGCTGAGATGGAGCTCAAGGTTGAGGGCGCAGAGGTAGTGGTAAACAGACCCAATGATTTGAAGAAGATGAAATCCCTGCATGGTCTGACCAGAACACTGGTCAACAACATGGTTGTAGGTGTCACCACAGGCTATGAGAAGAAGCTGGAGGTAAACGGTGTCGGTTACAGAGTGGCAAAGTCCGGCAAGAAGCTGACCCTGAACTTAGGTTATTCTCATCCGGTTGAGATGACAGACCCCGAGGGGCTCGAGGCTGTCGTGGAAGGCAATATCATTACCGTAAAGGGTATTGATAAGGAAAAGGTTGGTCAGTATGCCGCTGAGATCAGAGACAAGAGAAGACCTGAGCCATACAAGGGCAAGGGTATCAAGTATGTTGACGAGACGATCAGACGTAAAGTCGGTAAGACCGGTAAGAAATAACAGATAAGGAGAGTATGGAGATGGTTAGTAAGGAATCAAGACAAAAAGTTCGTGTTAAAAAGCACATGAGAATTCGTAACCGCTTCAGTGGCACTGCCGAGAGACCTCGTCTGGCAGTATTCAGAAGCAATAATCATATGTATGCTCAAATTATCGACGATACCGTTGGTCATACTTTGGTTGCAGCCTCCACCGTGGAGAAGGAGGTTAAGGCAAACCTTAAGAAGACCAATGACGTTGAGGCGGCAGCATACTTGGGAACCGTGATCGGCAAGAGAGCGGTTGAGAAGGGTATCAAGGAAGTTGTTTTTGACAGAGGCGGCTTTATATACCAAGGTAAAGTAGCGGCATTGGCTGAGGCAGCAAGAGAAGCTGGCTTGGAATTCTAGGAAAGGAAGAGGAATACACCATGAAACACACAATCATAGATGCAAGCCAGTTGGAATTGACCGATAAGGTTGTTACCATCAAGCGTGTAACCAAGACTGTAAAGGGTGGTCGTAACATGCGTTTCACCGCTCTGGTGGTTGTAGGTGACGGTAATGGCTATGTAGGCGCCGGACTCGGCAAGGCTGTTGAAATCCCTGAGGCGATCCGCAAGGGTAAGGAAGACGCAATGAAGCATATCGTGAAGATTGCTTTAGATGAGAATAATTCCATCACACATGACTTTATTGGCAAGTACGGTTCTTCTAATGTTCTGCTCAAGAAGGCGCCCGAAGGTACCGGTATTATCGCAGGAGGTCCTGCCCGTGTGGTATGTGAGCTTGCAGGCATCAAGAATATCCGTACCAAGTCTCTGGGCTCCAATAACAAGCAGAACGTTGTGTTGGCGACGATCTCAGGCTTGAGTCAGTTGAAGTCTCCCGAGGAGGTTGCAAAGAGCCGCGGTAAGTCCGTTGAGGAGGTAACAGCAGATGGCAGATAAGAAATTAAAGATAACTTTGGTAAAGTCCACGATTGGCGCTGTGCCCAAGAATAAGGCAACTGTACAGTCCATGGGTCTTCGCAAGATCGGACAGTCCATTATCCTTCCTGATAATGACGCCACCAGAGGACAGATTCGCAAGGTAGGTTATTTGTTGAAAGTAGAAGAAGTTTAATCAGATAAGGAGGTGTCAGGAATGGAATTATCCAATTTAAGACCCGCTGAAGGTTCAAAACACAGTGATAATTTTAGGAGAGGTCGTGGACACGGTTCAGGCAATGGCAAGACCGCAGGTAAGGGACACAAGGGACAGAAGGCTCGTTCCGGAGCTACCAGACCCGGTTTTGAGGGTGGTCAGATGCCTTTGTACAGACGTATCCCCAAGAGAGGCTTCACCAACAGGAATACAAAGGAAATAGTTGCAATTAATGTGAGTGCTCTGGAGCGTTTTGATAATGGCGCCACAGTTGATGTGGACACCTTGATCGAGGCTGGTATCATCAAGAACCCCAGAGATGGTGTTAAGATACTCGGAAACGGAGAACTTACCAAGAAACTCAATGTAAAGGTTGATGCTTACAGCGCATCTGCAAAGGAAAAAATCGAGGCACTTGGTGGAAAAGCAGAGGTGATGTAATGCTTACGACACTCAAAAACGCATTGAAGATCAAAGAGATCAGAAAAAAACTTTTATATACCTTGGGTATGCTGGTGATTATCCGTTTAGGTTCCCAGCTTCCTGCCCCGGGTATTGACGGAGAGTTTTTTAGAGAGTGGTTCAGGACTCAAATGGGAGATGCTTCCGGATTTATCGACGCGATCACCGGTGGCTCCTTCCTGAGTATGTCTATCTTTGCATTGAATATCAGCCCTTATATCACATCTTCGATTATCATGCAGCTTTTGACCATCGCTATCCCCAAGCTTGAGGAGATGCAGAGAGATGGCGAGGACGGCAGAAAGAAGATTGTGGCTATCACCAGATATGTGACGGTTGCGTTGGCGATCCTTCAGGCGACCGCCATGGCGATCGGGTTTGGCAGACAGGGATATCTGACAGAGTACAATGCATTGACTGTGATCACTGCGATTGCAGCGCTCACCGCAGGTAGTGCGTTCCTGATGTGGGTGGGCGAGAGAATCACCGAGAACGGCGTGGGGAACGGTATCTCCATCGTCTTGACCATCAATATCATCTCAAGAATGCCGGAGGATTTCATGAATCTCTATAGGCAGTTCGTGGCGGGCAAGGCGCCTGCAACGGCAATCCTTGCGGCGGCGATCATTCTTGCGATCGTCATTGGTATGGTAGTGCTTGTCATCATTTTGAACGACGGCGTCCGCAGGATTCCCGTGCAGTATGCCAAGAAGGTGCAGGGCCGCAAGATGGTGGGCGGACAGACCTCCAACATTCCCTTGAAGGTGAATACCGCAGGCGTGATCCCCATCATTTTCGCGCAGTCGATCATGCAGATGCCGATCATGATATGCTCCTTTGTCGGTTATCAGGGGCAGGGAATATGGGCGCATATCCTTAACGGATTGAATTCCAACAACTGGTGCAAGCCCAGCGATCCCGTGTATTCGATCGGTTTACTGGTATATATCGTGTTGATTATCTTCTTTGCGTATTTCTACACGTCCATTACCTTTAACCCGCTGATGATCGCTGATAACATGAAAAAGCAGGGCGGCTTTATCCCCGGTATCAGACCCGGCAAGCCCACCAGCGACTATTTGGACAAGGTACTGAACTATATCGTGTTTATCGGCGCAGTGGGACTGACGATCATTGCGGTGATCCCTTACTTCTTTAACGGAGTGTTTGGGGCGAGCGTGTCCTTTGCGGGTACAAGCCTTATCATTATCGTCAGTGTTATCCTTGAGACCGTGAAGCAGATCGAATCCCAGATGTTGGTTCGCAACTACAAGGGATTTCTGGAGAGCTGACGGCAGATTTAAAGATAAGCTACAGGGAATGTATTCAATGGAAAAATTGGATACATTCTCTTTATTTTAGGTATTTTTTTCCTATTAGATATTGCAAACCGAGCATAAAACGGCTACAATATTAATATGTATGCGCACAGATAATGTGCAGCACCAACGCGGAGGAAAGTGAAAATGAAGATTATTATGTTAGGTGCGCCCGGTGCCGGCAAGGGTACTCAGGCGAAAATGATTGCGGAGAAATACGGAATTCCCCATGTGTCCACGGGAGATATTTTTCGGGCGAACATCAAGAATGGCACGGAGCTTGGCATGGAGGCGAAAAAGTACATGGATCAGGGGCTTTTGGTGCCCGACGAGCTGACCGTAAAGATTCTGTTGGACAGAGTGGCGCAGCCCGACTGTG
This sequence comes from Muribaculum sp., assembly GCA_023663505.1. GTDB lineage: Bacteria > Bacillota > Clostridia > Lachnospirales > Lachnospiraceae > Acetatifactor. The sequence continues at coordinate 14,656 of JAMPHH010000044.1, forward strand.
AGAAGGGCTATGTGCTTGACGGCTTTCCCAGAACCATACCACAGGCGGAGGTGCTCGACAAGGCGCTCACGGATTTGGGGGACGCCATCGATTATGCGATCAATGTCGATGTGCCCGACGAGAATATTGTAAAGAGAATGTCCGGCAGACGCGCGTGTGTCACCTGTGGCGCGACCTATCATATTGAGCATGTTCCCCCCAAGAAGGAGGGAATCTGTGATAAATGCGGCGCGGAGCTGGTGCTTCGCGACGACGACAAGCCTGAGACAGTTTTGAACCGCTTGAAGGTTTATCATGAGCAGACCCAACCCTTGATCGAGTTCTATACCGCAAAGGGTGTGCTCAAGACTGTGGACGGCACACAGGATATGCAGGACGTATTCAATGCCATTGTCGATATCCTTGGGAATTAGAATGGAAAGGAAGTAGATATAAAATGGCTATTACAGTCAAATCACAAAGAGAAATCGAATTGATGCGGGAGTCCTGCAAGCGTCTTGCGGACGTATTCCAGAATATGGAGAGAGCTGTGAGACCCGGTATGTCAACATTGGACATTAACAACTTGGGAGAGAAGCTGATACGCGGGCATGGCTGCATTCCCAATTTCCTGCATTACAACGGTTTTCCGGCGTCCATCTGTGTGTCTGTGAATCAGGAAGTAATACACGGGATTCCCAAGCGCGACCATATCCTGCAGGAGGGCGATATCGTGAGCTTGGACGCGGGGCTTATCTATAAGGGCTATCACTCCGATATGGCGCGAACATTTGGCGTGGGCGCGATCAGCGAGGAGGCAAGGCTCTTGATCGAGCGCACAAGGGAGAGCTTTTTTGACGGTGTGAAGATGGCGAGGGCGGGAAATCACCTGTTTGATATCTCCAATGCAATCGACGAGTCCATTAAGCCCTACGGATACGGCATTGTGCGAGAGTTTGTGGGACACGGCATCGGGAGCAAGCTCCACGAGGATCCACAGATTCCTAACTTTAGACAGCGCAGGAGAGGTCCCAAGCTGTGTGCGGGTATGACGTTTGCCATAGAACCCATGATCAACATCGGCAGGGCGGACGTGGTGGTGCTGGAAGATGACTGGACGGTGGAGGCGGAGGACGGCTCCCTGTCGGCGCACTATGAAAACACGATCCTCATCACCGAGGGCGAGCCGGAGATTTTGACACTATATTAGGGAAATGTTAAAAACGACCATAACATTTCATACAGATTGCTTCGCAATTAACCGGAACCTATGGTTCCTAAGGGACGGACGTTTATGATAGGACAATTTGTGACCTCAAAGGCAGGACATGACCAAAATACGCTCTATGTAATCGTGGCTGAAGAGGAAAAGGCAGTGCTTGTATGCGACGGGCGTTTAAAGCCCATAGAGCGCCCTAAGCGAAAGCTTAGAAAGCATGTTCAGCCCATCAACAAAACGGTGGACGGCGAGCTTGTCATGGCATTGCAGGAGCAGCGCGCCGCCAACGAGCAGATAAAGCGCGCGATCAAGCTATACCGACAGGAGCTGCAAGGGTCAAAGGAGTTATAAATATTGATAAAGCTATAAAATAAGTTGGAGGATATGTATGTCAAAAAGTGATGTAATTGAAATCGAAGGAACCGTTACGGAGAAGCTGCCTAACACCATGTTTCGCGTGGAGCTGGAGAACGGACACAAGGTATTGGCGACCATCAGCGGGAAGCTGCGCCAGAATTTTATCCGAATCCTGCCCGGCGATAAGGTGACATTGGAGCTGTCTCCCTATGATTTGAGCAAAGGACGTATCATTTGGAGAGATAAATAAAATATGAAAGAAAATCTGACAAGACACCTGAAATATATTGTGGTGCTGCTTGCCGGAAGCGCTTTGGCGGGGACATTGCTCTTGACGCTCGTATTCTGTCTTCCCACGGATCGGATAGAAAAGCATGTGGCGCAGTCTGTGGATCGCATCCTTCGGAACGAGGAGGACTTTCCGCAAAATGCGTTTCTGCGGCATGTATGGCGGGATAAGGAGAGCTATACGGACTCTATTATGGTTCAATATGCCTTTGAAAGGCTGCCTGACAAAAACGCCTTTGAACATGCTATGTGGGCATACCATTATGATCTGGAGGAGGAAATATGGGCGGCGGAGGACTCCCTTCGCGCGGTACTGGCGGGGATGGAGCCCTCACAGATGCATCTGCGCGAGTATTCCCGCTATTGGCATGGCTATCTTCTGTATTTAAAGCCCCTGCTGCTTATTTTCTCATGGGAGCAGCTTGTCTGGCTTGGAGCAGGTTTACAGCTTGCTTTGCTGGTGGCTGTGGCGGTGTTCTCCGTCCGCAGGAGATGTGCAGGGGTGATTGCGGCTATGGCGGCGGGACTTTTGTTTATGAAGCCCGAGCTGATGGCGATATCCCTGACCATGTCCGTGTGCTGCGTGATCACCCTCGTGGCGGTTGTGATTTTGCTGTTAAAGGGGGACTGGCTGCGGGAGAGACGGCTTTATCCGGAATTTTTCTTGTGTATCGGTATTTTGACGGCATATTTTGACTTTCTCACATACCCGATCGTCACCTTGGGATTCCCGCTTTGCGTGTACTTTTGTGTGACAGAGCCGGAGAAAATCGTCGAGACGCTCAAGCGGATTGTGGGCTATGGCTTCTGTTGGGGAGTGGGTTATGCAGGTATGTGGGCTTCCAAGTGGGTGATCGCGGACTTGACGCTCCACACCGGAACGATTCGGGACGCGGTTTGGAATGTGATCGGCAGAACGGAGGCGATCGGCGGCAGACCGAGAATGAACGGCGGATTCTATGTGATCTCTCTGAACCTTCAGGAGTATGGCTCGGTGGTTTACGCGGTTCTCGCGGCGGCGCTAGGAGTTGTCACGGTGGGGGCTTTGCTGTGGGCGCTGTGCAGAGGGTGCTCTCTCAAGACACTGGCGGTTCGGATTGTGCCGTTTCTGATTATTGCTTTGATACCGTTTGCGTGGATCGTTGTGGTACAGCATCACTCGGCATTGCACGCGCGCTTTACCTTCCGGATTCTTGGGGTGAGCGCCATGGCGCTTGGCTGTGTATGCGTCCAAGCGATACAGATTCTTAAGCATAAAAATGTTAAAAATATCTGATAAAAGATATTGCAAATAGAAAAAGCCCGTGATATAATATAAAACGGTCTTTTTTGAAAGGAGGGTTTAACGTGAAGGTTAGATCATCAGTAAAACCGATCTGCGAAAAATGCAAGATCATCAAGAGAAAAGGACGCATCAGAGTAATCTGTGAGAATCCGAAACACAAGCAGAGACAGGGATAATCACCGCTTAAATGGCTTCTAAGGGAGCGCGGATTGTATTCAATTCGGTTTAAGTCAGTGGGTTCTTGTCCTGTTGTTATGAGCGGCTGAATCGAACGCTTCTGTAACGGAATGATTTGATACCTTAATACTTCTATTATATGAAGGGTTTGATTTTCATATACAATGCGGATAGAGCTTACGGGAGATTACTTGTTGATACCAAGACAAAAAGATTTTCTAAAATTACAAAATACACGATTTAAGAAAAACTATGTTTTGTCTTCGACAAAAAGTTTTTCTAAAATCGTAAAACACGCAATTTAAGAAAATCTATGTTTTGTCTCTGAGAAATGTGCAGGCACATTTCTCAAAAACAGAAGGCGCATGAATCGTAAAAGAGATTATGTGTGGTCTTGGAAAGATCGGATGTGTGTCCGGTTGGGTGAGAGCCCCAATCAATTAGTAACTGAATAGCAGCGCGTACAAACAGACCAAGGCGCGCAAGCACCCGCAAGGGTGTATCAACATAATCAAGAGCAGGATTATGTTAGGGAATGGAGGAAATGTAAATGGCTCGTATCGCAGGTGTTGACTTACCTAGAGAAAAACGTATTGAAATCGGATTGACCTATGTGTATGGCATCGGGAGACCTACCGCTAACAAGCTTCTTGCTGAGGCAGGCGTAAATCCTGATACCAGAGTTAGGGACATCACGGACGACGAGGTGAAGAAGATCACCGAGGCAATTGAGAAACTGAATGTAATGGTGGAAGGTGATCTGAGGAGAGAGGTCGCCCTGAACATCAAGAGACTTCAGGAGATTGGATGCTACCGCGGCATTCGCCATCGTAAGGGGCTGCCCGTTCGCGGTCAGAATACCAAGAACAATGCGAGAACCCGCAAGGGGCCCAAGCGCACTGTCGCTAATAAGAAGAAGTAAGTGTAACAGGTAAAATTATTGTAACTATTTAGAACCAACCATGTAAACACTGCGTGTTTGCTCGGTGTTTGGCTCTCGCCAAATAAATTGTTCTGAACAGTTACAAATATCACAACAAGAAAGTAGGTTAGTTTAAAATGGCAAAAAAAGTTGCAACAGGCAAGAAAGTAACTAAGAAACGTGTCAAGAAAAACGTTGAACGCGGACAGGCACATATTCAGTCTTCATTTAACAATACCATTGTTACGTTGACTGACACTGAGGGAAATGCTCTCAGCTGGGCAAGTGCGGGTGGTCTGGGCTTTAGAGGTTCAAGGAAATCTACTCCTTATGCTGCACAGATGGCAGCTGAGACTGCTGCAAAGGCAGCGTTGGTTCACGGTTTGAAGACCGTTGACGTATTTGTCAAGGGTCCCGGTTCAGGTCGTGAGGCGGCAATCAGAGCACTCTCTGCTTGTGGTCTTGAGGTAGTAAGTATCCGTGACGTGACTCCGGTTCCTCACAATGGATGCCGCCCGCCTAAGCGCCGCAGGGTTTAATTAGTTGAGACAAGGTTGGAAGAAGGCGCATAGAGCGTTGTAAACAGACAAGAAAGGAAATCAAAAAAATGGCAGTTAATCGCGTACCTGTATTAAAGAGATGTAGAGCACTTGGTCTTGAGCCCTCTTATTTGGGCTATGACAAGAAGTCCAAAAGAACTTCTGCAAGGGCAGGCAAGAAAGTGAGTGAGTATGGTCTCCAGCTTCGTGAGAAGCAGAAGGCAAAGTTTATCTATGGCGTTCTGGAGAAGCCTTTTAGAAACTATTACAAAAAGGCTGATAGAATGAAGGGCATGACCGGTGAGAACCTGATGATCCTGTTGGAGTCCAGACTGGACAGCGTTGTATTCAGAATGGGCTTTGCGAGAACCAGACGCGAGGCAAGACAGATCGTTGGACACAAGCATGTACTTGTAAATGGCAAGCAGGTGAATATTCCTTCCTATCTGGTGAAAGCCGGAGACGTGATCGAGATCAGAGAGAAATCCAAATCTATGCAGAGATATAAGGATATTCTCGAAGTGACCGGTGGAAGATTGGTACCTGAATGGATGGATGTCGATATTGAGAATTTCAAGGGAAGCATCAAGAACCTTCCCACTAGGGAAATGATCGATGTTCCCGTGGACGAGATGCTTATTGTCGAGTTGTACTCCAAGTAAAAAGTATAGTCTTTCCACATACCATAAAGGAGGGTATTTGCAGTGTTTGATTTTGAGAGACCAAATATTGAGGTTGTTGAGATTTCAGAAGACAAAAAGTACGGCAAATTCGTAGTTGAACCCTTGGAGAGAGGTTACGGTATCACGTTGGGCAACTCCCTGAGAAGAATTATGCTGTCCTCTTTGCCCGGTGCTGCTGTCAGTCAGGTAAAGATAGAGGGCGTGCTGCATGAGTTCAGTTCCATTGCCGGCGTAAAGGAAGATGTGACTGAGATAATCATGAATATCAAGAGTCTTGCGATCAAGAATACCAGTGAGACGAATGAGGTGAAAACTGCGTACATTGAGTACGAGGGCGAGGGAGTGATCCACGCCTCCGATATTCAGTGCGATCAGGATATTGAGATCCTCAATCCCGATTTGGTGATTGCAACCTTGAGCGGCAAGGATACCAAGCTTTATATGGAGCTGACCATTACGAGAGGTCGCGGCTATGTGAGCGCTGACAAGAACAAACACGATGATTTACCTATCGGCGTCATTGCGATTGACTCTATCTACACCCCTGTGGAGCGTGTGAATGTGACAGTTGAAAATACCCGTGTAGGTCAGATCACAGACTTTGACAAGTTGACTCTGGATGTGTTCACCAACGGAACCTTGGTTCCCGATGAGGCTGTCAGCTTGGCGGCAAAGGTACTTAGCGAGCATTTGAGCCTGTTCATCGATCTCTCCGAGAATGCCAGAACCGCAGAGGTGATGGTGGAGAAGGAAGATGACGAGAAGGAGAAGGTGCTTGAGATGAGCATCGACGAGCTGGAGCTTTCCGTTCGTTCCTACAACTGCTTGAAGCGCGCAGGTATTAACACTGTGGAGGAGCTGACCAACAGGACTTCCGAGGATATGATGAAGGTTCGTAATCTGGGTCGTAAATCCCTTGAGGAAGTGCTTGCCAAGCTGAAGGAATTGGGCTTGCAGCTCAATCCCAGCGAGGATAACTAATCATAAGATTTTCCCTGCGTGGTAAAGCCAAAGCGTGCATGTGGGGTTATCTTCTAAATGGAACAGTAGACGACGCCAAGAGGCGTCCACAGCATTCGGTGAGTAAGTCCAAGGAGCGTGGCCGGATGCCCCATGAATGGAGAAAGGAAATATATCATGGCAAAGTACAGAAAATTAGGCAGAACGTCTTCACAGAGAAAGGCGCTGCTCAGAAATCAGGTAACAGCATTGATCTATCATGGCAGGATCATTACCACAGAGGCTAGAGCCAAGGAGGTCAGAAAGATTGCCGAGGGTCTTATCGCTTTGGCGGTCAAGGAGAAGGACAATTACGAGACCGTTAAGGTGATGGCTAAGGTTCCCCGCAAGGACAAGGACGGCAAGCGTGTGAAGCAGATCGTTGACAAGGATACCAAGGCGGTTCTCTCCGAGACCCACCGCGACGCTGAGGGCAAGATTATCCGTATGGATAACGGCGTGACCGTGACGGTGTTTGACGAGGTGGAGAAGGAGATCAAGAAGGATCTTCCCTCCAGACTCCATGCAAGACATCAGATGCTGAAGGTGCTCAATCCCGTGGTGGACGTTCCCGAGGCAGCGGCAGGAAGAAAGAGAGATACCAAGAAGGTTGACTTGGTTGCAAAGCTTTTTGACGAATATGGTCCCAAGTATGCAGACCGCAAGGGTGGCTACACCAGAATCATCAAGGTTGGCCAGCGTAAGGGTGATGCAGCGATGGAGGTTGTTTTGGAGCTGGTATAAGTCGAAATGCTCAATGAAAACGGAATGAAGGTTCATTCATTGTTTGTGCCTCTGTTGTCGGCATGACTGGAAGTGTGATAATACCTCGGATGCGGTGAAAGCGTCCGAGGTATTTTGTATACGTGGCAAGTGGTAATGTCACATTGCCAGTAGCGGGGTTGTTGATCGTAGAAGCCTGTGATGTTGTCTACTTGGTCTTCTGGAAATGCTGATAATCCTTCAGCGAATTCCAGTTGCCACCCCAAGTAAAGCCATGTTGTATGAACAGCTTATAGCATAGATCGTCCTCGTCAATCTTGTAGGGGAATTCCGCTTTTCGGTTGGCATAGCCCTCCGACCCGACAGGGGAGATTCGCGTGACGCCGTTCTCATAGGTGACATAGGGATTGTAAAAAGGGTTGATGTCCAATGCCAGTCCCAACGCATGCTTTGAGAGATCATCTGTCCCCTCCACCACACGATAGTTGAAGCAGGACGTGTTGTTATCCTCCATTGAGGCAGTGTCGTCCCCGTCATACTCGTCAATCAGACGCACCCTTTCCAACTGATACTCGTTATAATACAGCTCATAGAAAATATCAAGCAAATCCGCGGCGATCGCCTTGTTGCAGATAAGCTCCCCTTCCGTGGCCTCCCCGTTAAAATCATAATGTAAAATATGCACGTAGCGCAGATCCGAGTAGCTTATCGCTAGCTCCTGCGAAGCGTCACCGTTGGAAGCAGGATAAGAGATTCCCGTGATATAACGCTGCAGGCTTTCTGACAAGGGCTCATAGTAAAAATCCTCCGCGGCAGCGCCGGAGGCAGGCATATATGTGACTCTCTCCGCGAGCTGTGCCTGACCGTCAACACCCCCGTTAAGCAGGGCTCCCGTCAGCATGGTGGCAGGCTCAGCCGCATTTCCCGTGCTGCCGTTTCCACCACTGATATCCCCCGCACTTATATTCCCGCCGTTGATATCCCCTGCACCGATATTTCCCGCCGAGATATCGCTGTCTGAGACACCTGTAATGCTGCCGTTTCCGTTGCCGATGCCGCCCATACTGCCGTTTCCGTTGCCAATATCACCCATGCTGCTGTCCGCGAGCTGCCCCGAGTCGCTCGGCTGCCCTGTGTGCTGCTGTGCATACTCCGTCAGAGTCATGGAATTCTTCTTATGAAGGAAGGTGGCGCCGCTCACAAATAGAATCAGGAGCAATAAGATGCCGAGCGACTTTAATAATTTATTTCTATCAATCAAATTCATGTGTACCCCCCTGCCTATCGCGGGTTTTTGCCTGCGATACAGTCAATATTATAGATCCTGCAAGCTTATCCTCAAATGATATATTCGAGAGGTTGATGCTTAGCATTGCGCATCAAAGTACGAAAACCAAAGATTTTCATGCATGGGATTATTATAGCATTTATCCGAGGGGGAATCAATGTTCTTGCGATATTGCACTTGACAAGAGAGACCATATGGTGTAGTCTGTATATAAGACTACAGGAAGTGGTCTGCAATAAAAAAGTACCAGTTCGGCTATGGAATTTGGATTGCCAATAAAATTGGCTTGCTTAATGCGAAGCAAGGGTTGCAAAATGGGAAGGTCGGACGGTTACATATAGGAAGAAATATATTGTGGCAGGGAGGAGACTAAGATGCAGGAGATACAATTAGGTGTGATAGAGGCGCGGTATGCGGACATGATCTGGGAGCGCGAGCCCGTGACCTCGTCGGAGCTGGTGAAGCTCACGGCGGTGGAGTTCAACTGGAAACGCACTACCGCCCACAATGTGCTGAGACGCTTGTGTGATAAGGGGTTGTTTAGAAATGATAACGGTACGGTGACCGCGCTTATTTCCAGAGAGGAGTTCTATTCGCGGCAAAGCCAAAAGTACGTTGACGATAATTTTGAGGGCTCGCTTCCGGTGTTTATCGCGGCGTTTACCAAGGGAAAGTCTCTGACAGAGGCGGAAGCGGAGGAAATCTATCGGCTGATTGACAAGGCGAAGGGGGTGTGACGATGGATACCATTTTTATCAAGCTGTTGAACATGAGCATTGCGGCTAGTTGGCTGATCTTGGCGGTCATTATTCTGCGAATGCTGCTGTGGCGCTCGCCCAAATGGATACGCTGTATCCTGTGGGGAATCGTGGCGGTGCGGCTCGTGTGCCCCGTCTCGATTGAGAGCACTCTCAGCCTGATTCCCAGTGCGGAAACCGTTGACCCCGCGGTGGTGCGCTATTCCCCTGCGCCGACTATTGACAGCGGAGTGGAGGTCATTGACCGTGCGGTCAATCCGCTGCTTGGCGAGAGCCTTGCGCCAGCGACTGGGGCGAGTGTGAACCCTCTGGCGGTGTTGATGCATATGGCGGGCATTGTCTGGGTGATCGGGGCTTGCGTTTTGGCGGGCTATGCACTGTTTAGCTATATAAGGCTGCGCCGAGGCGTCTCGGAGGCAGTACCTTTGCGGGATAATGTATGGCTCTGCGACTCCGTGACCTCACCGTTTATTCTCGGGGTGATACGCCCGAGAATCTACCTTGCGTCCGGTATGGAGGAAAGCAAGATGTCCTATATCCTCGCCCACGAACAGGCGCACCTAAGGCGCGGGGATCACTGGTGGAAGCCGATAGGTTATCTGCTGCTGACGATTTATTGGTTTAATCCCCTCTCATGGGTGGCATATGTCCTCCTGTGCCGCGATATCGAGCTTGCCTGTGACGAGAAGGTGGTGCGCGGTTGGGAGGAAGCTGAGAAAAAGCAATATTCAAGGACACTGGTGTCCTGCAGCATACAGCGAAGGAGCGTGATGGCGTGTCCCCTTGCCTTTGGCGAGGTGGGCGTCAGGCAGAGGGTGAAGGCGGTGCTAAACTATCGAAAGCCCGCTTTCTGGATTGTGCTTATCGCGATTGTGGTCTGCCTGATCACAGCGGTCTGCTTTCTGACAACCCCGCCGAAGCCCTATCAGATCAGAGTGACCATACCGACACAGGGCATGGAATATTTTTACTATTCCGATGCGGAGATCTGTCCCAAGAGCAGGACTCTCACGCTCTATGCGGGAGAAGGCATGGGCGACGGGGAGGTCGTGCTGATGCCTGTGGAGTGGCATGAGGAGAACGCTTATGAACCCACATATATCACGCGGGGAATGCCTGTGAAGCTGGACGTGGAGAAAGGTGCATGGTTCAAAATCGGAGTGAGAGTGCAGAATCCGACGGAGGAGAGCAAGGACGTGTATATCACGGCGGAAAACGTGGAGGTGCGCATTGCGTCGAGGGTTGATAATGAGGGAGTGCAGGAGACAGGCAGTGAGAATGGAGCGGCAGACGGCGGTGCGGCGGCAGCGCAGGAGCCCGGCAATGAGGAAGCCTCGACAGTAGTGCGAGAGCTCGGCGGAGAGAGAATCCCGACAGGCACCAGTGAGGCAAGCGTGCAGGAGACCGAAGGGGGCGCTGAATCGGGTGCGGAGCTGCTAGAGCAGCCCGTTGGCAGCGGTTTAGATTCGGGGAGTCTTAAAGCAGAGCGTATCATCATCACCAACGGCTACACCGGGGAGAAAATGACATTTGAGCAGGATTCGCCTACCTTTGCCGATTTGATGGGGTTATATGAGCAATTGGATTTTACAGCTCCTAAGGAGCAGAACACCCGAATCGGATATCATTATGTGATGAGCCTGCAGGGGACGGAGGCGGACAGCGCGGGCGACGTGGTTCTCCACACGGTCATTCCCTATAAGGACGGCTTTGTCTTGGACGGACTCTTTTATGTAAATAATAGTATCTTGGGGGTCGATCAGGCTTCCGTGAACCTGATGAATGCACTCGATCTCCTGTTTGACCCGCCGGAGCAGATTATCACGAGGGTGCTCGGGCGCGAGGCGGTTGGCTGGAGCAATAGTGTTAATTTCAGTAATGACGCGGATATTTTGGTCAAGATGGCGGTGGATTCCACAGGAGAGTACGAGGTATATGGCATTATCAGCAAGGAACTGGGGGCGTATGGTCTGGTGCTGAATGACGTGATAGACGGTGAGGACAACCATAACTACGTCTACGAACCGTGGGTCTATACCGGAGCTCCGCAGGACGCACCGAAGCTTGAATGGTCGGAGAACGGAGAGAAGCTGTGGTTTTCTTATGTTGTGGGTGAGAAAGATGGGGAAGCTGTATGGAGAAGCTGCATAGTGGACTGCGGGTATGAAACGGGGCATATGGAGCTGATGGACGTGTATGATTGAGGAGGAGAGTGACGGAGATTATGGGAAATGCGGGGCGGAGAGATCTGCCCCTATTTTTGTGGGAATTTATTGCTTTTTTAACAAAAGTAATGCATAATGATATTAAGAAATGTAAAGTGGGAGAGAAATTTGTACCAAGAAACGGAGTGTATATATAATTAGGTCTTGACCTATTCGCGGAACATATAGTTTGAAGTAAATTCGCAGTAGTTCACAGTTAAATGAAAAAATTGATAGATATTTGATTTTTGTGGTATTTAGAGATATAGAACTTAGGAAAATGGGTTCGCAGTAAATTCGCAGTAGTTCGCAGTTGGCTAGAGAAGCTATAATATCACTTAAATGTATTATGTTGAGAATTATTAAAGAGGAGTCTGCCAACTGATTTAAAATAAATTCAAACTATGCAAAATTGTCAACTTTCTTCTGGAATTAGGGAGTTAGTTTGCTTTTGTGGGTAGGGAATATCGGAGTATGAACTGTCCAAATTTTATACGGAAGAATGACATTATTGCTTTTTTATCAAAAGTAATGCATAATGATATTAATAAATACAAAGTGAGGAAAATCCTTTGTTTATTGAGAACACATGTCATGCGGATGCGGCAGGCATTTTCTTTCTAAACATGGATGGATTGACAGAGATGGGAAACGATAAAATCAGTGATGTAGGAATCAATATAGCGGAAAAGGCTACCGTTATCTGGAACGTGGCGGATATGCTTCGCGGACCGTTCAAGCCGCACGAGTATGGGC
>JAMPHH010000045.1 GCA_023663505.1 Muribaculum sp.
GCGAAAAGCCCAGACATGCATACTGTGTCAGATAACGCCAACCACAATGTGCTGACTGCCGTATGCCAACCTATAACTTGGCAGGACACTGTATGGTGTTTGCATGGGTATAAGGATATGCTCAGATGTGATTTTATGAAATTAGTGTAACATGCTTCGCCTAAAAAGGCAAGACATTTTTAACGCATTTGTTTTAGAGTTGCCTGTTTAGTGCTTCGCTATTGTTAATATTCACGGTGCAAACTAGCTGACAAAGCGGATAAGAGAAGCGGCGTGAAAAATTAAGAATTTTTAATAAAATATCAGGGAGATATATGATAACATAAACATAACAGCCTGACAAACAGGTGGGGGCATTTTGGCAAATGAAAAATAAGTTAGATAAAGGACATTGGAAGGAATAAATATATGTTGGATAAAAGATATTATGAGGGATATGAGGGGGAAGGAGAGGTAAAGGTATGGAGTGATGATAATGGTGTAGAGACTGGAATGGTTATATGGAGAGGGTTCTTTGAAACAATATTAGAAGGATGTTTTAGAACAGATTTTTTAAAAAATGGAATTATTGAGTGTTATTATAACCAGAATGGATTCTATGATGGCAAATGGGAGATGCAATTTCCTTCTATTGTGCTGCAAGAGATTGAGAGATTTGATGAGAATCTGGTACATACAAAGAGTAAAGAAATAATAAATAAATCCAAGGAAGTCATTGTGCTGCTCACGTTGTTTATAAATATTGCTATTGAAAACGGGCAAAAAATATATGTTGAATATATTTAGCTGTCAAAAATTAGATTTTCCGCATTATAGTTGTATGTGATGACAAAAACGCAATCAATAATCATTAGGAGGAACGAGTAATGTCAATATGCGTTTGTGGAAGGATAAAGCGAAAATGTATAGATGAGGATTTGTTAGAAAGACTTTTGTCAGATTACTATTCCTCGGGAAGCGATATCGTAAGAAAAAAAGATGGAAATTGCGTAACATATGAAATTGTGAACAGTGAAGATGATGTGATAATATCTTTTGTAAATGAAAGAAAGGCACCATACAATGTGTATGATTCCACTATCACAGGCGATGAATTTGAGTATGTTCAGTTAATATTATTTGATATAAACAAGGAAAAGGCAACTATTGATCAATATAAAAAAATAATAAGATTTCTCATTTATATAAAACAAAAAATTAATAGCGATATATTGATTACATCGGATGTACATAATGATATATGCTTATTGAAGAACCAAGAGATTATATGGTCTCGGGAATTACAGGCGCGGGAATTGATGTAAATTGATTACGAGGATATTGACTCCCTAAGTGTGTTTGGGTCAGGATAGCGGGAGGTGTATTTTATGATGAAGAATGCTAAATGATATGTGGGAGAAATGGTAAAATTGGAATATTTTTATACCGTAGGGAGGGAAAATATGAGCCATATTCGTTTAGCTGATCAAGTTATGAACTTGCTTTTAAATGGAGAAGATGAAGTTCTTCGTATTCTGAGGGAACAATATAAAAATGCCGGTATTGTTTTAGAGGAGGATAACGAAGCAGGGTTTTATATTAATTATTATGTAGATAGAACAATCAATCCAATAAGTTTAGTAAATAGTACATTTCAAATTGGCGATGTTGATGGAATGATAAATGGTATAGATGGAGCTGTAGGTTTTATATTGTATATTAAGGACGGTTACTTGGAAATGTTGGAAGGATATACAAATGCAGTTGATAAGTGGCCGGAAACAGATGCAGAAATAAATCTTGATTATGATTCGCAGCCTCGAAACTATGAATTGCTGCGGAAAAAGTGGGGGTAGATAAGCTTGGGACAAAAAAGTAAAATAATCCGATATCTGTCAGTGCTTGCCATCATATTTTTGACAGCACTGGCGTTTGAGATGACAGGGGGACAAGCAAACAGGGGGCAAGAGAGTGTGCCCAATGTCTGCCAGACGGATTATACAAAAATCACCTATTCAGATGGTTTTTACTATTATCAGAGTGCGGCGGATCGCTATTACCTGTACCGTTCAGACGAAAGCGGGGAGAACAGGGAATGTCTTGCAAAGCAGGTGCCACAAGAGATTTATGTGATGGGGGACTGGGTGTATTTCACCAATCTGACCCAGGGTTCCCAGCTGTTTAAGATCAGGACGGACGGAAGCGGTATGGAGCTGGTCTGCGGGGAGAGGATTAAGCGTTTTCTGCCCATGGAAGGAAAGTTTTACTGCCTGTCTGAAACGGAAAACGGCGGCAGGATTTTTTCCTGTACACAAGAGGGAGAGACGAAAAACCTTTTTGAAGGGAAATGCAACTGGCTCTGTACTGATGGGGAACTTCTGTATTTTGAGACGGACAATCCTGAATGGGCGGACGGCATGAATTTGGCGGAAAATGCGCAGGAAGAAGCGAAATCCCATACGGTTGCCATTGATGGAGAAGGGATGATAAAGGAAAAGTATGGGACAGTCCTAGAAAAGCTGTTTTCAACGGAAAAATACCTGTATTATTGCGAGTCAAGGGAGGCAGGCAACGAATATATAAATGAGATTGTAAGGCTAGATCGGCAAGCGGGCAGCCTGAAGCGATATAGGTTGCCGGATATTTCAATATCGTGGTGGAGAGATATTTCCTATGCGGTCTGTCATGGAAAAGTCTATGTATTTATGTATGATCGCTATACCCCTGCATACCATATCTTTCAATACCGGGAAGAAGCGGAGGAATTTGAGAAAATCTGTCCGCAGGGGAAAATTGAAGGAAGAAGCACCTTTTACAGCAAGGCGGAAGGTATCCATCTGGTCAACGACAGGATTTTTTTAAAAAGCTATGAGGGGGAAGGTTTTGGACAGCTCTGGCATGTGCTGGACATATCCGGTGGAGAAGAAACCCTGTTTGAAGGGATGGAAAAGCCTGTGGCAGTGGCCACAATGGGAATT
The DNA here is from genome assembly GCA_023663505.1 of Muribaculum sp. Classification (GTDB taxonomy): domain Bacteria; phylum Bacillota; class Clostridia; order Lachnospirales; family Lachnospiraceae; genus Acetatifactor. Next base: position 2,958 of record JAMPHH010000045.1, read on the forward strand.
GATTGGGGAAGGTCACGAGAGGGATACGTGGAGCAGGACATTGAGTACAGCGGGGAAAGGGAAGACGGGCAGGGATTCATCATGGCGACAGACCTGACGCTTCCAAGGATTGGCGGGGAGGTTCCTGCCGCTGATGTGATCAATGGGAAAATCAGGAGAGATGCAGAGCAGCTTTATGAAGAACAGCTTGCTTTTCATGAGACAGAGGAAGTACAGGAGGCAATAGTTAATGCGGGAGGAGATACTTCAGGAGGTTCCCTTTACTGCTGTTGGGCATATGCGGCTGAGCGTTATGTGAGCATTGTATACAAAAAACAATTGTACGCATATAGTGGAATAAGATACAAGGAGTATGTGACCAGGCTGTATTCATCAGAGACGGGGGAGGAACTGCAGCCCCGGGACTTGTTTGCGGCGGATTGGGAAGAGGCATCCCTGCGCCTTTCCTACCTTATCAGACGAACAGAGATGGGAATTGACTACTGTGATGGCTATTTGTTCTCCCTGGATGAAAAGAAGGACAAGGTATTTTATTGTCTTACAGAGAATGGATTGGAGGTTTTTTGGGAAGAGACTTGGGTAGAATATGCTGAACCTCAATTTATTATTCCATATGAGGAATTGGAGGATATTTGGGCATATTAAAGGAACACAGGAGAGAGGAAGATAGTGAGACGGATCTCCCATCGCCCTAGAGAATATGGATAGTTCATTCATGGAATTTTGGGGAGCAGAGGTTGATTTTAATCTAAACAATTACCGCTTAAAAAATAGTGGTGCCGGAAGAAAACGACAAATGAGGTGTTGGATATATGCGAAATAAACAGGTATTGGTCGTATTAGGAATCCTTGTTTTGATTATTATATGTATCTGGAAGGTCGGAACACATTTTGATCAGAAAGGGAACCATGTTGATAAGGTTATAACGGAAGAACAGTCTTTGCCCACGGATGTGGCAGAAGAAATAGAAGAAGCAAAAGCTTATATTTCGACAACTCATTACATTGATGACGAATTGTATGCGGCGATAAAGGAAATCTATGATGAAATTGATTTCAGCGGGGAATTCAATCAGGGAGATTATGCGAAATATGATCTGTACAAGAGGCAGTATAAAAAGATGATGGATGGTGAGGTGAAGATTAAGGTTAAGGACCCTGAAACAGATAAGGAGAAGTATGAGTATCTGTATGAGCTGGGGGAATTCAGGGATGCGATTAAACACGAAGCAGGTGGGGAGCCTCAGGAGTATTATGAGAAAGAGTGCATATATTACTTTTTTGACATGGATGGAGATAATAATCCGGAATTATTTATTACCAACAACCGTAGATTTACTTATATTTTCAAGTATGAGGAAGAATCCGACCAAATTGTAATGTGGGATGAGATTATATCAAGCCATATATTTTTTTACGGAACGCTGAAATTTGGGTTTATGGGTGGCTGGACAGAACAAGGTGGTGTTATTGACGGGCTGATTGGTTTGGACAGCAGTGGAGACTATATTTTTTTTGTACGATTTAAAACAGCGTATCCACAAATTCAAAACAGTTTGGAGGACTATGATTGTTTTGTGGCATTGCCGGACCATATGGAACCGGGTGATTGGATGAAAAGCCAGGCGGTTTATGACAATGTAGATGAGAGCTACTATTTTCAGGTCACGCAGGAACAGTTTTATGAGTTGACAGGGGAATATTACAGAATGAAGGAAAGCTACGACGAAAGAATTAAGGAGATGACATACGCCTATGAAGAATTGTTCGACTCGAAATAGGGTGTGCTTTTGAGAGAATCATATGGGACGGGGCAGATGGAATGAACGGAAGAAAAACAGTGTATTTACATGTGATTTTAGGATTATTTATCGCGGTTTTGTCAGGGGACTTGGGCTTTATTCTGCGTGATTGCATGGCGGATTCCGACTCAGGGTGCTCTGCGGCGAGTTTTGAAGAAAAAGCTCTTGCAGTGGACATATCGGAGCTTTTGCAAGAGGAAGAACAACAATTTCTGGAGGACGATAGTATTTTTGTAAATCCGCTTTGCAACATTTGATTTTCACTGTATAATAAATAAGCAGGCATGTCCACAAGCTGTTGCAGTAAAGGAATGCAATACCTCTGCAAATCCCAAGAGACCGTTTATGACATCGTATCAACCGTTCATGTCTTTGCTCATTGACTTTTCGTATCCAAGCCCCTAATATAAACGAGACGCGTACCCCTTGCGGGCTTCAACATTTTACTTATGAAAGGGGCTTTATAATGAATGCAAATCAAGCTTTTAAACAAACAATCAAATTTGTGTGGATGAAGCTCGCCTTGGGCGGGTGCGCAATCGCGTTTTCCATTGTGTTGGGACTGATATTGATGGGCGTCTCCGCACTGGATCCTAACGGCGTTGTGGCGGTGTATGCGATGGTATTATGGTTCTGCCTGTCCGTGGCAGCCGTGGGAATTTCACAGTATTATCTGGGCTATCTGTTAAAGGCGGGGCATATTGCGGTAGTTACTGCCTTAGTGACAAAGGGCAGCTTGCCGGAGGACTCCTTTGCGTATGGCATCGAAACGGTAAAGAAAAAATTTGCCACTGCTGCAGCTTATTTTGCAGTGGATCGTCTGGTGTCGGGTGCCGTGAACCAGATCAATAACGGGCTTGATATCGTGGGGAATGTTTTGGGCAAGCTTCCGGGAATGGATTCCGTGGTCTCCTTTGCGAAATCCTTTGTGAATATCGCGCTTGGCAACGTGGACGAATGTTGTCTGGCATATACCTTTTTCCATGAGGAGCAGTCCGCTTTTAAAAGCGCGGCGGACGGTGTGGTAATTTATTTTCAAAATTGGAAAACTATATTAAAGGACGCTTTAAAAACGGCATTGGTCACTTTTATCGTCTCGATGATTGCGGGGCTGTTGCTGTTTCTTGTGACCGTGGGCGCATTAGGGCTGCTTGGAATGCCCGGGCTTGGCGTGTTTTTTGTGTCTCTGATGCTGACCATGATGATTGTATTGATTGTAAAATCCGCCGTGATGGACAGCTATACCATGGTATGTATGGTATGCTCTTATCTGCAGGTGGCGCCCACCACGGAGCTTACTTTTGATTTGTATGAAAAGCTGTGCGGGCTGTCCTCCAAATTCAAGAGCCTGTTCCAAAAGGCGAAGGAAGGAGCACGCATATAAAACTTTCGCGGCGGGGGCTGAAATTAATTGACATCAGCCTTCCCCCGCTCATTGTCCGGCGCACCTGCGTTTCTGTCTGTGTAGCAGTCCAAAAGGGCTACCGTTTCGTTTGCCGGCTTGCCGTACATGTTGCAGCATTTGTGGGAGACCTCCGTGTCCGTTTTGTGCTCGTCTATCTCCACGCTCATGCGAACCACGCCGGATTGTGTCTCGTTGTCCAAATGTCTTAAGATATCTTCAATCAACCGCTCGTCGTTCATATCCAATCCTCCCGTTTTATAATACTATGGACTTATGGCTAAGGCTTCATCATGGTGCTGATGGTGAAGCGAATTTTCCTCAAATATCTGTAACTGTTAAAATTTGTAACTGTTCAGAACAGGTTGTTTTTGAGTAGTTACAAATATTCTAGCATATCGGATTATCTGAGACAACTGATATTTGATAAGGGTCAGTGCTGATTGAAAAAGCATGGAATGAGTGTTAAAATATACCTGAGCATTCTATAAAAAATGTTTGCAAATGAATAAATGGAGGTTTATGGAAAGCATGGGAACTGTCAGCACACAAAAAGGGGATTTTGATTTTCAATCGACAGATGACGTAATAGAATTTGTGCAAACAGCGGCACAGGAACAGGGAGAATTATGGATTAGCAGTGAACAGCCGTATCCCTGTATGGCAGTCTGCATCAATGGGAATCATGCCGCTGTTAATTTTTTCCAAGCTGAAGGGGGCGATATGTGGCTCTCCTACAATGACGAAAATCAGGAGGAGGTTACTTTTATGGCGGACGGGGACGAATGGAGACCTGATGCCAGTGCGGTGATTGATGCAGATGCTATGTATGCGTGTATTAGGGAGTTTTTAGATACGCATGAAAGACCAAGCTGTATTCAGTGGCAGGAATTGTAATAGGAATATACTTCTCACAATGAATGAGGCGATATAGCCGTTTGGATTGTTGGATAGAAAAGTTTTTGCACTCAAATGCAAAAACTTTATTTTTTGAGCAGATTTTTGCAGTTGAATGCAGTTGAATGCGTGAAAAGAAAGTTGTTAATAGCTCGGAAACATGGTATAATTTCTTAATAAATGTCCAAAAGATTTATTCGGAAAGGAAGTTGAGGAACATGGAGATAGAGCGATTAGACTCCGTGGCAGCGGAGGAGACATCCGAGATTGTCATTGCGTTTGACAGGCTTGGGAAGATTTTGTACGCCAATCGTTCTGCAAGAGACAAGCTGGATTACACGAAGGAGGAGCTTGAGCAGTGCGCTATGCAGAAGCTTTTTCAACAGGAATTCCAGCAGGACGAGGGGGCGGAAGCCGACTTTGACATCACGAAGCTTCAGGAGAAGGAGGAGACGGTGATTTATCGGAAGAACAGCTCCTGTTTTCCGGTGACGCTTCGCTTCTTCCCTGTGGAGGAGGGGGTTGACTGTGTTCTGGCGCAGGATATCTCATGGAACAAGAATATGGACATGCGCCTTCGCCAGTTGAAGGAGGAGGAGAGCGTGAACCTGCGAGTGCGGAACGAATTTACCGCCAATGTCACCCATGAGCTGAGAACGCCGGTCAATGGTATCAAGGGACATGTGACTTATCTGCTGGACAGCATAGAGGATCAGGCACAGCGGGAGACTTTGCAGATCATTCTCTATTGCTGTGACAATATGTCCGCCATTATCAACAATATTTTGGATTTCTCCAAGATGGAGGCGGGTAAGTTCACGTTGGAGGAGACGGAATTTGATTTTTATAAAATGATGGATCAGGTGATTGCCACGCATATGGCGGCACTAAATAAAAAGGAGCTTCATGTCAGTGTTTACATAGACGAGAATATCCCGCAGTTTGTCATAGGGGATGCCCTGAGAATCAATCAAATATTGAATAATCTGCTCTCCAATGCCATAAAGTTTACCTTGGTGGGGCAGATAAGTGTAGACGTGAGCAAGACGCTGCAGATCAATGACGAGGTGGAGTTGTTCTTTATGGTGAAGGACACGGGAATCGGCATGACCAAGGAGGAGCAGGATAAGCTTTTCCAGAGCTTTCAGCAGGTGGACGCTTCGATCACGAGACGTTTTGGCGGAACGGGACTGGGCTTGTCCATCACGAAGCAGCTTGTGGAAATGATGAACGGGACGATTCATGTGGAGAGCGAGAAGGGGAAGGGAAGCTGTTTCTCCTTCAGTATCCGCTTGCATACGGGTCAGAATGTGGGCGAGAGCAGGGATGTGAGCGAGACATACAAGAAGTGGTCTAATCTCACTGTCGGTATGGAGCAGGAGTCGGATGGAGATTACCTTACCTTTGGATCTCCGGAGAACAAGGCGGAGCTTAGCAAGAGGATGGAGAAGCTTTTGTTGTCCATGGAGCTTGGTTCGTGGGAGCGCGCCGAGACCATGACAGAAACGATCAAGGCGCTTACGGAGGGAGTGGACGGCGATATGAAGAGACTGGTTCTGCGCTTGGGCATGGCTGTCCGAAAGGAGAATTACGAAAAGAGCATGGAGGCATACGAACAGTTGAAAACCGCTCTGGCGGAACGATTGGGAGGCTAAAGAAAGGGGGCGTTTACATGGAAGCTGAGAAAAAGAATCCACCCAAAATATTGATCGTTGACGATCTGAGCGTCAATGTGAAGATATTGGAAAATATCATACAGGCGGAAGGGTATGAGGCGTTGTGTGCCCTGAATGTGGAGGCGGCGCTTGATATCATGAAGGACACCATGCCGCAGCTTATTTTGTCTGACTTTTCCATGCCGGGAATGGACGGCTTGGAGTTCTGTAAGCTGTTAAAAAGCAATCCCAGAACGAGGGGGATCCCGTTTATCTTCATCACGGTGGCGGATACCAGTGAGGATAAGAAGGCGGCGTTTCTGGCGGGGGCTGTGGACTTTATTCCCAAGCCCTTTGACCGCATAGAGGTTGTCATGCGTGTGAACAATCAGCTCAACAGCTATCGGATCAAGCAGGAGATGGAAGATTACAACCGTATGATGCACAAGATGGTGGCTGAGCAGAAGAAGCAGATGGAGCGGGAGAGGGAGAGAGTGCTTTTGGCGTTGACCAAGGTTATGGTAAAGCGCAATCCCGATATAGGGAGTCATCTGGAGAAGGTGGGCTATAATTGTCATCTGCTTGCACAGAGTCTTCAGCTCGTTCCCAATTATGAGAATCTGATCACCGATGAATTCATAGAGACCATCGGGACGGCGGCTAAGCTTCATGACATAGGCAATATCATCATGCCGGATAAGATTCTTCTGCAGGAGGAGGGTGTTGATAAGCACTCGGATCATGCGGTTGGAAGCTATGCGGAGGAGGGGGCTAAGATCTTGGAGGAGATCGCCGTGGAGAATGACAAGAGTCGTTTTCTGGATATGGCTGTGTTGATAGCAAGATATCATCATGCCAATTGGGACGGAAGCGGTTATCCCGAGAATGTCAAGGGCAAGGAGATTCCTCTCGCGGCAAGGATCACGGCTGTGGTCAATGATTTTGACACCCTGCTCTGGAAGCGGCGCTCCGGCGAGGGCGACAGCGTAGCGGAGAGCATGAAGATCATCAATGAGAGAAGCGGCAGCATGTATGATCCCGGGATCGTGGAGGTGTTCAACAAGATTCAGAAGCAGCTGCGGACGGACAGGGAGTGAACTGTTGCCTTGAACGGAATCGATCATGTGGAGATTCTTGCAAAATAGAATATTTATTAGTATAATGAACCCGTAAATAATTAATGTAAGGAGCTACTATTATGGAAACAAATGAAGCAAATCGGAAAAAGATCTTGGTGGTTGATGACGAGGAAATGAGCAGGGAGATCCTGCGGAATATTTTTGAAGACCAATACGATATCATTACCGCCGAGAATGGAAGTCAGGCTATCAAGGAAATCGGCAAGAATATGAAGGATTTGGCGGTGATACTGTTGGATCTGGTCATGCCGGTGCTGAACGGTTATCAGGTGTTACAGGTATTGAACGCGGAGAAGATCACGGATCGGATCCCCGTGATACTTATCACGGGAGAGAAGGACGATAAGCAGTTGGAATTGACGGTCTACGCTCTGGGCGCCGCCAGTATGATCTCCAAGCCCTATGATGCCGAGATTGTCAAGAGGAATGTCAACAACATCATCAGTCTCCGTCAGGGAGCTGCCGAGATGGAGGAGATCATACAGGATCAGCAAAGGCTTCTGAACATTCAGCAGCGGCAGATTGAAGCGTATAATGACAATCTGTTGGAGGCGATCAGCAATATTGTGGAGTTCAGGAATCTGGAATCCGGAACGCATACCAGAAGGGTGAAGGGCTACACCAGAATCATCGCCCAGACCTACATGCAGCTATATCCGGAGGCGGGGCTGACCAAGCATAAGATTGACACGATCGCACACGCCTCAGTCACCCATGATATCGGCAAGATATCCATTCCCGACAGCATCCTGTTAAAGCCCGGACGGTTGACGGACGAGGAGAGGGAGGTCATGATGACGCACACCACGAAGGGCTGTGAGATCTTGAAGCTCCTGCCGGAGGAGCTTCAGGGCGGCGAGCTGTTGGCGATCTCCTATGAGATCTGCCGCCACCATCACGAGCGAGATGACGGCAAGGGCTATCCGGACGGCTTGAAGGGCGACGAAATCCCTTTGTCCGCGCAGCTCGTCTCCCTTGCGGACGTGTATGACGCGTTGGTGAGTGAGAGATGCTATAAGAAGCCCTTTGACAAGGAGACGGCTTACAATATGATCATGGAGGGACAATGCGGCGTATTTTCCCCGAAGCTTTTGAAGTGCTTGGAGACTTCCCGCAATGCCATTGAGCTTTTTGCAGATAAGCAGTTATAGAAAATGAGAGGAAGTACCAAGATGGACGAGAGTAAAAAAGCAAGGCTGTCTCAGGTTGTGAATTTTGAGACTGCCATGGATCGTTTTGTGGGTAACGAGGAATTATTGCTGAGCTTTCTGCAGAGACTTTCCGAGGATTCCAGTTTTGATATGTATGAGGCGGCCATGAAGGAGAAAAGGTATGATGATGCTTTTAAGGCGGCTCACACCCTAAAGGGTCTGTGCGGCAATCTGTCACTGGACGGGTTGTTTGAGGTGGTCAGCAAGGAGGTGGAGCTCCTGCGGGGTGGCATGTATTCGGAGGCGGAGGAGCTTTTGCCGGAGGTTGAGAGAAAATATCAGGAAACAGTAGAAATCTTAGCTGTAATATAAAGGAACGGCATGCTACGGGTGCCGGCTGAGGAGGATACAATATGCCGCAAAGAACAGATATTCACAAAGTATTGATCATAGGCTCCGGTCCTATCATTATCGGGCAGGCCTGTGAGTTTGACTATTCCGGCACTCAGGCTTGTAAGGCGTTGAGAAAGCTGGGATACGAGATTGTATTGGTGAATTCCAATCCCGCGACGATCATGACAGATCCGGAGATTGCAGATGTCACCTATATTGAGCCGTTGAATAAGGAGCGGTTGGAACAGATCATCGCTAAGGAACGCCCTGACGCGCTGCTACCCAATCTGGGCGGGCAGTCGGGGCTTAATCTGTGCGCGGAACTGGCGGGCGCGGGAATCTTGGACAAGTATCAGGTGAAGGTCATCGGTGTGCAGGTGGACGCTATCGAGCGGGGCGAGGACAGAATCGAATTCAAGAAGGCAATGAACGCCTTGGGGATTGAGATGGCGCGCAGCGAGGTTGCCTACACGGTGGAGGAGGCTCTGCAGATTGCGGATGGGCTTGGATATCCCGTGGTGCTGCGTCCCGCCTACACCATGGGCGGCGCAGGCGGCGGTCTGGTCTACAACAAGGAGGAGCTAAAGGTGGTATGCGCCAGAGGGCTGCAGGCGAGTCTGGTGGGTCAGGTCTTGGTGGAGGAGTCCATTCTCGGCTGGGAGGAGCTGGAGCTTGAGGTGGTTCGTGACTCGGACGGCAATATGATCACGGTCTGCTTTATTGAGAATATTGACCCCATGGGCGTGCATACGGGGGATTCCTTCTGTGCGGCTCCCATGCTGACCATCTCGGAGGAGCTGCAAAAGCGACTTCAGGAGCAGGCATATCGAATCGTGGAGTCGGTACAGGTGATCGGTGGGACCAATGTGCAGTTTGCCCATGACCCTGTGAGCGACCGGATCATCGTCATCGAGATCAATCCCCGTACCTCGCGCTCCTCGGCACTGGCGTCTAAGGCGACGGGCTTTCCTATCGCACTGGTCAGCGCAATGTTGGCAGCAGGCTTGACATTGAAGGACATTCCCTGTGGAAAATACGGAACCTTGGACAAGTATGTGCCTGACGGAGATTATGTGGTGATCAAATTCGCCCGTTGGGCATTTGAGAAGTTCAAGGGCGTGGAGGACAAGCTTGGGACTCAGATGCGCGCCGTGGGCGAGGTCATGAGTATCGGTAAGAATTATAAGGAGGCTTTCCAGAAAGCAATCCGTTCTTTGGAGACAGGGCGTTACGGTCTCGGGCAGATTCCCAAGCTGGAGGGAAAGTCGAAGGAGCAGCTCCTGCAGATGTTAGCCACGCCTTCCAGTGAACGGCATTTTGCCATGTATGAGGCTTTGAAAAAGGGAGCGACCGTGGAGGAGCTTCACGAGATTACCCATGTGAAGGCATGGTTTATCGAGCAGATGAAGGAGCTTGTGGACGAGGAGGAGACGCTTCTTAAGAGCAAGGGAGGTCTTCCTTCAGATGAGGAGCTGATCGCCGCCAAAAAGGACGGCTTCTCTGACAAATATCTGAGTATTTTATTGGGAATATCTGAGCAGGAGATTCGCGAACGGCGCATCGCGTTGGGCGTGGAGGAGGCTTGGGAGGGCGTTCATGTGAGCGGTACTCCTGACAGCGCCTATTATTATTCCACCTACAACGCACCGGATAAGAATCCTGTCCGCAGCGATAAGCCCAAGGTGATGATTCTGGGCGGAGGTCCGAACCGTATCGGACAGGGTATCGAGTTTGACTACTGCTGTGTGCACGCTTCTCTGGCATTGAAAAAGCTGGGCTTTGAGACCATTATTGTCAACTGCAATCCGGAGACCGTGTCCACGGACTATGACACCTCGGATAAGCTTTACTTTGAGCCCTTGACCTTGGAGGACGTGCTGAGTATTTATAAAAAGGAGAAGCCCGTGGGTGTGATTGCCCAGTTTGGCGGACAGACTCCGTTAAATCTTGCCTCTGAGCTTGAGAAGAATGGTGTGCGCATTCTGGGCACCTCTCCATCTGTGATCGATCTGGCGGAGGACAGAGACCAGTTCCGCGCAATGATGGACAAGCTGCAGATTCCCATGCCGGAGTCAGGTATGGCGACCACGGTGGAGGAGGCATTGGAGATTGCCCACAAGATCGGTTATCCTGTGATGGTGCGCCCCTCCTATGTGTTGGGCGGCAGAGGCATGGAGGTGGTGTACGATGACGAGAATCTGACAGGCTATATGCAGGCTGCTGTGGGCGTGACCCCCGACAGACCGATTCTGATAGACCGATTCCTGAATCATGCTACCGAGTGTGAAGCGGACGCTATCAGCGACGGTACACATGCCTTTGTGCCCGCGGTGATGGAGCATATCGAGCTGGCGGGCGTCCATTCCGGCGATTCCGCATGCATTATTCCCTCCAAGCATATCTCGGAGGAGAACGTGGCGACGATCAAGGAATATACCCGCAGGATCGCGGAGGAGATGCATGTGCAGGGGCTTATGAATATTCAGTATGCCATTGAGAATGGCAAGGTGTATGTGTTGGAGGCAAACCCTAGGGCGTCCCGTACCGTGCCCTTGGTGTCGAAGGTCTGCAATATTCGTATGGTGCCTATCGCCACGGAGATCATCACGGCGGATATCACCGGAAGACCCTCTCCCGTGGCGGGATTAAAGGAGCAGCATATTCCGTACTATGGCGTGAAGGAAGCGGTGTTCCCCTTCAATATGTTCCCTGAGGTAGACCCGATTCTTGGACCAGAGATGCGTTCTACCGGTGAAGTATTGGGACTTTCACCCTCCGTGGGGGAAGCCTTCTTCAAGACGCAGGAGGCGACCCAGACCAGACTGCCCCTGAGCGGGACGGTGCTGATCAGCGTAAACCGCAAGGACAGGGAGGAGGTTGTGGAGATCGCGAAAGCGTTTAACGAGGCGGGATTTAGGATCCTTGCCACGGGCAACACCTGTGAGCTGATCAATGGCGCGGGCATCAAGGCGCAGTTGGTCAAGAAGCTTTATGAGGGACGTCCCAATGTGCTGGATCTGATCACCAACGGGGAGATCGACCTGATCGTCAACTCTCCCGTGGGCAGCGACAGCGTGCATGATGACAGCTATCTGCGCAAGGCGGCGATCAAAGCAAAGATACCTTATATGACCACCATCGCGGCGGTGCGGGCGACAGCGGAAGGGATTCTGTATGTGCAGAAGCACGGCAACGCTGAGGTGCAGTCGCTGCAGGCATTGCATGGACAGATTAAGGAGAAGTAGTAAGGGTTGTAGTTATTATTGATAAACCATGAGAGGAACAGGACGCGTTTCTAACTGAAATGCGTCCTGACTCTTTTGCGGCGGAAGGATTGAGGGGATACTGCGACTGTTAAGCAGATTGGGTGGTGTCCCACAGACTATGCATATACTTGTAATGACGATATTATTATAGAAAATGCATTTATTTGATTTAAAATAATATTAATTTTGCGATATAGTTATAAATATTGCGTAGGCTTTATATCTTCATGGAGCGAGTGATTCCCGTAAATAGTGAGCCCTGTCAACGCTGTTGACGGGCATCGCTAATCTTTTGCTTGATTTTAACCAACCCATGGGGTTGCATATGAATCCCGATAACCGCTGGGTTCGGATGGCGGATAAAATCCTATGGGACGAGCTTGAAGTAAAATACGCCACCCTGTTCCCAAGTGACACGGGTAATGTTGCGAAGCCACTGCGTATGGTGCTTGCTTCCGTGATCATCCAGAACAGGCTGCGTTTCACCGACAGGGAGCTCGTGGAGCAGATCACGGAGAGCCCGTACCTCCAGTATTTTATCGGGTTGCCGGGATATCAGGACACCCCGCCGTTTGACGCAAGCACGCTGGTGCTGTTCCGCAAACGGATCACGGCGGATATGCTGAACGAGGCAAACGAGTATCTCCCTGCTTAATGAATCAAGGAAAGAACATCTGGCTTTTGCCAAGTGCAGGAAGCATAACAAAAAGCAGGTACGGGTGGCAATCAGAAGACAACTCTCTTACGTGCGCAGGGACATCGGCTATCTGGAAGGATATTTCAGCCGGGGCTTAGTGCCGGATACCAGAGATATCCCTTGTATCCTGACGATCTTCAAGCTGTATGCCCAACAGGAATATATGTATGAGAACAAGGTACACACCGTGCCGGACAGGATCGTGAGCATCAGCCAGCCGTGGATACGCCCCATAGTGCGGGGCAAGGTAAAAACCCCCGTTGAATTCGGCGCAAAGCTGGATGTCAGCATCGACGGGGAAGGATACAGGCGGCTGGAGAAGGTATCCTTTGATGCGTGCAATGAAAGCGGGTGTCTGGTCGGCGCGGTGGAACGGTACAGGTCACGCACGGGTAACTATCCGGAGCGGGTACTGGCGGACCAGAGACAACCGGGCTTACTGTAAAAAATACGGGATACGGCTGTCGGGTCCAAAGCTTGGCAGACCGTCACCAGATGCCAAAACAGACAAGAAACTGGAACACAAAGCGCAAATGCGCTTGATAATACGGACAGGATTGAAGTGGAGCGTTTTTTCAGCCGCAGCAAACGTTGTTATGGTCTGGGGTGTATCGTGACCAAGCTGGAGGAAACCCAACAGACATCCATCGCATTATCTGTATTCGTGTCGAATCTTTTCAGGATTCAGAAACGAATACTTTTGCGTCCATTTTGGAAATTTTTTTACTATGTGGTACATATCAAAAACTATAGCCTAAAAGTGGCTTAATCAGCAGACACTAATTCAGGAATTAATTCTATCGGAATTAATTTCGCTGTTGAAAAGCATTGAAAACAAAGGGCTGGCGGACAGGGTCAAAAATATTTCGCCAACCCAAACAACGTATTTATGCGGCTTTCCGAAATCCTGACATGTAAAAAAGCCAAAATTGCGACTAAACGCACAACGGGAAAAAAGTCCCCAAATATAAAGGAAAAACCTGTCTTTCACACTCCTAAAGGAGTATAATGTAAGTGTCACCAAACAGAAAGAAAGAGAGGTTTTCCCTGATGAATATAATGCCACAGATGAAACTGTTTGGCGAGAGTGAATTTGAAGAACTTGGGGATCTGGAGAGACTGCAGAAAGTGCTTGGCACGCTTAATGACGCGGGACTGATCCGGAAACTTTACAGGATACGGGGGAAGGGGAGGAATGGCTGGCCACGCGAGGTCATGTGGAACTCTTTTATTGCCAGCTTTCTGTTCGAGCATGAAACGGTGGAGAGCCTGCTGAGGGAACTGCGCAGGAACCGGCAGCTGCGGGCTCTCTGCGGTTTCGAGCCAAAGTCGGTAAAACAGGAAGACGGGAGCATAAAGGTATACGTTGCGCCATCGAAAAGTGCGTACTCAAAATTTTTGAAGAACCTGACTTCATGCCAGAAGGAACTGGACGAGATGTTCACGGAACAGGTGCCGTATATGTATGAAAATCTGGAGCATTTCGGGGAGATACTCATGGTGGACGGGAAAAGACCGAACTCCTTTACCGGGGATATGACAAGGGGACGGACAGCCTGAGGTATGGGTTCAGGCCACAGGATAAGGACAAAAGGATTTTCCGGGTCAAATGTGAAGAAGACCGGAGGATTTTCACGTCGGTGGCGAGGAACAGCCATAAATGGAAAAGGCTGTACAGCCGCGGGACAGGCGTGGAGAGGATAAATGGACGGATAGACAGGGATTACCGTTTTGAGAGGCACACGATCAGGGGATTGTCAAAGATGAGGATGTTCCTGATGGTAACGTTTCTGGTATACATGGCAATGGCGAAGGCAAGGATTGAAAGCGGTCAGAAGGAGCACCTGTGCAGCATGTATGCGTAACGGACAGGGTAGAATTTAAAAACCTGTCAGCCAAGGGGGGTATTATGCCCTATTTGGGGCGAACGGACATGAACGGAATATATAACAGTGGTTTAGGAGGAGACACTGGCAGATAAGGGTAAAAAATTTCCAAAATGGACGCAAATGTTATGGCTTTATTGAGAACAAAGGCGTACAGCGAAATTAATTCCATCAAAGTAAATGTGGTCAACTTGGGCAAAATATGCTAGAATGATATAGCAGTTAAGCTGTGTAATGATTCCCGCAGGCAATGAGGAATGAAGCTGTGCCTGCGAGACAAATGTCATTATGAACGTGGAGGCTTGACTGTTATAGAATGACTATCATGAATCGCAGGCGCGTAAAAGCGCGCGGATAGGAGCGGGTATGAAACTGGTATCTTGGAATGTCAACGGAATTAGGGCTTGTCTGCAAAAGGGCTTTATGGATTCCTTTCATGAGCTGGACGCGGATATTTTCTGCCTTCAGGAGACGAAGCTTCAGGCGGGGCAGCATGATTTGGAGCTGCCCGGTTTTTATCAATATTGGAATTATGCGGAGAAGAAGGGGTATTCGGGCACGGCTGTGTTCACCAAGCGCGAGCCCGTCAATGTGAGCTATGGGCTCGGGGTGGAGGAGCACGACCGCGAGGGGCGCGTCATCACGCTGGAATTCGAGGATTTTTACCTGATTACGGTCTACACTCCCAATTCTCAGAGGGAATTGACACGGCTTGCTTATCGAATGGAGTGGGAGGCGGCTTTTTTGGAATATATCAAGGGGCTTTCCAAGCAAAAGGGCGTGATCTTTTGTGGGGATTTGAATGTGGCGCATCAGGAGATCGACTTAAAGAATCCCAAGACAAACCACAAGAACGCGGGCTTTACGGACGAGGAGAGAGCTTGCTTTAGCAGGGTGTTGGAGAGCGGTTTTATCGACACGTTCCGATATTTTTATCCCGATGTGACGGACGCCTATTCGTGGTGGTCATATATGGCAAATTCCAGAGCGAAGAACGTAGGGTGGCGTATTGACTATTTTGTCGTATCCGAGAGCCTGAAGGACAGGCTTAGGGACGCAAAGATTTATCCTGATATCATGGGCTCGGATCACTGTCCGGTGGAGCTTATGATACAGTAACCTTATTCAAGACATGAAACGGCCGAATGGCCATCAATCATGAGCGATGCTAAGCTCATGATACAGTAACCTTATTCAAGACATGAAACGGCCGAATGGCCATCAATCATGAGCGATGCTGTGCTCAAGCGGGGGTGGCAATGAGTTTACGCTTTTATTTTGGCTCGTCGGGGGCGGGCAAGAGCAGACAGCTTTATGAGGAAATATTGGCTCGGGCAAAGGAGAATCCAAGACAGAATTTCTTGGTGATCGTGCCCGATCAGTTTACCATGCAGACACAGAAGGATTTGGTTATGCTGTCGCCTTATGGCGGTATCATGAATATCGACGTGCTGAGCTTCGGGCGGCTGACTCACCGTATTCTGGAGGAGGTAGGCTGGGAGAATGTGCCTGTGTTAGATGACACGGGCAAGAGCCTTGTGCTGCAGCGGGTGGCGGCAGGCTTGAAGGAGGAGCTGCCCGCCTTGGGAGGGCTTTTGAATCGTCAGGGCTATATCCATGAGGTAAAGAGCGCGTTGTCGGAGTTTATGCAGTACGGCATCGGAGTGGAGGACGTCTCGAGGCTGATTGATTTTGCCAGGGGGCGGGGAGCGCTGCTGTATAAGCTAAGGGATTTGGAGACGCTCTATAAAGGTTTTCTTGAGTATATTCAGGGCAATTTCATCACCACGGAGGAGAAGCTTGACGTGTTGGCGCGCTCTCTGGAGAAGTCTGCCCTGCTTGCGGGCAGCGTGGTGATTTTTGACGGCTTTACGGGCTTTACGCCTATACAGAATCGTCTGATACAGGAGCTTATGCGGCTGTGCGGCGAGGTGATCGTGACCGTGACCTTGGGCGGGGGAGAGAATCCTTATGTGTTGGACGGGGAGCAGAGGCTGTTTCATTTGAGCAAGAAAACCGTCGCGGATCTGGAGGGCTTGGCAAAGCAAATCGGCGTTGTCAGGGAACGTGATGTATTTATCGTGGAGAACCGACAGGACGAACCTGCACAGCTTTTTGGCAGGGAGGTCTGTATCAGGGGAAACGGGCGGAGCCGCTTCGAGGAGGCTCCTGCGCTCGCGCATCTTGAGCGCAATCTTTTTCGGTATCCGTATGAGGTGTTTGAGGGCTCGCAGAGAGAGATTCGAATGTTTGAGGCCGCCTCGCCCAGGGAGGAGGTTCATCAGACGGGGTTGGAGATCTGCCGCCTGATTCGGGAGGAGGGGCTGGCATATCGGGATATCGCGGTGGTTGCGGGGGATTTGGAGGGCTATGCCCCCTATGTGGAGAGCGAGTTCGGGCGTATGGGGATTCCCTGCTTCCTAGATCGCACAAGGGGGATTGTGCTGAATCCCATGATTGAGTATATCACGAGCGCCTTGGCGCTCTTTGAGAAGGATTTCTCCTATCAGGCGGTGTTTCATTATCTGCGCAGCGGCTTGGCGGATATGGAGCCGGAGGATATTGACGAGCTGGAGAATTACTGTATTCAGACGGGGCTGAGGGGGTATCGGCGTTGGAGTCAGATTTTCACCCATAAGACGGCGCAGATGGGGGAGGACGAGGAGGCGTTGGCGCGTCTGAATGCGCTGCGGGGGCAATTGGTCAGTCAGGTGGAGATGCTTCGCATGGGGGGAAGGGCTCCCGCTTCGGAATATGTGGATAAGCTGTATGAATTCTTGGTGGCAAATCAGGTGCAGCAGAAGCTGACAGAGTATGAAAAGCGTTTTGAGGAGCTTCAGGATTTGCCACGTGCCAGAGAGTACGCGCAGATTTATCGGTTGGTGATGGAGCTCTTGGAGCAGGTGCACGGGTTGCTTGGGACAGAGCAAATCACCTTGGAGGAATTCAGGGATATTCTGGAATCGGGCTTTCAGGAGATCGAGGTAGGGACGATCCCCCAGAACGTTGACCGCATCACGGTGGGAGATATGGAGCGCACCCGCCTGAAGCAGATCAGGGTGCTCTTTTTCATGGGGGTGAATGACGGCAATATTCCCAAGAACGCCTCCAAGGGCGGGATCATCTCCGATATGGACAGGGAATTCCTGCGGGATTCAGGATTGGAGCTTGCGCCGTCACCTAGACAGAAGATGTATATTCAAAGGCTTTATCTATATTTAAATATGACCAAGCCCTCCAAGCGTTTATACCTCTCCTATGCCAAGGTAAACAGCGGAGGGAAGAGCATTCACCCCGCCTATCTGATAGAGACGGTGCAGGCGCTGTTCCCGAAGTTGGTCGTGGAGTGTCCGCAGAACCGTCCCGTGGCGGAGCAGATTGTGAATCCGCTGCAGGGGAGGGAATTCCTTGCCGGAATGCTTCGGGAGTATGCGGAGGGCAGTCTTGCGGAGGAGACAAGGGAGGATTTCTATACCATTTATCATGTTTATGGAGATGCGGCGTTGGCTTCTGAGCGCGAGCGGTTGGCGGGAGCAGCCTTTGCGAGATATGTGGATTCAGGTCTTTCCAAGGTGGTGGCGCGTATGCTGTACGGGCAGAGCCTTGTCAACAGCGTAAGCCGTCTGGAAACCTTTGCGGCGTGTGCTTACAGGCATTTCCTGCAATATGGATTGTCCCTGCGGGAGCGGGAGGAATTCGGTTTTGAGAATGTGGATATGGGAAATGTGTATCATGCGGTGTTGGAGAGCTTTGGGGGAAAGCTTTCGGAGCACGGCTATACATGGTTTGATTTTCCCGAGGAATTTGGGGAGCGGGCGGTGCGGGAGGCGCTTGAGGCTTATGCGGCGGTGTACGGCGACACGGTGCTTTACAGCAGCGCGCGCAACGAGTACGCGATCACCCGTATGGGCAGGGTGCTCACCCGCACGGTGCTCACGCTGCAAAAGCATTTGAACAGGGGAAGCTTTCAGCCCGAGGAGTATGAGCTGTCCTTTCATTTCGCACAGGATTTGGAGAGCGTTCATGTGACGCTGTCCGAGGACGAGCGTATGCATTTGCAGGGGCGCATTGACAGGATTGACACGGCGCAGGATGGGGAGCATGTGTATGTCAAGGTGATTGATTACAAGTCCGGAGATAAAAGGTTTGATCTGGCGGCATTGTATTATGGGCTGCAGCTTCAATTGGTGGTATATATGAATGCGGCGATGGAGATGCAGGCAAGGAAATATCCCGACAAGGAGATTGTGCCCGCCGCCCTGCTCTACTATCATATTGACGATCCGGTGGTGGAGACGGGGGCGGAGCTGTCAGACGAGGAGCTGGACGAGCAGATCATGCAGCAGCTTCGCATGAATGGTGTGGTCAACGCAGACCCTGCCGTTATTGAGAGACTGGACGACTCCTTATCCGACAAGTCGGATATAATCCCTGTGGAGCGCAAGAAGGACGGGAGCTTTAGCGCCCGCTCGGGGGTCATGAGCAAGGAGGAGCTGAGGCTGATTTCTGATTATGCGAACCGTAAACTCAAGGAGATCGGGCGGCAGATGTTGGACGGCTGTATCAGTGTAAATCCCTATGAGAAGGGGAATAGGGAGGCTTGTACATATTGTCCTTACCGAAAGGTCTGCGGCTTTGACGCGGCAATTTCCGGCTTTCAGAAAAGGAAGCTTGAGGATTTGGATAAAGAGACGATTTTGGATGAGATGAGGAGATAGAGATGGCTATTTCTTTCACACCTGAGCAGGAGAGAGTGATACAGCTTCATAATCGCAATATACTGGTGTCCGCCGCCGCGGGAAGCGGCAAGACGGCGGTGTTGGTGGAGCGCATCGTCAGAATGGTATGCGACGAGGTGCGTCCGGTGGACATTGACCGTCTGTTGATCGTGACCTTCACCAACGCGGCGGCTTCCGAGATGCGGGAGCGCATCGCCATGGGAATCGCCCAAAGGCTGAAGGAATGTCCGGAGTCCGAGCATATCCAAAGGCAGTCCACCCTCTTACATAACGCGCAGATCACCACGATTGACAGCTTTTGTCTTTTTATCATTCGCAATCATTTTCATGAGATTGGGCTTGACCCCGCCTTTCGCGTGGCGGACGAAAATGAGATAAAGCTGTTGGAGCAGGAGATTTTGGGGGAGCTTTTGGAGGAGTCTTATCAGAAGGGAAGGGAGGACTTCCTGAATTGTGTGGAGTTCTTCTGCCCGAGCGGGCGAGAGGGCGTGTTGGAGGAGGATATACTGCGAATGTCTCATCAGGCGGCGAGCTGTCCTTTTCCCGAGGAGTGGCTGACTGCCAGAAAGCAGGATTACAGCGCGCAGACGGCGGAGGAGCTTCTGGGAGGAGCTGTGGGAGCGTATTTGAAGCGGTATGTAGACGCCATGTTGGATGGCTGTATTCAGAAGCTTACCGTGGTACAGCGGCTCTGTGAGAGTCCTGATGGGCCTTATATGTATGGGGAGCTTGTGGAGTCGGAATTGGAAGCGATAGAAGCTATCCGACAATATGACTCCCTGACGGAGTATAGTGTGCGTATTCCCGCAGTCAGCTTTGGCAGGCTTTCGTCTAAGAGGGACGAGAGTGTGTCGCCCGCAAAGCGGGAGCTTGCAAAGAACCTTCGGACACAGGTTAAGGATTTGCTAGACGGCGTCAGCGAGAGCTTTTTTGGCACGCCTTTACCTCTTGCCGCCGCGCAATCCAAGGAGTGCGAGAGGGCAGTGAACGAATTGCTTGATTTGACTCTGGAGTTTGACCGCAGGATGCGGCAGCGCAAGCGGGAACAGAAGATGATAGACTTCTCCGATATGGAGCATTATGCTTTGGATATACTGTTGGAGCGGGACGGCGGCGAGGTCAGACCCGGCAGGGTGGCGAGGGAGTACAGGGAGTATTTTCAGGAGATATTGATTGACGAGTATCAGGACAGCAATCTGGTGCAGGAATATCTCCTAAAAGCCATATCGGGGGAGGAGGACGGGAGCTTCAACCGCTTTATGGTGGGCGACGTGAAGCAGAGCATCTACCGTTTTCGTCTGGCGAGACCGGAGCTTTTCATGGAAAAATATGACAGCTATCAGGAGGATGGCGAGGCGTATTGCCGCATTGATCTAAGTCGTAACTTCCGAAGCAGGAGTCAGGTGGTGGACACAGTGAACAGCGTGTTTGGGCGAATCATGAGCCGAGAGGTCGGCGGGATTGCATATGATGACCGCGCCGCGCTCTATGCGGGGGCTGAGTATCCAGAGGCGGAAGGGTGCGAGAGTGAGCTTCTCCTTGTGGAAAAGCCGCAAAAGGACGAGGAGCTTGATGCAAAGCAGGCGGAGGGGCTTGTGATCGCGGAGCGGATCAAGGAGCTTAAGCGGAGCTTTCAGGTGTTTGACAGGGAGAGCGGCGGGCCAAGACCTGTGCGTTACTCGGATATGGTGATTCTGCTTCGGGCCAATTCCGGTTGGGACGAGGAGTTTAAGGCGGTGCTTGAGCAGGAGGGAATCCCTGCCTATATCACCTCTAAGACGGGGTATTTTGCCGCCACGGAGGTACAGGAATTGCTACAGGTGCTGCGCGTGTTGGACAATCCGAGACAGGATATCCCGCTGTATGGTATGCTGAAATCTATATTTGGCGGCTTTACCGAGGAGGAGATTGCCTTGATCCGCGCGGGCGGAAAGGGCTGCTCTCTGTATGAGGCATTGTGCAAGTGGGAGCATAATGAGTTGCAAGCTCATGAGGACAGTGACAGCACGGAGCAGGGTATCGGGGCTGTATCTCGAGATGGAGAAGCTGTTGGAGAAGGTGACTTCGCGGGACATGGCATCGAAAAGGCGTTCCAAGACGAAGGCTTAGGGAATCGCGAGGCTGTGGACTTGGGAGCTAAGGTGGCAGCCTTCCTTCACAGGCTGCGTGAATACCGCGCCTGTACGGTGTATATGCCTATCAGGGAGCTGCTGCAGAGGGTGGTGGAGGACTATGATTATATGAATTATGTCACTGCGCTTCCCGCGGGCAGCAGGCGCAGGGCAAATGTGGAGATGCTCTTTCACAAGGCGTCGGACTTTGAGAAAACCAGTTACTTCGGGTTGTTCCACTTTGTGAGATATATCGAGCAGCTCGAGCGGTATGATGTGGACTATGGCGAGGCGGATTTGTTAGACGAAAATGCTGATGTGGTGCGCATTATGAGTATCCACAAGTCGAAGGGCTTGGAGTTTCCCGTGACTTTTGTGGCAGGGCTTTCCAAACGCTTTAATATGCAGGATTACAATCGGGCGATGATCATGGATATGGATATGGGGCTTGGAGTTACCTATGTGAATCCCCGGAGACGTATCCGCAACAGGACCCTGCGGCAAAATGTGATCGCAAAGAAGCTTCGGGAGGAGAATCTTGCGGAGGAGCTCCGCGTGCTCTATGTAGCTATGACAAGGGCGAGGGAGAAGCTGATCATGACCGCCGCGGTGGATAAGGCGGGGGAGAAATGGGAGTTCGCGCAGGAATATCAGGAGGAGAAGCTTGCTTATCCTGATTTTATGGAAGCGGGAAGCTATGTGGACTTTCTGATGCCGATCTTGGCAGGCGCGGGATTCAAGGTAAGTGTGCTCGGACAGGAGACCTTGGCGGGGCATGAGCTTGTGGAACAGTTCGATCTCGCGGGGCGCAGGGAAGAATTGCGATATGCGGCTGATTACGCCAACAGAGAGACGGAAAAGACTCTTCGGAGCAGGCTGGCATTTGTCTATCCGTATCAAAGCTTGGAGAAGCTCTACACCAAGACTACCGTGTCAGAGCTTAAGGTGGCTGCTATGGCACAGAAGGACGAGGCAGCCTTTCACGCCTTTGAGGAGAGGGAGATTGTGCCTTATATTCCCGTGTTTCGCAGGGATAAGGAGAAGGTGAGCGGCACGGTGAGAGGTAATGCGTTCCACCGCGCGATGGAGCTGTTGGATTTTGACGGGCTCTTGGGCGGGCAGTTTGCGGAGGCTCCGTCGGATTATGATGCATACAGGAGAGGACTGGACACGAGGCGGCTTCGCACGGAGCTTCAGGGCTTCTTGGAGCGGGAAACCTTAAGCCTGCGGCTTTCAAGGGAGTATTTGGACGCCCTGAATATAGGGAAACTGATTCATTTTATGGAGTCGGAGTTGAGCTATCGCATGTGGAGGGCGCAGCTTCGCGGGGAGCTATACAGAGAGCAGCCCTTCGTGCTGGGGATTGACGCGGGGCGCGTCTCGGAGGAATTCCCCGAGCAGGAGAAGGTGCTGATACAGGGTATTATCGACGTGTTCTGGGTGGAGGCGGGAGAGCTGGTGCTGTTGGATTACAAGACGGACGTCATAGGCAGCATGGAGGAGCTGTGGAATCGGTATGAGGTGCAGATTGCCTATTATCAGGAGGCTTTGGAGAAGCTGATGAGGATGCCCGTGAAGGAAAGCATACTGTATTCGTTTTATCTGGAGACAGGCGCGCGTTAAGGTCACAAACAATAGTCTTCCGTGATGTATTGTGCTCTGCGGTGCTGCAGGCTTGAAGCGTTATATAGGTTACATGGTTTCCTCGGGCAGGATCAGCCGCTTGGTCTGGGGCGCTTTTAACAGGGCGATGGCGCCTGCCACGGTGAAGATCAATTCCAATGCCATATAGAATCCGTTGTACAGGAAGCTGTATACAAAGGTGTTCTCCGTGGAAAAGCCGTTCCACAGCTCGCCGAAGCTGTGCCAGATGACCACGCCGCTCAGAAAATGCATGATAAAGCGAAGCGTTATGGCGAGACAGATGCCGCCGATTTGCCCGGGCAGTCCTTTCTTGCGAAAGCTTCCCGCGACGCCCAGTACGCTGAAGGCGCCGATATAGTCCAGAAAGATGCAGCCGATCAGCATCAATGGCGTCAGCCCCCAACCAAAGATTCCGTCCATGATTCCCTGACCGAATTGGATAAGGGAATACAGGAAGGAGACTGCCAGACCGTATTTCACTCCCCTGCGTATGGAGAATATAAGGATAGGCAGCATGGAGAGCAGGGTGACGGAGCCGCCCCACGGAAGCCGTATGATCCTGATAAAGCTGAGAACGGTGGCGAGGGCGACCATGGCGGCGCCTTCCACTAAGATTTGTGTCTTTTGGTTTTGCATAAAAAATCCTCCTTCGTCTGCGCGAGGAGGGACAACATCGGGTCCCGCAGACAGATGGCGGGGCAGACGGCACAAGGAATGGTATAAGGTATAAAAACGTGCGTCAGCCGTGACTGCTGCAGAACGATATGCTTCCCTACGCCGGTATTGTCCGGGTCAGGTAGTGAGGGTTAGAAGCGGGCTATGCGCTGCGCTTCAATCTCAGCGATGTGCTCCCCTAGCGATTTTGTTCTTTTTTACTATAAGGGCGGGAGGACGGTTTGTCAAGGAGAACTTGCGGCAAAAATTTTATTTGAAGCAACTGCTAAACACATTTTTTTCTTGACAAGATAGGTTAGGCACGATAGAATATAAGTATCTTAAAATTCAAGTAGCATTTTCGTGGCGATTCTGCCAAGGCGACAAAGCCTTTTCCACTTGAATAAATAAAATAGGAA
>JAMPHH010000046.1 GCA_023663505.1 Muribaculum sp.
TAAAATTTTCAAAGTTCACAAATTTCTGCTTGACTTTTTATTTGCAGACTTAAATATAACAATAATCACACAATCGTCACACAATACCCCTTCGTCTCCTTTCCTTTCTCGATGTGTTCCTTATATCCCTCGATATAAAAAGGAATATTGTCCTCGCTTCCGTTGAGTATGCGCCCCTTTGCCTTTTGCCACGCGCGGATCGACACGCTAAAGTCTGGCTCTCCCGCAATCAGAATGGGCTGCTGTTCGTTCTCCAGCCAGTAATACTCGCCCCCGTAATTTTGGCGGGCGGTTTCAAAGATATAGCATCCCACCATGGACGACGCATTGAACAGCGCCTCCGTGTCCAAATCATCTCCCTCAAAGGAACCCAGAAAACTATCCGCCTCTGCCAGACTTTCAATAGAAAAATCGAAAACGTCAACGCCCTCTTCCCGCATATTAGCCGCAAAGCGATTGGCGGTAGATATGATATCCTCCATCAATTTTCCCATTTCGTCCTTCCCCCTACCCCTCTATCTCCTCATGTGGAACCTTGGCGAGAAAGTCCGTCTCCTCAAAATTATAAAAATACTCTCTCAACGCCGTCTTAAGCTGTTCCAGTGAAATGATATCCCGCTCTCTCGGGGTGTATTTACCAAAGGGGGTGACAAGGTCTACGCGCTCGGTGTTCGCACAGTCGGGGTTGATCATGCCGTATGCCCTCCGACCGTCCTTATTAAACCACGCCTCACAGACAAATCTATCGCCAACGCCATAGAATTGAAAGAATCCGTCATGGGATTTGAAAATAACAAAATCCTCCTTGCCCTCAGCGACAAGGTTAATATAATAATCCGCGTCCTTATAAACAACCGCCTCAAGCTTACTGCCGCTCGCCGTTTCGACATCGGGCACTCTCAGCACTCCCGTCTTGGGCAGCTCGTCCTTCGTCAAAATAGAGAACGCCACATCAACGAAGCCCTCTACACTGTCCTCGTCTCCGTTTAGAATCTGCTTGTGTGCCTTGCTGATCGGAGAAGCCGCCATGCGCTTATCGGGCAGGGCGATTATGGGAAGTCCGTCGTCAATGAGCCAGCCAAAGCCCTTCTTGGCCAGTCCGCAGCGCAGCATTACCTCCCCGATATAGATTCCAAACACGACCGCGAGATTCCACAGGGTTCGCTCTCCGTCATCACCGTCATATTCGTCAATGTGATTGTGATAATCCTCAAGAAGCGCGTCAACGTTTCCCACACTCTCCCTTGTATAATCGAGCGTAATGCCGATTTGCGCGGCAATATGCATCGCCTTTTGCATGGTATCCTTGACAATCGCATCAAATTCGTCCATCTCTCCCTCTCCTATATCACTTACCTATCATTGATCAACAGCTCCATAATCTTGCTGATATACGCCAGATTCGCCATATCGCTGTCCGACCATTTGCGCGACATATCACTCATCTTACAATAGGCGATGTAGCCCTCGTGCTTCCTGCAGTTCATCTTATAGATCAAAGCAACCTTCACGCCATGCTCCATCAGATACCGATACATCTGTGGACAGAGCTGCTCAATCAAATCAAGCTTGTCAATGACAGCCATGTCATGTTCCCTGTAAAGGTGGACAAAATTCTCCTCATGCACATAGTTGGCAAAGGAATCCGCGGGCTTCTCCCCTCCATTCACATTCCAATAGCTCTCCAAGCGAATCTTTGCGGCGTCCCCGTAGGACAAATGAACCACGTCCAGTCCGAAGGTATTGCCGATATCGCGAAGCATCATATCATAAGGGCGGTTCGTCTGCCACGCCAGATATTCCATCATCTTCAGCACAAGCTCTTCCTTGTCCTGTCTCTGCATCACGCTGTTTTGCTCATTGACGGGCTCGTTTTCCGCTAGCACGTCCCCGTGCACCTCACGGGAATATACGATATAGCGGTTTTTCCCCTTTTGCTTTGCCCGATAAAGCATCTTGTCCGCAATCTTGAACAGGTCATCATAGCTCGAAGCGTCCTCGGGATAAGTGGAAACGCCGATCGAGCATGTCACCTGCGGTACCTCCTTGCGCTCCTTGTACGCCCACTCCACATTGCTCCTGATGCTGCGGAGCACGCCTCGCAGATCCGAGAGGTCATTTACACCCTCTAATACGATAAACATCTCGTCTCCGCCGATTCTCCCCGCAAGCCCCTTGCCCGCGACGGCTTCCTTCAGAATGTCGGCAACGGTGGCAAGCACCTCGTCCCCGAACATATGCCCCAAAGTGTCATTCACCTGTTTAAAATTATCGAGGTCTATAACGCACAGGTTGACATTGTATTTCGGCTTGTGCCTGAGCAGATTCTCCGTGTATTCCACAATCGCCTTCTTGGTGAGCAGCCCCGTGGTCATATCCCGTTCAAAATCATTTTGGACGCGCTCGGCGCTGCCGTCATCTGAATTGCCTCTGCGCGAGATGTATCCCAGAACCACCTGTTCCTTGTGTGAGTTCAGTATCGTCTTACCCTTCACGACATGGAGGCTCTCCGAAAGCTCCGCCTTCTCATAAGAAAAGACAAGCTTATATTCAAAGCCCTTTGTCCCCTTTGAAATGTCCTCACACAGCTGTTGGAAGACCGCCATATTGTCCTCGTCCACGGCGTGATTTTGCACAATGGCGTCCTTGAATTGCTCCATCGTCCCGCGAAATGACATGATACGGTTGACGCTTCCTCCGTTAAACACCTCCAAGGAATCCTTCTGCACATTGTACAGAAACAGATTCTCGCCCCACATATCAAGGAACTCGCTGTAAGCCCCGTTCTCGTCGCACAGATTATTCAGCTTGTCCTCAAGCCCGCCGATATCCTGAATCCTGAACTCGATATAGGACTCCTTATCGCCCTCTATCTCGATGCCCGTAAGCTCCGCCAACACGCTGCGGTACTGCCCGCCCGCCGTCATCAGATGAATCACCAATTCCGCGGTCTCGTCCACGACAAGTTCCGACATAATCCTTTTGAGATATTCCACGTCGTCAGGGTGGACATTTCCAAGAAGGGACACATAATTCTCAGAGCCTATGTACTCATAAAATTGTTGATCCGCCCTCGCAAATGATAACCTCCTGTCAACAGTCGCCGTACCCGTGTAAAATTTTTCCATCACAATCCTCATTTCTGCGCTGCTCAAGCTTTAACTATGTTTAAACATTACATCGGCGTCCTTGTGTCAAGCCTTTTTCGACTTTGCAACGCGTAGCCACAAATCGCCTCTCTATCTTCCGCCTATTACCAGCTCTATCATTTTGCCGATAAGATTCAAATACGCCTTGTCGTGCTCCGACCACGTCCGCAAGGAGCTATCCCCCTTGATAAAAAATACATATCCCGAGACCTTACCCTCCATACGGTAGATCAACGCCGCCGTCACATGCTGTTCATTAAAGCTCTCATACACCTCGGGACATGCAAATTCCAAATCCGCCGTGTGGTCGATGACCGCAAGATTATTCTCATTGAAAAGCTGTCGGAATTTCGTGGAGTCCGTGTAGCTTAGCTGTTCGTCCCCCACCTCCTCGCCATCGGCGCGCCAATGGGAAGCGGCGGCAAGGGGCTCCACATAGAAGATGTCCACACCCTTGAGACGGAACGCGATTCCCGTCTGCTCCATCACGGAACGGATTCCCCACAGCCCGAGGTGAAGGAAATTCTCCGTGATCTCCAAGAGCAGATGCTCCTTGTTCACGTTCTGCTTCTTCATTTGTCCTGCGTCAACCACGGGTACGGCAGCGGTGTCCTTGTGAAGCACATCGCCGTGGATATTGGGGGTATAGATGATATAACGGTTCTTGCCGTTCTCCTTGGCGAGATAGAGCATCTTGTCCGCCAGCTTGAACAAATCGTCATAATTGTCCACGTCCGCAGGCCAAGCGGCAGCCCCCATGGAGCAGCTTAGGTGAAGCTCCTTCATATCCCTGTACGTCCACTCGACGCCCATGCGGATCGTCCTCAGAATACTCTTTAAATCAACCCTGTCCGCAATATTTTCGAGGAAGATCATCATTTCATCGCCGCCGATACGCCCCACGACGCCTCTCTCTCCCACGGCGTCCTTCAGGATATCCGCCACGGTCATAAGTACCTCGTCGCCGAACATATGCCCGAAATTATCATTCACGCTCTTAAAGTTATCAACATCTACGATACACAGATAATAATTCCCCTCCGCATTAGAGTCTATAATGCTTTTGATATACTCTGTAACGGAACGCTTGCTCAAAAGCCCCGTCATCTCGTCGCGCCCCGCATCCGTCCCCGAGCGGGATTTCCTTCGGTGGGAATTCTTGGACATGGTGTAAAAGCACCCGAGCACAAGCGACCTTTCCTGTGAGTCCGTAATAGTCCTTCCCCTCAGTTGGTACAGCTCTCTCGTGTTCGCTCCAAACAGATGCGGCAGCATGATCTCATGGGAAAAATGATGTGTTCCCTCTCGCAGATCCGTGCAGAAAGCCCGAAAGGACTCCGCATACTTATCCGTGAAGGGGTGCCTTGCCGTCAGTGACTTCTCCCACATCTCAAGGCTGCCGCGAAAAAGCCTCATACGCTGACGCTCTCCCCCCATAAAGATGCAGAAGTCGTCCCTTTTGGAATCATAGCGGAAGAACAGCTCGTCCATGATATCCATATAGACGCTCAGCTCATGAACATCGTCCCCCAAGGCACAGAGCTCCTGCTCCAAATCCTCAACCGACTGTATATTAAGCTTGATAAGCTCCTCCCGCTCTGTCTCCGCCCTCACAATATCCGCGACAACCCAGTGAATACTCCCGTCCTGACGTTGGACGCGATAGGAAGCGATCTTAGACTCCCCATTGTCCCACACTGTCTCCATGGATTCCTTAAGCCCCGGAAAATCCTCCTTGAACACACTCTGTTCCAGAAAAATAGGATTCTCCCACCCTATATACTGATAGAAGCTTTGGTTGGCATTGACAATATGCAGTTCTCTATCTATTGTGGCAGTACCCGTCGTAAAATGTGTCATTTTTGACCACTCCCGTTTATTTTGTATTTCTCTTTTCAAAATCCTCGATATACTGAGTGATAAGCTTTACCGTGCCCTCTACCCCTAAGACGCTGCTGTTGATACACAGGTCATAGCTGTCCGCGCGACCCCATTTCTTGGAGGAATAATAATTGTAATAGCTCTGCCGCTGCTTATCCTTCTTGATGATCATGTCCCTTGCCTTTGCCTCGGGGAGCTCGTATTTCTCCATGATGCGCTTGATCTTCGAATCCTCGTTCGCATAGATAAAAAGGTGAATACAGTTCTCAAAATCAGCCAACGCATAATCCGCGCAGCGTCCCACGATCACGCACGGTCCCTCGCTTGCAATCTTCTTGATCGTGTCAAACTGCGCAAGGAACACCTTATGACTGATAGGCATATCCACAAAGGAGGAGGCATTGTAGCCAAAGGAATACGTATCCATCACCAGATTATACAAAAAGGAATTGGTAGGACGCTCATCGTGATTCTGAATCATCTCCTCACAAAAGCCACTTTCCTTCGCCGCGCGTGTGAGCAGCTCCTTGTCATAGCATGTAATGTCAAAATATTCCGCAATCTTCTCGCCAATCTCGCGTCCCGCAGACCCAAACTGGCGACCTATGGTAATAACCGTATTCATACAACGCACCTCCAATTCTTTATACATTCTATAAGTATATTATACGTCATTTTTGTATACATGACAACGTTTTTTGCAAAAATTTTATGCAATTTATACAAAATTTCGTTACAATTCACGCCTTAACCGATTCAGCAACCTTCTGTTTGATGTGCGTGAATTGCAACGAAGATGCACACAAAACGGGGAGAGTACACCCCGTTTTGGTGCCTTCTGTCTCGGATTTTGATGCAGAATACGCATCAAAATCTCTCGCGGTTGCACCATGAACAGTAACAAAATTTTCACTTACTAAAGAATCTCAAGTAAATGTTCAAAATATTCCGGCAGCGGCGCCTCCACCTCGATATATTCCTTGGTCACCGGATGTACAAAGCCAAGCGTCTTCGCGTGGAGCGTCTGCCCCTCCAATCGAAAGGGCGATTTCCTGCCCAACGCGTATACCTCGTCTCCCAGAACGGGATACCCGATACTCGCCATGTGTACGCGAATCTGATGTGTGCGCCCCGTCTCCAACACACACTCCACATAAGTATATTTCTGAAAACGCTTAAGCACCCGATAATGCGTCACCGCGCGCTTGCCGTTTCTCTCGTTCACAGCCATTTTCTTGCGGTCCGTGGGGTGCCTTCCAATCGGCTTGTCGATCACGCCCTCATCTTCCGCGAGCACGCCGTAACAGATCGCCTCGTATCTTCTGTTGATGCTGTGTTCCTTTAGCTGCGCCGCAATATCGTTATGCGCCCTGTCATTTTTACAGACGATGATCGAGCCCGTGGTATCGCGGTCGATTCGATGCACGATCCCGGGACGCATCACCCCGTTGATGCCCGAAAGCTCCTTCCCGCAGTGATACATCAGCGCGTTCACCAACGTCCCGCTGTAATGCCCCGCCGCAGGGTGCACCACCATACCCTTGGGCTTGTTTACCACGATGATATCCGAATCCTCATAGAGGATATCCAGAGGGATATTCTCCGCGGCGATATCCGGCTCGACGGATTCAGGCAGGGCAAAGCGCACCTCGTCCTCCGCCTTCACGCGAAAGCTGCTTTTGACCACGGCGCCGTTGACATACACTCGCCCCTCCTTGATCATTTTCTGGATAAAAGAGCGGGATAACGAATCAATGAGCATACTGACACAAATGTCAATACGCTCATCAGCCATATCCTCCGCAATATGAAACACAAATTCACTCATGCTACTTGATCTCCCGATATCGTCTCTGTTTAAAGCTTAAGAAATCCAAATCCTTCTCTTGGTACACGAACATAAACAGTATGAAAAGGGACAGCGTCCCCAACACGATATAGATATCCGCCACATTAAATATCGGGTAGTTGATCAGCACAAAGGAAATAAAATCCACAACATAATCAAATCGGAATCTGTCTATCATATTGCCCACGCCGCCCGCTATAATCACGGACAGGAGCAAATGCACCCTCACATATCGTTTCCTCTCCGGCAGCTTAAACAGGAAGAATAGGATTACGATCAGAAATATAATCCCCACGAACAGGATAAAAAATTTCTGATTCTGCAGCATGCCAAAGGCAGAACCCCGATTCTCCAAATATTGCAGCTCCAACACGCCGTCAAACAGCACAAAGGCAGGCTTGCCCTTGAGCCTGTTGATCGCCAGATACTTCGTGTATTGGTCAAGCAAAAGCAACGCCACGGCGAGTACCGCGTCTATGCATAGCATTTTCCAACGGCTTAATTTATCCTGATCATTTAAACTACTTTTACGCATGTGCATCCTCATCACTAAAATAAATCTCGTTCACGGCGGCAAGAAGCTCCTCGTCCGTCACGGTGTTGTCAATGACCGCCTTGCCAATCTTCTTAAGCAGAATAAAGCGAATTTTTCCCGCAGCCATCTTCTTGTCTGATTTGGTGAGTCTTAGAATCTGCTCGGGGTCAATGTCCTCCACCGTGATCGGCAGATTAAAGGGCACGAGCATATCCCTAACCTCATAATACTCCTCCATGGAAAGCATTTCCTTCTTCCACGAGATATAGGCAGCCGCCACTATGCCAAGCGCAACACATTCCCCGTGATAAAGCTCGAAATTCTTCGCCTTCTCAATGGCATGTCCTATCGTATGTCCCAGATTCAGAAGCGCCCGCTCCCCCTGCTCCGTGGGATCCTTCTCCACCACGCGCTTCTTGATGCCGCAGCACCGCATCACCATCTCCTCCAAGACATTGACATCTCTGTCACAAATCTCGTACATATTCTCGATCAGCCAACTGTAAAATGCCGCGTCCTTGATCAGCGCGGACTTCATCACCTCCGCGAACCCTGAGAAGAACTGCCTCTCCTCCAAGCTCTTTAAGACGGACAGATTCATGTAAACGAGCCTTGGCATCTTAAACGCGCCCACCATATTCTTATAGCCGTCAAAATCCACGCCTGTCTTGCCGCCGATAGAGCTGTCCGCCTGAGCAAGCAGCGTGGTCGGAATCTGGATAAAGTCGATGCCCCTAAGATAAGTAGCCGCCGTGTAGCCTGTCAAATCCCCGACCACACCGCCCCCCAAGGCGATCAGCATATCCCTTCTGTCAAACCCCTCCTCGATCAAAAAGGTATATACTCCCTTTACCGTGTCCAAGGTCTTATTGGCTTCTCCTGCGGGGAACACATACTTCACAGCCTTCGCACACTTCCCCTCCAAAAGCTTTAATACGCTCTCTCCGTACAGCCCGTCCACCGTGGAATCCGTGACGATACACAGACGCTTGTCCGCCGCCCCCAATTCCGCAAGCTCCTCCCACAGCCCGTCAAAGCTTTGGGAAAATACAATATCGTAGCAGGGCTTTTTCTGATATAAAACAGGTAATCTCTGTGCCATACTCCTCATTTCTCCTAAAAGGGCTTCCCTGCCCGGGAAGCCCGCTTTTTGTCAATTTTATCCGATGTTTACACAAATTATTGCATTCCGCCGTTGATCGGCATCTCAAAGGAGCCTCCAAAGAGATCCTGAAAATCTCCCGAGATATCCACGCTCGCGGGCGTGATGATGAAAATGTAATGAGAAATCTTCTGCAGATTGCCCGCAATCGCAAAGCAGGAGCCTGAGGTAAAGTCTATAATGCGCTGAGCGACATCTACATCTAAGCCCTCCAGATTCAACACGACCGTGCGGTTGGCAAGCAGCGTCTCCGTAATCTCGCGGGCGTCCTCCACGGAGCTCGGCTTGATCACGCAGACCTCCATGCCGTTTCCGGGCGACCTCTTGGCAACATTCTGACGAATGGGAGTCACCTTGGGCTGCACTGTCTTTCTCGCTGTCTTATCCTCATAGGCTGGCTCAGGTGTTTCCTTCACGACCCGCGGCGTCACCTTCTTAGGAGCGGGAGCGTCCATCTCGTCGTCATCGTCAAGATAATCCTCATCATAGTATTCATCGTCCTCATCATTCAATTTCATATAGTTCAGAAACTTATCCATGACACCCATTCTTTAACTCTCCTTTTTATAATCCCGTTCACCGAAGATGCCTGTCCCCACACGGACATAAGTGGCACCCTCCTCGACGGCGACCTCATAATCACCTGTCATACCCATGGACAAAATATTTCCCATGCTTATATTATCTGCGTTTTTGTGCAATATGTCAACAGACAATTGCTTCAACTTTTGAAAATATATACGATTTTCTTCTGCATTTTCCACAAAAGGGGCGATCGTCATCAGTCCCTTCACGCAAATTGCGGGCAGTTTGGCGATCTCCGACACCAGCTCCTCCGCCTCCTCGTAGGACGCGCCGAATTTGCTCTCCTCCGCCGCCACGTTCACCTCGACCAAGATATTGACCGTGATCCCGCGCTTTAGCGCCTCCCTGCTGATCTCCTCCGCAAGCCTTAGAGAATCGACGCTGTGGATCAAATAAACCTTGTCCACGATATATTTCACCTTGTTGCGCTGAAGATGCCCGATCATATGCCAACGGATATCCGAGGGCATCTGGGGGATCTTGTCAAGAAGCTCCTGCACCTTATTCTCCCCAAAATCCCTTGCTCCCGCTTCATAGGCGTCCCGAAGCAGCTCCACGGGCTTGGTCTTGCTCACGGCGATCAAAGTCACCTCCGACCGCTCCCGCCCCGCTCTGGCGCAAGCCTCGTCTATCCTGCGCTGAACGCTGTCCATATTGTCCCGAATCCAATTCTCCTGCATACCTAATCCTCACATATTGCAGGCAGCGCCTGCCCGTCAATCATTGATAAACTGATCGTCATGCACCGAATCCGCGTTCAGTGCAATATAATCATACACATTCAGACCGTATTGCGTGTTTGCCTTCACAATGGCATACTCGTCATTTTGTGACAAAATATTGATCTGCCTGAAATCCGCGTAGCCGTTGTTGACATTATACACCCCTGTCAGCGTGGCGCGCCTGCTCACCATGAAGGTATCCTGCCCGTCCTCCTTTAACAGGATATCCGACGCGTTCAGAATCGACGCGTCCACATAATATTCCTCCGACTCCTCGTTATAGCTGTAAACGGAGATCTCATACAGCTTACTGGAGATATTGCCGTCCTCCATCACATATTGCCTTAACACCTGCGCCTTGCCGTTATTGCCCTCGGGCGTGACATATTCCTTCGGAATCAGGTAAAATTCCTTGTCCACGATCGCGGAATTAGGAATCTTGAGCCCCGTGTCATCATTGAGCAGCAGCTCGATCTCGAGAAAGCGGTCGCTCACAAACGTGACCATGGAATTGGTAAAGGTCAATTGGATATAATGCTTGCCGTCCCCGTTATTCAGAAGCTTCACGGCTCCCCACGACTCATATCGATTCTTAAGGAAACGCACCTTGATATACTCCTCCTCCTCAAGCTCCGCCCCTCTCAGGGCGTCCTCGATCGGAATGACAATCGACCAGCTCTCCTCCGTTGAAAGCTTGTAGGCGGGCGCGCCCGTCTCGAGTAACGTGTTGGGCTTCATCTGGGACTTTTTCTCCTCGTAGGCTTTCTTGTCGAAGATATCCTCCGTCACCTGCTCCGCCGTCAGCCCCTCATATCCGTCCACCCAATAGCTCACGATTCCTGTCTTGGGCGCATAGCATCTCTTTACGATGTTTGCCGCCCCCGAGCCCGTGTTGATGCGGTCAATGCTCTCTAGCATATTCACGTTCGCAAGCTTGATCGCCGTGTTCTGTAGGGAGGTCTTGAAATCATACACCTCATAGAACTCCTGACTGTCAAAGCCGTTTGAGAAGTTCACAAGCTCGCTGCGAAACTCCAACAAATCCTTGTCGCTCAGCGTGTTCTCCTCCTGATTCGCATTCGCAAGCTCCTCGTTCAGACGTCCCGTCTCGTCCAACAGATACACCAAGTCATACGCCGCCACGCGCTCTCCCTCATTGGCGTAATAGCTGATGTATCCCGCCGAGTCGGTAGGCACCACGGTCTCCTCCCTAATCACCACGCCCCGATAGATATTGTTGGTGGCAAGCGCCCCCTTTTTGACCTCATATCGGACAATGTGCCCCGTCTGAAAATAGATAATGACAATGACAACCACATACACAAGGATCACCGCGAAGATGAGCATGCCAATGTTGAGGTTCAAGGGCTTTCTGTATTTTTTTACATTTGTCTGTTTGCTTGTCCGCCTTGCCGCGGTTCTTTTTGCCAATCCCGATTCCTCCAACAAATCTAAGTTCAAATCTAAGTTACTGCCGAGCAATTCCCAAATCCCGTAATCTGCCGAAAAGCCTCGGGAGTTCCGAGGCTTTATCTGATGCGCTGTCGCTTATCGCTCTTAAATTCTTCGTAAATACAAGGGATACCGCCCCTTACAGAGACACGATCACTTTGTCCTTCAAGCTGTCGGGAAGCTCCGACTCGTCCACGGAGATGCTGAGAATAAAGTCCACATTGAAATTCTCGCTCAGCTTGGAAAGCTTCCCTACAACCGCGTCGATATCCTGCCCCTCTAATGCGGATATCTTGAGGAAGCTGTCAAAATACATCTGCTGCAGGTCATGATCCTGAGATATGATCCCGCACACAAATCCGATAAACTCACTGCTGTTCTCTATCATGTACTGTGACACGTCAATCAGACGAACCTTATTGTTCAGCTCATACATATGCTTGGTGCTTTTATCCAAATATACAATATTGCCTGTAATATCCTTGACCTCGCCGTTCACCTTATCCAATAAATGTTTTGTCTTGCCCTTTCCCTTCTTGCCTACAATTAACTGAACCATTGGTATCCCTCCTGTTGTATATTATAGTATAAGGACTGCCTTAATATATCTCTATTATAAGTGATTCCCTGTTAAAAAACAACTACTATTTGTTTATTTCGTCCAAAAGCAGTGTCATTTGCTCATACAGATAGTCATTCGACTCCGCTCTAAGGATTACGGAGATGTACGGCGCGCCGCCCGTATCCCGCGAAAGCAGGATCAGACAATGCCCCGCGGCGTTGGTGGTTCCGGTCTTTCCGCCGATGACGCTCACGTCCGTCGGAGCCTGAAAATCCCCCTTGAGAAAGCGGTTCGTGGTGGTGTAATTGACCGACTTCTCCCTTCCATTGCTGTCATAATAGGTCGTCTGGTAGCTTGTCTTTTGGATAATCTCGCTGAAGGTCTCGTATTTGACCGCCTCGTTAAAAATCAGATACAGGTCATAGGACGTGGTGTAATGCTCCTCGTCCGTCAGTCCATGTGCATTGGCAAAATGGGTGTTGGTCGCCCCCAGACGCTTCGCCTCCTCGTTCATCATTTCCACGAAGCCCTCCACGCTCCCGCCGATATTCTCCGCGATCATATTCGCCACGTCATTGGCGGAATACAAGAGAAGGATATGTAAAGCCTGCGCCAAGGTCATGGTATCCCCGCTCTTTATACCGCATAGCTGCGCCCCCGGCTCTGTTATCTTCACAGCGTCCGTGGCGGTGAGCATCTGATCCAAGGAACCGTTCTGCAGTGCCACCAGAGCCGTCATCACCTTGGTGAGACTGGCGGGATAGAGCTGCTCATGGGCATTTTTGGAGTATATGACACTCTTGTCATTCACATCGAAAAGCACCGCTGCCTCCGCCTTCGCCATGTCCACGGTCTCGCTGTCCATGACGTCACCGTCAACCACGCACAGATCGGCTGCAAAGGGGGTGGCTGTGCCGTTCGCCTGCCCCACGGTAACATTGAAGCTGCTCACCTTGGCGGCGGATTGATACTCCATGTCATATTTCAGGCTGCCGCAGCCCGTAAACGCGGAGACCAACATACACGCCCCCGTCAAAAGGGCGGTCAGTCTCCCCCGATATATTCTCTTTTTCACGTTGTGGCTAACCGCCACTCTACTTGTACATCTCACGCCACTCCAAGTCCCCTCTGTCAAGAGATTTGATCAACAGCTCTGCGCTGGCGAGATTGGTCGCCAACGGTATATTGTACATATCACATAGCCGAAACACATTGTTCACGTCAGGCTCATGTGTCTTGGGATTCAACGGATCCCTTAAGAAAATCACAAGGTCTATCTGATTGTGCTCGATCTGTGCGCTCACCTGCTGTTCCCCCCCGAGATGACCCGCCAGATACTTGTGTATCGTCAGATTCGTGACCTCCTCTATCAGCCGCCCCGTGGTGCCTGTGGCATACAGATCATTCTTGCTTAAAATCCCCCGATAAGCAATACAGAAATTCTGCATCAGTTTCTTTTTGGCATCATGTGCAATCAAAGCAATATTCATAAGCTGTCCCCTTTTCTACCTTCCTTTTCCTTCTCAGCTTCGGGGAGGATTCCCCTTATTACACGCCGCGCCTTGAGACTTGGGCATTATGGCAAAGCCGCTTTCCCCGCGCGCCCGTCCGCATTAGATAGTCTGCCCCGGACTGCGTCCTGACTGTAGCCGCACGTTCAGGACAAAGCCTATGCCCATCAGACAGCTCATCAGCGAGGTCAGACCATAGCTCACAAACGGAAGCGGAAGCCCTGTATTCGGCAGGATAAACGTGGTCACACCGATATTGAAAAAGCCTTGGAACGCAATCAACCCACCCATTCCGGCGGCAATGATCCTGCCCGCCATATCCTTTGCCCTTCTGCCTATGGATACGCATTCCAACGCTGTCCCCATCATCAACACAATGACAACCACACAACCCTTAAACCCAAACTCC
Organism: Muribaculum sp.; assembly: GCA_023663505.1. Taxonomy (GTDB): domain Bacteria; phylum Bacillota; class Clostridia; order Lachnospirales; family Lachnospiraceae; genus Acetatifactor. Next base: position 13,818 of record JAMPHH010000046.1, read on the forward strand.
TCACCGATCACGGCAAAAATAAAATCCGTCTGCGCCTCCGAGATAAAATCGCCGTTTTTCACAGACGTGATCTCATTGTTCTTGTACCCCTTCCCATCTAACTGTCCTGATCCGATCGCCATGACGGAATTCAACTGCTGATAAGCCCCCGTCGTGGCATATGCCTCCGGATCGATGAAGGAAAGTATTCTGTTCTGCTGAGACTGTGTCAAAATCGTCTGATCCGGCTGCACCGCGATAGACACCACGACGATCAGCGCGGGAATCCCCACTGCCAAAGCTCCCAGAATATATTTCCAACTGATTCCCCCCGCAAAGAGGATCACACAGAAGATCACCAACACCATAATACTGGTTGACAGATCCGGCTGCTCATAGATCAATACCCAAGGTACCGCCACCAGAACGATACACGCCGCCAGAATCTTTAGGCTGTTTAACTTCTCCTTATATTTCATAATAAACTGTGCAAAGAATAAAATCAATAAAATTTTCGCAGTTTCTGAAGGTTGAAATGTAATAGAGCCTATTTCCACCCACCGCTGCGCCCCTTTATGCTCCTCGCCCATGAACATTACCATGGACAATAAAAGTATATTCCCTGCATAAATCAGCCAATACAAGCGCAATATGCTGTGATAATCGATGAAGGAGAGCACCAACATTAACGCCACGCCCGCTATCACCCCGAAAAACTGCTTTGACTGCAATGTCTCCTCCGCGCTGCCAATGGCGATCACGCCAATGGCAGACAGAGCGAGCACCATGAATATTAACTTAAAATCATAGTTCCATATTTTATAATTTCTAAACATGCTGTCCTCATTTTGTATGTAAATCCAATATGGGAATATTCGCGTAGAGCACCGGAGTCTTGTTCTTCCCCGCCTTGCTGCCCTTTGCCTGTATCTGAATGTCCATATTCCCGGTATCTATCTTCATGTACTTTGATATCACCTTTGCAATATCCGCTTTGATAAGCTCCATGACCTCCGGCGAACAGTTTACCCGATCCGAAATGAGCAAAATCTTTAACCTGTCCTTTGCAATCTCGCAGGAGCTCTTTTTACGAAAAAAATACCGCATACAAACTCCCTCCTTCATGCTCTGTGAAAAATACCGGATACTTTAGTCCAAAAGGAAATTCCCCTCTCAAGATTACTAAAGGGTATCTCTTTACCCAAAACGCGTTCCACAATATTGGCATACGCGATTCCCGCCGGAGAGTCCGACCCCACGAGCGGTTCTCCCTGATTGGTGGCGATCACCACGCTCTCGTCATCGGGAACGATCCCGATAAGAGGAATCGCGAGAATATCCACCACGTCAGCCGCCGACATCATTTCCCCGCGCTTCACCATATCCATGCGGAGCCTGTTGATGATCAGATCCATCTGCTTGAAGCCGTTTGCCTCCAAAAGTCCCACGATCCTGTCCGCGTCGCGGATCGCCGACACCTCGGGCGTGGTGACCACAAGAGCACGGTCCGCACCCGCTATGGCGTTCTGAAAGCCCTGCTCGATTCCTGCGGGACAGTCCAGAATGATATAATCAAACTGTTCCTTCAAATGCTCGATCACCTTCACCATCTGTCCCGGCGACACGGCACTCTTGTCCCTCGTCTGGGCGGAGGGCATCAGATAAAGCCCCTGATGACGCTTGTCCCGAATCAATGCTTGCTTGACGCGGCAATTCCCCTCCACCACATCAACAAGATTATAGACAATACGGTTTTCCAGTCCCATGACCACGTCCAGATTGCGCAGACCGATATCGGTGTCTATGAGACAGACCTTCTTGCCAAGCTTTGCCAGACCTGTTCCGACGTTTGCGGAGGTGGTGGTCTTGCCAACCCCGCCTTTTCCTGAAGTGACGACAATTACCTCGCAGCCAGACTGCTTAGACTCGTTTTCCATACCTGAAACCTCCATTCTGCTTTGTAGACCCAAGGCTTGCTTTCCTTAAGTCCCTGTCAGGGCTTGTCCCCTGACATTGTATATGGAATACTGTGTCGTCCCCTGTGTCCCCGTAAACGGATTCCCGCTAAAAGGAACTCAGTAATTCTTTGGTAAGCGCGTCGAATACAACTCTTTCGTTCTTCACATATGCTATCTTGGGCTGTACCTTGGGGCGAATGCTCCATTTTGGCTTCTTCCCATCGTATTTATATTTGAAATCGCCGATTTTTAATCTTTCCGGCTCCATTTCAAGCGCAACCACATAGGCACCCTCCTGCCCGTTTCCTCCGGCGTAAGCCTCTCCGTAGAGACCGCCGAGGATAATGATGTTTCTGGCGGAGATCACGGCACAGCCCGGATATACATCTCCCAATATCACGATGCTGCCCTCCGTCTCGATCACCTGATTGTCCTTGAGAGTCCCTTTGTAAAACTGACTCTCCTCTGAATTGGAAAGACGCTTTTCCACCTGCTGAAGCGCCTTGATATAATTTTTGTCGGTCTCCTCGTCATGTCCCACGACACATACGATATTGAGATTGCTGCTCTTGTGAATCGCCTCGAGCACCTGCCGCTCCTCCTCGTCCGTCACGGTGCGTCCATCAATGGACAACGCCATGCTCGCCCTCCCAAAGAATGCCTTTGCCTCGGAGAATTTGAACTCAATCTCGCGAATGATGTCCTCAAAGGGCAGCTCCTCGTTCAAAATAAGTGAAATCCCATTCGGGAAGCTTTTAATCAATACGGCATCTCTCATAACACACCTCTCTTATAGTTCATTTGACACGCCCGCCTCAGGCCTGTCCGCCTTACCCGTGACAAGCTCGTCCTCCTCCGCAAGACCATAATAGTATTTGAGGATATCTCTCGTAAGCTGCGCGGCATGGTCGGAGGAATAGCCGAAGGGAATCCTCGTGGCTATGGCGATCTCCGGCGTCTCATAGGGCGCATAGCAGATAAACAGCGCATGGTTGGGACGTGACTTGGTCTGCTCCGCCGTTCCCGTCTTACCCGCCACATTCACGGCAAAATTCGCAAAATATGACTTGTTGCGCACAACGTCCCTCATACCGGTGTGAAAAGCATTCCAATAGCTTTCCGGCATATCAATGGTATTGCGTATCTTCGGCATAAATTCCGTGATTACATTGCCTTGGGAATCCGTCACCTTGTCAAGCAGCGTCAGGTCATAGCAGGTGCCCCCGTTCGCAATCGTAGCCGTGTATCTGGCGAGTGCGGCTGTGGTATAGCTGTGGCTCCCCTGTCCGATCGCGGAACGAACAGTGTCCTGAGTCGAGACGTCCGGACTATACTCCGTGATCTCCACTCCCGATTTGTCGGTGAGCCCGAATAAATCCGCATACGCATAAAGCGTGTTCAAGCCCGCCTGATCGTCATATGAGCCCGAGCGGGTGGCAAGCTTATAGCCCACGTCATAGAAAAAGAAATTGCATGAATCCCTGATCGCCGTCGCCACGTTCTCACTGCCATGCCCCGAAATATTCCAACACCGCGGGGAGGGCGTAATGGCGTTGTACGTGCCCGTACACAGAATCGTATCCCTCAGGCTGATCACCCCCTCCGTGAGTCCCGCCGAGGCGGACACGATCTTGAAGGTGGAGCCGGGCGCCGCCTTGTACTGCGTCGCGTAGTTCAACTGGGGCTGTGACTTATCCGCGTTCAGCTTGGCATAATAGGCGGCGTCAATGGAATTAGCCATCTTATTGTTGTCATAGCCGGGATAGGACACCATGGCAAGCACCTGCCCCGTGTTCACGTCCGTGATCACGATTGAGGCATTGCAGGGGTCAAGGGCAAGCTGCGCGGGTGTGATATCCAGATTGTCGATGCGATCCTTCATGAACTTATAGGCGGTGATCCGATTCTGATACAGCGCCTCCTCGTCCTCCAACGAAATATCGATCACCTGCTGCTCACAGAGGAGCATACACATCTGTTTTCCGCTGATCCGGTCATTCAAGAGCATATATTTATAAAAACGCTTCTGAAACTCCGTGTTGTGCTCTATCATGTCGATAATGTAATCCAAGAGCTTCTCATAAATCTCCGCGGAATCTGCATATTTCTCATTGAGCGCAAGCTTGCTCACGTCAATCCAATTCTGCGAGATACAATATTGCAGATATTCATTGAGGCTCAAAACCTCGTCCTTTGTCCATGCGATATATGTCGCGTCCTCCTCGTTCACAAGCTCGCTCATAATGACGCCGTTGCTCTGCAGTCTGGTGACGATATTGCTCTGATAGACCTGATACTCCTTGGAAAGCTTGTTGTACGGGGTTCTCCCTTCCGTAAGCTCATAGCGAAGCTTCTCGTAGACCTCCTCCTTGTAGGCGAGATAGGTCTCGTACACCGCGCGCTCCGTCTCTCCCGCGTCCTCCGCCGCAAAATGCTTCATATCCACGATATTGTTGTTGATCACGGCGTAGTACACGTCATAGATCGGAATCCTGATATTCGCGGGCGAGGAGTTCTCCCCCGCCTTATACTCCTTGATATCGGAGAGCTTGTCGGACACAAGCCCCGCCAGCTTTTGCTCCACGATATTGTACGCGGCGATCTGCAGGTCGCGGTCCAAGGTACAATAGACGTCCTGCCCCGCCTGCGGCTCCGTCCGCTCCAAGATCTGCATCACCTTTCCCGTGTTGTTGGTGACAACCTTCTCATAGCCCTTGATGCCCTGAAGTGTGGTCTCCATGGACGCCTCCAAACCGCTCTTTCCCACCACGTCATTGATCGTATAGGTGTCCGCGCTCCCGCCTGCCTCCGCCACCTGCTCGTTCAGGCTCGTGAGCTCATCAGAGGAGATCTTCCCCGTATACCCCAGTACATGGGCAAAATATTTGCTGTCATTATAACGCCGCACGGTGTCCTCCTCTATGGTGACGCCCGGCAGAGCCTCCGAATTCTCCATGATGACCGCGACCGTCTCCTCGCTGACATTGGTCGCCACGGTCGTGCCTATATATTTGCGATAGGAGGTCTGCTGCATGGCAAACCGGATCGTCGCCATCTGCAGCCACTCCGCATTCGTGTATCCCTTCCCCGGGATAAAGTCAGAATCGCTGTCCCCGGGGGTCTCATAATCACCGATGCCAAAGGTAAACCCGTCCCTTCCCTCATTGCGGCTCAGACTCTGCATAACCTCCAAGGGCGTTGACGCCTTCTCCTCCGGCGTCAGGTCATCTACCAGTCTGTGGTCATAGACGTCCGCAAGGAATCGGTTCAGCGACGACCCCTCCGCAGCAAACTCGAACTCGCCGTCCTCGTCCAGAACGATCTTAAAATCCGTGATAACCTTATCCCCGTTTTGCTCGATCAATTTGATGAGACGATAAATGGTCTCATTCATCTTCCGATTCTTGTTGCTGTTCTCATAGACGTCCTCAATCTTCACAAAATACGCCAACTCGTTATACGCAAGGACATATCCGTTCCTGTCCAAGATATTGCCCCGCGCACTGGAGATATCCCTCGTCTTCTCCGTGGAGAGCATGAAATCATTCAGATACTCCTCCCCCTTCACGATCTGCAGGTTAAAGCACCGAAAGATCAACGTCCCCCCCAACAACACGAACAGCAACGTCAGAATCGTGAGTCTGCTTGTTATGAAATTAATCAAATTGTCCCGAATCTCGTCAAACAAATTTCTGAGCGCTCCTTTTCTCTCTGTCCTCAAGCTTCTCGTTGATCTTTAAGATCATGGGGTACGCGAACACCGTGACCAAAATGGTATAAAGCGTCTCCGGCACGATGATCCTTCTGAAATAATACAGGAAATCAAATCTTCCCCGCAGCAAAAACAATAATATATAGCACACAACTCCATAGGAGAGATCGCTCACCACGATCAGAGCGATAGGCAGCTTGATATCCTCCGGATAGAAAATGCGGGAGAATTTCCCGTTAATATATCCTATGTATGTCAGGATCAGCGCGTAAAACCCCAAGACCCCTCCATAAAAGACATCGCTCAGCAATCCACAGAAAAAGCCAATCACCATACCGTCCTTCTCTCCCCTCATAAAACCAAAGGAGGATGTCAGAATGATCGTCAGCTTGGGCACGATTCCACCCAAGGCAAAGTGATTAAACACCGCGGACTCCAACAAAAAGCTGAAAAAAATCATAAAAGCCACAATCACCTTACGGAGCATACAAGCTCTCCTTTACTGAAAAGTAATTATCTCTATCCTTCCGTCACAACCTGCTTGAGATCGGTGATGACCAAAACCTCGCTCAAATGCTCAAAATCCACCGCCGGAGTGATATATCCGGACTTGGTAAGATTGTTATTGTCCCTGTTGATCGTATGTATATATCCGATTAAAATATTGGGAAGATATTTGTCGCTTATGTCAGAGGTGACAATCTTGTCACCCTCCACCACCACGTTCTTGCTGTCCACAAGCTTGTTAAATGTGATAACCCCGTCAGCCATCATTTTCAGGTCTCCTGACACGATCATTTTGTCTCCCGTGGCAAGCGTCATGGCGCTCACGTTACTGTTGTCGGAGATAATCGCCGTGACCTGTGACCAGTTGGGTCCCGTGGAGGTAATCCTCCCCACCAGACCGCCTCCCGCGATCACATTCATATTCTCGGCGAGCCCGTCATCACTGCCCTTGTCAATGGTGAAGGCGGTGTACCAGTTGCCGGGGTCTCTCGCGATGATACGCGCGCCAATCTTCTGATACTCGCCGTATTGCTCATCTAACTCCACCAAGGCGCGAAGCTCGTTCAATTCGTACTTATCCTGCTGAAGCAGCGTGTTCTCCTCGGTGAGCGCCGCCACCTCGTCCCTAAGCCTCGCGTTCTCATCTAAGAGCTCCCTGATCTGCACCAGCTCCTCGGAACGCCTCGAGAGCCACTCCCCCGCTTGGGAGATTCCCTGCTGAAACGGGATCACCACCCGCCCAAGCGCCGTGTTCAAGGGCTTGTTAAACACACTGGTGCCAAAGGTCAAAAACATCAGAACCACGCATAATGCAGTTAATATAAAAAGGAGATACTTACCCGGTAATGTAAATCTCTCCCCTTTTCGCTTTACAACCGGACTCATTTACTCATCCCTTCAATTGCATAGGCAACAGATTTATAATTGTCATCTTTGATGATCTTGGCAAGCCCCATAGCCACACTGGTGAGCGGGCTCTCCGCCACGTTGACCTTAAGCCCTGTTCCCACAGCCATGCGCTCCGCCAAATGATTCACCTGAGACGCCCCGCCTGTCAGATAGACCCCGTGACGATAAATATCCGCCGCGAGCTCAGGGGGTGTCCGCTCAAGGATAACCTTGACATTATCTATGATCGTGTTAAAATGCTCCTCCAAGGATTCATCTACCATCTTGGTGGGAATCTCCCGCTCCACGGGAAGCCCTGTCACGATATCCCGCCCGTAGACCACGGCGCCCTTGCCCGCGTCCACAAGCTCCTTTAACGAAATCTTGACCGTCTCCGCAGTCTTGCCGCCGATGATCAGCGAGAACTCCCTGCGAACCGCCGCCCTGATCGCCTCGTCGAATTTTAATCCCCCGACCTTGATCAGACGGCTGAGCACAATCCCGCCCAAGGACAAAATCGAGATCTCCGTGGTCTCATATCCCACGTTCACGACCAGAACCCCTTGGGAATTCTTCACGTCAATATCCAGTCCGAGACCGTCCGCGACAGCCTTTTCCACCACCATGATCCGCTTTGCCTTCACATTGGCGTCCTTGACCAGATCGTAAAAGGCGCGCTTCTCCACCTCCGTGACGTCCGTGGGCACCGCGATAAAAAAGTCCGCGGGCTTGGCGTTGCCCTTCTGAATATCACCGATAAAATACCGAATCAATGTCTCCATATTCTTGATATCCGCAATCACGCCGTTGGACAAGGGATAAGAAATGTGAATATTTCCCGGCGCCTTCTCATACATTTCAAATGCGGAATCACCATATGCGAAAAGCGTGTTTTTATTTTCAATGGCGATCATGTTCTTCTCCACCATGATATTGTCATCGCTGCGATTATAGATTTTGATGTTATTGGTACCCAAGTCAATGCCAAATACGTTGTTAGCCATCTGGGATAGCCCCTTTCTGTATATTAATTTGCCGTGGTCCCTTCCCCTATGTCAGATAGCCGAGCTCCTTCATGCTCGCGTATCTGTTATCACCGATGATGATATGATCCAAAAGCCTGATATCAAGCATCAGCCCAAGCTCGCTCACATTGCGCGTCAATTCCTTGTCGCATCTGCTGGGCTCAGGATCTCCGCTTGGGTGATTGTGCACCAACAGAATATTGACAGCCCTCGCCTGAAGCGCCTCCAAAAAGATCTCCCTCGGAGAAACCACGGTCATTCTGACACTGCCGTCAGAAATCTTTTTGTCCCTGAGCAGCCGCCCCTTCGTGTCAAGACATACTAATATCACACACTCCGTATTGCGATGCCGCAGGGATTCCATGTAATATTGTGCCACCAAAGCGGGGGAATTAAACGCTAATCCCACTTTGGCATTGGCGCGGCTGATGCGCATGGACAGCTCCGTGATACATTTTAGCTTGACCGCCTTCACGAGTCCGATGCCCTTAATCTGCGTCAGATCCTCAAGCGTCATATCATAGAGTCCCAACAGCCCCTCCCTCGGGTATCTTGCCAGTGAAAGCACCTCTCCCGCCAACTCCAACGCGCTTTTCTCCTTCGTGCCCGTGCGCAGGATAATCGCCAGAAGCTCCCTCTCCGTCAAAGCATCGGGTCCAAGCCGCAGGAACTTGTCATAGGGTAATTCATCGTTTGCCTGCATGATTGATTGTTTGTTTTGTGTCTGCATTCGCACTCCCTTGCCTTCTCCAAAGCACAGGAAACAGACCCGCCTACCTGACAAAACGATAAAGCAAAAAGCCGATCAAAATGCCTGCAATGCCGGCAATCGTAATGTTGAACTTTAACCCGAAGGTCAGCACAAAAAGCCCCATATTCAGCACAACCGGCTCCTCTAACCCAAAAATCTGTCCGTAGTTCAAAAAGCTGTTCGGGAAAAAATGCGCCAGCATACTGCCAAGCACAAAGCCTCCCAACACCAGACATACCAGAATCCAGTTCACCTTCCTCATGAGTGCTCCTCGTCTTTCCTTCGTGTGCATAATTCAAGACTACGCTGTCATTTATTGTAGCATAAAATACCAAAGCTGTACACAAAATTTACCTAATTTTTTTCTTGTAAATTTGCTTTTATTCCTGTAAATTCATTTCTGTTTTATAGCAAACGACAAAATACCTGTCGTTTACTTATGTCCCGAGCCTGACAATATTTTTGTCAACGAGAGCCTGAAGGGATTTTAATATGCCGAATTTCGCGTGCTGCCAAGTCAGACCGCCCTGAAAATAGACCGCGTAAGGCTCCTTGATAGGTCCGTCCGCCGAAAGCTCGATCGAGGAACCCGACACAAAAGCCCCCGCCGCCATGATGACCTTGGCGTCATACCCCGGCATATCCCAAGGCTCAGGCGTCACATGTGAATCCACCGGAGCTGCCGCCTGAATCCCCTCGCAGAAGGCGATCACACCCTCGGGCGTGCCGAATGTCACCGCCTGAATGATATCATGCCTGCTCTCCGTGCCGTTTGGAACGACGGCAAACCCCAGCTTTTCATAAATATTTGCCGCAAATATCGCCCCCTTAAGCGCTCCCGCCGTCACCGTGGGAGCGAGGAACAGCCCTTGATACAGCTTGGGCAGCGCCCCGAGGGAGGCTCCCACCTCCTTGCCAAGTCCCGGACTGGTGAGGCGGTATGCGGCATTCTCCACGCATTCCCTTCTGCCCGCAATGTAGCCGCCGATGGGCGCAAGTCCCCCGCCGGGATTCTTGATCAGGGAGCCCACCACCATATCCGCTCCCACGTCCGACGGCTCCATGGGCTCCACAAATTCTCCGTAGCAGTTGTCAACCATGCAGAGCACGTCAGGCTTGACGGACTTCACGAAGGCGATCAGCTCCCCGATCCCTGCCACGGACAGGGTCGGTCTGGTCTGATAGCCCTTGGAACGCTGAATGGTCACAAGCTTGGTCTTGTCATTGATCGCATTGCTGATATTCTCATAGTCGAAGCTGCCGTCCGAGAGCAGCTCCACCTGTCTGTAACTGACTCCGTACTCCGCAAGGGAGCCCTTGGAGGGTCTGATGCCGATCACCTCCTCCAAGGTGTCATAGGGCTTCCCTACAGGGGATAACAGCTCGTCCCCGGGTCTTAGGTTGCTCATCAATGCCAGTGCCAGCGCATGGGTGCCGCAGGTAATCTGAGGACGAACCAGTGCGTCCTCCGTGTGAAACACATCTGCATACACCTTCTCCAAGGTGTCCCGCCCCAAATCATTATAGCCGTAGCCCGTGGTGCCAAGCAGACACGCCTCGCTGACTTGATTGAGCTGCATGGCATGCAGAACCTTTAATTGGTTATACTCCGCGACCTCGTCTATGGCGGCAAAACGCTCCGAAAGTCCGTCAAGTATCTCCGCGCCGTAAGCATATACCTCGCCTGAAATACCCATGTCGGCATAGAAGTCGCGAACGGAATCGGGGGTTGTACGGTTTGTCATTTGTCATATCCTCCTGTTGCCAAAGCATCTGCGCGAGGCAGCTTGAAGGCTGTCACAAGCTGCTTTGGCGGATTTGTAATGTGACTATATTTTAGACGAAATGGGGGGAAAATACAACCCTATATTGATTTTTAGGGTATGAATGGGTAGGAGTTCAGGTCTCATCATATTGATGTATCGGGAAGGGGTAGGCTTGTTCTAATTGGTTCTGATTGGTTCTGATTGGTTCCGGTGGGTCGGCGGGAGAGGATCGAGAGGATTTTGGCGGACTGGCTGCGGTTGGGTGTTTTCTAATAGTGCGGGGTTGAATATTGCAGTTTGCGGGTCGGCTTTAAGGTGCATCCATGCACCATAAAGCCTGAAATGCGCGTCCGTGCGCATTTCACCCTAGGTTCTGGGCGCACTATAAGAAAACGCTCCAACCTTCGCCGAAGTCCGCCAAAATCCTCTCGATCCTCTCCCGCCTCGGTATCGGTACGAAACAGATGCGATTGCACTCCGTTCTATTCTGCGTCAGGACTCTGATATCCCCTCGCCTCGGTATCGGTACGAAGCAGGTGTGATTGCACTCCGTTCTATTCTGTGTCAGGACTCTGATATCCCCCCGCCTCGGTATCGGTACGAAAGCAGATGTGAATGGCTTGTAAGTCAAGCGTCTCTGTTTTTGCGGTCTAACGCATATACATAGGCATAAATACCGTCCTCGGAACCGTTTGTCAAGCGTTTCATGCAGCGCATCACAGGCCATACAGTCACATTGTCCGACGTTGTAACGGCGATGTTGATCTCGCCTTGGGGGTCATCATCGTCAGTCACCCATGTCCCGCCGTACAGCTTGATAATGGTCTGACCGACATAGGAAGCCACTGCAAATAGAATCTGTCCCCTATTTTGGGAAATGATTCCGTTCGGACCGCTTTGCTCGTCAAAAAAGCGGTCAATCTCCTTCATGCTTTCCAATGTATAATCCGCATGGTAGCCGGAGGAATTTAACGCCTGCACGACCCACTCCGCGGAAGAAACAATATCCTCCGCAAGTGTGTTTTCGCTCTTTGGCTGAGTCTGAGCCGCAGCCTTTTGTTTTTTCTTAGAGAAAATATCCATTAATCCCATTGTGTTCTCCTCCTGTATCTGCTTATGAATTGTCAGCATATGTAATGCTATTATTCTAGCACAGGAACATACATAGTTCAATTAGATTTGGATTATTTTATGCCTGTAAATCTAAATTAAAACCAACCACCGTTTGTTGTTTTGCACTTGCCTTACCTGCATTATCTTCCTTGGCAGCTTCTATAATTGTCTGCATATCTGTATCATACAGATAAATCGTGCTGTCTTTGGAAGAAGCTATTTTTTCTTCTAAAAGCTGCTCTGCTTTGTTCGGAGTTGTTGTTTCATCTTCTTTTACTACTTTCTTTTCTGCCGTATTATCCTTTTCGCTTTCCTTTGCTTCCTCCGCATTTTCTGCCATTTTCTCCACAAGCTGCTCTGCATTTTCATGGTTCTTTTCTCTTGATTTCTCAATCTGCTTTTCAGCATTTTCCTGCGCTTCTTTGCGGAGTTTTTCGTTTAACTCATCTTTTCTCACTATAACGGCAAAACTGGAAAAATTGCCATTTTCATCTATATAGCCATGCCTGCAAACCACAGTATGTCCTATTGATTTAAAATAATTATCAACCCATTTGGTGGCAAATTCCACATCTTTCAACCTCTGCATATATTCTTTTGCCGCCTGCGGATCATTCTGCATCTTCTCCAAGAGCTTCGGGTTGACATCAACAACATTCACTTTGCCGTCTTTACTTGTATTAAGTCCATATCCTGTCTGTAATTTGATATACGGTACTTGCTTCTGCAAGGTTTTTAAATATTCCTCATTACTACTGCTCTTTGCTATTTCAGTGTTTTTTTGCGTAGCTGTTATTTCTTTTGTTTCCTCTTTCTTTGCTGCTTCTTTTTTCGATGCAGCATAGGTGTTTTCATAAACACTGTTGTAATTGTTCACTCCTGTAATTGCCATAATAGAATCCTCCTTGATAAAATTATTTTTTAATCATTTTCATTTATAGAATTTTGAACAACGCCACTGTCCAGTCATCCAGCCTTGTTTCATAAGGAATCTGAACCACTCCGCTCTCTGTATCTGTTTCGTATAAACAGGAATCTCCCC
>JAMPHH010000047.1 GCA_023663505.1 Muribaculum sp.
GCAATACTGCAGAAACTACAGGAAAAGTACAACCTCACACCAAAGGAAGCGGAACGATATATGGAAAAATAAACTCGTATTTAGAAAGCAAAAGGGGAATCGCCCATTCACGATTCCCCTTTTGCTGGGTTTGTCAAGTAAAGTATATTTCAATCATCATGGTGACCTTTCTTCTGTAATGTACACATCGGGTACATGATTAAAGTATGTTTCTGCCTGTTTTTTGACCGATTCACTTTCATTACCCAAAACATCAAGTGTATGAAGATTTTTTAAATCCTTTAAGGGTTCGATATTCTCAATTCCTGTGTCCTCCAAGTAAATAAACCGTAATTCATCCAGATTTCTTAAATGACTGACATCATCTACTCTAACACTCAGTAAACTCAACCCACACAGTGACTTCATGTTACTCATAACTTCCAAATCCAATACTTCTCGCTTGTTTTTGTCTTCCCCATAAAATAAACGAGTTTCCAATAAACCGTAATATTTCATGTTACAACTAACGCACCTCCCAAATCACCCCATCTTCCAAATAAAGTATGTAAGCAATTTCTTCAAACGTATTCTCCGACAAACTCTTATAAATCTCGCTATACTGCCTGACCTGTTCAGCCGTTCCACTCGGCTCTTTATTCTTAAATACCTGTAGCATTCCCTCCCAGTAATTCTTTTTCATGAACAGGTCTTTTTCCTCTTGGGACAAATCAGTATAAATATTATATCCTTGCTGTTGGTTTTCATCGATTCCTTTCCCATCTCTTGTATCCCATTCCACGTATTTGATTTCTACGTCCCAGCTTTCCGTCTTACTGACTTCCTCATAGATATCCACGGCACAATTTGCGCCAAACCAAAAATGGCTGCGCAGATAATAGCGAAGGTCATCATCTTCTTGATGTATACTAATATCCGAAAGAGTTGCCGACACAAACTCAAACAATTTATTTCCCTGCATGTCATATACAAAGTTATAGTGAAGGGTGGTCGAAGTTTGCACATACACATACGAACATATTATTTCCATCTGTCCGTCTCGGGTAAAATCAAAGGTGGAAAACTCAATCCAACGCTGCCATGCATCAGGATAATACTCAAAAAAATCGGAAATATCCTCCCGATTCTGTTCATAAATTACCTGTATGATATCCCCGTATTTTTCTTTGTTTCTTTCTGCCGAAGCTGCCGCAGCTTTCTCAGCTTCGCTTTGCCTCATTTCCCCCACAGCTTCCTCAGACTCGCTTTGTTTCGTTTCCCCCACGGCTCCCTCAGACTCGTTTTGCCTCATTTCCCCCACGGCTCCCTCGGATTGTTCTGCGGGGTTCAGCGTTTGGTCATAGGCAGTCTCCAAGGCTTCTCGCAATGTATCCGAATATTGCCGCTTTTCATCTTCCTCCATTCCCACAATATCCCTTGGAAAATAAGCTTCCAGCTTCTTATATTCAATCTCCACCTTCTGAAAGCCTTCCATGTATTCCTCCAGCATATCCCTAAGCGTCTCCGGTTCATTGACGGCCGTCCCCATAAAAGACATTTCTATGTAATCCACCTGATATGGATATGCGTAGTCAATTCTCACTACCTCCACCGGATCCTCAGTCATAGTCGTCGCGTATAATTTAAGTGTCTCCAGACCTCCCCCATATGACTCATAATCCAACGACAGATACCTGTATGCTCCGTCCTTATTCACATAAGCATCTAATAGTCCAATATCAAAATAAGGGTATTTACTCCGGTAATAATCCATGACTACCACATCTTCCTGCCATGTGGCATAGGTATCTGCCTTGGAGACTACCTTTCCCTTGTCCTGCCCATAAATATAGAGACTGTTTCCTCCACAATGATTCGCAGTAAAAGTAATCAACAGCTCCTGTTTTCCATCGAAATCCACATCAGCAAGGGCAAACTCCCACCCTCTCGCACTGTCATTAGGTTGAATGGCATGCTCCATCAATACCTTATCATCTGTCCAATCAAAATCCAGAAAACTCTCGGTATCTGCCGCACTGTTTTCCACACTGCATTGTAATCCTTCTGTAATCGCTTGGGCATTCTCCACGAGAGCCAACTGCTGCTCCTCCTCCGACAAAGCAGAATCCCCTTGCTCTATCCGTTCAATTGACGCCCCTTCCATCATATTGATGAACGCATCAACTATATCCGTTTCCGTAACAGCATCTGCGCTCTTTCCTGTTGTACATGCGTTGAGGAAAATACAACCCAAGGCACAGAAAATAAGCAGACAAGCCTTATAGATCCTTTTACTCCATAGTATCCTCGAATCCATTTTTATCCCCCGCATATCGCAACGCATGCGACACCACAGCATGATAGACTGCACCAGTCAACGACCTGTCCCCACTTCTGCGCTGCTCAGGCTTCACCATGTTGAAGCTTGAACATAAGCAGCCTCGTGTCCTACGGCATCATCTCATACTGCATACATTCATACAACAGCCTGCTGCCCTCCGCAATCTCCGCAGGCAGCAACGCCCTAGCCACACACTTCTCCTCCGCCCCTTCCAGAACAGTGCCGCTGTCCTTATCCTCCTGCAGAAGATATGCGTAATCCCCATCAATCCGATGTACCCTGTAAATCCTGCTTGTCATGTCCATTCCCTGTTCCTCCAATCCTTACAAAACCTCCCTGTACACCCTCAGCACGTTCCCGCCAAAGATATGGTCCAGTTGGCTCTCCGTGAAGCCCGCCTCGTGCAAAGCGTCCCACAAATGCTCCATGCTCTGGGCTCCCGGCAGCTCCCTGTGTGTGTCAATGCCGTCAAAATCACTTCCAAGCCCCAACACCTCCAGACCGCCCGTATTCACGATATGCTTGGCATGGCGCACAACCGCCTGTATTGTCCCGGGATTCTCCTCACCCGCGGGCTTAAGCTCCAGAAAGTCCGCACAAAAATTAAGCCCCATGCAGCCGCCCCGCTCCCCGAGCTTACGAATCATGTCGTCCGTCAGATTCCGCACGCACCCGCAAATCTCCCTCGCGTTGGAATGACTCGCCACAAAGGGCTTGCTGCTGTATTGCAGCACGTCATAAAATCCTGCGTCAGACAGATGTGACACATCGACAATCATGCCCAGACACTCCATGCGGTCAAGGAACTCACGTCCGCGCTCGGTCAAGCCGTTCTCCGTGTCAGGCACACAGAGGTATCGGGTGAGCGCCGCCTGAATCTGCGCCCTCTCCCGCTCCGTACACCTTCCCTCCCGCAGCCGCCTGCACTGCGCCCAGACTACCTTGCCCCTCTCACTGTTCATATTGGGATACCCCAGCTCATTCGGGTAATTCCATGTGAGAGTCATCATTCTCACGCCCATCTCGTAAAGGTGTTCCAGCTTGGCAAGCTCGCCCTGACAGACCGCGCCCTCCTCCACGGTGAGAAGCGACTGCATTTTCCCCGTCATCTGATTCGCTTGAATATCCGCAAAGGAATACACCGGAGCGAGAATATCCGCATTGGCGGCAAGCTCCTCCCGATACACCTCATAGAGAGCGCAGACCTCGTCCCACGGGCTGCCTGCGCCATTCCCACGGTTCTCCTCACCCTTCTTCGGGGGCAGCGTTATCTCGGCATCTGTCACCGCTCCACCAGTCTCCGGGCTTCCCCCACATGCCCCGATATCCACAAACAGCGCGAAGTTCTGGAGCATGTAACCTCCCTGCTTCATACGCTCCAAATCCACATGCAGCTCATTCCTGCGCAAGCCGCAGGTCTTGCCCTGCCTCCTGTACTTTAAGATCTCCGATATGGTATCACAGTGCATGTCAACAACATTCATTCCTATACCCCGAAAATAGCGATACTACTCTATTCTAATCTAATTTATTCAACTGTATTCCTTTTTGTCATTCCGTCTCCGTCCGCACGACCGCATGGCATTTTAGGAAATCCTTCCAGAGCGCGATATACTGCGCCTTCAAATGGACGCCGTCATAGGTGTAGTCCGCCACCATAGCGCCCGTCTCGTCACACACAGGCGGATTCACATCGAGATAGAAGATATTTTCGTTGTCAGCCATCGCCGCGATTCCCTCGTTACGGCTGTCAATTCCCTCGTTGGTAATGTAATCTCCCTGCAGGGAACGCTCCTCGGTAACCTTCATGATACTTTGCAGATAGATGACTGCATCAGGCTGAAGCTCTCTGATGTGCGCCACGCACTCCGCATACTTCTCCAAGAAGCTCTCCACCGTTCCCGTGCCCATCTCATTGATGCCGACCATCAGATAGACCTTGGCAAACTGCTCCTGAGACAATGCCTCCTCTATGGTAATCTTCTTTTTCTGCCCCTCCACCGCTACCACCGCACTGGTAAAAAGCTTATGGACGGACAGCCCCGTGGACGCATAGAACGCGCTGATCTCCTCAAGCCCGCCGTACTCGTACATCCCTACAATGCGGGAATCCCCGATAAACACGGCGTCCGCAAAGTAATCGTCCTCCACGGTCTGGTAGACAACCTCCCTGTCGGTCTCCTCCGCAGTATTCTCCGCGTCAGCAACAGCAGCATTCACAAGCTCCTCCAAAGCATTGCCCTGAAATGCCCCCTCGCCGACCAGTGCCGTCAGATTCTCCGCAAAGGTCTCCACCTGCTCTCCTGCCGCCGCATCCGAATATCGCTTGACCGCGCTCATTAGACTCTCTCTTGCATTCTGCAAGGGGGTCGCATAAAGCTCCCACCCATTGCCGAGCGTGAGGAAAACACAGCCAAACGCCGCAAGCAGGATCAGATAGAGCTTATCCGCCACCCCCCTGCTCCTCCTGCGGGGATTCCTCTGCCGTGTATTCTGTTGAATGATATCCATATTGTTATATTCCGCTTCTCTATATCCTGCTTCCAATTTCACCATCTCCGCTAGAAATTAGCATACATGAAGGGATTGTTCCCCTCCACCATAATGCGCCACACACAGATCCAGAACAATGCTGCCAGAATCACGTTCATGACCAAGCTGTTCTTAAACCTGCGGTAAAGTCTCTTAATCAAGGGCGTACACGCAATCGCTGAAAACGCCATCAGCCCGCCGTAATTTTGCAGCGCAACGAGCCAGTCGTTTGGCATTGCGGCAAACTGCGGCGCAGCTCCGAACATTCTTGTCAGATAGAGCCAAAGCTCCCCTATATCCGTGATTGCAAAGCACATCCATGTGATCGGTATCACCGCCCACAGGTACAGGTGGGACAGCATAGATATACGCTTCCACGCACTCCCCTCTCTCAAGGAACGTCTGTCCAAAAACGCCTTAAGCTGCCGCTCTGCCACGATCAGCAGCCACAAGAGCAGCCCCCATATCAGGTAATTGACGCTGCCGCCATGCCACAGACCTGTCAATGCCCACACAATCAACAGGTTGCGCACCGTGCGCAGCTCCCCCTCGCGGCTTCCGCCCAAGGGAATGTAGACATATTTGCAAAACCACTGTCCCAAGGTGATATGCCACCTGCGATAGAACTCCCGCACAGACCTCGCCATATAGGGCGTTTTAAAGTTCTCAGGAAGGGAAAAGCCCATCATCTTGCCAAGCCCCGCCGCCATCAGCGAGTACCCGTAAAAGTCAAAATAAATCTTCAGGGAATACGCAATCGCGCCGAGCCATGCCAAGGGTGTGGAAATGCTCTCAAAGCCCCGCACCTGCACGTCATGCCACAAGAGCCCCACCCGATCTGCCAGAAGTACCTTTGCCGCCAGACCAAGCGTGAAAAGCTTCAGCCCGTTCTGCACGCCATGCCACGTCAGCCGTCTCCTCGTCATGGACTCGGACATATCCCCATAGCTTGTAATGGGACCTGACACAAGCTTGGGAAACATTGTCACATAGGTCGCAAGCTTGACAAAGGAATGCTCCGCAGGAATCTCCCTTCGATAGACATCGATCAGATATGATAATATCTGAAAGGTGTAAAAGCTCACGCCAAGCGGCAGCGCGTCCCCCTTCATAAATGTCTTGAGCAGGAGTAAAAGGGCGACATTGCCCGACAGAGCCGCCACAAAGCTTCGTTTGCGCCGCCTCAAGCCCTTTGCGTATTCCTCCCTATATCTCCAACTTCCTTTATATTTTTCATCTGCTCCAAGAAATCTCCCGATACGATAGTTCACGAACACGGACCCCAACAAGAGCAACAGGTAATACGGCTCTCCCAAAGCATAGAAGATCATGCTTCCTGTAAATAACGTCACATTCTTATGTCTGTCGGGGGTCAACCCATATATGAACAAAAATATTGGAAGAAAGTAGAGCAGAAATCCAATACTGCTGAATATCAAGAATAATCACATCTTTCCATATACTTTTCTCTTATTTATAGTAAATGACAAAATACCTGTCGTTTCCTATAATATTAGCCCGAAATTCGACACAATACAACAAAATTTTTCTTAATTTTCGCTAACAAATCGTTACAAACCTGTAATATTTATGTAAAGTTGTCCGGAATTATGCTATAATGTCCACAAAGGACAGATGTTCATTCGGATATTTGACGAGCGAAGGTGAAAAGTCTGCCCGAATGACCAACCATACCAATATTGCATGAAAAGGAGTTTTCCGATGAAAGAACAGCTATACACAATTCCCCTAAATGACGCCGTGAACGCACAGGACGAATGCCCCTTTTGCTTCATAGAGCGAAGCATCGAGCAAGATGTTCTGGACTTCGTGTTAGGAAGCGGCTCCTCCTACATGGAGTCGGACATTCGTGACATGACAGACAAGGCAGGCTTCTGTCGGGAGCATTTCAAGAAAATGTTCGACTACGGCAACACCTTGGGCAACGCATGGATTCTGAAAACCCATTACCTGCGCGTCATAAAGGAGATGCAGGCGGAATTCGCAAGCTTTAAGCCCGGCAAGACCTCCCTGAAAAATAAACTGATGAAAAGCCCCTCTGAGAGCAACGCAATCAGCGCATGGGTGCGCGGGAAGGAATCCTCCTGCTACATCTGTAATCAGTACAAGGACACCTACGCCCGATACATGGACACTTTTTTCTATCTGTACAAAAATGACGAGTCCTTTCGGGAGAAGGTGAAGCAAAGCAAGGGCTTCTGCCTTCCGCATTTTGGTGACCTGTGCGAAGCCGCGGACATCAAGCTCTCTGACAAGGACAAGGAGACCTTCTATTCCATGCTGTTTGCCCTTATGGAATCCAACATGAACCGCGTCTCGGAGGACGTGGCATGGCTTGTGGAAAAGTTCGATTATAGGAATAAGGACGCCGACTGGAAAAATTCCAAGGACGCCATTCAGCGCGGTATGCAGAAGCTAAAGGGCGGCTATCCCGCAGAACCAAGCTATAAAATGCAAAAATAGTCCCTTACTCTGCTCGAAATATCAAGCTTTTCATCATGTCCAGATAGGTGCATGCCTCCTGATAAAGCATCTCAGGCTGAAAGGACGCGTCCTGAAAACGCTCCGCCATCAGCCCCTTGAGGGTCAGCTCAAGCATATTGCGCAGCTTGTCCCCCTCCACGCCCGCGGGAAACCCACCGCTATCCGCGCGGGCGTAAATAGACTCATAGGTTTCCAACAGGGTGTCCCGCTTTTCCTCCACCGCGAGCAGCGCTTCGCTGACATTCTCCGACATGGAGCGGTTCAGGAAAAGCTGCATATAGGGATACTCCCTCATAGCGCGCATACGCGCCGCCTCCACCTGCCTGAGCAGCTCGAACAGATCAGTCTCGTCCGCGGACACGTTGCCAAGCTCCAACACCATATATCGCACACTGTAATCATATACAAAGCGATAGACCCCCAGCTTACTCTCAAAATAATGAAACAGCAGCCCCTTGCTGATACCTGCCTCCCTGACAATCTCGTCCGTGCTCGCATGGCGATAGCCATTCAGGGCAAATACCTTCAGCGCCGCATTGATCATTCTGTCCTGTTTTTCTTTTTTCAAGTCAAAAAACTTGCCATTCATCTGTTGTACTCCATTTTCTCCGGACTCCATCACATGCCCATTTACTATAACATACTCAGGTTGAGCTTTCAACCCGAAAAATTTCCATAAAATTTACACATATTCTCTTTTCAATTTCGCAAAATAGTATTAATATATAGATATAAAAAATTTTATCGGTATAAAATTGGCATTTATTGGAAAGGAGAATCACATGGCAAAAAAGTTTGGTAAATTCTTATTATTCACTGCAGCGGTAGGTGCTGTCGGTGCTGCCGCCTACTACTATATGCAAAAAAAGGACTCCGCCTACTTCGACGAGACAGATGAGGATTATGATGACTTTAGCGAGGATATGGACGGCAATGACCCCGCGCGTACTTATGTCCCCCTGAATGCCGACAACGCTCCCGCACCTGCGCCTTCTGCGGACGTACAGGCAAAGGAACCCTCCGACGACGATTTCTTCACGCCGCTCACGGAGCAGGCTCCGAAGGTTACTGAAGCCGCCAAGAATGACCCTGCGGAAGCCGTGGAGGAATTCTTTGATGAGAGCGCGCCCGAGAAAGCCGAGTCCTCCGAAGACTTTTTCGACGATGACGAACTCTAAGATTTGGAAGCGTGGTTACAGCCACGCTTCTTTTAATTTCCCGACTCCCTGCCGTATGGCATTCTCCTCCATCGCGCCAAAGCCCAAGAGCACCGTAGCCCTCCCCTCCAATGGCTCCACACAACTGTCAGACATTCCATAGACCCGCACCCGCTTCTCGGCTGCCCGCCGAATCAGCGAGACTTCCGTCACGTCCGACCTTGCCGTGAGCAAAAGATGCAGTCCTCCATGCTCGCCCGAGACCTCGAAGCCGCCTTCAAAGGGCGCGAGCTCCTGCAGCAGCAGGTCATGCTTGGCGCGGTAGAGCTTGCGCATCTTATTCAGATGTCTCTCGAAATATCCGTCCCTGATAAACTCGTTCAAGACACGTTGGTCAATACGGGACACCGTACAGGAATAGAAATAGCAATCCCTGCGGTAAACCTCCAAAAGCGTTCTTGGAAGCACCATATAGCTCACGCGGATCGCGGGAGCTATCGCCTTGGAAAAGGTGCCGATATAGATCACCTTCCCCTTCTCGTCAGATGCCTGCAGGGACGGAATCGGCTTCCCCCGATAGCGAAATTCACTGTCATAGTCGTCCTCGATCAAATACCTGTCCCCGCCCCTGTTTGCCCATTTCAACAGCTCCATTCTGCGTCCGATCGGCATCACCGTCCCCGTGGGGAATTGATGGGAGGGCATCACATAGGCTACACGCGCCCCCGTTGTCTCCAACGCGGATACCAGTATCCCGTTCTCGTCCATTGGTATGGTGGTCACATGATAGCCAAAGGATTGGAAAATCTGCCATGTCCTCATATATGTGGGATTTTCCATGGCGATCTCCACCTGCCGTCCCAGAATCTTCTCCAAAAGCATCAGCAGATAATCATTTCCCGCTCCCACAATGATCTGCTCCGGCTCACAGTTTACCCCTCTGGAGGAGTGAAGATAGCGGCTGATAGTCAGCCGCAGCTCATAATCACCCTGCGGCTCCCCTCTGGCAAAAAGCTCGCTGTTGCCGTCATTCAATATATTTTTATTGATCCGCTTCCAGACGCTGAAGGGAAAACCCGACATGTCAATACCATGCGGGGCAAAATCATAGGCAATTAAATCCTGCTGCGAGGTATCCTGCTTGGGAGCCGAAACACTCTCCCTCTCCTCATCGCTTAGCCAAAGCATCTCCTCCATGGGACACACGAAATATCCCTTGTAGGGCTTCGACTCGATATAGCCCTCGCTCTGAAGCTGGTCATAGGCATAGTCCACCGTGCTTCTCGCCACCTGCAGGTACTCCGCCAGAGAACGCGTGGAGGGAAGCCGCTCTCCTGACAGCAGCTTCCCCTCCCATATCTCATGCCTAATATGCTCATAGATCTGTTCATACAGACATTTATCACTATTTGGTTGCAGTCTGATGGTCATATCATACATATTATTTCTTCTTCATGTCCCGAAGGATATCGTCCTTCAAATCCCTTGCCTTATCCTTGATACGGGAGGTCGCGCCGGGAGCGGTGAGAACCTTTGCCACGAACTTACTGGATCTCTCATAATCCTTGTTCTGATATGCCAATACACCCAACAGATAGTCCATAGTCACCTCGTCCATGCCGCACATGGGAAAGCTCTCGGTGGAAAGTGCCTCCGCAAAGCCCTTGTAGGCATTCTGCAAATGGAGCGCCTCCATCTTGTGCGCCTCCTCTATGGCAGCGGCATCTGATCCGCCTGCCTCCTCCAAGGACTTGGCATACCCTCTGTAAATCCATGCGCTCTTTAAGCTGATGTACGCCTTCTCACTATTCTTTGCATGCTTTACCACGGCGTTTGCCAAGGCAAGCTTGTAACGCTCTATGGCGTCCTCATAGCTGTATGTCTCCCCGTTATATTCATGCAGCACCACCTTCGGCGTGATATTTTCCTTGATCAGCTTCGCCTGCGCGGAGGTAACCTGTGAGAAGAATCTGCTCAGCGCCGCATAGCCGCAGGTGTGGCACAGCAGTACGTCGTACTTCTGCGTGTCAATGCCCTCATGTATGGGTCTTAAATCCCTGTCGTTCCCCAGAAGCCTTGCCTTTGACGTCTTGGGAATCTTATTGATTGCCTTTGCCCCGCATACAGGACACTCGAGGGATTTTTCATAGATAAAATCGCTCTCCTGTACAACGTGCTTTGCCTCCGCCTTTGCTTCCTCTTCCTTTTTCTTGGGATCTTCAAACAGGTCTACACCCTCCAAATTATCCAATCCCAATCCTGCAAATAATCCGTCCATGTTATTCTCTCCATTTCTGCGCCGCCGTCCGCGCTACTCTCCTTGTTTCGGCAATGTATACGAGCTTTTTAACGATACGATCCTGTTAAACACCAGTGCGTCCTCCTTGGAATCTCTGGCATCTACATTGAAAAATCCCTGTCTCACGAATTGGAAGCTGTCATAAGCCTTCGCCCCCGCGAACGCGGGCTCCAGATAACAGTTCTCAAGGACTGTCAGGGAGTTGGGGTTCAGATTCAGACTTCCGTCTTCATTGTAGACGCCCTTTTCCTCGTCGATCAGATTCTCAAACAGTCTCACCTGCGCGGCGATCGCCTGCTGTGCGGATACCCAGTGAATCGTCCCCTTCACCTTGCGTCCGTCGGGACTGTTGCCCCCCTTGGAGGCGGGATCATAGGTACAATGCACCTCCGTCACTCTGCCCTGTGCGTCCTTTACGCATTCGGTACATTTGACAAAATAAGCGTTCATCAGACGAACCTCGTTGCCGGGGAACATGCGGAAATATTTCTTGGGCGGTTCCTCCATAAAGTCCTCCCTCTCGATATACAGCTCTCGGCTAAAGGGCACCTGTCTGGTTCCCAACGCCTCGTTCTCCGGATTGTTCACTGCCTCCATCATTTCCACCTGTCCCTCGGGATAGTTGTCAATAATTAGCTTTATCGGGTCAAGCACCGCCATATAGCGGGGTGCCTTGGGCTTTAAGTCCTCTCTGATACAATATTCAAGCATCGCATAGTCCACGGAGGATTGGCTCTTGGAAATACCGCACAGCTCCACGAACATCTGAATCGACTCGGGTGTGAAGCCGCGTCTTCTGAGCGCCGCAATCGACACAAGTCTGGGATCGTCCCAGCCGTCAACGATACCGTCCTGCACCAGCTTCTTGATATATCTTTTCCCTGTCACCACGTTGGTGAGATAAAGCTTTGCAAACTCAATCTGTCTGGGAGGGTTAGGGTATTCCAGTTCCCTTACCACCCAGTCGTAGAGCGGTCTGTGATCCTCAAATTCCAATGTACATATGGAATGGGTGATCCCCTCGATGGCGTCCTCGATCGGGTGCGCAAAATCATACATAGGATAAATGCACCATTTATCCCCCGTATTGTGGTGCCGCATATGCGCCACGCGGTAAATCACGGGATCTCTCATGTTGATATTGGGAGACGTCATATCGATGCGGGCGCGCAGCACCTTCTCGCCGTCAGCGTACTTTCCGTTTTTCATATCCTCAAAGAGCTGCAGGTTCTCCTCCACGCTGCGATTGCAGGAGGGGTCTTCCTTTCCCGGCTCCTCAAAGCTGCCGCGATACTCTCTGATCTGCTCCGCGGTCAAATCCGACACATATGCCTTTCCCTTCTTGATCAGCTTCACGGCGGCTTCGTACATCTGGTCGAAATAGTTCGATGCAAAAAACAACCTGTCCTCCCAGTCAGCTCCAAGCCAAGCAACGTCCGCCTTGATGGACTCCACAAACTCCTCGTCCTCCTTGGTGGGGTTCGTGTCGTCAAAGCGCATGTTAAATTTGCCGTGATACTGCTTTGCCAGACCATAATTCAAGATGATGCTCTTGGCATGCCCTATATGAAGATATCCGTTGGGCTCGGGGGGGAATCTGGTATGAACCGCATCATACACGCCCTCCGCCAAATCCTTGTCGATCTCCTGCTCTATAAAATTGCGGCTTTCCTTCTCCGCCTTTTCCTGCATGACATTGTCACTCATTGTCATAAATCCTTTCTCAAACACTGATGCCTTATGGAATTAATTGTAACACACACTCCACCGCCTTAGCAAGTCTAATCTGTCGTGATGTCGTCGTGGTGTTATTATGTAAGTATCTGTTTAGACTTCTAAGCATAGAATTGCGAGGGGCGGCGGGAGAAGGCAGGGAGTGTTTTGCGGACTGGCTGCGCCGAAGTCCGCATAACTCTCCCTGTCTTCTCCCGCCTTGGTACTATTCTGCTCTGCTTCTTTCGTTGTCTTATGTTATCTCGTCATAGCTGCGGGCGAATACGTCGCGCTCAACCACATAGACGTCGTGGGGGTCGTCAGAGCGCACTGCAAGCCAGTCGCCGGGCTTGCCGAGCATATATTTATTCTTGTCCCATGCGGGGAACACCTTGACTCCCTTTTCCAAGGGCTTTGCATATATTTGTACTTTGCCGGTGGGGACGCACTTTTTGGCATAGTCGGTCAGTATCAGGCTTTCTCCGTTTGCCCTGTTCTTGATGACGGGTACATATTCACGTTTCACGGTGCAGTCCTCCAAGCTGTACTGCTCCTCCAAGCGTTGATAGCTGTTCTCGAACTTCTCCCTTCGGTTGGGGTAGACCTCGCCCTTGATGCCTATGATGATATACCAGTCCCTCTCCACGGTCAGCTCGATATCCCCCTCCAAGGTTCGAAGTGTGATCGGGGTGCCTACAGGGAGAATGCTATCCGTCTCCACATAGCCCACAGGTATCTTTTTCTTCTCGTACAGCCCCATCTGGTCAAAATCCGCCTCGTACTCCGATGCGTAAATCAGGTCAAAGCTGTCAAAATACTCCACCATACGGTTGTTAAAATATCCCTCTCCGTGAAGCGTGGGATATTTCTCCTCATAGAGCTTCCTGCTGATAAAGCCGCCCGCTTTCTCATAATGTCCTCCGCTTGAGCCGATCCCCTCCGCCAAGAATCCCGCAAGCTCACTGGCATTGACCTCCCTGACGCAGCTTCGCACGGAGAATTTATAATCCTCGTTCATTTCACTGTACACCACACAGGTATTTACCACATCGACCTGCAGGAGAAAATCGCTGATGAGCCCCAAAATATTCGGGTCACAGGGCTGCGCCTTGATCACTGCGAAGCTGTGGTCGTCATTGTAGCTGCAGCGCAGCATGGCAACACCCGCGATCTCCAATTCCCTGAGGGAGAGATTGGAATTGCGAAGCAGCGTTATCAGTCCTTTATCACAGGGCACGGTCTCACGCATGTCCATATCCAGAGGATTGTGAATCTCCGAGAACTGGTTAGTATCCATATATAGTCCGTAGTACAGCGCCGTGCCCAAACGCTCGTCGTCCACCACGTACCCCGCGTCCACGAGGAGCTTCCACACCAATGTGGCGCAGCTTCCCAGATTCGGGTTGATGACGCTAAGCTCCATATCCTCGATCTCCTGCTGATGATGATCGATCACGGCGATCGTCTCCGCGGTAAGACCCGTGACGTTTCCTGCGCCGTACTGACAGTCCACGGTGATCAGCAGTCCCTTTACCGCGATCCGCTTGTCCTCAAAGGGCGTCACATACTCTATTGGGAGTTCGAGCTTCTCCACCATGAGACAGATATTGGACTTCCTGATCACGTTCTGACCGCTGTACACCAGACGAACGTCCTTCCCCTTACTTTTAAAATAACAATACAGACCATAGCCTGAGCCCAGTGCGTCCGCATCAGGATTGTCATGGCATTGAATGGTTATGGGATTGTATTTTTCCAGATCTGTAAGCTGCATTTTCGTATTCTCCACAAGGCTTAGTGATGGAACAGTCTGATACCGGTGAACGCCATCACCATTTTGTATTTGTCACAGCACTCGATCACCGCGTCATCTCTCACGGAACCGCCCGGCTGAGCGATATATCTCACGCCGCTCTTATGTGCTCTCTCGATATTGTCCGAGAAGGGAAAGAATGCGTCCGACCCCAGTGTCACATCATGCATCTTATCCAACCAAGCGCGCTTCTCCTCTCTGGTAAACACGGGAGGCTTCACCTTGAAGGTGTGCTCCCACACACCGTCTGCCAACACGTCCATATACTCGTCACCCATATACACGTCGATGGCGTTATCTCTGTCCGCTCTGCCCAAGCCGTCCACAAATTGAAGCCCCATCACCTGAGGGGACTGGCGCAGGAACCAGTTATCCGCCTTCTGACCTGCCAGTCTGGTGCAATGAATGCGCGACTGCTGCCCCGCGCCGATTCCGATCGCCTGTCCGCCCTTCACATAGCACACGGAATTGGACTGGGTGTATTTGAGGGTGATCAACGCAATCTTCATATCGATCAGAGCGCTCTCGGGAATCTCCTTGTTCTGTGTGACGATATTGGAGAGCAGACCGCCGTTGATATCCAACTCGTTCCTGCCCTGCTCGAAGGTGACGCCGTACACCTGCTTTTTCTCCACGGGCGCGGGCACATAGGAGGCGTCTATCTGAATCACATTGTAACCGCCCTTCTTTTTCTCCTTCAGGAGAGCCAATGCCTCGTCCGTATATCCGGGAGCGATCACTCCGTCGGACACCTCTCTCTTGATCAGCTTCGCCGTGTCTGCGTCACAGATATCCGACAAAGCGATAAAATCACCAAAGGAGGACATTCTGTCCGCGCCCCTCGCCCTCGCGTAAGCGCACGCCAAGGGAGAGAGCTCTCCCAGATCGTCCACCCAGTATATCTTAGCCAGTGTCTCGTCCAAGGGAAGCCCCACCGCGGCTCCCGCGGGGGACACATGCTTGAAGGAGGTCGCCGCGGGCAGTCCCGTTGCCGCCTTCAGCTCCTTCACAAGCTGCCAGCCGTTAAAGGCGTCCAGAAAATTTATGTAGCCGGGCTTACCGTTTAAGACCGTTACGGGCAGCTCGCTGCCGTCCTCCATATAGATACGGGAAGGCTTTTGATTCGGGTTACAACCGTATTTCAACTCCATCTCACTCATGATAATTACTCCTCCTTAGGTTTCTCTATATTTTTCTTCATTTTCTCAGCCCTATCCGTTCCATCATAGCACAGAGAAGGGCGTTAAATCTTGTGTCAAATTTCATCGGGATATCGTGCTTTGCGTCCTCCCATATTTCTACCCTGCATTTGATGTTGATTTGGTGGAGCGCCGTGACACTTTCCTTGATCTCCGCAGGCTCCTTCGCCCCCGCAAGGGCGATCATCGGGATTTCGGCATTCGCAAGCCCCTCTGCCGACTCAAGGGTAATATTGTTGTAAACCGTATTTCTGATCGTCTCGGTCTGTTCCCTTTGCACCTGTCCGACAAACTCTTTTCTCTGCGCTCCCGGGAGACCATATGTGAGTCCCATGAGATTGCACAGCCACTTTTTCTTCATGGATATAAGCTGTTTCTCATTGGCTGCCGCCACCTTGGAGAGCAGCGGCTCCTCCTTGATAAGCCAAGGGCTCACAAAGACAGCGCTGTTGAACAGTTCACCATACTCCGATATCAGCCGAACCGCAAGCTGCGCCCCTATGGAAAAGCCTACCAGCATCACCGTCTTATTCAGCCCCCTGATAAAGTCCGCAAGCTCTCTGACCGCTTGATCTGTGTCAAATACCCTTTCGGCATCATTTCCATAGCCCATGATATGCGGCACTACAAGGTAGTATTTATCGGAAAGGCAGTATTGCTTGCCAAAGGAATGCACCACATGGGCTCCGTGCAAGAATACGATCGTCGGTCTTTGACTGTCTCCATATTTTTCAAAATACATAATGATACCCTCGCATATAAACAAAATCCGCCGGGTCTGTTTCCAAGCCCGGCATTTAGTATAACACAAAATGGATAAAATGGAAAGAGTGGTTGTGAGAATAAGAAAACTCTGAAAACTCGAATGGGAAAAACTCCTTATCCAAGCAGTGAGTGCGTTCACTTGGAAAGGAGTTTTCAATTTGTTGCGGAATGGTTTAGAAATTAAAAATCCTATCTATGATATGCCATATCCATTCATAAATATCCACTCTTGGTCGTTTGCGGACAGTGATATTTACTTGCTTCTCCGTCTCGCGGAATTTACCATCAACAGCAGGAGCTTTGATTTTAATGGTAGCCGTGCCTTCCCCTATTATCCGTACCTTGCCCTTGCCGGAAACGGTTATCACATTAATATCAGAGGAAATGTAGGACATCTTTGCACAGGGAACGCTCTGGTTCACTGCACATAACCAGAAGTCACAATCTCCAACCTGTTTGGTAATGTTCTCATTACATATAATAACTTGTTCAGGCAATTCCGATGCAATCGGATCAACATAATTATCATAGTATGTATCATTACATTTTTCGCAGATATGTTCCGTATATCCCTGCTCTGTCTCTGTGGGGGCTATGACAGTGTCCATATAGCTGTGTCCTTCAGCGGGAATCACCTCTGTTTTCTCGTCAGCTTCATAGATTGTATCCTCATAGACAACAGAAGCACTATATTTTATCATACCATCTTCTGTGCAAGTCGCAGGTGTGGTCATTATAGATACCTCTGCATCCATTGTCTGTATATCCTGACATCCCGAGCAGGTAAAAATCACCTTGCAGGACTGATTGTCATCCGTCCATTCAAAATAAGGTTCATAGTTATGCTTATGATCCCTGACACTTACCTTCAAAGAAGCTTCCATACCGTTTGACGCTTTCGCAGTGATCACAGCATCTCCTTCCGAGACTGCGGACACCAGACCCTCTGCATTCACAGTCAATACATTCTCATCTGAGCTTGCAAACAGTAACGCTACATTATCCGTGGCATTGAGCGGATATTTGACAACGGAGACAGAAGCCTGCTCACCACATTCAAGTAACGCCCCACCGGACAAATCCAGTTCGAGTCTTTCAATGGGAATCCGCTCGCTATCAGGCACGCTCACCCATTCATTTTCCGCAGCAGTCCATGTGGCGTCTATCGTACCATCGCCATCCTGATCAATCTCCAAAACCGTATTTTGCGACTCAGTTATATTCGTGTAAATCAACGTGTCCTCAGTAATGGGGACATCCTCAAAAACTCTTTCCTCCATAAGATTTTCATTCGAGTCGTAGAAACGGATCGTGTAATCCATCACACCTGTGCCTGTTCCGTTCAATGTAACATCCATATCACCGGAATCCACACAAAGCATTTTAATTTCATCGTTCTCGCCAATAATATCCAACCGCCCAAAAGAAGACTCAACGGAAAGAGAATTTGCATCAGAGCACAGAGTCTCCGCTCCGTTCGACATTGTTACATCCACCGGACAGGCTATGCGGATAACCGTATAGGCTTTGGGCTCGGGTTCGTCTCCCTTGACGGAGGAATAGCCAAATTTCAGAATATCGGAAACCCACTCTACGCACTTCTCCTCTTTGACAAGTCCCATATGATCCGTATCAAAATTTATCCAATACTTGGCATCCAGTTCCTTGACCTGCTCCATGATAGAAGCGGACAGATACGGTACGGTTCCATCTCCAAGGTTAGTATACTCCAAGTCGCTTTCATATAATTTTTCGTTAATATCATTATTATTATGATTGAATTTTACTGCGGTAATTGTCTTCTGGTTAACTCCTATCATAAAAAACGCTTTATCATAATCCAGCAGGGCGTTGTAATCGCCGGAAAGCAGAGATTTTTGGAAATCCTGAGCATTTGTATAATTCTCTTCTCCAAAAATTTCTTTGCAAATGTCCACATATTCATCATAGGATAAGTCATAATCTCCAAGATTGAACGGAAGAATACCATCCTTTTGCATGGGTGTCTCACTGATATAATGCTCAGTGGGAGTCACCTCAGCTAATGCGGGATAGGAGGCTTTAACTTTTTTCACCATTCCCGCGAGCTCTATAAATGTATCTCTATAGTCATCAAGTATTTCTTTGGTTAGCACAGCATTGATTAATTTAGGTGCTCCTTCAAATGGAGTGCCACAGATAATGATTTTATCTACCTGCTCATTGTCTCCATATCTGCTGTAATAACTTGAGGTAACCATTCCACCCATAGAGTGACACACAATGTCAACTGTCTTACCCTCTAGTACAGAGGAAGTAAGAAATTCATTTAATTTATCCGCACTTTCTTCATTGCTTTTCCGCCAATCATAGCTGAATACATATATTTCTCTGTCCGGTAATGCTTCACATAGTCCATCAACAAGCTTTTGGTATTCTCCTGCCGCACCATATTCTCTTTCAAAGCCCTCGTCAGAGCTATTTTGATTCTCACAAGGACGAACATATAATTCATTGTCAATAGCCATATTTTCTCCCAATTTATGGATAGCATTTTCTCCATCTATGGATATCGGGGGATCCCATATTACCGTTGTGTCATCAAATTTTGTATTTTTGTTAAAGAGCCTGCTTCCCATACACCCCAATACGATAACAACAGGGTGATTATCCTCCTCGAAGCTTTCCCCTTCACTGACAATACCTTCCAAAGTAAAATCTTTAATGAGGTGTCGGTTCATGCCGGCACCGGTTGCAGCAGAAATACCCAAATAGAATTTATCCGGAAGCTCAACCCCGTCATGTGTAAGCACCTCTTCATCGTCCAACAACACGGACATATGGGAATCTTCATAGCAGATTGTAAGATTGTGCCATTGACTGTCGTCCACCCGATCGTCTAACGCATATGCGATATGCTTTTGAGTGGAATTATGGATAATGGCAATATGTTTTCCATTAGGATCCCCCAAATTCCCATAATAGGAATCCAATTCTATACCATAGGCATCCCCCCCAACAAATCCGATACTTCCGCCTTCCTCCCCTAAACCTGTTTCCTCTGACAGGGTCAGCACGATACCGTCCGCTCCGCCGAAGGCCGCGCTTCGTCCTCCCCCTGCCCAATAAGAGAAATTGATAGTGAAGCCACTTTCAGCACTAATCTGATGCGCATACCAGACGCTTCCCGAACGCCATTCTGCTAAGTCAGTTAATTCTATTCCCTCATCCAACTTACATGCATCGCCATATAGAATCAATTCTCCATCCTGATTTGGCTCATCAGTCGCCATATCTCTCACAGAATAAAAGAGAGACTGTGTCATAATTTCTTCAGGTGCATATTCACATGTGCTCTCATATGCTTCTGTCGATTCTACTGTCTCGGCAAATACCTGAAGCGGGCAGCTTGCCACAAGCAAGCATAAGGTTAATAGCAGTGATAGTTTCTTTTTCATAATTATCCTCCTCGTAAATTAGATTAATACAACATTGTTTTATAAAAGTAAATTGTATTCTTTGAATTATATAAACCACATAAGATATGCGGACAAAAACAGTGACGAAGCTGTACATATAACGGCGGCAATTAGGTTTATAAGGCTAAATTTCCAGTTCCAACACTTAAAATGATTTTTTCCATATACTCTAAACAAACACAATAAGACTATGAACATAGCGATAGGAAGCGGACCTAAAATATAGGATAGGCAATCTATATACCATGGTACAGAACTAAACATATAGTCCATCAAATAGTGAAACGTTAAAAATACACAACCAAACCACATCAGAAAACATATAATTCCCAACATCCAACTTAACAATCCCAACAATACATAATATTTCCCCATCCTTGTAAATTCTGTTTCTGCGTTCCTTTTTCCATAACGTAGGAACAGATAAGTGACGCCACTAAATAATAGGGCGAGGATAATCATCAATATAATCATAGGGATAAGAATATTTTGTATCCTATTAGCAATTATTCTTGTAATTAATCTTAAAATCGTGCTCAACCATATTGCACCGAAGATAAATGTCATAACTCCCAATAAAACATATGTACATTTATATTTTCTATTTTCATTCATCTTATTTTCCCTTAACCTATAAATATTAGTTTTCATGAGATCACTTGCGACGCAAACAACGCAATGTTACCCTAAAAAGCAATGCTTGTCAAGTCTTATTTGTTAAAATGTTTTATAAAAGCAAATTGTATTCCTAAATTATATAAACCACATAAGATATGCGGACAAAAACAGTGACGAAGCTGTACATATAACGGCGGCAATTAGGTTTATAAGGCTAAATTTCCAGTTCCAACACTTAAAATGATCTGTTCCATATACTCTAAACAAACACAATAAGACTATGAACATAGCGATAGGAAGTGCAAACAAACTATGGCATACAATCTCATAATACCAAGGCGTATCAAAAGAAAAGGATAAAATAAAATAAAGGAGTTCTAGCCATAAAAAAAACCATATAATTCCTACCATCCAACTTAATAGTCCCAACAATACATAATATTTCCCCATCCTTGTAAATTCTGTTTCTGCGTTCCTTTTTCCATATCGCATGAACAGATAAGTGACACCACTAAATAATAAGGCGAGGATAATCATCAATATAATCATTGGAATAAGAATATTTTGTATCCTATTAGCAATTATTCTTGTAATAAATCTTAAAATTGTGCTCAACCATATTGAACCGAAGATAAATGTCATAACTCCCAATAAAGCATATGTACATTTATATTTTCTATTTTCATTCATCGTATTTTCCCTTAACCTATATAAATATTAGTTTTCCTAAGATTACTTGCGACACAAACAGCACAATGTTACCCTAAAAAGCAATGCTTGTCAAGTCTTATTTATTAAAATATTTTCTTTTATTGTATTGTTCAGGTTAAATTGTCCAGATAATATATACAAATAGAAATAATGATAAAGCCGTACATATAACAGCCATAACCAGATTTAGAAGGCTATATTTCCAACTCCAACACTTAAAATGACCTATTCCATATACCCTAAATAAGCATAACAATGTTATAAATATAACAATGGGAAGTATAAACAAAATAGGACATAATAAAACCATAATATCAATAACACAGACAACCGCCCACCATGAATAAAAGAATATTATTCCCGTCACCCAACTCAATAGTCCCAACAACACATAATATTTCCTCATCCTTATAGATTCCGTTTCAGCGTTCCTTTTTCCATAACGCAGAAATAGATAGGAAACACCACCAAATAAAGGTGTCAGCAAAACTGTTTGAATAAGGCGTTCCGGCATACTGTATGCATATAATAATGCCAGCGTATATATACCGATTGTGTTCGACCATATTGCACCGCAAATAAATGTCATGACTCCCAATAAAGCATATGTGTATTTATACTTCTTATTTTCATTCGTTTCATTCATCGTATTTTCCCTTAACCTATATAAATATTATTTTCCTTGAGATCACTTGCGGCACAAACAACGCAATACTACTCTGAAAAAGCATATGTGTCAAGACTTATATGCAATCCTTCACATCTAATCCTTCATATCTAATTTACAGAATGTAGCCGTTCAGTCTTCAGATATGCGTGGCTTGTGCATTATTCTACAATCGAATTGTCGGAATGGCATTCCTCTATGGCGCAAATATATTCCATGGGGATTTCGCGACCGTCCATGAAGGATATTCGACGGGCGATGACGTCAATCCGCTTCACCTTTCCTCTGATTGTCACGTATGCTCCGCCGCTCTTTTTCTCGTCGGGCTGAAAATATATCACCTCAACCTCCGGCCGTGAGGAAATTCTTGCTTGAATACGGCGGATTTGTTCGTCCAAAAGCTCGCGCTTGTCCTCGTCAAGCTCTGCGAACTCCTCCGTCAGCCGCTCCGTCTCCCGAATTGCCGCCTCATGTCCGGTGAGCGCCGCAAAGGGTGAAAACTGCGCTGCCCTGTCTAAAGGGGACATCTGTGGGTGGCGCGAGGATACATGATGCGGCAGATTGATAATGTCATCATAGCCACTCTCACGCTCATCTCTCATGCCTTATGACCTCCAATCTGACGATTCCTCTCCTTTGTCGTTGCTCCCTCCCGCAGGTTCATACCCTTAAGCACCGCGTTTTTGCCGTATTTTCCCTTAATGTCTATCATTGCCTCCTGCAGTCTCCTCTCCTTGGCAAGTCGCTCGTCCTCCGCTTCCCGTTCCTTTTCCAAGGCGTCATAATCCGTGAAAAGGTCAAGCTGCTCGAACTCTCCCGCTCTCCTCTCCTTCGCCTTAAGCTCGTCCACAAGCCCGTTTGCCGTCACTGTCACGCGCCGAACCAGTAGAAGCGGATTCACGATCCTGTCATAAAGCTCCGTCACAGCGTCCATGATGATCTGCGTGGAGGAGGTCAGGCGTGGGAGATTCACCGTCCCGTGGGCATGCTTGGGAACCCGCCTGCCATAATGATCGGTGGTGACTTCTCCCTTATACGCGCTTCTGACCTTCGGGTCCATCAGGCTTTCAATGTCATATCCGATTGTCAGCGTCATTTGGTCTGTCACCAATTTCTTCTCCACCAGCTCCAACACCAGAAGATCCGTCATTTCCCGCACGATCAATCTCCCCTTCTCAAAATCATATGGACACTGCAGCACCTGCCCTGAGCTGACGCTGTTGTTCTCAGGCTTATAAGCCTTGATCAGCTCGATCGTGGTAGGCTCCCACCCCCATGCATGGTCGATCAGGAGCTCCGCGTTGACGCCGAACATCTTATATAAAAGCTCTTCATTATAATAATCCCTGTCGCTTCCAAGAGAGCATCGGGCAATATCCCCCATGGTGAACAGCCCCGCCGCCTCCAATTTCTTGCTATATCCATGACCCACTCTCCAAAAGTCTGTCAGCGGGCGATGACCCCACAGCTCCCTTCGATAGCTCATTTCGTCCAGCTTGGCAATCCGCACACCGTTTTCGTCCGCCGGAACATGCTTTGCCATAATATCCATAGCCACCTTGCACAGATACAGGTTCGTCCCTATTCCCGCAGTCGCCGTAATACCCGTCTCCTTAAGGATATCCCCTATGATCCTCGCCGCCAGTTCCCTGTCCGACATTTGATAAGTATGGAGATAATCCGTCACGTCCAAGAAAACCTCGTCTATGGAATAGACATGCATATCCTCGGGAGCAATATATCTCAAGTATATGCTGTAAATCCTCGTGCTGTACTCCAGATAAAAAGCCATTCTCGGCGGCGCGACGAGATACCCCAGCTCCAGCTCAGGGTGTTCCGCGAGCTCTGTCGCCTGAACGGATATCCCCTGAAAGGTCTTTGCCGGAGCCCTGCGTTTTCTCTCGGCATTAACCTCCCTCACGCGCTGCACCACCTCGAACAGTCTCGCCCTGCCGGGTATGCCGTATGCCTTCAGCGAGGGCGACACCGCCAGACAGATCGTTTTCTCCGTCCGCCCCGCATCTGCCACCACCAGATTTGTGGTGAGGGGATTCAACTGCCGCTCCACACACTCCACAGAAGCATAAAAGGATTTCAGGTCGATCGCTATATAGGTTCTCTGCTTCTCTTTCATAGCCTGCACCCCCTGTCAGTATCTCTGTCTTAGGAACCGTTCAGAAATAACTTTGCAAAAGTTATTTCTGGTTCCGGTAAATTGCGAAGCAATTTTCAGGAATTGTTAAAAATTATTTTTTAACAATTCCTTAGTATCTGCCAAAAAAATCCTCTTAAACCCTTCCATGATTATTATAGCAGAAAATACGTTCGATTTCCACCGTGTTTTTGACTTTCCAAAAAGAGGAAGCAAGAGATTGGCGATGCACGTTATTATTATGGAACGTATATTCAAAAAGCATATACGATGCGCAATTTATATATCAAATATTCTCCTTTGTGTATGCAAATTCGTGATATACCTTTGTTAAGAAAATGCGATATAATGCTTTTGGAAGGAGTGATAAAAATGTCTTATAAAATTGATAATCAAAAAATAGGTGCTTATATTTCGGGATTAATCGAACGGGAATTTGAGTCTGCACGACAATTTTGCAATGACTATCTTCAAACACGTGATGGTAATGAACCGACCAAAGAAGCGATACAAAATATGGCGAACCGTCTATCTCAAATGAAAAAGGGGACAAAAGCAATCCAAATTGATGATTTACCAATTTTTTCAGAATTACTTCATGTTTCCATTGAACAAATATTGAGTGCCGGCGAATATGGTGAAGCCCAAAACAATAGAATGACAAATTACAGCGTTGCACAATCACATAACAAGAATAAATGGATTGCTTATATCGAGGAAAAAGAGAAACCCGTCCTTAATCCGGACGAATACGGGAAAACGATATTGGATTATGCAATTATGTTCGGGAATTATAGTTTGCTAAAATTCCTGATAGATAAAAATTACATATGGTTTGACAGCCGAAAAGACAAAGATTATATTATGACATTTGGCGCCGGAACAAGTATTCAGCGCATGAAATTTGAAGAACATGATAACGGTGTTTTTACACGTAAACCTGATATGAATGATTTGCAGTTTAAGCTTGCAACAGAAGATCAACTGAGAATGTATATTATCTCACTGGCAGCAGACCACAATGATTTATCTATGTTGGATAAATTGAGAGCGAGGGAAATTCCTGAACTATATTATAAAGCACATTATTTGTCCTGTGCATGTCCTGATTTTGACACTCATTATGACAAAATCATGGTAAGCCATATTGCGAAATCCAGTGATGAGGTGCTGGATTATTTTACAGACCCGTTTGAAATCCGAGATAATCTTCGATACAAGAACGGCAACAATCGCAATCATATATTTATATTCCCGTATATCTCTCAATTGTTGGACATGCTGATTGAAAATAACAATTCCTTTATAAAAACGGCATTGGAGAAATCCATTAGACATAATGAGAACACAAGGAAAAAACTTCAAGCATTGATAAAGGAATCTATTAATAATGGCTGCTATTATGGGGACTATTGGAAAAATGAAGTTGACTTTCATGAAAACGGTAATATCGTTCATTTTCGTGATGCAATTGCCGTCACCGGAATCATCACCAATATCGCCAGAGCGACAAAGCAATCCGCTGATAGTCAAATCAATGAGCTTATCAAAAGGCTGAACGATTCGTATAACAGTATTAAACATATTACAGAGGAGGACATCATATGAGGAAATTTCTCTACACATTACTATTTCTGATGCTTTTTCTTATGTGCGGTTGTTCCCTTCCCGCTATTACTCCATACGAGGAGAATTATATCGAAACCTTAAAAAGCTGGTCTTTTCAATTTAACGAGGGAACCAATGATTACAGTGTTTTCTTTGGTCTGCTTAATCAAAAAAACGAAGCTATATCGGCAGATGTCAATGTTGATATTCGAATTGTCAATGAAGAAGGCGAAGAGATTTATAAGAGTACAAAAGCTGTTGTGAAAAGCGATTTTGATTATTATACAAGCACAGCCGCGGGCGAGCAATATCTTGCAGAATTGAGAATACCCGCAAAGGATATCACCCTTGGAAAATCCTCCAACGGAACTGTCTATTTGACGGTATATGGCGACGCAGTATATTTTGATGAAGTAAATTGCAATGCATACTATTGTCTGCCAATCTCAGACGTAGAGCTTGTATTTGATACTTTACCATTCAGCATAGACGTAAAGGGCTACGACGGCGTCATTGAATCAACCTTACAGATAGACGATATCACTTATTCATTTGAAAAGGATTATATCCCCCAAGTAAAGGTTACTGTTTCCGGCACAAAAATATACGGAAGGTCAGGGACAATGCCGAGTTATGATGTGATAAGCTACAAGCTATATGACGACGAGGAATATGTAATAACCTCAGGCAACATATATTTGGATTCTCTTGACCAAGGAGATAAGTTCAGAGATGACTCGATTACAATTCGTGATATCACACCGGGAGAAACCTATAAGTTAATTTTAAGTGAATTTACTTGGTAAGTCAAATTCGCCATGCCGCTGTCCTGTATGTGCGGGATCACGTTCTTTATGACGGCAGCAATCATGCCAGTTCTGTCCTTCCCATCAAACACGCACATTAAATTGGTTTCTTCCACTGTAATTTCCAAGCAGCCAATCCGCTACATTGACAACTTTGATTCCTTCATAATTGCCAAGAGT
>JAMPHH010000048.1 GCA_023663505.1 Muribaculum sp.
AGTGGAAAAAGGCTTTGTTGCCTTGGGCGAATTGCCATAGAAAATACTTGAATTTAAGATATCTGTATTATAATTCGTTTCTTTTTATATGTCAATACATTTACGCAAATTCACATATATTTTACATAGATGTTATTCCAATTCCCTGATTTTGGCTTCTAATGCAGCAATGGTTTGGTCCTTGTCAGCGATGGTTTGGTCTATCTCGTCAAGGATTTGCTCTCTTTTGTCATAGTATTGCCTCATTTCTACGATTGCAAAATCCATATCAGCAAGTATCCGCTCCATTCTGGCAGCAAAATATTCCATATCAATAATGACCAGCTCCATGTCGTCAAGGATTTGCTTCTTTTCGGCGGCGGTCTTGGATATATCCTTCAGCTCCTGCTCGGCAGCCTCGAGCTCCCGCCATGCATCACTCTGCATCTGCCTGACGTCCCTAAGCTCTCGTCTGGAAATTTCCAGTGTCTCTCTCGCCTCGAAGGTTCGCTCGCGATTTTCCCGAATGTCCATCTTTTTCATGAATGCCCATGAATCCTTCATATTGTCCTCCTTGTTGTACACACAATCAAAAATTTATTTTTTGAGGCACGCTTTTTGTCCGAAAGGTATATCATCTGTCGCTATTTTCTAACTGCTTGCGAAGGCAGGCGATTTCAGCGTCCTTTTCCTGTAAGGCGGCATCCTTGTCAGCAATCATGGCATCTTTCTCCTCTAGGGCAGCATCTTTCTCCTCTAGGGCAGCATCTTTCTCCTCTAGGGCAGTTTCCATCTCCTCAATCTGTGCGCCTTGCTCCTTGAGCTTTGTGTTTTGTTCCTTAATTTGTACACCCTGTTCCGTGATTTTTGCACCTTGTTCCTCAATCTGCTTCTTCCATCCCCTGATATCCCTGTAATAATCTTCCCTGTCGCGGCAGCGTTTTCGTATTATCTCGTCCGCATTCATACGAAATATGGAATTGGAGGCTTCCGCCATATATTCATTGCTTTGTGCTATCATTTTTAACTCCTCCCAAGTGGTGGCTTTAAAGAGCTCCGCCCAGTAGTCAATCCCCCAGCGCTTATCCTCCTTCGTCGCGAGCTTCCCATGCTTTAAGTTTAGCACATGGAGAGCCAGTTTGTCACTATATATTTTATGGGTTCTGGTATTCATGAACATATATTTGGAATAAAATTCAGGCGCATTCTTAAATAACGTAAAATCCAGAATGCCGATATGTACCACGGGCATAATCTTCGAATAGTCATCCCCGCTTGTCAGGTTATCAAAGTTACGACACAGATAGCTGAGAGAACGGATTGTCCAGTTTTCATCCTTCAGCACCTGCATTTCAAGGTTGATTAGACGCTTGTCATTTAAAATCACATTGATATCGAGGCGGAACTCCTTGTCCTTGTAGGACTCCCCAAGAATAATGGGATTCGTGACCACCACGGACGAGATTTCCCCAATAGGTATGTGTAGCAGCGAGCCGATCAGCCCCGTGAGTGCCTTGTTGTTGGACTGAAGGACAGCGCGGAACATGTAATCATTGGTCATCGGGTAGGCGAGCTTTCCGGTGGCAGCCTCAAGCTCAGGTAAGAATTGAACGCTTGTTGATGAATTTGTCATAAAGTATCCTTTCTGCATAAATGCTTAAGTCAAATGCCTATGTATACATAACA
Source organism: Muribaculum sp. (assembly GCA_023663505.1). Taxonomy (GTDB): domain Bacteria; phylum Bacillota; class Clostridia; order Lachnospirales; family Lachnospiraceae; genus Acetatifactor. Next base: position 1,666 of record JAMPHH010000048.1, read on the forward strand.
TTTGGCTTATTGCTTGTGTGAATCATTGGTTTACAGTTACAAATGGTTGATTAAAGTTGGGATTATGGCGAACCGCCATAAGAAAAGATTTGAATTTTAAGATATTTATAGTATATCTCATTCCCTTTTACCTGTCAAGACCATAGACTTTTCCCATGAAATAGGATATACTTATCACAAGAGCATTTACCCAAGGCTCCATCAATCTAAACATACGGGAGTGTATTCATATGCAGCCTTTATTGGATTTATTAGGAAATACAATATTCATCTCCGCCGCGTGCGGTTGGTTCATCGCTCAGGTGCTAAAGACGATCATCCACCTCTTTTTTACCAAGAAATTCGTGGCGGAGCGTCTGGTCGGAAGCGGCGGCATGCCCAGCTCACACTCCGCTACCGTGTGTGCCTTCGCCACTGCCACGGCATTTGAGTACGGCACCGGAAGCTTTGAATTTGCCTCCGCCCTGCTCCTCGCAATCATCGTCATGTATGACGCAATCGGCGTGAGGTGGGAGACCGGCGTACAGGCAAGGCTGTTAAACGATATCATGAAGACCTTCGCCGCCATGGGGCGAAGCGAGCTCTCCGCCTATGAGAAATTAAAGGAATTTGTTGGACATACACCCCTTCAGGTATTAGTGGGCGCTATTTTGGGCATTCTGATTGCAACGGGACTCCATTATCAGTTTTAAAATACCATATGGTGAACCATTATAAAACCGTTACAATTGATAGGAGCATAAATTGTGACGAATATGATAGGGAAAGAGGAAATCAGATGTATCAAGACAAAAAACACCCAATGTCATATATTTTAGGCAGGACAGGCACTTCTATCAGGCTCGCAAATAGGCTCACAAAAGATAGGATTGTGAAAAATATCGTGTGTTATGATAACGCTAGATATTTAATTGCCATGCTATGTCTCCCTCTCCTTTGTCTGCCCTTGCTTACAGGCTGCGGCGGCAAGTCGCAGGAGGAATCGACCCCCTCGCAGACAGAAAATTATGGTGAGAACCTTCTCCCTAACACGGGGAATCAGGGTGCTTCCGATATTCAGGTCGTGGTTGAGGATGACACACAGCCCCCCAAGGAGGGCATGGTGCGCAGCCGTCTGACCAACGAGTGGGTGCTTGCTGACGTGGCAAATACGCGACCTATCGCAGTGATGGTTCCCAACGAGAACGCCGCCGTCCCTCACTACAATCTCTCCAAGGCTTCTATATTATATGAAGCGAACGTTGAAGCGCGCATTACCCGCCTTATGGCGGTATACGAGGATTGGGAGAGCCTGAAGCGGATCGGCAATATCCGAAGCGCACGGACTTATTATGCTTATTGGGCGTTTGAGTGGGACGCTTTCTTTGTCCACTTTGGCGGACCTTACTATATCAATGATCTGATGGCGGAGGAGAGCACGGAGCATATTGACGGGATCACCGCCAAGGACGGAAAAGCCTTCTACCGCTCCAAGGATCGCCCTGACCCGCATAATGTATATGCGGACGGAAGTGCGCTGCTTGAGCGCATTGAGAATAAGGGATATGATCTGTCCTACCGCGGGCTGACGGAGGATTCACATTTTACCTTTGCCACCAAAGCTGAGCCAAACACTCTGGCACAATATGGAGATGACGCGTCAAACGCCACTTATATTGATATGTCCGGATCCTACCCCCTGACCCGCTGCTACTTTGAGTTCAACGAGGAGGACGGGCTCTATTATCGCTCCCAGCATCTCTCGGGCGGCTCGGACGAGCCCCATATAGACGCAGTGACCGGAGAGCAGTTATCCTTCAAGAACGTGATCGTCCAATATGTGAAGCAGGAGGTGCTGGACGCCAAGGGTTATCTGGTGCTGCAATGTCATGATAACACCCGTGATGGTTGGTTCTTTACCAACGGCAAGGGGATTCACGTCAATTGGAAAAAGGACAGTGATTACGGCGCCACCAAATATTATGATGACGCCGGCAATGAAATCGTTTTAAACACCGGAAAGACCATGATATGCATTGTAAACGAGAATGATTCCTTCACATTCCGCTAATTCCCTAATCCTAACCTGTTCACAGCGGAGAAGATCGCTCTCACGGAGGCGCGGGTAATGTTGGAGCTTACGCCCACACCGTAGGTCACATGCCCCGTCTCCGCATCCAATAGATGGATATAGGCAGCCGCCTGAGAGTTGGAGCCACTTTGTAAAGCATGCTCCTCGTAATCCAAAACCTTGATGCGGATTCCCAATTCCTCGGCAAGCCCTCTCTGCACGGCGTCAATGGGTCCATTGCCCACCGCCTCAAAGTATTTCTCAACGCCCTTATTCGTGTAAACCACGGACACTCTGGTATCGAATTCGGACTTCACCGAACCGCTCAGATCGTCCATGCGAAGCTTTCTGAAATGAATCGGCTCCTTCTTATCCAAATATTCCTCCTTGAAGCATTCCATGATCTTTTCAGGAGAGACCTCACCCTGTCTCTCGGAGATCACCTGAATCACATTGGCAAACTCCTTCTGCATCGCCTTGGGCAGCTTGAATCCAAAATAAGTATCCATGACAAACGCCACACCGCCTTTGCCGGACTGGGAATTGATGCGCACGATTGGCTCGTAATCCCTTCCGATATCAGAGGGGTCGATGGGCAGATAGGGAACCTGCCAGATCTCGCTCCCCCGCTCCTTCATGGCATGAACGCCCTTGTTGATGGCGTCCTGATGGGAGCCGGAAAAGGCGGTGAACACCAGCTTCCCTGCATAGGGGTGTCTGGGATGGATTGGCAACTTACAGCAGCGCTCGTATATCTCGATGATCTCATTCACACTCTCGATATTCAGCTTGGGATCAATCCCTTGAGAAAACATATTATAGGCAATATTCAGTACGTCCACATTTCCGGTGCGCTCGCCGTTGCCAAAAAGCGTCCCCTCGATACGGTCAGCCCCCGCAAGCAGGGACAGCTCCGCAGTCGCAACCCCCGTCCCTCTGTCATTGTGAGGATGCACGCTGATGACAAGACTCTCCCTGTTGTCCAGATGCTTGATCATCCACTCGATACGGTCAGCAAACACATTGGGCGTGGTCATCTCCACCGTGGAAGGCAGATTGATGATCATGGGATTCTCCGGCGTGGGTCCCCATTCCTTGATCACCGCGTTGCAGATCTCAGCGGCATACTCCGGCTCCGTACCCGTGAAGCTCTCGGGAGAATATTCCAGAATGATCTTGCCGGGGAACTTGGCTGCGCGCTCCTTTACCATACGGGTGCCCTCCAGAGCGATCTCCGTAATCTCGGGCTTATCCTTGTGGAAGACCACATCCCTCTGCAGGGTGGAGGTGGAATTGTAAATGTGTACGATTGCCTGCTTACAGCCCTCAATCGACTCAAATGTGCGGTCGATCAGCTCCTCCCTGCACTGGGTCAGAACCTGTACCACCACATCGTCAGGGATCAGCTTCCTGTCCACCAACTGCCGCAGGAAGTCAAATTCTATCTGGCTCGCCGCCGGAAACCCTATCTCGATCTCCTTGAAGCCAAGCTTGATAAGGAACTGAAACATCTCTATCTTCTCATCCACCACCATGGGGTCGATCAATGCCTGATTGCCGTCTCTCAAGTCAACACTGCACCAAACGGGCGCCTTGGTGATCTCCTTATTCGGCCATTCCCTCTCCGGATAGTCCATAACGGGATTCTTCTGATATCTCTTATAATTTAACATCTCTTTCCAAACCTTACCTTTCCTATAAAATCGAGTAGGGAAAATCTTCCCTACCCGCCGTGCTGCCGCATAACATTTGCATTCCTTACGCGGCTCTTTGCAAATTAACAGCCCATCCGGTGGATGAGCTGTCTATCATTCTCCCAAGCCGTTCTCTACGGCTGCCACCAAAGCCTTTAATGCCTCGGCCTCATCGTCCCCTTCACACACAAATTCAATCTCATCACCGCATTTGACACATGCCCCCAACACACTGAGCACGCTCTTGGCATTGGCTGTACTGTCCCGAAATGTAAATGTAATTAATGATTTAAACTGCATAGCTTCCTTGCATAGGATACCTGCCGGTCTCAAATGCAAGCCTGTAGGGTTTTTGATGACTACCTTCTGACTTACCATATCGCTTACCCTCCGTTCCGCGCCGCACGGACAACCCCTCCTGCCCGCCCCTCCCGCAGCGCCGTAATGTATATATCTAATATATCATGATTAAAAAATATGTACAAGTATTTTTTGCATTATAGTTCAGCCATAAAATAATTTGTAAGCTGTGCGTGGGTGCTTGCACACAAAGCACGGATTACAAATTATTTTATGCGCGGAGCGCCCTCACATTCATAAAAGATGAGCCGCAAAGCGGCGACGTATGCGAAGCATACGCTTTTATGAATGCGAGGGGCTGAACTGTTATAATCAAAACATAATATCCTGAATCAGTCCGGCGAGCTTCTCCGCTTCCTCTTGTATCACCGCTTGGTCTTTGCCCTCGATCATGACGCGCACCAACGGCTCGGTACCGGAGGGTCTGATCAGCACTCTCCCCTCTCCATTGAACTTCTCCTCCAGCTTGGCGATGGCATCCGCGATCTCCGGATACTCCATGTATTTCTCCTTCTTGTGATTCGCCACCTTAGCGTTGACTAACGCCTGCGGCAGCACCTCCATGATAGAGGCGAGCTCCGCCAGAGTCTTCCCCGTGTCAACCATCACCTGCAGTAGGTGCAGCGCGCTGAGCAAACCGTCCCCCGTGGTATTCTCGTCAAGGAAAATAATATGTCCCGATTGTTCTCCGCCCAGATTGGCGTGGATTTCCTTCATGCGCTCCAACACATAACGGTCGCCCACCTTGGTCTTCTCCATGTTGATGCAATGCTTCTCCGCCATCAGGAAGAAGCCCAGATTGCTCATGACAGTGGCTACAATGGTGTTCTTGGCGAGCTTCCCCTGCTCCCTCATGTAGTTGCCGATGATCGCCATGATCTGGTCGCCGTCCACCTTTCTGCCATTGCCGTCCACAGCCAGCAGACGATCTGCGTCCCCGTCAAAGGCAAGACCCACGTCCGCCTTCTCATAGACCACCCTCGCCTGCAGCTCCTGCATATGGGTGGAGCCACAGTTCGCATTGATATTGGTGCCATCGGGATTGTTATGTATGGCGACCACATTGCCCCCAAGCTCCTTCAGGGTCTCCACGGAGGTGTAGTAAGCCGCGCCCTCCGCACAGTCCACCACGATCTTCAAGCCCGAAAGATTGACATTGACCGCATTCTTGGCATAATTAATATATTCCTCCCGCGCGTCCGTGCGGTATTTGATCTTACCCACACCGGGACCTATGGGGAACTTGATGCCCTGCATGTTACCTCGTATCATGTCCTCGATCTCGTCCTCCAAGGCGTCCGGCAGCTTATAGCCGTCCCCGTCAAAAAACTTGATGCCGTTAAATTCCACCGGATTGTGTGACGCGGAGATCACGACTCCCGCATCAACCTTATATTTTCTGGTGAGATACGCCACCGCGGGCGTCGGCAGCACCCCCACATAGATGCAGTTTGCACCCACGGAGCAGGCTCCCGCCATCAGCGCGTTTGCCAGCATATCTCCTGAGATTCTGGTATCACACCCCACCATGATCGTCGGCTTGTGCGCCTTCTCCTTCGTCAGCACATAGGCGCCCGCCTGACCGAGCTGCATTGCCAGCATCGGGGTCAATTCCTCATTCGCCACACCTCTCACGCCATCTGTTCCAAATAACCTAGCCATAGCTTCATTTCCTCTCGCTTTAAACTTTCTATAACCTGCAAACTTTGAGCCATAGGCCCAAAGTTGCGATTGAAAAATCTTAGATTTTTCAATCTATTATTCCGCTTCCTTGATGACAATTCTCACGCTGGGCGCATTCCTCACAGTGATGTCCTCACCCACCGCGAACGTCACCGGTACGGTATAGGTGCCTGCTCTCAGCCGCTCTATATTCTGTTTATCCATCCATGCATCGATATCCACCGTTGCAGCGACGGTTCCCGACTGCAGTGTCTGAACCTGTTCACTTAGGCCGTTGAATTCCACGGAGACCACGTCCTCCGCCGACTCCCGAATCTCCGCCTCATACCCCTCGGGCACATTGATCACCTTAAGCTCCGACATAGCAATCTGCAGGGTCTTTCTCGCAATGGGTTCTATATAGACTGTGGCAGTGACAGTCCCATTAAAATCACTATCCGCAAATCTGATATTGCTTGGCAGATATTCCCTGACATCAATCGTGCGCACCACATCTTCCCTCTCGCCCGTGATATCCAGCTCCTCCGCCGGAATCGCGATCTCATTGAGCCTTGACAAATTATATGCGCTTCCCGCGATCATAACCACCATCGGGTTACATTCCACCACTCCGGTAGCCATATATCCATCCGCAGGTGTTCCGTCAACCGTCAGCACAACGGGCACCTCCTTCGTCGCCAGCACCTCGACCGACATCCTGACATAATTCACGTTCTTCACCAGATTGGAACGCTCCACCGTATTGCCGTCGCTGTCATAGAGTCTGATGTCCACATTCGCCGTCAGGTTCGTGGTCGCCTCCGTCACGTCTATCTCCGCTCCGGCATATTTGACCTGCTCCACCACGGACTTGGGTCCAGATACCTCGATGCGGTTCTGGTCAGGCGTCAGGTTGGATACCACATAACCCTCCGCCACCGTTCCCACCGTGCTGCTCATCAAGGTCACATACTTGCTCGCCTTCTCCTCCACAGTCAGCTTGACGGAATCATGGCTGCCCGAGAGAGAAGCCACGTTCCGGTTCGTGGAGGAAAGTGTGATCGGCACGGTATTGATATCCGTGAGCCTGCTGACATCGGCCTCCGCAATAATATCACTGCTGCGTAGCTGCGAGAATACACTCTTGGGCGCATATGCAGTCACCCGCACCGTGTCAGTGCCGTCCAATATCTCATACACCTTGTTTTCCTGCTCCAAAAGCTCCGTATTGACCAGCTTCACGGGAATATTGCCCATATCCTGGTCGTCCTGTGGGTCATCAATCTGCACCACCACAAACCATAAAAGAAAGGCCAATACCAGAGATATGATTTTCAAGCTCCAGTTATTCAGCAATTTTTTTCGCATTCTTGGTTCTAATCCTTCCTTTCCGTTTACGCTTGGGTTTATTCTCCTCGTTATTCTTGAGCAATGCCTGCTGCAGATACGTCCGCAGCGTCTCGCCGTTCAGGCTGCCGATCAGCTCCCCTTCATATGCCACGCTGATCTTGCCCGTCTCCTCGGAGACGATCACGGTCAGGGAATCCGTGACCTCGGAGATTCCCACCCCTGCGCGATGTCTCGTGCCATACTCCTTGCTGAGCGCCAGATTGTCTGACAGCGGCAGATAACAGGTTGCGGAGGTGATTCGATTCCCCCTCACGATCACCGCCCCGTCATGCAAGGGCGTGTTATGTTCAAAAATATTGATCAAAAGCTGATTCGTCACCAGTCCGTCCACGTCAATCCCCGTGCGCTCATACTCTCTCAGAGAGACCTCCCGCTCAATGACGATCAAGGCGCCGGTGCGAACCTTCCCCATCTCCACACATGCTCTGGTGATCTCGGCGATCGTCTTCTCGGAAAGCTCCTCCTCGCTCTTCTTGCCGGAATCAAACAGGCTGACAGAGGAGAGAATATTCTTCTTGCCCAAATCCTCCAACGCCCTTCTAAGCTCCGGCTGCAGGATAACCACCAATGCCGTGATCGCAAACCCCAACGCATTCTGCGCGATCCACAGTATAGTCGTCATCTCGAAAATCGACGCCGCCAGCAAGAATCCACATATCACAATAAGGCCCTTCAAGAGCGTCCATGCTCTCGTGGCCTTGATCCATACCAAGACATAATACACCAAAAGGGCGATTATCAGAATCTCCAATACATCGCCCAGATCCATTATTGTCCCATATATACTGAAATTTTTCAGATATTCAACAACCCTGTCAAACACTTGCATCCCTTAAAACAGCTCCTCATAATCATCTTGCGATTCCTGTGGCCGTCTGGCTGTTGTAGAGCTTCGTCCCCCGGAGCGACCCTCATTCCGTCCCGAAGCCTTTCTCTGTGTGTTGATATGCTTCACCGTCTTGGTCGGTGCCGTCACTGTCATTTTGGGAATCGCTTTCACATAATAATAATATTCGTCGTCCTCAAATTGTACCTTCTCTGTCCTGCTGTAATCCACACAAAATCGGAAAAATTCAATCACCTTAGCCGCACCCAACGCCAGAATATTGCCAAAGATCGCCCCGACCACGGAAATGTTCGTCTCATAGACCAAATCTCCCACCAACAGAATGACCAGATTCAATACCACGCCCGCTACCATGGCAATCGTCCACGAATAGTCGATGGACATCCTGCGGATCAGATAGACCACCACCACCGTGATGGCAAACGCCACTAACATCACCAACATAGCCTTGTTGTCCAGAAGTCCGTCTATCACCAGACGGAGCTTCGCTGTCGCGTCTCCGGCATTCATGGTACCAATCGTCGGCGCGCTCGTGGTCACCGCCAAGAGCAGATAATATACGATCACGCCACAGCCCACGGATACCGCGGAAGCGGGAGTCCCCAAAAGCCCCATAACCACCGGCATGATATATGGCACCTTCCAACAGCACAGGAGGGGCGTCAGCACCACCACGAGAGAGTCCTTGGGTCCAAACCGGAAAAACAGCAAGAACATCAACAGATAAATCACCACGCCCACGATCGCGATCTCAAACGAAAGCGCGTACATATGGAGCAGGCTGAACGCCGCCCCAAACAAAACGATGAAAAAATTGGGAAGAAAAGAACACGCCAGCGCCGCAATCAAAACGATAGCGATATTATCCAGTCTGGTCATATAGCCCATTCTGGCATTCACTACCGTCAAAAGGATAAACGCCAACAAAAATTTCCCCACGGGTAAAATAAACACTTCGTTCTTGCTGTAAAAATATTTAAGTCTGTCTCTCAATTCCAGTAATGCTGTCATTATAGATTCTCCTTATACAGGGAATTCAATTTCTTGAGATTTTGATAGTACAGCCTCAGACTCTTTCTCGCCTTGGAATAACGGTATGCGCAGACCACATAGGAGACCACTCCGTAAAGCGCCACCGTAATCCCGTAATACATGAGTATCGTCTTGGCAAAGCCCACCAAATCCATCTCATAGATATCCTGCATAAACACTTCAAAATCATAAAATACAAACAGGGCAAAGATCAGCCCAAAGGCGATCGTGCCACAGAAGATTGACTTCAAAATCTGCAGCGCAATATAATCGCCGCGAAAATATTTGCCGATCTTCATATTCTTTTTGCCCTCGCCGGCCTCATAGGAAGCCATCTTTGTCATTAGAATTACTCTTTCCTCATTCAGCATAAAGACCTCCGCATAAAGATCAGTTCAGGAATCTCATCTTCGGATTCTCCTTATCCTTCTTGGCGAGCTTCTCAGGCGCCTTCGGCTTGCCGCTGTTGATGATATTCTGGAAGCCGTTTGCCATGGTATTCCTGCAGGCGTCACAATATCTGCCCGAGCGAATCGACGCGCCGCAATGCTCACAGGTCAGGAAGATCGCGGAATCCTCCGTCAGCTCCAGACGGTCGTCCTTCAACCACTGGCGAATTTGTGACACATCCACATCACAGGCGTCCGCCACCTCCTGCATATTCGCGCCCTTATGCTCGCTGATATACGCCTTGACCTCCTGAAACTTCTGCTCCATCTCGTCCCTACACGAAGGACAAATGATAGGACCCGACAAATAGTTGAAAATCTTTTTGCAATTCCTGCATGTTCTTACATCCATAAGAATACCCTCCGTTTCACTCATATGCCCGCACCGCACGCAAGAGCCACGAAATAGATTTCCTCCACTCCATGGGCAGCCAGCGTCCCTGCCGCTTCGTCCATAGTGCTTCCCGTCGTATAGATGTCGTCCACCAATATGACTCTTTTTAATTTTACATCATTTTGCACAATATTGAAAGCCTTTTTCAAATTATTTTCTCTTTCTTTTGGATTCAGCCATTTTAAGGGAGTCGTATTCTTCACCCGAACCAGATAATTCTCCAATACCGGCACCCCCAGACGCCCTCCAAGCACCTTGGCGAGCAGCGCCGCCTGATTATACCCCCGCTTTCGCTCGCGCTTCTTGTGGAGCGGAATGGGAATCAAGGCGTCCGGCTTCAGGTCGCGTATAAAGCTCCCCAGATAATAAGCGAGCTCCTCCCCATAATACTCCGCATATTCCTGCCTGCCCCCGTATTTCATCCGATAGATCGAGAGCGCCACACTCTCATACTCATATAATGCCCGTCCTCTCGCAAAAATATGGCTTTTCCTTCGACAATCCCCACACAGCTCACCCTCGTCCGACAGCTTCTTGCCGCATTTCATACAATACGGCGGCACTAGGAACCTATACTCCCGCGCACACTCCGGACAAACCTTCTCCCCAAACGGCGCCACAATCCCGTCACAAATCGGACACCGCCGCGGAAAAAGCAGCTGCTTAACCATATTTCCCCCATTTATATACCATTTCAACCCCATACTTACCTTCCTTCCCATATACCTCCCTGCTCTCCAATCCGCTCCGCCAACCCCGTAAAGCGGCTCTGCTCGCTCACGTTATCTATCATCCCCCGCACGGTCGCGCTGCTTCCCAGAATCGTCACACAGCTTTTAGCCCTCGTAATCGCCGTGTAAAGTAAATTTCGATTCAAAAGCATCCTCGGTCCGCCAAGCAGCGGCAGGATAACCGCGGGATATTCACTTCCCTGAGATTTGTGAATCGTGATGGCATAGGACAGCTCCAACTCCTCCAGCATGGCAAAGGGATAAGTCACCCGCTTTTGTTCGTCATACTCCACCACCAGAGTCGCCGCCGCTTCGTTAATCTCTATGATTCTCCCCATATCCCCGTTGAAGACGCCTGTCCCTTTATCCACAGGGATACCGTATCTGCTCACAATCTCCCACTCAAGCTGATAGTTGTTCTTGATCTGCATCACCTTATCGCCCTCGCGGTAGACCGTATCGCCCGCCACATGCTCCCGCTTCGTCGGCTCCGGCGGGTTCAAATACCGCTGCAGGATACCGTTGAGCGTCTCACAGCCAAGACTTCCCTTGCGCATGGGCGTCAGCACCTGAATATCCATAGGCGTCGCCTGAACATATCGGGGAAGCTTCTCCTGAATCAATTGTATCATGTGCTTATAAATGACATTCACGTCATTTCTCTCTAAGAAAAAGAAATCCTTAGAATGATTGTCCAAAGCAATCTGCTCTCCCCGATTGATCCGGTGGGCATTAACCACGATGTCGCTCTCCTCTGCCTGTCGGAAAATCCTCTTAAGCGTTACCGTGGGGAATCGGTTGCTGTCAATAATGTCCCGCAGCACCTGACCCGCACCGACGCTCGGAAGCTGGTTCACATCCCCCACAAGAATCAGCCTCGTTCCCGGCACGATCGCCTTCAAAAGTGCCTGAAAAAGTTGAATATCCACCATTGACATCTCATCGATGATCACCACGTCCGTCTCAAGTGGCGTCTGCTCATTGCGCTCAAAGCGCACCCGCTTGCCGTCCTCGTCGGAGAGCGCGCTGTTGAGCTCTAACAAGCGGTGTATCGTGCGCGCCTCAAAGCCCGTGGTCTCCGTCATGCGCTTCGCCGCCCGCCCCGTCGGTGCTGCCAACATGATATCCAAGCCCTCAGATTCAAAATACCGCAGCATCATATTGATGGTAGTCGTCTTACCCGTGCCCGGGCCACCCGACAGGATAAACAGACCGTTTTGAATACTTCCCAGCACCGCTGTCATCTGAATCTCGTCCAGATCCATCTGCAGCTTGCTCATCATCTCCTCTATCGTCCTGCGCATAGCCGCTTCCTGAGAGGGCAGGACCTCAGCCTCCCACATGGGAATGTTCAAACGATGCAGCATCGCCGCACAGTTTAGCTCCGCATAATAATAATTTGCCGCCGCCACCTTTCTGCCCTTGATGACAAGCTTCTTATCCATGGCAAGATTCTCCACCTGAGTCCGAATATCCTCCTCTGCCACTCCCAGTAGATCCTTCGCACGCTCCAGCAGAAGCTCCATGGGCAGATAACAGTGTCCCTCCCCCACAGACTGCATCAGGGTATAGAAGACCCCGCTGCGTATGCGGTAATCCGAGTTGGTGTGAATACCGATGCGCGACGCGATCTCGTCCGCAATCCTAAAGCCCACTCCGTTTATATCCTCCGCCAGACGGTAGGGATTCTCCCGCATCACGCCATAGACCTCCGTGCCATAGGTATTGTATATCTTTACCGCCAGCGTGTTGGAAATACCAAACTGCTGCAGATAGACCAATGCTTCCCGCAAATCTTTGCGCTCCTCCATTTGCAGGGCAATCTCCTGCGCCTTGCGCTCGCTGATGCCCTTGATCTCCGCCAGACGCTCCGGCTCCTCCTCGATAATGCGAAAGGTATCATCGCCAAATTTTTTTACAATGCGGGCAGCCAACGCCGCGCCGACGCCCTTCACCGCGCCGCTTCCCAGATATCGCTCCATACTGGCGCTGTCCTTGGGCATCACGGTTCGATAGCTGTTTATCTTAAACTGCTGACCATATGTCGGATGCTCCACCATCTCGCCCTGCGCCTCAATATTTTCTCCCGGGGACAAGCCCTTACAAGACCCCACGCAGGTGATCTCCTCCCCCTCTGCGACAAGATTCATCACGGTATAACCGTTTTCACTATTCTGAAAAATGATATGTTCTACATATCCGCTGATCATATCCATATTCATTTGTTCCTTTGCGTATTATTTCCGATCTGGAAAAGAATCATAGAAAGAATGGACAGTCTATGCAAGACTGTCCGCATCCGTAGCATAATTGCGCTTCATCTGCTCAAAAAGCATCTGGGCAAGTCCCAAGCTGTTCTGCTCAGTAGAATCCGCCGCCACCTGCTGTATCATCTCATCCTTAAAGTAATCCAACATGGAAGTGGTAGAAGTGCTGCTGTCCTCATTCTTGGGAATCGTCTTCACCATCTCCTTGAACATCTGCTCGAGGAAATACGCCTCAAACTGCTTACAGGCGTCCATCAGCTCCTCGTCCGTAGCGTTGGAGTAATCTGATTTCAGACTGCCCTCAAGCTTGGACGCGGAAGCATTCGCCGCAGAATTGTAAACCTCATTGTATGTTGATGAAAGATTTCCGATATCCATAATCTATATTTCCTTTCTCTGAATGTAATCATCTAATGATTGCATTTTAATCTCCATTTCCGAGTTGCCTTTCCGCATAAGCAACTTTGTGTCAAGTCATTTTTGACTTTGCAACACGCAGACACAAATTTCTGATGAAAAACGCCGTATTTTAGGCGTTTTTCGGCGTGAAACTTAGTACTTCTCCGCGAAGCAGCCCTTGCTGCAAGCGGTTAGAAGTACTTTTCACGCTATCTCCTCAGATTGTTCGCCTGCTGCAGCATCTCGTCGGAAGCAGTGATCGCCTTGGAATTAAGCTCATAGGCGCGCTGTGCCACGATCATGTTGACCATCTCATCTACCACCTGAACGCCGGAGCCTTCCAAATAGCCCTGTCTGATGGTAGATCTGCGCACGTTGGGGTTCGTCGCTTCGTTGATCGCCTGCCCGCTCGCCGCCGTCACTCCGTAAAGGCTCTCCGCCAGCTTATCCAAGCCGTTGGGATTGTTAAACTGGAACACGCCAAGCTCTATCCCGATAGGCTGAGGGTTGTTATTCTCATCAGGATAACAGATACGTCCGTCGGAGGTCACCGACACCTGACTGAGAATGTAGTCCTCCGGCAGAACAATCGGTGCGCCCGTGCTGTCCAGCACAGGGCAGCCCTCGGTATTTGCCAGCATATTGCCGTTGGTGCCCAGCACAAACTCGAAATTACCGTTTCTGGTATAATATGTATTGCCGTCAATGCCTCTCACTGCAAAGAACCCGTCGCCGTCCAAAGCAAAGGCTGTGGTCTTGTCGGAGGCAAGCATCGGACCCGTCTTGAACACGGAGCTGATAGATGCGTTGCGCACACCCAGACCAACCTGTGCGCTGCCGGGCTTGGACTCGCCGTTCGCGGATGTGGTCTTCGTCTGAAGGTTCTGATATAAAAGACTCTTAAACTCCACCACCTGAGCCTTGTAGCCGGTAGTATTCACGTTGGAAAGATTGTGGGCGATGGTGTCCACGTTGTTCTGCTGGGCGATCATACCCGTTGCCGCTGTCCATAAACTTCTTACCATGTCAATTTCCTTCTTTCTATGATTCTGTATCTGATTATCTGTTGTCGCAATTTATATCTATGCTCTATGTAACCGTTCAAAACCTCACACCTTCAACCGCCTTACTGCACCCTGCCGAGCTGCGTCACCGCAATCTCCAGTGAGTCGTCATAGGTCTGTATGAGCTTCTGGTTGGCTTCATAGGCTCTCGTGATCGAGATCATATTCACCATCTCCGACACTATCTGAACGTTCGCCATCTCCAAGTAACCGGAATTGATGGTGGCTGTTCCGTTCGTGCGCTCCGCTCCCTCTATGGGGCGATAGTAGGTCTCGCCGTATTTCTCCAAATAATCATAATTTTCAAAATCCGCCACCTGAATCCGCGCGATGACACCTCCGTCCTGACGAATCGCTCCGGTCTTGTCGATGCTCGTCTCCTTCAGGGTGTCCAGTTGGATACGGTTATTATTGGTATCCAACACGAAGTCGCCGTCCTGTGTCACCAGATACCCTTCTCTGTTCAGGGTAAACTGTCCCGCTCTGGTATACATGGTGGTAGTCTCATTCGCCTTGTTGGTGAACTCTATGGCAAAAAATCCCTCGCCCGACAGCGCCAGATCAAAGGTGTTGCCCGTGTCACGAAAAGACCCCTGCCCATAATCAGTGTAGTTCTCACCAATCTTAACCCCGGGATTCCTAATGCCTGTCCGCTCCACAGTGGTAAGCCCCACGGATCTATCCTTGAGCTTGACCGTGAGCACATCGTCAAAGGCTTGGCTGGTAGCGCCCTCCTTCTTAAATCCCACAGTGGACGCGTTCGCCAGATTGTTGGTCATGATGTCCATTCTGTTCTGCTCGTTTACCATTCCCGACCATGCGGTGTATAAACCTCGTAACATAATCTTATTCCTCTCTTACTTTTACATATACACTTATTTGTAACTGTTCGAGGTTGATTCTGAATAGTTACATTTTATATTATATACCGAACTTGACATGTTTTCGATATAAATATTCTGCCAATATTATCCGGCTCATGTCTTGCCGCAATCCCTCGGCGTCACTGCTCCCTGTATCCCGCCAAGAACTCCACATACTGCCCCGTGCCCACAGCCACCGCTGTCATAGGGTCTTCCGCCGTCATGGTGTTGATCCCTGTCTTGGCGGAGATCAGATCCTCCAACCCTCGCAGCAAGCTTCCACCGCCGGTGAGAACGATGCCTCTGTCCGCGATATCCGCGGCGAGCTCAGGGGGAGTTTTCTCCAACACGCTGTGGATTGTCTCCACGATCTGCGCCGTGGTCTCCCGCAAAGCCTCCTCGGTCTCCTCCGAGGAAACCTTTACCGTCTTGGGCAGACCCGTCACCAGATTACGTCCCCTCACGTCCATGTAATCAACCTCCGGACGCTTGTATGCGGAACCGATCTTGATCTTGATATCCTCCGCGGTTCTCTCACCGATCAGAAGATTATGTTTCTTACGCATGTATCGAACCAACGCCTCGTCAAAGTCATCTCCTGCGATCTTGATGGAAGCGCTGACCACCGTGCCGCCCAATGAGATCACGGCGATATCGGACGTTCCTCCGCCGATATCCACGATCATATTCCCACAGGGCTTGGAGATATCAATCCCCGCTCCAATGGCAGCCGCAATGGGCTCCTCTATGATGGAAACCTCCCTGGCTCCCGCCTGGTAGGTAGCATCCTCAACCGCCTTCTTCTCCACCTCTGTGACGCCGCTTGGCACACAGACTGCAATGCGGGGCTTGCGGAAGGTTCGCTTGCCCAACGCCTTCTGGATGAAATACTTCATCATCTTCTCTGTAACGGTATAGTCAGAGATAACGCCCTGACGAAGCGGTCTCACCGCTACGATATTGCCGGGTGTCCTTCCCAGCATCAGACGCGCGTCCTCTCCAATCGCCTTGATCTTATTGGTATCTCTATCAAAAGCCACAACTGACGGCTCTTTCAAAACTACACCTTTTCCTCTGATGTAGACAAGTATACTGGCTGTACCCAAATCAATTCCAATATCTGTACACTGCATTTATTTTACCCCTTTCCGGTATAATTCGCCTGTTAGTGCCTGCTGATTATCTATTATAACCGAAAACTTTCCAAATTCATAGGGGTTTATTAAATTTTAAAAAAATTTGTGAAAAAGACGCAGAATACTTATAAATTTCATTCTGCGTCCGTGCATTTCTCTCCTATACATGTACTTTATCGGCACAATCCCCCGAATAGTTTAGGGCAATTTTTAATTTTGTAAATATTTGTCTACCGAGCTGACCGTCTGCACCAGATCGTCCATCAATCTCTCCGCGTTCTCAGCCCTTTCCTTAGTCTCCATGCACTTGTCAACGGTCTGCTGGGTGTTCGCCGCCACCTCCTCGCTGACCGCCGAAATCTGGCTGATGCTGTCAACGATCACATTGTTGGATTCCATGATCTCCTCGATCTTCCCGTAGATCTCCTGCACATTCTTGTTAAGGTCGTCCATGCTGCTGCCGATCTTGTTGAAGCTGCTGTGGGCGTTCTCGATCAAGGTATGCTCCACACTCGCCGTCTCAAGCACATTGTCCACCATCTCGATGGCATTGTCCGCATTCTTCTGCAGCACTGTCACAATCTCCTCGATCTTCTCCGTGAGCACTCTCGTCTCCTCGGCAAGCTTGCGAATCTCCTCCGCGACCACGGAGAAGCCTCTGCCTGCCTCACCCGCTCTCGCACTCTCAATGGAAGCGTTCAAGGCGAGCAGGTCTGTCTGATCGGATATCGTGAAGATCTGGGCGACAATCTCCTGCACCTCGCTCACATTTTGTATAAAGACCCTGACGGACTCCTCTACCTGTCGATTCGCCTCGCCTGTCTTCTTAGAGTTCTCCTCAAGGTTATTAACGCTCTCGCGTCCGCCCTCCACTGCCTGCGCGGACTGTCTGGACAGCCCCAGCATCTCGTCCGACATCCTCTTGGTCTCCTCGATCATGCCTTGGATATTGTTGGTCATAACCGTCTGCTTCTCTATATTCTCCGCGTTATTATTGTTGCCCTGCGAGATCTCCTGCATGGCTCCGGTAGTCATGTCCACGTCTCTCCCAAGCTCCTCGATATGCTTGGAAGCCTCGCGGGAATTCTTCCGCACCGCGTCGGCTACCTGCAGGATATCCTCGAGCATCTTCACGCTCTTTTCCTTCTCCTCATTGATGCTTGCAAGCTTCATGGAATTATTCTTGTTGGATAATTTGGTGCTGTAACAGATCACGAACATATACACGATCGTACACGCCCCCTGAAGCAACAGACAAGTGCTGTTCAGCTCCGCCCCGGAATGCATATGCTTCATGCCAAGCGTCATATAGAGCAGATCCACCACGTTGATAACGGCAAAGGCAGCCGCCCCGCGCACGATCATATTGTAGTCAAAATACAGAATATACATTACCGTGATGGGAAACGCGATACAGAACACCATGTCATTCTTGCCGCCCAGCACGCACAGCGCATACAGGACGATATAACCCACAAGGGAAATATGTCTGAAGCTTTCACTGTCCTTCTTGCGGAAATAGGTAACATAATTGACGACCATAGACCCGATCACCCAAATATCCACAAGCAACGCAAAACCAAGGCTGATATTGTCTATGATATACTCCTTCGTATAACCAAAAAACATAAAAGCCGCAATGATCGTGATGATCACCAATACGAATTTATTCACCGCCTTGGTCATATTGTAGCTTTGAATGTCTTCCTTCTCCTTTGTCTCCATTGCTATTTCCTCCCTTTATTGTGCTTATTATCCTTATCCAGCATCTTGCGGATATAGACTCCTGTGTAAGAGCTCTCGTTGTCGGCAACCTGCTCCGGCGTTCCCCGCGCAATGACCGTACCGCCCCTGTCGCCGCCCTCGGGACCCATATCTATAATATAATCCGCCGTTTTGATCACGTCAAGATTATGTTCGATCACGATCACCGTGTTGCCGCCGTCCGCCAGTCTGTGCAGGATCTCCACCAGCTTGTGCACATCAGCAAAATGCAGCCCCGTGGTAGGCTCATCGAGAATATAGATCGTCTTGCCCGTGCTTCGTCTCGAAAGCTCCGTCGCCAGCTTGATGCGCTGCGCCTCTCCGCCGGAGAGCGTGGTGGAGGGCTGCCCCAGCTTTATATAAGAAAGCCCCACATCATAAAGCGTTTCTATTTTACGGCGAATGGAGGGCAGCGGCTCAAAGAACGGCATAGCCTCCTCCACCGTCATATCCAGAATATCAAAAATACTCTTACCTTTATATTTTACCTCAAGGGTCTCGCGGTTGTAACGCTTTCCCCCGCAGACCTCGCACGGCACATATACATCAGGCAGGAAATGCATTTCTATCTTGATGATTCCGTCCCCGCTGCAGGCTTCACACCGCCCGCCCTTCACGTTAAAGCTGAAACGCCCCTTGCCGTACCCCCTCGCCTTGGCGTCCGGCGTGGAAGCAAATAAATCCCTGATCTGGTCAAACACACCCGTGTAGGTGGCTGGATTCGAGCGGGGCGTCCGTCCGATGGGCGACTGGTCGATCGCGATCACCTTGTCGAGCTGCTCCAAGCCCTGCACGTCCTTATGCTTCCCGGGAATGCATCTCGCCCTGTTCAGATCTCTTGCCAGATGCTTATACAATATCTCGTTCACAAGGGAGCTTTTGCCGGAACCTGACACGCCTGTCACACAGGTCATCACACCCAACGGAAACTCCACATTGATATTTTTCAGATTATTCTCCCTCGCACCTGTCACCTTGATCCACCCCGTCGGCTTCCTTCTGGACGCAGGCACGGGAATCCTAAGCTCCCCGCTCAGATACTTGCCCGTGACGGAATCCGGCACCTTCATGATCTCCTCCGCCGTGCCGCAGGCTACCACCTCGCCTCCGTGAGAGCCTGCCCCGGGGCCGATGTCAACCACATAATCCGCCGCCAACATGGTGTCCTCGTCATGCTCCACCACAATCAGCGTGTTCCCCAAGTCACGCAGGCTTTTCAGGGTGTTCAGCAGCTTGTCATTGTCCCGCTGATGCAGCCCGATACTGGGCTCGTCCAAAATATAACACACACCCACCAGTCCTGACCCTATCTGGGTCGCAAGACGGATACGCTGCGCCTCGCCGCCGGAGAGACTCGCCGTTCCCCTTGACAGGGAGAGATAATCCAGTCCCACATCCACCAAGAATTTCACACGGGCGCGTATCTCCTTCAAAATCCTCTTGCCGATAAGCTGCTGTTGGGGCGTCAGCTCCATCTGCTCTAAGAAATCGTACAGATCACAGACAGAGAGGGACGTCACCTCATGAATATTCTTGTCACACACAGTCACCGCCAGAGCTTCCTTCTTCAAGCGCATACCCTTACATTCCTTGCAGGGAGTGATGCGCATAAAGGTCTCGTACTCCTGCTTCATGATCTCCGAGAAGGTCTCCTTGTACTTGCGCTCCACATTGCGGATCAGCCCTTCAAATGCCACAGGATAGACCCCGCGCCCCCTCTGACCCTCATAGTACACCTCTACCTCCTTGCCGTTTGTGCCATGGATCAGGATATCTTGAATCTTCTCGGGATAGTCCTGAAAGGGGGTGTCCAGATCAAAATGATATTCCTTGCACAACGCTCGAAGAATCGCATTGGTGAAGCTGGACTTGTCTGCGCAGGACTGCCAGCCTGTAACCGTGATCGCGCCCTCTCTGATGCTCAGGCTCCTGTCCGGTATCATCAGGTCAATGTCAAATTCCATCTTATAGCCCAAGCCCAAGCACTCGGGACATGCGCCAAAGGGATTGTTGAACGAAAAGCTCCTAGGCTCCACCTCGCTGATGCTGATACCGCAGTCCGGACAGGAAAAGCTCTGGCTGAATGTCAGCGTCTCCCCGTCGATCACGTCCACGATCAGAAGTCCCTCCGCCAGATTCAAGACATTCTCTATGGAATCCGACAGTCTTCTCTCAATGCCTTCCTTCACCACCAGCCTGTCCACCACGATCTCGATATTGTGCTTGATATTTTTCTCCAGCTTGATTTCTTCCGTGAGCTCGTAGAGATTGCCGTCAATACGCACTCGCACATAACCGCTTCTCTTGGCGCGCTCCAACACCTTCTCATGCTCGCCTTTCCTGCCCCGCACCACCGGCGCGAGAAGCTGAATGCGGGTGCCCTCCCCAAGCTCCATCACCTGATCCACCATCTGGTCTACCGTTTGCTTGGCGATCTCCCTGCCGCACTTGGGGCAATGGGGAATACCGATACGCGCATAAAGAAGACGGAAATAATCATAAATCTCCGTCACGGTGCCCACCGTGGAACGAGGGTTCCTGTTGGTGGATTTCTGGTCGATGGAGATGGCGGGGGACAAGCCCTCGATCCTCTCCACATTCGGCTTCTCCATCTGTCCGAGGAACATTCTCGCATAGGAGGACAGTGACTCCATATATCGGCGCTGTCCCTCCGCATAAATGGTATCAAATGCAAGGGAGGATTTTCCCGAACCTGACATTCCTGTCAGAACCACCAGCTCGTTTCTCGGAATATCCACGTTAATATTTTTCAGATTATGCTCATTCGCCCCCCGAATCTTGATATACTCCCGAGGGCGCATCTTCTTGACTTCATCCATGCTGTGCCTCATTTCCGTCCTTAATTCTTCTTCCTTAATTCTTCTTAAATTATAACTGCAATTTAGGAACCGTTCAGAAATAACTTTGCAAAAGTTATTTCTGGTTCCGGTAAATTGCGAAGCAATTTTCAGGAATTGTTAAAAACTATTTTTTAACAATTCCTTAGTCTTACGTTGATAAAATACAGTATGCTAGTCCATCTTGCAGATATCGCTCTGTACGACAAATGCGTCATTTTTCTGCATTTTGTGAAAGCTCGTCAGTATACGCTCCGCCACCATTTTCCCGTTTTCCTCGTTAGCGTCCATCAGTATCACGATATACTGGCTGCTGCTGTATCGGGTATACACGTCCGAGCTTCGAAGCGTTGTGGAGATCGCCTTCTCAAGCTCCGCCATAACCTCCTCCTGACCGGAGAACTCCGACAGATACATCTTGCGGCTCTTCACCGTCATCAGCACGATCTGGACATCCTGCGTCCCCCTGCCCATATAGCGCGCTATGAAATTATATACCTTCTGAAATTCCCCATAGGCAAGATGGAACGCCCCCTTTGAGAAGTCCATCCTTCCCTGAATAATATTCCTGATATTGTTGATATCCACATTGTTGGCGCTGTCCTCTTGTTCCTTCTCATGATCCTCAAAGAAATGGTACGAATTCTTGCCGTTTCGCTTGGTGAAATACAACGCCTTGTCAGCCTTTTTGCATAAAGAGACAAAATCGTCCTCCGGCTTGGCAAACACAATCCCCACAGAGGTGGACACCTCCGTGAGCATATTAAGCTCCTTAACGTCCTCCGCCAGCGTCTCGATAATCTTCCTCGCCCTTTCCTCTGCGGCTTCCCTAGTCTCCACATCAGTGTTGAACATGATGAACTCGTCACCGCCCACGCGACAAAGGATATCCGCTCCCGTAGAAGCCTTCCTCATCACTCCCGCATAGATCTTTAACACCTGATCTCCTATAATATGCCCGTATACATCATTGATACGCTTAAAATCGTCCATGTCCATCATGAACAAAGCCCCGCCATGATTGCTCCGCAAAAGCTCCTCCACATGACTCTGGGCGTATGCCTTATTATACAATCCGGTCAGAGTGTCCGTCATGGAGATGTTGGCTGCCTCCTCCATGCACTCCTTCAGGACAGAATCCAACAGGATACTGCTCTCGCTGCGCTTCGTCTCCGGCGCGTTATCATTATCCACGGTATACCCGTTCTTGAGCATTCGCACAAACAGATTGGTAAGGTATGGATCAAATTGAGTCCCCTTGTATTTCTCATACTCGGATATGATCTTCTCATCGGGCAGCCGCTTTCTGTAAACCCTGTCCGTGCTCATAGCGTCATAGGTATCCGCAATACACACGATCCTTCCAAAAAGCGGAATATCCCTTCCCTTCAACCCGTGGGGATAGCCCTTGCCGTCATACCGCTCATGGTGGAAAAGCGCACCCTCCCGAACATGGGGAATGGTGTGAATCTCTTTTAGGATCTCACCCCCTATGACGGGATGCTTCTTAATCATGGCAAATTCTTCCTCGGTGAGGTGGGAAGGCTTGTTCAACACCGCATCGGGGATTCCGATCTTGCCAATATCATGCAACAGGGCCACATATTGGATATTCTGCTGCTCCTCCTCCGTCCAGCCCAGCTCTCTGGCTATCGCCATGGAGCATTTCGCCACGCGTATGGAATGTCCGCTGGTATACTTGTCCTTGGCGTCTATCGTGTTGGCGATGGACATAATGGAATGCATTGTCACCATCTCGACCTGCTTGGTCTTCTTTAACAGCTCACGCTCAAGACCATATCTGAGATCGTAGAGCTCCATGATCCTGTCCACCCTGCTTTTCATCACCATGGGCACAAAGGGCTTCGTGATAAAGTCATCCGCCCCCGTCTGAAGACACTCGCTCTCCACCTTGGACTCCGATGTCGCGGTGAGGAAAATAATGGGAATATGACTCCATCTGGCGTCTTCCTTGATCAGCTTCACCGTCTCGATGCCATTCATTCCCTTCATCTCTATATCCATGAGAATCATATCGGCAGAATGACTCTCAAGCCAAAGAAGAGCCTCCTCCCCCGAGCCTGCTGTCGATACAGCATAGCCGTCAGACAAGGTATTCGTAGCTATGACCAGATTAAATTTGTCATCATCAACCACGAGTATGTGCCGCATAAATTTCCCTCCGATTCACCTGATTGCATTACCCCCTTCGGCTATTATAACACGAAATAAGTCGGGCAGGAAGAAGGGATTGTAATTTTTTTGTAATACTTTTTTATTCTTCCAACTCCAACAAATGCTTCTTCAGCTCAAGCATCTTGTCACGCAGCTCCGCAGCCGCCTCGAAGTTCAGATCCGCAGCCGCCCTCTGCATCTTCTTCTGCACATCCGCCACCAGCTTCTCAAGCTCCTCCCTACTCATGGATTCGGGATCCTTCTCAAACTGCAGCTCCTCCTTGGCAATGACCTTGGAGATACTGATCAAGTCCCTGACAGCCTTCTGTATGGTCTGAGGCGTGATGCCATGCTCCTCGTTGTACTTCATCTGAAGCTCACGGCGGCGATTCGTCTCGTCAATGGCGACCCGCATGGAATCCGTGACCGTGTCAGCATACATGATCACATGACCCTGTGCGTTTCGCGCAGCGCGTCCGATGGTCTGAATCAGCGATGTGGCGCTCCGGAGGAACCCCTCCTTGTCCGCGTCCAGAATCGCCACCAGAGAGATCTCCGGAATATCCAACCCCTCCCTGAGCAGATTGATCCCCACCAACACGTCAAACACATCAAGTCTCATGTCGCGGATAATCTCTGCGCGCTCCAAGGTGTCAATGTCCGAGTGCAGATACTTTACCCGAATGCCCACCTCCTTCATATAATCCGTCAAATCCTCCGCCATGCGCTTCGTGAGCGTTGTCACCAACACCTTGTTGTGCTTTTCAACCTCCGCGTTCACCGCCCCGATCAGATCGTCTATCTGCCCCTCCACGGGCCGCACATCCACCTCGGGATCCAACAACCCCGTGGGACGTATGATCTGCTCCGTGCGCAGCAGCTCATGCTCCTCCTCATAATCGGACGGGGTTGCCGACACGAACAGCATCTGGTCGATATGAGACTCGAACTCCTCAAAATTGAGCGGTCGATTATCTAACGCCGAGGGAAGACGAAAGCCGTAATCCACCAGCGTACTCTTGCGGGAGCGGT
>JAMPHH010000049.1 GCA_023663505.1 Muribaculum sp.
TGATACAAGCTGCAATATAATCCCTAATAAATATCATATATTTAGACGGAGAAAAGGATTAGTACAGATTGGAAGCATTCCAGAGAGAGGGCAGGCGGTGGAAGCCCTTATGCGGAAGGTTTGGAACCTGCCTTGGAGTCTTGCGTGAGACCGTGTCAGCGGCGGAGACATAAGAGTAAGTCTGACAAGGAGGAAGCGCAGCGTATGTCGGCGTTAGCGGCGTTAGAGGAGGATGCAGAGGCATCAATCAGGGTGGTACCGCCGAGTTTTCGGTCCCTTACAGGGGCAGGGAACTCGGCGTTTTCTTATGCTCATACAAGTCACCAAATCCTTTGCGTTGACTACCGCAGGTACTGTGCCAATGCTTGCATGGGCATAAATATATTGTAGAGAGGAGAGAGAAATGGCAGACAAGACAACACAAGACACAAGCAAGAAGATGGTGGAGGCGATCACGTCCATGGAGGTGGATTTTGCCCAGTGGTACACGGACGTGGTGAAGAAAGCGGAGCTGATCGACTATACCTCCGTGAAGGGCTGTATGGTAATCAAGCCTGCAGGCTACGCAATCTGGGAGCTGATCCAGAAACAGCTGGACGAGAGATTCAAGGCTACGGGAGTGGAGAATGTATATCTGCCTATGTTTATTCCGGAATCGCTGCTGCAGAAGGAGAAGGATCATGTGGAGGGGTTCGCTCCCGAGGTGGCGTGGGTGACTCACGGAGGGCTGCAGCCCTTGGCGGAGAGACTTTGTGTGCGTCCGACCTCCGAGACCCTTTTCTGTGATTTTTACAAGAATGATATCCACTCCTATCGGGATTTGCCCAAGGTATATAATCAGTGGTGCTCCGTTGTCCGTTGGGAGAAGGAGACCAGACCGTTCCTGCGTTCGAGGGAATTCTTGTGGCAGGAGGGACACACGGCTCACGCAACCGCCGAGGACGCCGAGGAGAGAACGGTTCAGATGTTGAACGTGTATGCGGATTTCTTGGAGGAGGTGATGGCGATTCCCGTCATCAAAGGACAAAAGACTGAGAAGGAGAAATTCGCGGGAGCGGAAGCGACCTACACCGTGGAGGCGCTGATGCATGACGGGAAGGCACTGCAGTCCGGCACCAGTCATAATTTTGGCGACGGCTTTGCCAAGGCCTTCGGCATTCAATTTGCGGATAAGGACAACACCTTAAAATATGTGCATCAGACCTCATGGGGTATGACAACGCGCATTATCGGCGCCATGATCATGGTTCACGGCGATAACGAGGGCTTGGTGATGCCGCCCAGAGTCGCTCCGATTCAGGTTTGTATCGTGCCTATTCAGCAGAAAAAGGAAGGGGTACTGGATAAGGCATATGAGCTGCAAGGCAGATTACAGAAGGAGTTTCGCGTGAAGGTGGACGACACGGACAAGACTCCCGGATATAAGTTTGCGGAGGCGGAGATGCGTGGCTATCCTATCCGTGTGGAGATTGGACCGAAGGATATCGAGGCGGGAAAATGTGTGCTCTGCCGTCGCGATACCAGAGAGAAGACAGAGGTGTCTCTGGACGAATTGGAGACAAAGGTGGGAGAGCTTTTGGAGACCATTCAGAGGGAGATGTTGGAGCGGGCGAGAGCGCATCGTGACGAGCACACCTATGTGGCGCACAATATAGAGGAGTTTCGGAAGCTTTTTAATGAGAAGACAGGCTTTGTGAAAGCTATGTGGTGCGGCTGTCAGGAGTGTGAGGACAAGATCAAGGAGGAGCTGGCTGTGACCAGTCGTTGTATGCCCTTTGAGCAGGAGGAGATTGCCGAGGAGTGCGTTTACTGCGGCAAGCCTGCCAAGAAGATGGTGTATTGGGGAAGGGCGTACTAAGGAATCATCTGTAAATAAAGTGCATTTGCAGATGATTCCTGCAAATTCGCAAAGGGTGCGAATTAGTCATAATTATTGTTGTTGAGCGGAAGGGTGGAATGAGAGGAAAATGATGCAGGCAGGGGAGAGGGCAAAAGGAATAAACGGGAATGCGCTGTTGTGCTGTCTCTATTTGGGGCTGTATCTGTTGGTGGCGTCCGTTATCGCGCTAAATCAGCCGCTGCAGGACACTTATCCCTACCTGAGCAATCCCCCTGACGAGCATTCCCGTTATCTCGTGCCCTTATATATCTGCAATCATGGAACGCTGCCCACCGGCTTTGAGGAAGAGTTGTTCAGCGGAGACTGCAGGTGGACATATGGCTTTTACACCTTGCTGCCTTATATGATACAGGGTTATGCCATGCGCTTTGTGAAGCTTTTCACACAGTCGCCGTTGGCGCTGCTCTATACGGCGCGCTTTGTCAATGTGTTTGTGGGCTTGCTGATGGCTTGGGTGGTTCGCCTGATCTCGCGCAAGGTTTTTGGCGAGGAGCAGATTAGATGGCTGTTTTGCTTTCTGGTGACATTCCTGCCCCAGAGTATTTTCCTGCATACCTATGTCAATCCGGATTCTCTCTGTCTGCTTTCGACCGCGCTGATTATTTATGGTCTGCTCTGCGGGTATGAGGACGGCTTCAGCCGTAAGGCATGTCTGATTCTGGCGGCGGGGGTTATCCTGTGCGCATTATCTTACTATAATGCCTATGGCTTTATCCTCAGTGCTATCCTGCTGTTTAGCGCGTATTTTTTGAAAAAGCAGGACGGAAGGTGGAGCTTTGAGTGGAGGGCTTTGCTGAGAAAGGGCTTGGGAATCTCGGCGTTGGTGCTCCTGTGTATCTCATGGTCATTTATCCGTAATTATATACTTTATGACGGGGATATTATAGGATTAGAGACGAAGGAGAATTTTATCATGTCCTTCGGAATTGAGCGGGAGACCATGAAGACGAGGGGGGAACCGCTGTGGCAATTGTTTACCGATTATCCGTTTCTGAAGGATATGGTCAAGAGCTTTATCGCAAATTATGGCTCCACGAGTATTTTTGCCCCCCGCTCTGTCTATTTGTTTTATCTGGCTTTATTCGGGGTCGGAGGGCTGTGTGCCGCGGCGTTTCACGGGGGAGAGCCCTTGAGCTCCTTTGGCGGTGATAAGCTGCACAGGGTATTCTTTCATATGAACATGATATTTTGCGTGGTCATGCCCTTTATCCTGTTGGTGCGATATGCGTACAGTGTGGATTATCAGGCGCAGGGGCGTTATATCCTGCCGGGGGTCATTCCGATCATGCTCTATGTGGTCAGGGGCGTTGAGAAGCTTCCCGTGTGGGGGAAGATGTCCCCGCGCGGCAAGAGCTTGGTCAGCGGGATTTTGATGGGGCTGATCGTGCTTTGTCTGCTGAGAATGGTGTTCGGGGCAGCGCTGCCCCTGTATCTGGAATCGGAGGTGCTGTGAGATAAGCAAGCCGCCATTATGAATGATGTGTCCCTTGGTAATTGGAGAGGGCATATTGCTCATAGTGGCGGCTTTTTTGGTTGGTACACCTCAATATACACCTCAAAATACTCCCTTTTTAAGCAAAAGTAGTATAGACCGCCCCTGTCGGGAGATGGTATATTTGTAGCAGTTCAGCCATGAAGTCAATAACCCCGCTGCAAGCAACGGGACATCGAATTTGAAACGCTGCAAGCAGCGGGGTATTGACCCTCGCGGCATTCGCCAAATGTCCATGCAAGCATGACCGTTTGGCTCATTGCCCGCGGGAATAAAAGCTGAGTCGGACGGGAGGTGACGGAATGAGGCGCATGAATATATCTGCTTTGTCGGGGTTTGTCTGTTGTTTCGGAATGATTATTATCGGGATTGCCACAAACGGAGGAATCGGAACTATTTTGAATTTTATTCATATTCCCTCTATGGTGGTGACCTTCGGCGGGGCTGTCTTTGCTTTGATGATCACAGCCAACTCCTTCTCTGATTTCCGAGACGGTCTGTTCAGTTTCTCAAAGGCTTTTTCCAAAGGTAAGACGGATTTGGACGAAGTGGCGGAGCGCATTTTTGAAATGTCCAAGATTGCGAGAAAGGAGGGGCTGTTATCTTTGGAGGAAATGATGGAGCATCTTGATGACAAGTACATGGCAAAGGGCGTTCGGCTGATCATCGACGGTACAGATCCGGAAATGATTCGGGATATCATGGAGACCGAACTGATACATCATGTGGAGGATAATAATCGCAGAATTCAGTTCTGGGAGAGCTTGGGGGCATACGGACCTGCATGGGGAATGGTAGGGACATTGCTGGGGCTTATCAATATGATGAAATCCATGGGTTCCGACCCGGGTGCAGTGGGAGAGGGTATGTCATTGGCGTTGCTCACCACATTGTATGGCTCTATTCTTGCCAATTGGGTCTGTATTCCTATCGCTACAAAGCTTAGGAAAAGCAGCGCGTTGGAGGAGCTTCGTATGGAGCTGACGGCAGAGGGAATCCTGTCCATTCAGGCAGGGGAAAATCCCATGATAATCAAAGAAAAAATCAGAACCTACCGAGCGGGGTGGGAGGAGACAAGAAAGGGAGAGGTGAAAGAAGATGTTGCTTGAATTGATTGCTTTAATTTTGGTGGTATTTTTTTGTGTGACGTTGAATGTGGGAATGCATCAGTGGTCATCTATGTTATATTGGCTGTTGGACCCGCCCACATGGTTGATGCTCATGGTATGTGTGCTTCCTGCCTTTTTGGTATGCGGAATGTGGAAGGATTTTATCAGGGCGATCAAGCTGCAGAAGAAAAGCTTTACATGCTCCCTCAATGAGATGAAGAAGGCACAGTATGCGGTGGGATTCCTGCAAAAGAGCTTGATCTGGGGAGGCGGGATTATCACCCTGATCGGGTTGATGAATCTTTTGTTAAGCAACACTGCCGGTAACGACTGGCGCGCGATGTGCGCTTCTCTGGCGGTTGCCGAGATTCCGCTGATGTACGTGGCGATGTTGGAATTTCTGCTGCTGCCCATTGAGGTCGTAGTTAAGCGGCGTATTTTGGAATTCATGGGGGAAGAATAAGGAATGGGGAGACGATTGATTCGTTTTCTTCTGGGCGGTCTGTATGTGGGGCTGCTGACATTGCTTTTGATTGCTCACGTGCAGGGCATTGCGGGGCAGATAGAACGGACAATGGCTTCGGTGGAGGTATTGCTGCTGGCGGTTCCCACAGTGGTGATCATGGTGCTCTATGCGCGGCTTAGAGAACCACAGGAGGACGGACTGCCGCAGGATACCGGACAATCGGAGATCACCAGTGTGGAGCAGCTCAAGGAGCGGCTTCAGGACTGTCCTCTGACCAGGAGGGAATGGGAGATTGCGTGGCTGATGTATCGGGGATACAGCAATCGGGAGATCGCGGAGGAATTCTGTATCGCGGAGAGCACGGTCAAGAAGCATACCTCCCATATCTACGAGAAATTACAGGTGTCCGGAAGGAAGGAATTTCGGGAGAAAGTAAAAAACAAAGGTATTAATATTTAGATATCTATGGTATAATGATTCCATATTCAAGCGGGAGGGAAATGAGCTTTCCGCGAAGGTATGGAGGGAAGTGGGTAAATGCGGATCACCATGGTGGTTTTCTTGGTTCTTTTGTTGGCGGTCAACAGTATTATGATTTTTCAGCTCCGAGACAGGAAAAGGACGGACGTCATAAAGCATCTTAGAAATATGGCTTTTGGAGTGGCGGGGATCATTGTTCCGGAGATTGTGATATTGCTAACAAAGGACAGGCAGATTGCGTATTATGCGTTTACATTTTACTATATTGCTTTTTTGTGGTATGCAATGATGATCTTCAGGTTTTCTGTCAACTACTCGGGATATATGCTGTTTAAGATATATAAATCGCCTTTGTTCTGGATTACCGTGGCGGAGTCGGTTGTCTTGGTCTGGGGTGCGTTCTCGGAGAGGTTTTTCACGATCACTCATGCCAAGTGGTTTGACCATATATTCTGGGTGTCCAGAGGATTTTCTGCGCTTTACGTATGTGTCGTGGTAATCGGTATCTCTTTGGTCGGGGCGGTGGTTGTGCTTTTGATTGCGGCGAGCCAAAGCGCCAGAATTTATCGGCTCAGGTATTCGGGGGTTGCGATTATCTTTGCGGTGATGGCGGCTTCCTGTGTGGCTTCACAGATCAGGCATCAGCCGATTCTGGTGCAGGTGATATGTTTTGCGCTGGGTGAGATTGTAATCGTGTATATGGCGGTGCATTACGCACCCAAGAAGCTGAATCAGAGGGCGATGCAGTTCGTGGCTGATAAATTGAATGACGGTATCGTGCTGTATGATGACGAGCATCAACTACAATTTGTAACCGCAGGATACGGTGACGCGGTCGGTCTTAAGGGAATGCAGGGAATAGATAACGAGGAGCAGTATTGGAGCAGGGTGATTGCCGAAGCCAATGTGGAGAACGCATGGAATGGACGGGTGATGTCGATTGCGCGTGATGACGGTACATATTATTACGAGGTTCAGCATATGGCGCTTGACGAGGACGGCAAGCTGATCGGAGTTGTCTATTGGATCAGAAATGTCACGGAATCTATCAAGAGCTATGGGGAAATGGTTCGCCGCGCGAATTTTGACGAGCTCACGGGGGTTTATAATGAAGCGCATTTTCATGAAAAGGCGAGAAAGCTTCTCGAGGAGCACCCTGACACGGAATTTGTCATGACCTGCTCGAGCGTTGAGAAGTTCAGGGTTTTCAAGGAGCTCTTTGGTCAGGAAAAATATGATGACTATCTGGTTCGGACGGCGCAGGCTTTGAGGACGGGACTGGTTTATATTCCGAATTGCATCTATGGCAGAATCGGGGAATCGGATTTTTACATAATGATGCCGAAGGAGTCCTTTGACCCGCAGCAATATCTGGATTCAATCGACGGGGTGGCGAAGGCGTACAGCACCAATAACTTTGATCTGATTGTGAAGGCGGGTGTGTACGAGATCACGGAGCCGTCGCAGGAGATGTTGGCGATCTGTAACAAGGCTTCCATGGCGTGTGACACGATCAAGGGCGATTATGGCAAGCGAATCATGTGGTTTGACGAGAGCATCCAGAGGGAGGCGATCCTGAGGGAGCGTTATAATGCCGAGCTGAGTAAGGCGATCGAGCATGGGGAGATACAGATTTATCTGCAGCCGCAGGTGGACAACGAGGGTAAGGTGATCGGCGCAGAAGCTCTGGCGAGATGGATACACAGGGAGGACGGCTTGATTCCTCCGGCGCAGTTCATTCCATTCTTTGAAATGAACGGCAGAATCACGGAGTTGGATATCTGTATTTGGAAGCAGGCGTGTGAGAAGCTGAGGGAATGGAAGGAAAAGGGCAGGGCGGATCTTTATATATCCGTCAACATCTCGGCGAAGGATCTTTATGCCCTTGATATTTATGAGCACTATATATCGCTTGTGAGGGACTATGGTATTGAGGCAAGGAATCTAAAGCTTGAGATCACCGAGTCTGCGATCATCAACGATCTGAAGCAGCATGTGCGTCTGGTGGAGAGGCTGCAGGAGGCGGGCTTCGAGATTGAGATGGACGATTTCGGGAGCGCATATTCTTCCTTTAATATGTTGAAGGATATATGTGTAGATGTGCTCAAGATTGACATGAAGTTCTTGGGAGATACGGAAAATGAGGAGCGAAGCCATGCTATTCTTAAGAGTATCGTGGATTTGTCGGGCGAGCTTCACATGAAGACCATTGCGGAGGGCGTGGAGACGGAGGAGCAGCTCGAATTCCTTAAGGGAGTGGGCTGTGATATCTATCAGGGGTATTATTTCTCCAAGCCTATGTCCGTGGCGGACTTTGAGGCGAAGTATTTATAGTGATGCATGTAGAGGTTGACTCAGGCAGATATTGTTATCTGCCTGAATTGTTATCTTGACCCATGCAGCATTCGCCAATCCAAATTTATTCCCGCGGGCAATGAGCCAAGTCAACATAGTTGACTTTGTGTCAGTGCTTGCGGGAATCAATGAAATTGGTTTAATGAATGCCGTGGGGTCACATAACATTGTGCTCTGCATCGGGGGTGACTCCCGAAAAACGCAAGGTGAATAAATCGCCTTGCATTTTACTTAGAGTCCCATGCAGGGTCATTTGCCGCTTGTGCAAGGGAAGCCCGCCTTGCGTCAATTCGGTTTAGCACCTCCGAGGGAGACAGTGTTCCCTCGCACATCTGGAGAATATCGGCGGAAATATCGCCCCATTGCTCATTGAAGTAGGTCACCTCGTCTTGAAGCACCAGACCGGACTCCTCGTCGCCAAATTGCTCAAGGAATTGCATCGTCACCTCGTCATGTCCGGTGGTCTGTCCCAGCTCAAAGGGCAGATTGTTCACGCTGTTGGCATTGTCGATCACATATTGTACATTCTCCCTTGTGGCGATATATTGTAAATATAATTTGGCGGCGTCGATATTCTTGGACGCGCTGCTTATAAATTTTGACGGTCCGGTGGGGTGGACGTTGAGTATTTGGTTGTCACATATAGGCAGCAGCATGATACCAAAATCCTCCTTATCATAGCCCTTGTTCATCTCGCTTGATATGATGGAATCGATCATTCCGGGTCTCAGCATACACATCGCATATTCGCCGTTCGCCAGATAACCTACCGCATTGTCATAGGTGTCCGTTGCAAAGCTTTTACCCATGTATCCGTCAAGCGCGAGCTTCTGTATTTGCTCAAGGGCAAGTCTCATTGATTCAAGCTCTGAGAAGGTGATGGTATTATTATTTAATCTATCAATTGTTCCCGGCTCCTTTTTGTCGAGGAACTGCCCGGTCTCGGCAAACAGCATGGTTTGATGCCAGCCGTCCGCCATCGGCTCATAAATGGGTATCACGCCTGTGGCGGCGACGCTTTGACACATTATGACAAAGGCGTCATATGTGGTCGGGGCCTCTGTGATCCCCGCATTGCTTAGCAGCTTCTTGTTGTAGATCATGTAGTAATCAGTTGTATTGTCAAAATAGGACATTCCGTAATTGCGTCCGTCAATCGACGTCTCCGAAGCTGAGAAGGTGTCATAGACCTCCGTCCATGGCTCGTCCGAAAGGTCAACAGAGTATTTGTCAAGCTGATAGGTGTTTTTGATGGCGAAGCCTGACTGGGTCATAAAGATATCAGGCGGATCGTCGCTGTCCAGCTTGGCAAAGAGTGTGTCCAAATATACATAGTCCGAATACAGGTCATAGACAACCTGTATGCCTGTCGCGGCTTCAAAATTAGTCCCTAGCTGCGCTTCTGCGTCTGTCACCCAATCTGACGATGCCATCAGGGTGATTGTGGAACCGTTTAGCTTGAATTTGTGGGCAAGGTCTTTAAATGCAAGATCATTTTCCGAGAATTCGGAGCCGCAGCCTGTGAGCAGGGTGATGCACAGAGGGATACACAGCAGTTTAAAAAGCTTGGTTTTCTTCAGATTTTTCAATGATATTGTCTCCATTCTTATTTTGATGGTCATTCGACCGTTTTATGCCTTGAATATGGGTTCATTGTAACAGTTCAGTCTTTAAATCATAGTGCGGAGGGGCGGCGGGAGATGACTGGGAGTGTTTTACGGACTGGCTGCGGTTGGGTGTTTTCTAATAGTGCGGGGAAGGGGTATTGCAATTTGCGGGTCGGCTCTAAGGTGCATCCATGCACCTAGAGCCTGAAATGCGCATCCGTGCGCATTTCACCCTGTTTTCCGAACGCACTATAAGAAAACGCTCCAACCTCTGCCGAAGTCCGCAAAACACTCCCAGTCATCTCCCGCCTTGACACCTGCACAAAGCAAATATGCTCAACTAACAAATCATTCTATGGCTTAACTGTTACGATTTATTCTACCATATAAGTAGGGGTGGTGTCAAAAAGGACGTTTGATATGGACAAAAGCAGCTTTATCCCCTATAATTATTTGTAGCTGTTTAGAACCAAGCGGATTGGAGTGGGAATGTATTTGAATAGTTATAAGTATTTTATATATTTTATAGAAGACAGGGGGTTAAGATAGAATGTTACATAATATTTATCCGATTCAGGTGGAGGGGTCTCTGCCAGATGCCAAGCTGGTCACTTATATTCAGGACGCTTCCGAGAAAATGGCGATAGATACCAGACCCCTCGTGTTGATCTGCCCGGGGGGCGGTTATGCGTACACGTCGGACAGGGAGGCGGAGCCTATCGCGCTTGCTTTCCTGTCCATGGGATATCACGCGGCGGTGCTCCGGTACTCCTGTGCTCCCGCAAGATATCCTACCGCACTGTTAGAGCTTGCCACGGCAATTGCCCTGATTCGCAGGAATGCGGAGGAATGGCGTGTGGACGCGGATAAGATCGTGGTGCAGGGGTGCTCCGCAGGGGGGCATCTGGCAGCGTGTCTCGGTATGTTTTGGGACGAGGAGTTCTTGGCGGAGGGTATTGGACTGAGCACTAAGGAGCATAAGCTTTTGAAGCCGAACGGTATGATTCTCTGTTATCCGGTGATTACGTCAGGCGAGTTTGCCCATAGGGGCTCCTTTGAGAATCTGTTGGGGGAGCGGGAGGCGGAGCTTGCGGAGAAGCTTTCCTTGGAGCATCAGGTCAATGAGAAGACTCCCAGAGCGTTTATCTGGGGAACCTTTGAAGACGGATCCGTGCCCATGGAGAATTCTTTGCTGTTGGTCAGCGCCATGCGTCGGGCTGACATTCCCGTGGAGTATCATCTGTATCCCAAGGGAGGTCACGGGCTTTCTCTTGCCAACCGACTGACGGAGACCTCCGATGGGCGTCATGTGCAGGAGGAATGCGCCACATGGGTGACGCTTGCCAAGAACTGGATGGAGCATTTGTTTGATGAGTAGAGCTCTTGCGGGAATAAAAAGAAAGGACAACATGGACGATATGGATAATGCGAACGTTTTGGATAGGATTATTGAGATACCGAAGTTTTATGGCTCTCTTGCGGGAATGCTGAAGAAATTTGACAAGTATGCCCGTCAGGATGCATTCACGGGGAGGAGTCTTGAGGAGTTTGAGAGCTGGCGGGTGCAGTCGCGCAAGACCCTGTGGGAGCTTCTGGGTCTGCACCGCATGGAGAGCTGTCCACTGGAGCCCGTGACGGAGGAGTGCATCACCTTGGACAGTGGGATTGTCAGGGAGAAGGTGATCATTCAGGTGGAGCCGGAGACCTATATGCCCATGTATATCCTGATCCCCACACAGGAGTCCATGGTTCGGGCGGATTCAGGTAAGCCGAGATGCTTCCTTGCGCTGCCGGGGCATCAGGGAGCGGGAAAATATTCTATCGCGGGCTGTTATGATATTCCCGCCGTGAAGGATAAGATAGAATATTTTAATTATGATTATGGAATGCAGCTTGCCAAGAGGGGATATGTGGCGTTATGTCCCGACTGCCGCGGATTTGGGGAGCGCAGGGATGAGAATATGCGTGGAATGGACGAGAAGAATTTCCTGACGAGCAGTTGTTTTCATCTGGCGCATATGGCGGAGCCGATCGGGGAGACCGTGGCGGGTATGTGCACATGGGACGCCATACGGCTGATCGATTATGTCTATGAGAGGGGCGAATGGGACACGGATTCTCTGGGGGCTGTCGGCTTTTCCGGCGGCGGTATGCAGGTGTATTGGCTCGCCGCCATGGACGAGAGGGTCAAGCAGTGTATCATCAGCGGATATCTCTATGGCTATAAGGATTCACTGATGATTCTGAACGGCAATTGTAATTGTAATTATGTGCCGCATCTTTGGGAACACTTTGATATGGGGGACGTCGCTTCCTTGATCGCGCCGCGGCCTCTGGCAGTGCAGTCATGCAGGGATGACCATTTGAACGGTCCCAGAGGTTTGGAGAATGTATATGAGCAGATGGAGACCGTGAAAGCGGCATATCGGCTCTGCGGAGAGGAAAGCTATCCCATTCATGATATTCGTGAGGGCAGACATTGTTGGCATGAGGAGGTGCTTGATGTGGCGCTGCCTGCATTACAGAAGGGTGTGGAGCGGCAGAAGGGATAAGCGCATGAATTATATCGTATTGGATTTGGAATGGAATCAGAGCAATACCGGTATGGAGACGGAGGTAGAACAGCTCCCCTTTGAAATCATAGAGATTGGTGCCATTAAATTAAATGACGAATGTGTCATGATTGGGGAGTTCAGTCGGCTCGTGAAGCCGAAGGTTTATCGGGAGATGCATCACATCACAAGCAAGCTGATACACATGCAGATGGAGGAGCTTGAGCATGGCAGACCTTTTGTGGAGGTGGCGGAGAGCTTCCTTGAATGGTGTGGTTCGGAGGAGTATCTGTTCTGCACATGGGGGAGTTCAGACCTGACAGAGCTTCAAAGGAATATGAGGTTTTACGAACTGACACCATTGTCAGAAGTGCCGATTCGCTATCTGGACGTACAGAAACTGTTCAGTATTGCCTATGAGGATAGGAAGTCCCGCAGGGCGTTGGAGTATGCGGTGGATTATCTGGAGCTGGAGAAGGATATTCCTTTTCACAGGGCGTTCAGTGACGCTTATTACACTGCCAAGGTGTTTGCCCATATGATACGGGAGAATTGCGAGCTCCTTCGCAATGAATCCTATGATGTGTTTCATGCGCCCAAGCGTCGCGAGGACGAGGCTAAGGCGCAGTTTGACACCTATGCCAAATTCATTTCCAGAGAATTTGCGGACAAGACAGCGGCTATGGCGGACAGGGAGGTGAGCTCGAGCAAATGTTATCTCTGTCACAGGAACCTCCGCAAGAAAATAAAATGGTTCACGCCCAACGGCAGGCATTATTATTGCCTCGCCTATTGTGAGAAGCATGGGTATCTCAAGGGCAAGATCAGGATGCGCAAGACAGATGAGGGCAAGTATTATGTGGTAAAGACTACAAAGCTTATCAGCGACGAGGCGGCGGAGGAGCTGAAAAAGCGCAATGAGCGCGCCAAGGAGCAGCACAGGAAGCACAAGCATTCAAATTAGTCAGAGATCCCGACGTCTGCTGCTCTTGGAGGATTTAAAGCTCAGCCCTGACTTTTTCTGTCGGCGCTTTGCCTCCCTGATCGCGTCCCTATGTGCGGCGAGCTGTGGATTGCCGCGGGAATGGGTGAAGCTGTGCTGCTTTTTGCGATCCTTCTTCCAATTCCGACGGTTATTGGGGTGTCTGGTGACATAGCTCTTGTAGGACTTGTAGAGGATAACGAGAAGCGCTAACGCGGAGGCAATCCCTGCAGTCCACATGAGGATTTTCAGCACATTGATAAATATAAAGGAGGGGAGCTTTGGCTTCTCGGCTGCAGCGTCAGGCTCCTCAATCGGGTCAAAGGAGTAGGTCTGCTTCTCGTTGGCGGCAAGATCCACGGAGACAGAGCCGATGAACACATCATGATAGCTGTAATTGATGACTGCTACCTGATTGTCATTCGTGGTGGAGTAGGTGATGTTGGAATCTACATCCTTAAAATCTACCGTCTTGGGCAATATAATGCAGTCATTTCGGTTCAATGACAGAATCGGTTTGGAATTGCCGAAGATATCATTGTCGCTGTAAAAACCGCCGCTCTCGATATTGTACTTGGTCTCCGTCTGGGAGATGTTCGTCTTCTCAAAATTGCCAAAGCCGTAATTGAACAGCGCGATAGTGTCCTCATAGTGCAGGGGGGATTCCTCCTTTAACACCACGCAGATCAATTTCATGCCTTCCTTCTCCGCACAGGAGACCAGACAGCTTCTGGCGGTTTCTGTGTAACCGGTCTTGCAGCCCACCAGATATTCGTAGGCATATTGCTTGTTGGGCAATAATTTCATGTCATTGGCGTCTAAGAGCTCACCGTTCTTCTTGGAGAGTCTGAGCAAGGGCATTTGAGTGATCTGGCAGAGCATTTCGTTGGAAAAAAAGGCGCGGCCGATCATGGCAAGATCATAGGCACTGGTGTAGTGATTCTCATCAGGCAGCCCGTTGGGGTTGACAAAATGAGAGTCCACACAGCCAAGCTCCGCAGCCCTGTTGTTCATGATCTCGGCAAAACCGTCCCAAGTGCCGCCGATATGCTCCGCCACGGCATAGGAGACCTCGTTGGCGGAACGGATAAGAATCGCTTGCAGACACTGTTCCATTGTGAGAGTATCGCCCTCATTCATTGCAACATGATTGCTCCTGGGAGGGATTCCATATACCGCGTCATGGGAGAACGACACAATTTCGTCCAGACCGCATTCCTCGCTGGCAATTAGCGTAGTGAGGATTTTGGTGGTGCTGGCAGGGTATTCCTTGGCATGGATATTTTTCTCATAGAGAATGACGCCCGTTTCAAGTTCCATAAGGATTGCGGACTCTGCGCTCACTGTGGGACCGGCGGGCCAGTTGGCAATCTCGTTGGATTCCACGGGAATCGCTTGGTTCGCGGCGATATTTTGCTCCTTTACGGACGCGGCGGACACGGGCGAAGCAAAGACGTTCAAGGCGAGACAAACCCCGCAGAGAGAGGCCGTCAGGCGGAGCTTCCAATTTGTTTTTAACCGAAATGGGGAGTGAGAGGGAAATTTTGTACCCATAAAAACCTTCCTGTTCCTGTTTTAATCTAAAAGTAGTATGTTCATTTTTATCATACACCATAAGTAGTTGATTGACAAGTTTCGTCAGATAAAGTAAGCTTATTTTAGGTAACAGTTCAGCCATCGTAAGATGCGGATTTGCGAATGGCGCGGGCTGAACTGTTGATATGTATATTAGAATGTTGTTTTGGAGGAAATTTCTTTCAATGAGACTGCGAAATATTACCGGCTCCAGAGAGATAATAGCCCATAGTCGGTTCGTTGTGCCGGAGGAGAAGCTCTTTGAATGCGCCGGACTATGGCATGAAATTTTTGGAAATACGAATCCTATTCATATTGAGATAGGAATGGGAAAGGGCAGATTTATTCATACTATGGCTAAGGAGCATCCCGAGATCAATTACGTGGGAATCGAAAAATATTCCAGTGTGTTGTTTAGGGCGATTCAGAAGATGGAGGCAGAGGAGCTTCCCAATTTGAGGTTCGTCCGGATGGACGCAGAGGATATTGACAAGGTGTTCGCCGCGGGAGAGGTGGATAGAATCTATCTGAATTTCTCTGACCCATGGCCGAAGGACAGGCATGCCAAGAGAAGGCTTCCCTCGAAGGAATTCCTCGCCCGATATGACAGGATTCTGCAGAGGGACGGAGTTCTGGAATTCAAGACAGACAATAGGGCATTGTTTGACTTTGCGGTGGGAGAGCTTGAGAGTGCAGGGTGGCAGGCGGGGACTGTGACCTACGATCTGCATCGGGACGCGGAGCTCATGGAGGGAAATGTGATGACAGAGTATGAGGAGAGATTTTCGTCCATGGGGAATCCGATCTGTAAGTATGTGATTTACAGATAGAGCAAGGGATTTGTATTGCGAGGTTGGTTCTGAATGGTTACAGAAATCTGATAAATTTTAAGGAGGAGCAAAATGGAATACACATTTACAACAGCTAATTTTGAGGAGGAGGTTCTTAATTCAGAGCTTCCGGTACTGGTGGACTTTTACGCGGATTGGTGCGGACCGTGCAAAATGATGGCGCCTGTTGTGGAGCGCATCGCGGAGGAATATGAGGGAAAGCTTAAGGTGGGCAAGTGCGATACTCAGGTCAATATGCCCTTGGTACAGAAGTACCGGGTTTCCAATATTCCTGCCTTTATGATCTTTAAAGGCGGAGAACCTGTGGCAAATTTCATAGGACGCATGACATCAGACGAATTATGTGATAAAATAGATGAGAATCTGTAACCGCTCAGAACTAAGCAGATTGGACTGGAGAGGTTGATGACTCTGAATAGTTACAGGAATCTATAAGAAAGCAGGATGAGCTATGATCGACGAGATAAGAGAACTTACAGAGGAAAACACATCCGGCGATGAGACGCAGGAGTTGAATACGGAGACAACCGACGCCCAAACAGACACAACAGATGCGCAGGCGGATACAACGGAGACCCAAGCGGAGACGGCAGGCACCCGGACGGAGACAAATGCACGGACGGGTGAGGACAGTGTGCGTCAGGCGTTAGAGGCTGCGAGGGAGGCCGAGAGCAGGGCTTATCACAATATGAGCCGTGCCACGGCTCTCACGTCGCGCCAAAAGGGTGTGATGGAATTGGCAAAGCTTGAGGAGCTTGAGACCGCCGACAATGCGATTTTGGATAAAAAGTGTAAGTTGATTCTGGAAAGCTATTATCTGCCCCATATCCTAAAGACGGGGTTTACGGTGAAGCTTGACAAGGAGTTCACTCGTTTTGACGAGCCTGAGAAGGATTATATCGAGGCAGTGTTCACCAGTCCCTCCGGCAAGGAGATACGGACAGCCTATAATTATAAACCGGACGAGGACGGCAAGAGTCTGGTTCTCTTTGAGAAATCCTTTGAGAACGTGATCATAAAGCCGGGCGATCCTGAGAAATACGTGCTCTATGCGCCTGATGGCGTCACTGAGATAGAAGCTTTATCCACAGAGGAATTAAAGCAAAGAATCCTCAAGGGTGAGGTGGTCAAGGTAGAGGACGAATATTTCCAGAAGGCGAAGGACGAGAACGGGGAGCTTCGTCCGGGCACCACAACTCAGATCGTGGAGGAGGAGAGCAGCAACGTCAAGGTCATCATAGGCAATAATGAGCAGGAGAAATATTCGTTCAGCAAGACGGATCAATTGGTATGTGCGGTATCCAATGATGTGACCACGGTGACCCTTGAGAACAGAAAGCTTACGGGTTCCGGTCCGATATATGACACGGCGGATGCGGCGAGGGCTGCGGCACAGCAGGAGCTTCGGGATGGCGAGAGCAATCTGAGGGTAGATGTGGTTATGGAGGGTACCACGGTAGCTGAATTTAACTACATTCCTGCCTTTACCACAAGTATTGAGCTGACGGGTATGGCAAGAAAGCTTGGAAAGGGTATCGAGGGCTACGATCCCAATGAAAGCGACGAGGAGAATCTGCGCAGACAGTTCGCCAAGCCCATCACGGAGTATTTGGTGGAAAAGGGTTTCTATGTCGTCGATATCACCTGTGAGAAAATAGAGGCGGATATCAAGGAGAATGTCGGGTTCATGAACACGATCAAAACCTACCATATGACGGGGGGAACAGTGTCCGTGACCTATATCAAAAAAGCCAAGTCTATGGTTACATTAAAGCAAGGCTTTAGAGGGAGGGGACAGACCAATGACCCTGCCGTGATTTTGGCGCAGTTACCCGAAGGAAGCGAGCTGCTTGACCCTCAGGATATTGATTGGAAAAGCTCCAAGCTTGAGGTGGCATATGTAGTGCGCGGTAACGTGACAGGAACCGGTTCCGCCAAGACGATTCCGGAAGCGGATGCGAAGGCTGCGGAGAATGCGGTGATCGAGGCACAGAAGATTGTGGGCAGAGGAATCAATGGCGGTATTGCTTCCGGTATCAGAGAAACGATTGCGGGAACGGGAGCGGTCTCCACCGTGGCGAGCGTTCGGGCGAGGCTGACCAGCCCCTCTGTATCCAAGGATGATATGCAGTTGACCCATAAGGACGCCAAGTACGCTTACAGCGGGAGCTGTGACAGAATGAACAGCACGGTGGAGAGTAAGTTGGTGGCGGTTACCACATGGAACGGCAATAAGCTCACCTATGTGGAGCCTACTGACCCTATCGTGGAGAGAGGTATTCCCACGGACGACAATTACGATAAATACATTAACGAGGGGGATGATTTGGGCATACTCCTCTTTGAGAGGACGGATCGCGGACTGCACAGATATATGGATGAGGTTTTGAATGCCCAGAAGGAAGCAAAAACCTACCGTCAGATTTATGAGAAGGCTCGGATTATGCTGAGTGACGCTCAGATTGCCTTTGACCAAATGATGGACGAGAGATTTAGACAGATGGATCAGGAGGATGAGACAGAGGAGAGTGAAGTCGAATCCGTGGAGGAGACAGAGACGGAGCCTGCTGTGGAGGAAATACAGGAAATCCAAGAAATTCAACCACTCTGGGAAGCCCCTGTGATGACGGAGGACACGGTGAGCGAGGATTCCGCTGCCGAGGATACATTTGAGGAGATGCAGGAAATCCAAGAGATACAAGAGATTCAGCCAATCTGGGAAGCCCCCGCGATGACGGAGGACACGGTCAGCGAGAATGCGGTGGAAGAAACAGAAACCGTGGTACAGCGGGAAATGACCGCAAGGGAAGCCTTGGAAGCCATCTTTGGAGACGTGTCGTCGGAGCCGACAGAAGCAGCAGAGCCGTTAGAGTCCACAGAGTCACTCACAGAAGAAGCAGCCGCAGCAGAACCACAGCCTCAAGCACCGATAGACTTACAGAGTGACGAGGATGTGGATGCAGCTTTCGAGCGTCTGCTTATGGGTATGCCTAAGGAATAAACCAAATTTAACATAATCTTTTCCTGTCCAACGCCGCAGCCACGAAGCCCTTGAACAGTGGATGCGGTCTGTTGGGACGGGATTTCAGTTCAGGATGTCCCTGAGTTGCCACATAAAAAGGATGTTCGGTAAGCTCGCACATCTCCACGATGCGCCCGTCGGGTGAGGTGCCGGAGAGACGCATACCGTTTGCCGTAAGCATGGCGCGATAGTCATTGTTCACCTCATAGCGATGGCGGTGTCTCTCATAGATGGTCTCCTCGCCATAGAGCTCATAGGCTCTGGAAGCCTTGTCAAGCACGCAGGGGTACGCGCCAAGCCGCAATGTCCCGCCGATATCCTCGACGCCGTTTTGATCCGGCATCAGGGCGATCACGGGATGAGTGGTAGCGGGGTCAAGCTCAATGCTGTGTGCGTCATGATAGCCCAACACATTGCGGGAGTATTCCACAATCGTAAGCTGCATACCCAGACACAATCCCAGAAAAGGAATATTATGGGTGCGCGCGTATTGGATAGCGTAAAGTTTGCCGTCGATGCCGCGGGAACCGAAGCCGCCGGGCACCAGAATGCCGTGACAGTCGTTTAAGAGGGAATCAACGTTATCCTGTGTCACGGTCTCGGAATCTATCCATTTGATATGTACGGTGGTGTGATTGGTGATGCCACCGTGTTTTAATGCCTCTACCACGCTGATATAGGCGTCATGAAGCGCGACATATTTGCCGACTAATGCGATCTGTACCTCGTCAGTGGGGTGTTTCAGGTCATCTACCATTTTCTCCCAATCAGACAGATCCGGCTTCGGGCAATCCAAGTGCAGACACTCACAGGCTGCCTGTGCAAGCTGCTCCTTTTCCATGGCGAGGGGAGCTTCATAGAGATATTCCACGTCCAGATTTTGCAGAACATGCTTGCTTGGCACATTGCAAAACAGGGCGATCTTATCCCTGATTCCCTGATCTATGGGATGTTCGCTGCGGCACACGATAATATCAGGCTGCAGCCCCATTCCCTGCAAATCCTTTACACTGGCTTGTGTGGGCTTGGTTTTC
This sequence comes from Muribaculum sp., assembly GCA_023663505.1. Classification (GTDB taxonomy): domain Bacteria; phylum Bacillota; class Clostridia; order Lachnospirales; family Lachnospiraceae; genus Acetatifactor. Next base: position 19,426 of record JAMPHH010000049.1, read on the forward strand.
AGCTCCTCGGAGGCATGGAGATAAGGAATCAGCGTCACATGAATCAAAATAGCATTTTCATGTCCCACCTCGTGCTGAAACTGGCGGATAGACTCCAAGAAGGGCTGACTCTCGATATCGCCCACGGTGCCGCCCACCTCTATAATGGCGATCCGCATATCCGAATCAGTGAAGTTGCGGTAAAAACGGCTCTTGATCTCATTGGTGATATGAGGAATCACCTGCACAGTGCCGCCGCCATAATCCCCACGCCGCTCCTTCTGGAGCACTGACCAGTAAACCTTGCCCGTGGTCACGTTGGAATTTTTGTCAAGGCTCTCGTCGATAAATCTCTCGTAATGCCCCAAGTCCAAATCCGTCTCCGCACCGTCATCAGTGACAAAGACCTCCCCGTGCTGTATGGGATTCATGGTTCCGGGGTCGATATTGATGTATGGGTCAAATTTCTGCATGGTGACCTTGAAGTCCCTTGCCTTCAAAAGCCTTCCCAGAGATGCCGCCGTGATGCCTTTACCGAGTCCTGACACCACGCCTCCCGTTACAAATACATACTTTACCATAATTTCCCCCGTTTCTGCGCTGCTTTTGTTGTGTTAATCCATATCATGGATTACGAGCTTGTGACAAGCGGCGCGGACACAAAGCCCGTGACCGATGCAAAAAAAGAGCGAAAGATCCCGTGAGGGAGCGCCTTCGCTCTGGTTTTTAATCTATGCTTGAAATAGTCGGATTCACTCAAGACTCTTTTATCTTACCACAGATTGACAAAAAGTCAAATAAAAGTCTTGCGAAATTGCGTAGAAATTGCATAGAAGCGCAGTTTTGTCTTCGCATTAAGGAAAAGGGTGAAAAATAGATTTTTCACCCGGCAGGTTTGTGACTGCGCGTTGCTTGCACAAACATTGCTTTATGCGCAAAAAGCAGCGCAGATGTTGCCAATGAAAGAAAAAAGGAAAATCTGATAAATACTTTTAATACTCTGCTTGAAATGGGAGTTATACCCATTGTAAATGCCAATGATTCCGTAAGCTATGAGGAGATACAGTCAGAGGAACAGCTTTTTGGAGATAATGATATGTTATCCGCCATTGTTGCTGTTCTGTGTCAAGCCCAAAAATTAGTGATTTTCTCTGATATAGACGGTCTGTATGACAGTGACCCGCACAAAAATACACAGGCTCACTTGATACCGCAGATTGAAAAGGTGACAGATGAAATATATAAAATTGCAGGCGGGGCAGGCTCAAGGCGGGGAAGGCGACAGTGTAGGAACATTATTTACAGCGGCAGGGCGAAGCTAAGCGGAGGAAGAAATTTAATGAATGTTTGTGCCACGTGTCTTGTAAAGTCAATGAGAATAACATATAATTGGGGGAAGGATTGGTAAAGATGAAAAAGGGGTGGCGCGATGTACAATTCATGGCTTGAAACCTTTATCCGTACAGCGGACGCAGGCAGCTTCAATAAAGCGGCGTATGAATCTCATATAACACCTACGGCAATGATAAAGCAGATTAATTCCCTTGAATCGGAGCTCGGCGTCAAGCTGTTTGTGCGGACACATCGGGGGCTTGTCCTGACTCGCGCCGGAGAATCCTTTTACAAGGACGCTAAGTATATGCTTGAGTATCACCGCAAGGCGGTAGCGCGTGCGAAGGCAGCCATGCAGGAGGAGACAAGTGTTATCCGTATCGGTACCTCACCCATGACTCCCGCGCAGCTTCTAACCGACCTGTGGCCGCAGATTCACAAGCACTGCTCGGATATCAGCTTTCAGCTTGTGCCGTTTGAGAATACGCCGGAAAATGCCAGAGAGATTTTGAGAAACCTCGGAGAGCATATTGATGTAGTGACCGGAATTTTTGACGAGACTCTGCTTGATCTTCGTAAATGTGCAGGATTTGAGCTTTCAAAGGAGCCGATCTGCTGTGCTGTCTCCATATATCACCCGCTTGCCCAAAAGGATAAGTTGGCGGTGGAGGATTTGTATGGCGAGAATCTTATGATCATTCATCGCGGCTGGAGCCGTTTTATGGATAAGGTAAGGGACGAGGTTTTAGAGAATCATCTGCCTGTCAATCTTGTTGATTTTGATTTTTATGATGTGGATATTTTCAATCAATGCGAGCGACAGAAGAATGTTTTACTGGTGATAGAAAAGTGGTCATGTGTCCACCCGATGATGAAGGTGATCCCTATGGATTGGGAATATGAGATTCCCTTTGGGATACTTTGTCCGCCGCAGCCCTCCAAAATGTTGGAAAGATTTTTAGATGCTGTCAGGAAGACTATCAGTTAAAACTTTTAGTATATACTCCCACACTAAACGAGACTTCTCAGGAGGTCTCGATTTTTTTATAATAATCAGCAAAGAAGCAGGTTATATGCTTGAGAGTTTTACTACTTTAAAGATCATGGGGAATGGAGTATCACAGGCATAAGCCTGTGATATGCAGGGGTATAAATTATGAAACAGAAGATTACAGCGGGGATAGCGTTTATATTATTCGCGGCGCTTCTCTCAGGCTGTGGAGAAGCATCGCCGGACGCGGCTGCCACAGAAGAAAACATATCAATAGAGGTGTTGGATATGTCCACGGAACATATGCAAAATGAGCTTGGTCAATTTGGAGAAGATGTTCTCCTGCAACAGGACAGCGGTGAAGTCTACACGGTGGACACGCAGATTACGGAGGTACTCTCTGACACTGCTTTTGGAGATTATGGAAGGCTGATTTTTCCTGTGAACGAGGGATATTATGGAGGAAACACGTTGGGCGGGCTGTCGCTGACATGGTACAATAACATTGACCCCGATAAGACTGTGGAGATTTGCAATTACATGAGAAGCCATGCCTTGGCGGGTGATACGATATTTTATGACATTTATACGGAGGACGAGAAAGCCGCCGACCCCGCGAAAAGAGACACCGGACTGTTTTTCTTCAAGGGGAACTCCGGGGAGAAATTCGCCGTCTGCAATGCGGGAGGTGGTTTTGCCTATGTGGGGGCTATGCATGACAGCTTTCCCCACGCGTTGGAATTATCCAAGATGGGATACAATGCCTTTGCCCTGATCTATCGTCCCGGATGGGACACGGCTGTGGAGGATCTGGCGCGGGCAGTCACGTTTATTTTTGACCATGCGGAGGAATTGGAGGTGGATACCGACTGCTATTCCGTCTGGGGCGGAAGCGCCGGAGCGAGGATGGCGGCAGAGCTGGGAACCTATGGTCCTGCGCATTTCGGCGGAGGTGACCTGCCGCGCCCCGGGACAGTGGTCATGCAATACACCGGATATGATGATTTTAGCGAGGACGATCCGCCTACCTATGTGTGTGTCGGGACAAATGATGGCATTGCAGACTGGCAGCTCATGCAGCGGCGTCTGGAGGCCATGTCCGCCTTTGGCATTGAGACAGAGTTCCATGCCTATGAAGGGCTGCGCCATGGGTTCGGGCTTGGCACGGGCACGGTGGCTGAGGGCTGGATAAATGATGCAGTGGCGTTTTGGAAAGTGCAGATGCAGTAAATCACAAATCAGAAAGGGAGATCATTATGAAGAAGTGGAAAGGGTTATTTTTAAGTCTTGGACTTGTCCTTGGTCTTACCGCATGTGGCGTGACTAATGGTGGTAATGGCGTACAGCCGCCGTCACAGGCGGGCGGCAGCAACGCTGCAGCGGTAGAATCCACAAACCCCTCGGAAGCTCCTTCCGAGATGCAGGGAGGGGAGCAGGCAAAAGGACTTGGCTCGGAATATGGTATGTCCGATTCCCAAGCTAATAGTGGGCAATCAGGTTCAGTGGTCTATTTTACATCGGATATATCCTCGGAGGGAATGATGGCGGCATATGAAGCCTTGGGCTGGACTCCCACGGGCAGCGTCGCGGTAAAGCTTTCCACAGGGGAGCCGCCCGCAAGCAACTATCTGCGTCCTGAGCTGATCAAGGATCTGGTGCAGTCAGTGGAGGGGACGATTGTGGAATGCAATACGGCATACGGAGGTTCCCGTACCGAGACCGCAATGCATATGCAGGTGGCAGAGGATCATGGCTTTACGGAGATTGCCGATGTGGATATTTTAGATGCAGACGGTTCGACGGAGCTTCCGGTAGACGGCGGAAGTTATCTGACGACAAATTATGTTGGCTCCCATTTTACCGATTATGATTCCTATGTTGTGCTTTCGCACTTCAAGGGTCATGCGATGGCAGGCTTTGGCGGCGCTATCAAGAATATCTCTATCGGGCTTGGCTCAAAGGAGGGCAAGTGCGTTATCCATACCGGAGGGCAGAGCCACACCAGTCCTTGGAGCGGAGACCAGACCGCGTTCACGGAGTCCATGGCGGAGGCGGGGAAGTCCGTGTCTGATTATCTCGGCAATGGTGAGCAGATTATTTATATCAGTGTGTTGAATAATATCTCGATTGACTGCGACTGTGACGGTAATCCTGCAGAGCCGGACATTCATGACATTGGGATCCTTGCTTCCACCGACCCTGTGGCGATTGACCAAGCGGCGATCGATCTGTGCTTTGCCGCCGAGGGGAGCGAGAGCTTACAGCAGCGGGTGGAGCGGCAGAACGGTCTACATACACTGGAGCATGCAGAGGAGATCGGTCTTGGGAGCCGCGTTTATGAGTTGGTGAATATTGATGAATGAGATATTTGGGGTGATACAAAGAGAGTTTATCTATGTCAGCTATTACTTCATGGTGCAGCTTAGGCAGATTGCCGGATACTGGGCGTTGGGAATGGTCATCGGTTCCCTCGTCTCGGTCTTTGCCAAGGACGCCATTCACGGAGCCTTTGACCGTATCCGAGATAAAAAGTGGGGGATCTGGGGCGTGATTCCCGCAAGCCTTCTGGGTGTCGCCTCTCCGCTGTGTATGTACGGCACGATTCCGATTGCGGCGTCTTTTTCAAGACATGGTATGCGGGACGACTGGCTGGCGGCGTTCATGATGTCGAGCGTGCTCCTGAACCCGCAGCTTATCATGTATTCTACCGCTCTTGGGACTACAGCGTTGACGATTCGAATCGTTTCCTGTACGGTATGCGGCATTGCCGCAGGGGTAGTGGTGCATGTTTTTTATCAAAATAAGCCCTTTTTCAATTTTGACGGCTTTGAACCGCGGGCAAGCCATGACACGCACCCTAATCTGTTTTTAAGATTTCTGTTTAATCTGGGCAGAAATATCAAGGCGACGGCGTTTTGGTTTTTGGTTGGCGTATTGCTTTCCGCGCTATTTCAGCGGTATGTTCCGGCGAAGGATTTTGCGCAGCTGTTCGGAAAATCAAACGAGGGCTTTGGCGTATTGATGGCGGCGACTATCGGTGTGCCGCTCTATGCCTGTGGCGGCGGTACGATTCCGCTGATTCGGGAATGGCTGGTGATGGGCATGAGCATGGGCAGTGCATCGGCATTTATGATCACGGGACCCGCCACGAAGATCACGAATCTGGGAGCGTTGAAGATTGTGCTGGGGCTTAAGAGGTTTCTGCTGTATATCGCTTTTGTCATGGCGTTTTCACTTATGACGGGGCTGATCGTGAATCTTGTAGTCTAACCGTGCAAAGGAGATTATTGTCATGGAGTTGGGAGATTCGGCAATTCAGACAATCAATAAAAATATTTTTAAAATGGAGGAACAAAAATGAGCAATCAAGCGTATGTGACACTTAACAATGGCGTACAGATGCCGCTGGTGGGTATCGGAACCTTTCAGCTTTCCCCGGACGATGCGGAAAACTCCTGCATCAGCGCCCTGAAAGACGGCTACCGTCTGATTGACACGGCAAACGCCTATATGAACGAGAAGGCGGTGGGGCGCGCTATGAAGAAATCCGGCGTGGCAAGAGAGGAAATCTTTCTGGAGACAAAGCTGTGGCCGTCCTTCTATGAGCAGGAGGATGCCGTGGAGAAGACCTTGGAGCGTCTTGACACCGACTATATTGATGCCCGTGTTATAATAGGACTAAGTTAGAAGAAACCCAGTAAAATCAAGGG
>JAMPHH010000004.1 GCA_023663505.1 Muribaculum sp.
TGCATTGCTGTTTACTTGTCAAGGTTCATGGTGACACGTTACGCTTCATTAAATATACATTTACAAAACTGTTATCCATATCACGTGAAGCTTTTTCGCCTTGTGCCATCCCGCTGTTGTTTTTGCGACAGCTTTAATATAATACCACAAGCATGCCGCCTTGTCAACAACTTTTTTATTTTTGCCATCCAATTATTTCCTCGACGGCAAAATTGAGTATAGCACTGCTTTTTCCACTTGTCAACACCAAAAATATATTTTTTGCAAATTTTTACACAATTATTGTGAAATACAAAAAGCCCTAGTGTTTGGGGCTTTTTGGCGTATCGTTCTGTCACAAAATAAATCCTGTTTACAGTTTATGGCACTATAAAGCTTGAATTGTATATGCATTTACCTCATTTTTAAAATTAATTGAGATAGAAGTCACATTTGCCAACTCCTCATGGCTCAATTCTATCAGTAACACTACATCCTCTGAGGCATCATTCTCCAACGTTCCCTTATAAGTTGCCAGATCGTTGGTAAGCAATGTAGGCAGCACGGTACGGGTAACACTTCCATTGACCGTGATTCGGCATTGATCCTTCCTGCCAAGCAGATTGATCGACTGGTCGCTCCCCGACGCATTGCGCAGCGTAAAGTGTAATACCAACAGCTCCTTCCCCTCTGAGGCGTCAAGGGAGAGATACTGCCTGCCCTCCTCCGAATAGCTTTCACAAATCTCATATTCCGCAAAGTCAAGCTTCACTCCCGCCGGAAGCTCCAAAAAGCTCTCCAAGCTGTCCGCCATCGTCTCCTCCATATCGGAAGCAGCGGAATTGTCCACCACGGGAACCTCTGTGACCGGTTCGGGTTCCGGCTCGGGCTCCGGTTCCGGCACTGACGGCACCTCCGGCTCGGGCGTATTTTGCAATTCCTCCAATACAGAGGCGTCCACCAGCCTGCTTCTGGCATTCACGTCATATTTCAGTAATGTGATTGCCGCAAACTCACCCACAGTGTTCAATTCCTCATCCGTCATCTCCGGCAGCTCCGCTCCGCAGCCGGTCATCAGCAATGCCGCCACGCACACAATTCCTATCCCAATCCTTTTCATTTTGTGACTCTCCTTTTGTTTACTCTTTATATATTACCGCGAAAGCTCTCTGACCTCAACCGAACTCCCGCCCTCCGCTTCTACGACCGCCTCGGGAGCACATGATTCTTTTGATAAATCCCTTTTGTCCTGATTGCGCTCCAATATCATATAGATTGCCGAAATGACCAGCGCAAGCACTCCCACCACAAAGAACAAAATCGTCCTTTGCAGAATAGCCGCTTCCATAAAGTCATACAATACTATTTTAACACAAACCAACAAAGAAAGCACCAGCCCATAGATTCTCACAGATCTTTTGTTGATGGAAAATCCCATGCCGACACACACCAATGCGGTCAGCATCAGCAAAATACTGTTGATAATTGAAGAGCTTCCGCGCACAATCACTCCCATGTAGGTCATAAATATCGCAAGTACCCAAGGCTTACCGCTAAAATCCATGTGATACTTCTTCTGGAGACAGATAATTATGGTTGCGATGCCGAAGATCAACATGCATAAATAGGTAAGATACGCATTTCGATACACCGGACTCAGCAGCAAAAGATAACATATCGTCTGACCAATCAGCATCAGCGCATTATAGATTTCCATAGCCTTTCCGCGCCATCGCTCCACATTATTAAAGATCAGCATTCCCACAAAAAGGATTCCCACAAAAACCGGAAGCCGCAATCCGCTGAGCATATGCCCCGCAACATAAGCCGCAACAGTGAATGTCAATATTGTCTCAAAATACACATGCCAGTAATTGATACATACCACACTCAATAACAATACAATAAACAACGGAATCACATAGGCAGAGTCCCTTTCTAGCAGCACCGTAAAACATGCAAGCGCCGTCAACACCGCATCACTGTACTTAACCATCATGTCCTTCCCAAAGGAAAGAAGCTTGGATAATGCCAGTAATATTGACATACAAATACAGATTTCCCAACCGTCGGTGCTTTCCAAATGAATCACAAGCACCAAAAGATTAAGCAGATACCATGCAAACCATTTTTCAGGTCTCTTTCGGAGCGCAGCCATTGGAATCAGGCAAATGAACACCGCGATCCCTGTACATAGTAATCTGTAGCCTAAGTAAGAATTACCTGCTGAGCCCTCCGTTACAAGCAGACTTGCAAAATCAGTAATTTGTCCTACCAACGGCAGATACATCAATCCTGAAAGACAATAAATTACACAAATTGCGGAATTGTCCATCATAGGGCAATCGGCATTCTGCTTTTCACTCCAACGAATCTGTGCGATAAAAATCAATTGCATCACCAAAATGGATATGGCAATAAAAAACGAATAATGCCACATTTCACTCACACTGGCAAACGTCGTCTCGACTTCTCCATACCAAAACCAACAGCCCCATAGTATGAAAACGGCATTTAACAGCATGTGTGTGATACTGATGCCCGTATAGGCTTTGCGAATCGGCACAGCCAGACACATCACATTGATAATAAATGCCATGACCGTGATCGTCACCCACTCCGCCTGTGACAAAACACCACCTCTATACTGCGTGCTTTCCAATATGGTAATCATACTGACATACATAGCCACCATACCCAAAATACGATATGAGACCGCGTCCCTTTTCCGACTCAGCACAATGACCCCGACGGTAATCGCCAAAGCAATCCCCAACGCCACCCATTGATTAAAAATCCTGAGCGCAAGATAATTCGTCATGGTCGCTATATACAATCCACCCATTCCGACAGCCGAAAAGGTCATGCCAAGCTTCGGCCATCTGCGGTAAAGCAAGAGCTCCGATAAAAGCATCACGGCTATACATGCCACATAGAGCAACAGCCCCTTCATCAAGCCCTGTAAAAAATATAATCCGAGCATTACCATCGCGGTCAGGATAAAAGCACTTCCCACAATGCTCAACACCGCCCCGCCAATGGCAAACTCCGTATTTTTCTTCGGCTTCGCTGCTGTCTGGGAGGGCTGTACCACTTGTTGCATGTACGGCTGTCCCATCTGCTGTGGTGCTTGCTGCATATACGTCTGCCCCATCTGCATCGGTGGCTGCTGCATATCGGGCTGTCCCGTCTGCTGTGGTGCTTGCTGCATATACGGCTGCCCCGTCTGCTGTGACGGCTGCTGCATGTTCAGTTGCCCCATCTGCGTTGGTGTCTGCTGCATATTGGGCTGTACCGTCTGCTGCGGTGCTTGCTGCATATTGGGCTGTACCGTCTGCTGCGGTGCTTGCTGCATATACGGCTGTACCATCTGCTGTGGTGACTGCTGCATGCTCGGCTGTACCATCTGCTGTGGTGACTGCTGCATGCTCGGCTGTACCATCTGCAACGGTGTCTGCTGCGCAGCGCTCACCTGCCCCCGCATCCGCTGATTATTCTCATACACCCTGACATGACTCTCAAACTCGTCCGCCAGAATATTTATCTGTCGTTCCTGATAAGCAATGCGCTCCCTCATCTGAAGGAGATACTGTGTAAAATTATTATCCCTCGATACCTGCAACAGCGAATCCACACGCCGTTTCAGATACTCTGTCCCAGATTCCATGTATCTCTCCTTTGCAGGCTCTCCCGCTTTTTGACTCTCCAAATTGTTAAAATACATCTATATCCCTCTGCGTATCACAATCGCAATATACACATTTTCTCTCTGCTCTATTCATTATAAACATCAAGCCATTTCCTGTCAAGTCAACCCCCACGGCACTCTGATACAGTTCAGCCCTGTCTCGGATTTTGATGCAGAATACGCATCAAAATCTCTTGCGGTTGCAACTTGAATAGCAACCAACCCTCCGCCGGACCGCAACACAGATACCGTATGGCTGAAATATTTTACGCCGTCTCCAAGGTAAACCAAAAGCACACGCCATTCTCACGGTTCTCCACACCATACTCCTGATGCATGGATTCCAATATCGCCTTTACAATGGACAGACCGACGCCGCTTCCACCATAAGCTCTGGTGCGCGCCTTATCCACCTTGTAGAATTTCTCCCAGATATGCGGAAGGGAATCCTCCGGAATCGCCTCCCCTGTATTAAATACCGCCACCTTCACACGACCGTCTCCCTGTTCCAGTGTAATCTCAAGCCTTTTCTCACCCTCGCAATGATTCACCGCATTGGTAAAATAATTCATAAACACTTCTTCCGTCTTAAACTCGTCCGCCCACACATACACGGGCGCATAATCCGCCATCTGCACGTTGATCTGATTCTGCTGAGTCAGAATCCTTGCGGATTGAATGTAATTCTTGATAAGCAGCACCAAGTCAAAGCGCTCCATATTGACCACATCATTGCCAAATTCCAGCTGATTCAGAGTCAAGAGCTTCTTGACCATAATGTTCATTTTAGAAGCCTCGTCCACTATCACCTCACAATAAAACGCCCTGCTCTGCTCGTCCTCGTCAATCCCCTCCTGCAGCCCCTCCGCGTAGCCCTGAATCAACGCGATCGGCGTCTTTAGCTCGTGAGATACATTTGCCAAAAATTCCTTGCGCATCTCGTCTATCTGCTCACGCTTTTCTATATCGCGCTTCAATTCATTATTGGCAGTCTTAAGCTCCGAGATAGAACGCTCCAAGGAAGCGGAAAGCTCGTTGATATTCTCCCCGAGTAGGTCAATCTCGTCGCGCACCGAAGACAAGCGATGCCTCTTACTGCCGTATTTTGCCTCAAAATCAAGATGCACCATACGCTCAGAGATACTGCTGAGCTGTGCAATGGGCTTGGTGATACGATAAGAGACCGCCCAAGTGAGAATCCCCCCGATTAGTGTCCCCCCCAGACCGATATACGCCAAAAAACGATTGGCAAGGTCCGCGCTCTCGCGAATACTCTCCAGCGGCGTTTGCATGATAAAGGAAATCCCCGACGTCAGCCTGCCATACATCTCCAGATCGTCGCCGTCTCCCTGACCGACAATCTGAATCTGATAATCCTCGCCGCTCTCAAGCACCTGCACCCGTTCCTCCGAAATACCGAAAATATAAGCAAACAGCTTCGCCTCAAGCTGCCTCCCGCCGTTTTGGGACACATATTTAATCTGAGAATCCACGTCCATGACGCAGATTGTGATATTATAATTGGTACAGACCTCCTCCAACTCCCTTGTAAAGGTCTCCGTCCCGTAGCTATCCTGCTCCGCCGCTTCCCTGATCGTCCGGTACGCCTCGAAAATAATCCTCTGCTTCTCCCTGATATAGAATTTCTCAAGAAAAAGCGTATTCATAGTCCAGCACAGCAGGATCATGCCCGCCATCAGAGCGATAAAAATCAGAGCAAACTGAACCCGAATAGAAAATTTTTTCTTCTTTCCCGCCATAGCCAGCTATTCTTCCTCCAGTTTATATCCAATCCCCCAGACAGTCTTGATCAGATCACCCTTATCCCCCAGCTTGCTCCTAAGCTTCTTCACATGAGTGTCAATGGTACGCGCGTCCCCAAAATAATCATAATTCCAGACATTATTCAGAATCTTCTCCCGCGAGAGGGCAATGCCCTTATTCTCAAGGAAATATGCCAAAAGCTCAAACTCCTTGTAGCTCAAGTCCACGTCCTGTCCGTCTATCAGCACCCGATGAGCAGCCTTGTCCATCTCGATGCCTGCATAAACAATAATCGCGTCTTTGTCCATCTGACCGCTGCGGCGAAGAATTGCCTCCACCCGCGCCACCAGTATCTTGGGGCTGAAGGGCTTCGCGATATACTCGTCCACGCCCATTCCAAAGCCCTGAAGCTCGTCCTGCTCGTCCCCCCTTGCCGTGAGCATAATGATCGGCACCTTGGAGCTTGCGCGAATCTCCCTGCACACCTGCCAGCCGTCCAGCTTGGGCATCATCACGTCCAAGATGATGAGTGCAATATCCTTCTCCTGATAGAATAAATCCAACGCCTGCTCTCCGTCCCCCGCCTCCAACACGTCATATTGGCTGCGAATCAAAAAATCTGACACAAGCTTCCTCATCCTGCTCTCATCATCTACCACAAGAATCTTCAATCGTTCCATGCCATTCCTCACTCCTACCCTGAATATGGACATATTTTATCATGATTACAGTTCAATCATGATGCTTATGGCCATTCGGCCGTTTCCTGCCTTGAATATGGACTTATTTTATCATGATTACAGTTCAATCATGATGCTTATGGCCATTCGGCCGTTTCCTGCCTTGAATATGGACTTATTTTATCATGATTACAGTTCAATCATGATGCTTATGGCCATTCGGCCGTTTCCTACCTTGAATATGGACTTATTATATCATATGCATTTGTTCAAATTGTGAAATGTTTCCATTATTTTGTATTTTGGTTGAGCTCACGCTCCCTGACGGCATTCTCCCGCTCCGTGAGCTCCTGCTCCCATGCGGCGTAGCGATTGGTTATCACCTTCTCGTAGTTCAATATATTGGGCTGCTCCGCGTTCAGGGTGATGGCAAACATCGCGATCACGGCTGCCGCAAGACAGATATTCATGATAATGGAAACGGGAAGCGCAATCGATTTCTTTGGTGATTGCTTTGGCTCTGCAGGCTTCACCCTGTTGCGCGCCGGATTGCCCTGCTCCCGAAACTCCCCCTCAAAGGAGACATAAAGCGGAATGGCGTCTACTGCACCCGAATCAATGTCCGATTGCTCGAGCAGATAGCTCTGCAAATGCTTTAGAAAAAAAATCCCCACCGGAGACTTAAAGAGACGATCCTCGACCGCCTTCCGATAAATGCGCAAAATACTCTCCGGATTGTTATAGTCAAGCCTCGCCTCCAAATACGCCACCTTACGCCGTTCGTTCTCCGCCAGAGCCGCGTCCCGTTCTGTCAAAAAGGAATAGCCCATCGCTTTATATCTTCCCGCGTCCTGTATATTATCCACGATATACTCCTCCTGTTTTCATGGCTGCTTTCATAGCTTTTCTTATTTTAGCTTTTCTTATTTTAACACAGATATGTACCGAACACAAACACAAAAATAGAGCTTTGAATGTGCGTGTCCAATACGCATGATATCATTCAAAGCCCTATTTAACTATTATGGCCATTCGACCGTTTTCCCTTTTGAATATGGACTAATTTACCATGATTGCTCCTCAATCATGGTATTTATGGCCATTCGGCCGTTTCCCCCTCTGAATATGGACTAGTTTACTGTGTTCTCATAATTGTAGTTTGCAACATTTTGTGACACGCGGTTGTTAAACAATGTGTCGAGATCCTGATAGCCTGCATAGCTCAGCCCGCTGCGGCTGAAGCCCTCACTCGAAAACCATCCAACACTGGGCACAGCAGTATCTGTCAGATTCACGGACACGGTGCCGTCAGCCAGAACCATCACATCATGAAAGTTCACATACCAATAAAAATCAAAATCCTCACCCGTCCCTGCATCAACCGCAGTCAGCTTATAGATAAAATCAATACTGTTTTTGTTGCCATAGACATCAGAGCTCTTAGGCGTCAGGAAATAATTCCCCAACAGCTCAACGCCATGCAGGTCAGAGGGATTATTCCACTTGCTTGCCACATAAGCGCTGATCTCGTCCTGTCCCTGCTTGTCCATCTTGGAATAAATATCCTCCGAGATATCCTCAAGCTTAGCTGCGTATGCGTCCAGACCCGACACGGTGTACTGCTTGGTATCCGTCTCAGGAACAGCCCCGAAGGTCTCAATCATATAGCTTGTATTGTTTGCGCTGTTGAGCGTCACGGTAATGGTATCGCCATTGGAAAGCCCATTATACTTATCCATGGTGAATGCAAGCTTCGTCTTGTCGCCGTCCACCGCAATATTGCTCAGGGAAGCCTGTCCGTTAGGGGCTACACCGCTGAAAGAAAGCTCCACCACGGCGAAAGCGTCAAAGGTCTCAACCTTATCCAAATCCTTCACCTCTGTCGTGATATCGCTTGCCTTGAGGGTCACACCTGTATATTCCTTGGCGTCGTCCTCGTTCAGCTTCCAATGATACACAATCACATCTCCGTTTGCCAGCTTGCCGTTCTCAACGTCTCCCTCCACGGTAAACTCGCCGCTCATGCAATCCTTTAAGAAGGTGTCCACATTGCCATACAATGCGCCAACCAACTTGGCTTCATCAGTCTTGTCCCTGAAGGCAAACTTCTCACAAGCCTTCTCGAACTTGTCGTCATCAAACACCACCTTCGCCGTTCCGTAGCCGTCATAACCGGACACCTCCACTGTCACATAGTCATTTACATTGACAGTCTTGCCACAGCCGGTCAACAATACAACCATCGCGGCCGCCATTAAAACAGTTGATAATTTCTTCATTTTATATCTCCTCCCTCTTTTGTTTTTACTTGGCTGTCATAGCACAAGCCTTATCCAGTATATAGGGATTGTCGAGATATGTCAAACATTTTATTTTGTGGTCGTTTCGTACTATCTCCTTACAAAAAATAAACCATTTTCCGATTACAATGTGATATCCTCGACATTGACACCCAAAGATGACAATTTCGCAACGGTGATTCTTATTTGATATTCCAATTCAGGATTATTGTAGTCGCCGTTTGCATTTTTAATACGTTGCAAATCTGTATACCTGTCGATTGTAACCGCAATCAATTCCTTATCAGACATTTCTTGTACCATCCTTTCACCGCCTTCTTTGTTGTGTCGGATTTGAACGGTGTTCGACCGTTTTGATCAAAGTGGAGTAGACGGGAGTCGAACCCGTGTCCAAAAGCCCATTCCCTGTACTTCTACTATCATAGTCCGTTATTGTGGAGATACTTGCGCAAGCAAGTTTCTCCTCTTCCCTCATTTGGTCGGAAACGAACAGCCGGCCAAAATCAGTAGCTTCATGATACGCCCATGTGCGCAAAGCTTAACACATGTCGTTTCTCACATAGTCGATGCCCGTATTCCGAGGTGTGAGTGCCCCGGAGCGGACAAGCCGCCTGAGGCGGCGTCACTCACAGCTTAGGCTGAAACTAGTTCAGCTTAGGCTGCAAATGCATACTGAGTATTATCTTCAGCGTTTAGTTTAAGTTTGCCATTTAACGCATTGCATGCGGATAGCTTCTCCAGCTGCAAGACCCCTGTCGAAACCTTTACTACCCCTTATGGAATCTAATCCGTCCAAATCGGACAGCCAGATTCGTTTTTTACACAACAATTATATCGGCTCAAAGCGGCGCCGTCAACAGCTCCAAATCAAATTTTACAGATTTTTCACCTTGAACTCGCGCTCCGTCTCCCTGCGAGCGTCCTTCTTGGCGATGGTCTCCCGCTTGTCATAGAGCTTCTTGCCTCGGGCAAGACCGATCTCCACCTTGACCTTCCCCTCCTTAAAGTATACCTGCAGCGGCACCAAAGTATAACCCTTTTCTTTGATTTTCCCCGCAAGCTTATTAATCTCATATTTATGCATGAGAAGCTTTTTCACCCTGAGAGGGTCTTTGTTAAAAATATTTCCCTTCTCATAAGGACTGACATGCATACCATAGACAAACACCTCGCCGTTCTCAATACGGATAAAGCTCTCCTTGATACTGCATTTTCCCATGCGCATGGACTTGACCTCCGTGCCATGGAGAGCCACTCCCGCCTCGTAGGTCTCGTCTATAAAATAGTCATGATATGCCTTCTTATTGTTCGCAATCAGCTTTTGCGGCTCATTCTTCGCCATCTTCATCTTCCTCCTGCGCCAGATCAAAATCAATGGTGCGGTTAAACCTGTCGCACCCCATAACCCTCACCCTGACGGGCTGCCCCAGCTTATAGCTCCGTCCCGTGGTCTTTCCCACAAGCTCACAGGCGCTCTCATGATAATTATAATAATCCCCTGTCAGTCTGGACACATGCACCAGTCCCTCCACGGTGTTGGGAAGCTCCACGTAAATCCCCCATGAGGTCACGCCCGAGATCACGCCATCAAACTCCTCCCCCAGATACCCTTCCATGTATTCCACCTTCTTGAGCTTGTCCGTCTCCCGCTCCGCCTCGTCCGCGCGCCGTTCCAGTTGTGACGACCGCTCCGCCACATTTGGAAGTATCTCCCTGTAATGCGCGATGCGCTCCTCATTCAGCCTGCCGCGAAGCTGCTCCTTGATGATGCGGTGAATCTGCAGGTCAGGATAGCGTCTGATCGGTGACGTGAAATGGCAATAATACTGGCAGGCAAGCCCAAAATGACCGCCGCTCACCACGCTGTACTTTGCCTGCTTCATACTTCGGAGCGCAAGTCTGGCGATCATCGGCTCCTCGGGCGTCCCTTGGATCCTGTCCAGAAGCTTTTGCAGCTCCTTGGGGTGCACCTCCTCGCTCCCCACCTTGCTGCCCCGCTTGTCCATGGATTTCATATAATATCCAAAATTATTGATAAAAAGCGAAAGCTTCTGTATCTTATCGGGGTCGGGCACGTCATGGACTCGGTAGACAAAGGGCAGCTCCAGCCAGTAAAAATGCTCCGCCACCGTCTCGTTGGCGGCAAGCATAAAGTCCTCAATGATATCCGTGGCGACATTTCTCTCATAGGGCTTGATCTCCAAGGGACGCCCCTCCCTGTCCAAGAGAATCTTACACTCAGGAAAGTCAAAATCTATCGCCCCGCGCCCACGCCTTCTCGCGCGAAGCAGCCCCGACAACTCGCGCATCTGTCGAAACATTGGCAGCAGTTCCCTGTATTCCAAGGCAAGCTGCTCATATTCCGCCCCAGCCGTGTCAGCCGTTGCTCCGCCGTCCCGCACAGCTTCCCCCTCCAACAATAGCTTGACCGTGGTGTAAGACATACGCCTGTCCACGCGGATAACGGATTCACAGATTTCATAGTCCACGATCTCGCCCTTCCTGTCAATCCTCATAAGACAGCTCAGCGTCAGCCTGTCCTCCCCCGCGTTCAAGGAACAGATTCCGTTGGAGAGCGCATGCGGCAGCATGGGAATCACCCTGTCCACCAAGTACACACTGGTGCCGCGGTTCAAAGCCTCCCTGTCCAAAGCGGAATGCTCCTGCACATAATTGGTCACGTCAGCGATATGCACGCCCAAATGATAGAATTCCCCGTCAAAATCCACGCTCACCGCGTCGTCCAAATCCTTGGCGTCCTCCCCGTCAATCGTGACCATGAGCACGTCCCGCAAATCCCTGCGCCCCGCGCGGTCAGCCTCGGACACCTCCTTAGAGACTCTTTCCACCTGATTCATGATCCGCTCAGAGAATTCCATCGGCAGCTCATAGGACTTCACAATCGAGAGAATATCCACGCCGGGATCATTGATATGTCCCAGAATCTCAACTACCCTGCCCTCCGGATTCCTCCGTTGGAGGCTGCGGGAATCATGAAAATAGTGCGAGTCGCTTCCCTCCTCACAGGCAGACTCGCCGTACTGCTCGTCCGTACAATAATCCGTGATCTCCACCACTACCTTATGCCCTGACACCGCCCCCTTGGAGTGCTCCACGGGCACAAAAATATCACACGGAAGCTTGGAATTATCCGGAATAACAAAGCCGTAATGCTCCCCGCCCAGCTCATAGGTTCCCACCAGTGTGGTAATCCCCCGCTGCAGGATTCCAACCACCCGCGCCTCCTGCCTTTTGCCGTGCCCCGACTGTAAAAGGACTGCCTGCACGATATCCTTGTGGAATGCACCGCCTTTTTTATCCTCCGGGATAAACAGGTCATCTTCCCTGCCCTCCACCTCCACAAAGCCAAAGCCCTTGGCATTGCTGATAAAGGTTCCCGTGACCACTATTTCCTCCGGCTGATTATTTTTTCTTTTGGGCGTCGTCCTTTGATGCCCCTTTTTCCATTTATATCTCATTCTCATCAATCTTCCTCAAACAACGCGCAGCCCTCTCCGGGAACTGCCCTTTTATCAACAAACGCAGCCGCGCTTCGCGGGTCTGCTTATTGTAAAAAGAAAACACTCTTTTTCAAGAGTGTTTGTCTTACGTGTTTTTTAAAAAACATTCAGATTCAGTACCATCGACAGGAGAATGAACAATACCGCCAACAGCTTGGTGAGCTTCACCAAAAGCCCCTCCATCGATCGTCCCTTATTCTTGCCCCAGTAGGTGTCAGCCGCGCCGCTGATCGTTCCCAAGCCAGCCGACTTGCCCTCCTGCATCAATACCAACACTACAAGCGAAACACAAACTATGATAAATACTACCGTGATCACAATCTTTAAGACTTCCATTTCACACCTCCTAATGCCAAGCAGATTCTATCTTACCACAACCCGGGAATAATTTCAACATAAATTTTTCTTTTTTTACAGCCTTGTTTACAGCTTTATCTTACAGCTTATTTCTTTATTAACAGAGATTTTCCCGTCATTTCCGCAGGCTGTTCCTTGCCCATGATCTCGATCAGCGTGGGAACAATGTCGGCAAGGCAGCCGTTCTCGCGCAATGTGTACGCCTCGTCATAGTTGACCAGAAGGAAAGGCACCTGATTGGTGGTGTGGGCAGTGAAAGGCTCCCCTGTCTCATAGTCCACCAACATCTCCGCGTTGCCGTGGTCTGCGCAGATAAACATCACGCCGTCTACCTCCTTGATCGCAGCAACAGCTTTGCCAACACACTCGTCCACCGCTTCGACCGCCTTGATCGCCGCGTCCAGCACACCCGTGTGACCGACCATATCAGGGTTTGCAAAGTTGATGATTATCACGTCATATTTGCCGGAACGAATTGCATCGGTAAGCTTGTCGCATACCTCATATGCGCTCATCTGCGGCTTCAGGTCATAGGTAGCCACGTCCTTGGGGGAGTTCACCAACACCCTGTCCTCCCCGGGGTTCGGCTCCTCCACACCGCCGTTGAAGAAGAAGGTCACATGAGCGTATTTCTCTGTCTCCGCGATGCGCGCCTGCTTCATATTGTTGGCTGAAAGCCACTCGCCAAACGTGTTGGTCACTGCCACCTTGTGGAATGCGACCTCCTTGTTGGGAATGGTTGGGTCATAGTCGGAGAAGCACACATAAGTAACCTGCTTTCTCGCGCCTCTGTCAAAGCCCTTAAAATCATCATCACAGAAGGCTCTGGTAATCTCTCTCGCCCTGTCGGGACGGAAGTTAAAGAAAATAATGGAATCGCCGTCCGTGATGGCAGCGCTGTCCTCAGTCACGGTGGGCTTCACGAACTCGTCCGTCTCCCCTCTGTCATAGGATTCCTGAATCCCACAGATACCGCACTTGGCGGTCAGCCCCTCTCTCTTGGTCAGTGCGTCGTAAGCAAGCTTCACCCTGTCCCAGTTGTTGTCTCTGTCCATCACATAATAACGCCCCATCACTGACGCGATCTTACCTACCCCAAGCTCGTCCATCTTGTCCCTAAGTGCCTCGGCAAACTCCTTGCCACTGGCGGGCGGTGTGTCACGTCCGTCCAGAAAACAATGGACATACACCTTCTCAAGACCATTCCTCTTAGCCAGCTCCAACAGACCATAGAGATGGGTGTTGTGGCTGTGTACGCCGCCGTCGGACAAAAGTCCCATCAGATGCAGCGCGCTGTTGTTCTTCTTGCAATTCTCCACAGCGTGAAGAAGCGCGGGATTCTCAAAAAACGTCCCGTCCTGAATCTCCTTGGTGATGCGTGTAAGCTCCTGATACACGATGCGCCCTGCGCCCATGTTCAGATGCCCCACCTCGGAGTTGCCCATCTGTCCGTCGGGCAGACCTACCGCCATGCCGCTGGCATTACCCCTCACAAAGGGATACTCCTTCATCAGCCCGTCCATCACGGGAGTCTTCGCCAATGCCACGGCATTGCCATCGCTCCTCTCATTCAGCCCGTATCCGTCCAAAATCATCAAAACTACCGGTTTCTTACTCATTTGATTGCCTCCAGATTCTTTATATTTCTATGCATTATTCTATACAAGATTGTACATCAAATGCATTATACACTGAATTTTCGGAAACTGCAACACCAAACCTGCTCGAGTTTCCGCAGTTTTATCCGCATAAGCATGGTCTTATCTACCGAACCTCTTTGATACTGATTACTCATCTAAATAAATTTTAGAGCCTGTCGCCCCTCTTTGTCCTTGGTATTTTCCGGCGTATGGCTTCATTGCCGCCTGATCCATTTTGGCGAATACAAGCTGACCAATCCGCCTGCCTGCCTGTAATTCAATGGCACATTTGTTGGCATTATACAATTCCAAAGTGATCTCTCCTGCAAAGCCCGGGTCAACCCACCCTGCGTTCTGGATAAATAATCCCATACGCCCCAGAGAGCTTCTTCCCTCGACAAATGCGGTCAAATCATTTGACAATTTGATATATTCCATCGTGGTTGCCAATACAAATTGTCCCGGCAGCAGCAGATACCGCTCTGCCTTTATTTCCTTATAGACAATGGGTTTGTCCAACGTGACTATCCCCGTAGGGGAATCCTCGACAATACTAAATGTATTGCCGAGACTTATATCAATACTCGCAGGTTGAATCTGCCGCGTTTCCAGCGGTTCCACTACAAGAGTGCCTTCATCAATTAAGGACAGAATCGTCTTATCAGATAATATCATAATATATAGCCCCCGCAAAATATTTTAAAATTTCTCCCTTTTCGGAAAAGTATTTCTATCCGCTATTTTATAAACTAAATTTCATCTATATTCCTAATATATAAAAGCCATTGTATTTTTTCGCTGTGTTCAGCCATTCAACAAACTTTTCATAATCTGTCGGTCTTATTTCCATGAGTTTTGCGATTATAGTATCAATTAGGTCAGGTCCATAATAATTGATTCCATAAGGGTCTATTATACCAGTTTTTAAATTGTTATAGATGCCGCTGTCAAATATATCGTTATACTCTTCAAAAAAAGCATTATCCTCTCCCTTAACATAAAGAGAATCATCAAGCCAATGGCTGATGCTACCTACTGCTACGATTATTTCTACTTCTGTTTTTTTCGGCAATCTACAGAATTGTATTTCAATAAAATCCGAACCATTAAATTTTCTTCGTTCCTCTTGAGAGGAAAAAGTATGAAATAACAAAGTACCACCTCCACAAGTCCCTATTTGTTGGTATCACTATAACAAGTTCTTAAAGGGAGTAAAATTTTTGATCTTGAAACTCACTGCCTGCATTTCAAATAAAAAAATCTCTTTAATAGACAGTTTACACGATATTCATATGAAAAACAATGGTCTGTTCAAAGTTGGATATCCAAGTTGGATATATTATCGGTGTAAATTACCATTGACTGTATAACAAAATTTTTGTATAATTTTTGTATATAAAAGGAGGTGTCTTTATGCCAACAATTAGATCAAGTGCAGAGCTACGGAACAATTACAATGAAATTTCATCATTTTGCCACACCTATCCTGAACCGGTATTCATTACCAAGAATGGGAAAGGCGACCTCGCAGTTATGAGCATTGAAACTTATGAGCATATGGCAAGCTGTTTTGAACTATACGGTCAGATAAAGGAAGGACTCGACGATATTGCAAACGGCAATACCCGCCCATTTTCTGAGGCAATGACTGATATCAGGAGAAAACGCAAGCAATGAGTTACAATATTCACATCACAGCAGCTGCTGAACGAGATATGATAACCGCCTCAGACCATATCGAGTTTGTCCTAAAAAATCCGAAAGCTGCCGATGATCTCTTAAATGAAGCAGAACTTAAAATCAATGCCCTTACTGATTTCCCTGAAAAATTTAAACCGGTCGATGACCCTGTTCTTGCCTCATGGGGCATCCGTTTTGTTGTAGTAAACGGATACCTTGCTTTTTATGTGATTTCTGAAGAAATAAAACAAGTAACCATAGTCAGATTCCTTTTTCAAAAAAGCAACTGGAACGCTATATTAAGACAAGGTTTCTCACTCATATAATATGAACTTACCTAAACCATCAGCATCTGTAACAAACAAGAAGTTGTTGTTCCCAACTCCTTACGGACACCGCCGCATTTTTATTTACAAAAATAGTGTTATTTGATATAGTGGAGACATGCTATTTTGTATATGATATAAAGAACGCTGTATGTATGGGCAGCTTGTGGCAGGGGTGCATTATGATCACTTTATTAGCGCGAATTTTCATCAAGGACAATACGGAGTATGACAATCCCAAGGTGCGTCAGGCTTATGGAATGCTCTGCGGCGCGGTCGGGATCGCGCTCAATCTCCTGCTCTTTGGCGGAAAGTTTATCGCGGGGCTGCTCAGCGGCTCGATTGCGATTACGGCAGACGCCTTTAACAACCTTTCCGACGCGGGCTCGTCCATCGTGACGCTCTTTGGCTTCAAGCTCTCCGGTCAAAAGCCCGACTCCGACCACCCCTTCGGGCACGGCAGATTTGAATATATCTCAGGGCTCGTGGTGGCTTTCCTGATTCTGCTCATGGCATTTGAGCTGTTCAAGAATTCCTTCGTCAAGATCATTCACCCCGAGAAGCCGGAATGCTCCACCCTCGTCGTGGCGATTCTTCTCGTGTCCATCTGTGTCAAATGTTATATGGCTTTCTATAACCGAAGCGTGGGCAGGCGTATTCAGTCCGTCGCCATGTCCGCGACCGCGACGGACAGCGTCAGCGATGTCTGCGCCACCACCATTGTCCTAACCTGCCTCCTGATCTCCCATTTCACCAATCTCGTGGTGGACGGTTATTGTGGCGTGGCAGTGGCAATCTTCATCTGTATCGCGGGCATCAACGCCGCCAAGGATACCATCAGCCCTCTGCTGGGTCAGGCTCCCGACCCCGAATTTGTCCGACAGGTCAATGAGATTGTTCTCTCACATGACGGTATCATCGGCATTCACGATCTCATGGTTCACAACTATGGTCCGGGGAGAGTTCACATCTCGCTTCACGCGGAAGTTCCTGCCGACGGCAATATTTTGGAGATGCATGACCTGATTGATTTGATCGAACACACGCTCCGTTCCACCCTGCACTGCACCGCGGTCATTCACATGGATCCTGTCTGCGTGGGAGACCCCGAGACCGACAGACTGCACGAGCTGGCGATACAGGTTCTCGCGGAGATCGACCCTGCCATCACCATGCACGATTTCCGCATAGTAAAAGGCCCCACCCACACCAATCTGATCTTTGATGTGGTGGTGCCATTTGACTTCAGATTATCCGATAATGCCTTGACAGAGGTCATTTCCTACAAAATCAAATCTCACGACGCCTCATACTTCCCCGTAATCGACGTGGATAAGATGTAATTTTATCGATTCTCATTTACAAATATCTGCGCGCGGCTCTGGATAATGCCTGCCACGTCCTTTGCGCTCTTTTGATTCTTGTAGAACGCATCCATCTCCTCGTTGATGATATTCTGGACGTCCTCGTTGTAATATGCCCGCTTGGTCACGGAGGTGACAAAGCTCTTTAGCTTATCGAGCTGCTGTGTAGTGAGCGGGTCTATCGTGATTGACTCGTTATTGATATAATAAGTGTAGTCATATTCCTGCTCCTTGCCATTCTCATCCTCATAGGTGGGCTTCTTCGTCGCCTTCTCCGCCATCTTGTCGAATTGCGCCTTGTTCACAGACAACTGCCACTCCATGTTATCCGAGGCCTGATATTCCTCTGTCAGATAATATCTCATAAACTCCCACGCCGCGTCCAGATTGGCGGAGCCCGCAGCCAGCGCATAAGCGTCATTATAGGAGATCACGGAGCCCTGCCCGCTGCTGTTGGGGAAGCCCACATAGCTCACGTCCTCGCCGAAGGAGCCGTTGATCGTCTGCACCATATCCTGCAGCCTGCTCATATAGCAGTTGGACAATAACGTGCGGTTCTCGCGATACTGGGATTGATAGTTCATATACCAGCTATCATAATCCTCCCCCCACATCCCATCATAATCCAGCTCCTCGGGCAACTCCTTGGCATACTGCATCAGGGAGATAAATTCCTCGGAATCAAAGTTGCATTTTCC
The DNA here is from genome assembly GCA_023663505.1 of Muribaculum sp. GTDB lineage: Bacteria > Bacillota > Clostridia > Lachnospirales > Lachnospiraceae > Acetatifactor. The sequence goes on from JAMPHH010000004.1 coordinate 17,998, forward strand.
CGTGGACACGTCGATGAAATCGCTGCCGCACATCTGCATCACCTGCGAGAAAAAGCCGGCTCTTGTCATTTCGCCAAAAAGCTGCGCACCCTCGGGCATGTCGGCAAGCACCTGTCTCGCTTCCTCCATAGTCCACTGGGTGCGTTCCCCCACAAGGGAGGTCTTGCCCACATAGGTCATCACATAGAAGGAAGGAAGGATCTCGTAAAGCTTTCCGTTGATTCTTGCCGCCTCAAAGACGTTATCGAGGAATTCCGTCTTGGAAAGCTCGGGGTCCTTGGCGATCAGCTCGTCGATATTCGCCAGAAGCCCCTTGGAGACGTAATTCTCAATAGACATTCCATAGGAGTCCACAATCAGTATATCAGGCATAGAGCCGGAGATAATATCATTGTTCATCTGTGTATAGGCAGCCTTATAATCGTCATAGGTATTGTAGATGCTGTAATCCTTTAATACGATCCTGTGAGTCTCGCTTGATTTGTTGTATTCCACCACGCGCTTTCTCATGTCACTGGAAATATAGTTGCCGCCCAGCACCATCACCTGCTTGTCGGGGATATCCTCCGGCGCTACCTTGGTGAACACTCCGCCCCTCGTAATGCTGCGATAGGTTTCCTCATCATATTCCGTATAGATTCCAATAAAATGCTCATCGTCAATGGGAAGCACCTTTCTCATACTGCTGATGGTCATGTCGGAATTGACAAAGCTCATCATTTGCTTGGGCTCGTCGTCACCGATATGATATTTGTAGATTCCCTGATTGGAGCAGAACACGATATCACCGTTGGCGTCCACGCTGTTATTGTCGCCCAAGTTGTATGCCATGGTCTGGGGAAGCGGGAAGCTCTCCGTCACGGAATCCGACTTGATATCATAGGTCACTGCATATATTTTGCTGTAATCCTGCCCATAATACGTGATAAGAATCTGATCCTTGGGCATCGCGGTAAAGCTGTTGGAGTTCGACATGTATTCCGCAAGCTTATCGTTCACGGGACGCATCTCCGACAGGTTGCCGTCCTTATCCACAGTGATTTTGCCGCTCTCGTCCCCGTTAATCAAAAGCATGACATTGCCGTTCTCCAAGGCGACAATGGTGCTGAGACCATACCATTTATCCTCCTGCGAAAGGATATCCAAGGGGGTCTCCCACAGCATCTTTCCATTCATGTCCCAACAGCACAGGGAGCGGTCGTTTCTGCTCACATAATTATCAGGGTCGGAATAATCCTCAAAATAATGGTTCTTGCTGGCATATATGCGCCCTCCGCCCGTCACCTTGAAATTATAAAAAGAGGTATCCTCATAGATATTGGATATTTCCTCCGGCTCAACCCCGGCTTCCTCACCCTCCGACTCGGCTTCGTCCTCAGACGAGGACTCCTCTGCCACAGCCTCCTCGGCAGGCACGGGTACGGGAACGGCTACCGCCGTCCTAAGCATCATCACACCGTTATCCCCCGCCGTGTCAGACTCGCCTGAGGGCTGTCCCGCCTTGTCCGCCGAAGCCACCTCTCTCTCCTCGTCCATGGATTGCTGAAGCTCACAAATCTGCATATCCTCAAAATCCTTATCCACGGATACCAGACTGTATTCATAGCCCCCGCCTGTGGCGGTCTCGCCGTACTTCTCCATCACCAGATAGACACGGTCATCTACCAGCATCGCGTCCTCCAGATAAAACTCGTCGTCACCCGCCATCACCTTATCAAGATCAAATTCCTCCATACGGTAGACATACTGCTTCGCCAGCTCGGAATTCACATAACTGTTGTTCTGCGAGTTGTTGTTTTTGCCGTCTCCGCAGGCGCACAGCCCCAACAGCATCACAGCCGCCATCGCCATGCCAAGCGCCCTTTTCCACTTTTTCATAGCTTCTCCTCCTTTTTGCGCGCGGCGCGATATTTCTCCCGCGCCCTCTCCAATCTATCTACTATCTTAAGCCATACGCTCTTAATTGTCCAGCCCTTATGCCGCCACCACCTGATAAAAATAATCAGCACAAGCACGGACGGATATAACAAAAAGAGTATCATGAACGCCGTGAGCAGCCCGATAATATCCTCATATCCCCTCGCGAGGTTCTCCCAATAGGGATAAATGATCGCCCTGCCGTTCATGGAACGCGTGCCAAAGCTCTTGATCAGCTTCAGACGGTTCAAAAGACCGAATCGGGAGGTATTCTCCAACACCTCCGTCTCCCGCTCGTCACCTCCAAGCTGCTCCTTCACATATTTGAAGGCAAATTCCTTCACGGGATTGGGCATCACGATCTCGTAGTGGTTGATGCCGCTGCTGCTCCCATAATTCTCCAAGGTGCTCAGGGACACGTACACTCTGGTGGAGTCCAGTCCCGCCGCCTCCACAAGCCTTCCCTTGGGACGCTCTATCACTCCTGACACGATATGCGGCACGCCCGCCACATAGACCATCATTCCCTCCACATTGTTGGAGCCGAAAAGCTGCCATGCCGTGTCCTCGTCGATCACACAATAGTCCTGATTGAGGTCGTTTCCCGAGAAATACGCCCCGTAGAGAAGCTTTTGCTGATGAAACAGGAAAAAGTCTCCTCCGATTCCCATGGCGTCCGCCTCCACGCTGCCCGTGTCACTCGTAATGGTGAGCTTCCCCTCCGCGCTGTATGCGTCCACCCAGAGTCTCGCGCTCGGGTTCTCGGATTCCTGCGTGATCGAGGACTCCTGTAAATAGCTGTCTATCGAATGCTCAAACTCCTCAAGAGTATCCTGCGTGACTGACGCGTTCGCCGAGAAAAAGCAGCTAATCTGCGCCACGCCGCCCTTCTCGTTCCACCGCTTTGCCATCTGCTGCTCCGCGAGACTCCCCGACATATGTCCCGTCACGGCGAGCAGTATCACGAATATCAAAAATGATATACCGCCTGTAATACCCAGTATCAGCTTCTTCATACTTTACCCCTCGTTATTCGCCAATCGAATATATTTGCCCGCCTCCACGGGAGCGGTGGATGTGGTGATGACATATTCATAGCCATAGAGGGGCGCGCTGATCGCGGAGCGTGTGTCGTCGCTCGCGAGCACCTCCACGTCCACACGGGTCGCGATATAGCGGTTGCTCAAGGGTGTGCTCTTAGTCTCAACCGTGAGTATAAATTTGCCGTTATTGTCCTCGCGGATTGCGCTGTTGGGCACCGTCAGGTCATATTGCGCGCTCTTCTGCCCCACGGAGACATTCAGCGACTGTCCTTCCATGACGTCTCCCTCCACGTCAAAGGTCAGCAGCTTATTCTGACTGGGATTCGTGGGTGAGGGCTTGATACTCGAGAGCACCACCGACACGTCGTCATAACGCCAAGAATTCACCAAATCCGCCACATCCCCGACGGACAGACGCTTCGCCTGCTCGTTGGTGACTGTCATTTCCATCGTGTAGCCCTTGCCCTCGGGCTGAATCTCGAACAGCACGTTGTTGGCGGGAGTCTCCTCGCCGGATTTTACATAAATCGAGATAATGGTGCCGGAGATGGGGGCTGTGACCGCGCCGTTCACGGCTTCGCCCTCAAGCTTGGCAATGTCCTCCCGAAGCTTGGATAACTGATCCTCCAATTCAAGCTCCTTGGCAAAGTCTTTTTGAAGCTTTGCCTTCGCCTCCTCCGCATCATCTAATCGTTCCTGACGAACTGACACTTCCTTTGTCCAGTTGTCTATCTCATCCTCGTTGTCATCACCGCTGCTGTTTATTTTCTTGTCATAAGCCTTCTGCGCCTTGTCAAGAGCCTTCTTCAAGGTCGGGAGCTGTGCTTCATCATCTGCTATTTCAGCCTTCTTGGAATTGATTCTGCCCTGAAGGATTTTGTTATTGTCCACCGCCACCTGATACTGCGCATCTGTCACGGCAGGTACCCGATTGCCGCTTGCGTCAACTGTTGTCTTACCGGAATCATGATCCTGAATCAATATTTTATTAGCGTCAATCTCCGCCTGCCAGCCATCAATCTCCGCCTGTGCAGCCTCAACTCTTTCCGCCACAGGCTCATAAGCCTCCTTCGCCTTATTCAGCTTCTTTAACTCACTGGAGGCGTTCACAGTGCCGCCCGTGTTGTCCTTTACTGCCTCCAAGGTATCCTTCGCGTCCTGAAGCTCGTTCTTATATACCTCTATCTCGCCGTCCTTCGCCGTAATCTGACTCTGATAAGTGCTCATAGAGGTGAAGCTGCCGCTCTGGGCATGAGCCAAAACAGAATTTGAGTACACACCGTTTACCACATCAATTTCCAACTGCAGCAGGATTTTATCCAACTCCTCACGCTTCTCCTTTGCCGCAGTGTTCCCGCCCTCAGCCAGATGGCACAGCACGTCGCCCTTCATCACCTCGTCGCCGCGCTTTACCTCGATGGACTCCACCTCGTAGCCGCCCGTCGCCACCTTATCCTCGGCGTTCTTGAGCTTCACGCTGTATGGGTCGCCACTCTCCACCGTGCCCGTACCGCGAATCTTGGCTGTGATCGTGCCCGACTCCACATACTGGGTCGCCACCTCAGGCAGCGAATAGTTCATGATCGTGTTAGAGAAAAACGTCAGCACAAGCAGCACGCTCAAAAATACGATTGCCGCCGTCTTGACCCACTCTCTCCTCTTACTGCTTTTCTCGTTCATTGCTTTGTTCTCCTTCTTACTAACCCTTTCCCAGACGTTTACAAAACGCCGCCTAGCCCTTGATACCGCCCTGATAGGTGATACCGTCCACCAGATACTCCTCGCCGTAGAGGAACACCAGAAGGCTTGGCACCATGTATATGGTCGCCACCGCAAAGGCAAGCCCCACCTCGCCCGCGTTAATCTTACTCAAGAATACGGACAGCGGGTGCGTCTCCGCGTCCGTCAACAGAATCAACGGCTGCTCCACCATATTCCAATAGTCGATAAACACCAGTATCGCCGCGGAGCACAACGCCCCCTTGCACAGCGGCAGACAGATCCTTCTGAAGATCTGCCACTCCCCCGCCCCGTCTATCTGCGCCGCCTCGATCACCGAATAGGGAATGCGCTTCATGAACTTGGTGAGCAGGAACACCGCGAACGGCGAGAAGATTCCCGGCAGCCAGATTGCCCAGTAGCTGTCCAGAAGGTTCAGCCAGTCCGCCACCAGATAATTGGGCACCAACGTCACCTGATACGGCATCAGCATCAGTATAATATAAGAGAAAAATATGATGCTGCGAAGCTTCCCCGAATATCTGGCAAAGCCATAGGCGGCAAGGGTCGCAACCGTAAGCTGAAACAGCACGATAGGTCCCACCAGTACGACGGAATTCCAGAACTTCAACAGGTAATCCGGACTCTTTAAGAGCACCGTGACATACTGGGAAAATGACACGATATCCGGTATAAATTTCAAATTGACCTTCTCTGCGATATACACCTTACCGCCATTCTCGTTCACCGCGAACACGGAGCCGTAATTGGCGGAGATCTCCGAGGAGGACATAAAGGAATTGGTGATCGTCAGCACGATAGGTGCGAGGAACAGCACCGCGAAGAAAGCCGCGATTGCCGTAGCTATGGCTATCTTGACAACGCCCCAAGCCTTGCCGATCTTAAATTTTTTTCGCCCGCCCGCCTTGGGGGACGGCGCCGGTTGATTCTCCTGCGGCATGACACTACCCTTCTATATCCTTTCCAAAATAATTCTCTACTATAAAAAGTATCCCGATAATGACGATCATCACGAGCGACATCAGTATCGCCGCCGCCGACAACGCCTGATAATCCAGATTCCTGAACTTGTTGTTCATGTAATGCTGCAGCATGTAGATCGAGTCATAGGGATAATCCGTCGTCAGCAGATAAATCTCCCTGAAAATCTTGAATGAGCTGATTAATGACATAATTGTCACAAACAGTATCGTGGAGGACAGATACCTGATCTTTATATAAAAGAAGGTCTGCAGCGGCGTGGCGCTCTCCAGTCTCGCCACCTCCAAGATATCCTTCGGCACACTTGCCAATGCCGCCATGAACAATATCATATTATAACCCAGATTCTTCCACAGGAAAAGTATCACGATCACGATCGTGGAATACTTTGACTTAAACCAGTCTATCTTGTCAACGCCAAACACTGCCAAAAGGTCATTGACAGCGCCGTTGTAGTGGAACAACACCTGCCAGATCAGCACAATGGACGCCACGGGCACCATCATGGGACTTAGGAAGAAGGTTCTGAACTGGCTCCGAAAGGGGAGCTTCGCCTCCAACACTATGGCGAGCATCAGCGACAGCACCACGGCAAGCGGCACGGCAATGACGGAGAACTGTATGGTATTGCTCACCGCCGTCCGAAATGCGGCATTGTCAATCACTAATTTGAAATTTTTCAAACCCACAAAATTGGCGCTGATAGGGTTATCCACCATGGAATAAAAGATAACCACCATAAAGGGCAGCAGGAAAAACACCGCCACGCCCAAGAAGCTGGGGGCGATAAACAGCCCCGAGCTAAACTTGCGCCTTCTTAACACTTTACTTGACTTCTTAGTCTTTTTCAAGACAAACACCTCTAACTATTCTCATTTACGTAGACCTGCACGCGGCTGCAGGGCAGAACGGGATCACCTTCACCTATCTCACTAACTATTCTCATTTACATAGACCTGTACGCGGCTCTGGACGATGCCCGCCACGTCCTTGGCTGACTTCTGTCCCGAGAAGAACGCCTGCGCCTCCTCGTTGATGATGCTCGTGATCTGCTCGTCGGAGCTGTCCATGGGGCTTGCGATGCCGATCAATTTCTCCAAGAGATCCGCTTCCTCCTCCGTGGTGGGACGATAATCATAATCCCAATCACCATAGCTCATGCCTCCCGTGCTCTGCACGATCGGCTCCCCGTTCTCGTCAAGCGCCTTCTCGCCATTCTCGTCAAGGACATAGTTCACCTCGGTCTCCTTCGCCCTCTGCTCGGCAAACTCGTTCTTGTTGCTTGGGAAGCCGAAGCCGTACATATTATTGTCCGACTCGCTCAGCCACTGCTCCACAAAGCTCCACGCACCGTCCTTATCGGCACACTTGGACGTGATCGCCACACCCGTATACCCTTGGAGATAAGTGCCGCTCTCGCCGCTCTCATTGGGATAGCCGATAAAGGTCACCTCGCTCCCGAACATAGCCGCCGCAACCTGAATATCATTAAAATTATACAGGCCGATGCTGTCAAGCAGCACCTCTCCCTCCTGCAGTCTCTTGGGAAGGGAAGGCGCGTCCTCGTCATACTGCCAGTCCTTGGGGAAGCGGTTCGCCAGCTCCAAAATCTGCTCAAACTCCCCGCTGTCAAAGGAACAGGTGCCCGTTGTCCAGTCCACGAAGCTTCCCTGTGAGAAGCGGGTCATCATGGACAACGCACGCTCCTTGGTGACATTGCCCCAAAGCTCGGCGTCAGGGTGCTCCTCACCGTAAAATATCATCTCCTCGAGCGTCCAACCGTTCCTCTCGCCCAAGTCGGATACCTTTCCCACCATAGACTCCATCGCGAAGGTCTTGGGAACAGCCACCAGTACCCCGTCATAGGTATATGCGTCCAGAACCTTTTCAAAATAATCCGAACGCTTCAGCTTGCTGCTCTTGTCCATATACCCCCCCAAATCCTCAAACACGCCCTTGGCGGCATATTTTGCCAGATTGATGTTCTCGATACAGAGCATATCGGGACAGCTGTCGGAGGTGATATCATTATTCATGCGGGTCGTCGCGTCATTCAGTACGTCCTGATAGTTGTCCGACGTCACGTTGTTACTATCGTAATAATTCTTGATGCTGATGTGATATTTGTCGCTGCTCTTGTTGAATTTCACCACCGCGCTCTGGATACTGCTGTCCGAATACATCGCGCCGATGACAAGCTGCTGCTTCTGCGGCACCTCGGAAGCGGGCTTCTTGGAGAGCAGAATCATATCGGCGGTATTGGTCTGCCAGTCGGTTGAAATCACCATCAGCCGCCCGTCCGAGAGTGGCTTTAGAAACTGCACCGTATTGCCGTCGATATCGCTGTCAAGCCAGTCAAAAAGCTTCTCCGAGCTCTGGCTCGCCATATCATACTCATAAACGGAGGTGTTGTCGGTTCCTATGAAATCCTTGGTCAGCCCCTCTGTTATGCCGATGTTGCCGTTACTTATGAAGCCGTCATAGCTTTGCCCCAGCTTCCTGCCCTCATAGTCGATCTCATTCAGGCTCATGCCCGCTCCGTTCATATTGTACATGGAAAGGTACACCTTGCCGTCCTTGCCCCTGCCGATATCCCGAACAGAGCCTCTTGAGTCCAAACTGACAGTCCCGTCATGATTACCCTCCGCATCAAATAAATACACAAGCGAGGAGGACTCGGTATCACACATGACATAGAGCCTGTTCTCACCGTCCAACGCGGCGTTTTGAATCCAGATATTTCCCTCGTCCTTCACCAAAAGCTCAGAGATGTCCTGCTCTAAGAGCTTCTCTCCCTGTGCGCTGTATTTACAGATATAATATCCCCTGTTGTTCTCTCCTGTATTCTCGTTCCAGCCATATGTATCCTCTATGGTCAGGAGATTCCCCTCCGTGTCAAGCATCAGATAGGATATGCTGCGTCCGCCCCTGAAGCCTTCCTCCTGCTCCCCTTGCGGGATCTCAATTTTTATTCCCTCGGAGCCGTCCGCAATGGAAAAGGAAGTGATAGAGACACTTGACGTCTCTGTCTTCTCGTCATAATTGTATGCCTGACAGTATATGTAGTCCTCCGAAGCCGCCATATTATAATAGCTGTTCTCGGGGTCAAGCTCCCTATAATCGGCTGCCCAGACATACCCTTCCTGATCAATGGTCTCTTTATTTTCCCCCTGCTGCTGTTGCTCCTTCCCGCCGCACGCCGCAAGTGAAAAAGCCATTGCAGCCGTGAGCGCAAGAGCCAACGCTCTCTTTCCTGATTTTACCATAATAATAACCATGCCTTTCCATAATACTTTCCACAGGACTTACATAAGTCTTGTTATAAGTCAACAACCCCGCTGCAAGGCAAAATGCATCGCAGATGCATGGGCATCAAGCTTGCAACGCTGCAGAGCAGCGGGGTTGTTGACCCTCGCGGCATTCGCCAAACCAATGCATTGGTTTTATGCTCATGCAAGCACTGACACAAAGTCAACTGCGTTGACTTGGCTCATTGCTCGCGGGAATCACAGCCTTAGTATACAACATGTGGTGGCAAAATGCACCTTAAGATTTTATGAAGTCATCGCACACTTTTCTTAAACAAATTGTAACTATTTAGATGCAGCATCATAAATACCGCATGTTTGCTCGGTTCTGAGCAGTCACAAAACGTAACATTTACTTAACATCTTCGATGCGCAGGCGGCAGAATACTGGCGCGCTGTTATTGGTGTAATACCATGTCACGCTGTCGCCGGTCAGTATGGGCTGGCAGTCGGACAATGCCCCCTTCATGCTATGGATTCCGGTGGTCGGATTTCCTGTTCCGTCCAAAATAACGGCTTTTACCGTATCGCCCTCTGCCCACAGAAGCATGAATTTATTATCGCCAAGCTTCACCAACTGGGGCGTTGAGACATTGACTGAGTCCTTCTCGGTGTAGCTTGTAATCCAACGCACCGTGGTGGAGTCGCCTGCTGTCTGCATATTAGTCTTGACAAGCGACTCCTTCGGGGTACAGGTCACGAAGATATTGCGCTTTCCCAACGCATTGTAGGAAGCCGCGTCGTCCTGAGCCACGGAATTGCCCGCCACAAGGTATGAGGAGCCTGACACCTCAAAGCCTCCCACCGAGACGCCTGTGTCATTAGCGCCGTATCCTCCCTGAATAGGAAGCACATCTACATTGATACAATTTCCCATTCCAAAAGAACCATTATCATTCTTCCAAAACTGCTGCTCTGTAAAGCTTTCACCCCCTGCTTCTGCCAAGTATTGAACCAACACCACGGCGCGGGGAGCTCCGTCTCCATGATCAACTGCCACCAGTTTATTGCCATCTACGTTTATAAACTGATTAAAGGAATGGCTCACATATCCATAATTTTTATTCATAATCGTAGAATACTGATCCGTAATCCGCATCTCGTCAACCTTTACAGAAAAGGTAAGGTTTGCCTGATGATTGAGCCCGTCCGAGCTTTTGTACATCTTATGACTGGTTCGCACGTATAGCATTCCGCCGTACTCGGTCATGCGAAGGCTCCCCGCCTCGAAGGGAACGGTGGTGTTCGCCCCGTACAGCCCGACCGCTCCCTGCCGCTTCCAATTCTTGTCATACTTGACGACGCGAATCACCTCCGCGTTGTCATTCTCGTTCGGGTTCTCCTGACCAAATACCAGAAAATAATTGTCCTTCCCTGCATAAAATCCGCCGAATAACGGCAGCTCAGGCTTAATCTCCTTTTGGTCAATACAGCTTCCGTCCGCCTGATAGGTCTCCGCCCAGACCTTTGAGCCCGCGTATTCCACGCGCAGCAGCGTTCCGTCCTGATTCTCCGTCAGGTAGGACTTGACCGTGGAAGCCCATCGATTCCAAACATAATTCTGTTTACCCTTGTTGGTCGAGCTCTTAGGGGTGATCTTCGCCGCAGGATCTTTCGCGGCATTCTTCACGGTCTTGATCACCTCGGAGCCCGCAAAATCCCCAAGCCCCTTGATCGTCACCTTGATCTTATTATTCTTGACACTTGTCTCGTCATAGGACAGCGTGTAGTCCACGCCCTCCCTGAGCGTCTTTTTGTTGTAGGTGAGTGTAAGTCCCTCCTCCCTATTACCCTTCACAGATGCCTTCGATATCTTCTGCGTCTTGATATCAAAGGTGATCTTCCCCTTCGTCCCCGCATAATTTCCTTTTCCCGTGATGTTGACGGTCGCCTTGCCTGTGTGGAGATTATTAGTATAAGTAAGGGTGTAATCCTTATTCTTGGAAAGCTTCTTTTTCCCAAGCTTCACGATGACGGCGGGAGTCTGCAGCTTGCCGTTGTAGGTCTTTGCCGTGATATCCTTGATCTCCAACTTCTGACCGCCAAGTGGTGTAATCGTAAAGGACTTCACCACCTTGCCCGTGTAGCCGCCCTTGCCCGTGATAGTCACGAAAGCGGTTCCCGCGTTGGTATTATTCTTGTAGGTCACGCTGTATTGCTTGTTTTTCACAAGCGGTTCATCGTTCACCGTGACAGTCAGCGAGTCATCACACTTGATTGCCTTGCCCGTATAAGGTGTAGAAGTAATGGTCAGCTTTACGCTCTCAGGGGTGATGACACCCGTCTCGCTCCGCTCGTACACGGTGAATTTCGCGTTGACGGTTCCCTTGTAATTGCCCTTGCCCGTGACAACCGCCTTGGCGGAGTTCGTCTTCTTGACAGTCACGCTCTTGTCTGCGGTAAAGTCATAATCCACTCCCTTGACCAACAGTTTATTACCATCATAGATACAGAGCTCCAGCTTAGACGGGTCTTCATCCACCGCCACGCCCCCTGTGACCACCTTACATTTATTAATGGGCTTCTGGGTAATAGTGTACTCCTGCCTGATCGTGCCTGTATAATTTCCGTTTCCCTCCACTACCACCGTGGCTGTTCCCGCATTGGTGCAGTTCTCGTAACGCACCCGATAATCAATACCCTCTGTCAGCGTGAGCTTCTTGCTCTTGCCCGCCTCGGGCTGTATCGTCACCTTCACGGCAGGGGTGTAAGGGCTGCCGCCGTACACTTTACTCTTAATATTCGCCACTGCGCCGTTTACGGAATTGAAATCAATCCGCTCCGTATAGTCTTTGTCCTCCGCAATATCATTGACAGTGATTCCCCGTATGTTCCACTTGGCATAGAGCGTGATGTCTCCTGTACTTCCCTTGACAATCTCCTTAACTTCTTCTTTAAATTCCGGATCCCTGTACCAACCCTCAAATGTATAACCTTCTTTGACCGCATCTTTGAGAAGGATCGTATCTGTCTCCGCCGTATAAGTATCCGGGTTGCCGCTGTAATTCATTCCGCCGTCCAGCTCGTAGGTAATCTTGTAAGTTTTCTCACTCTCCTGTGGTGAATAATTACAATATTTCTGTATATCGGCCAATACTTCAGACCAACTCCTCACTCCGGTGGTTAAATGCTGCAAACGGTTGCCCGCATCTATAAATACGATTACAGGGGTTGTGACAGAAGAACTAATCCCAAAATTTGAACAGTACTTCCACATGGCTGAGTTATTCGTTCCCTCTTTGTCATAAGAGTATGTAATCCCATCACACCCGTACTCGTCTTTAAACCCGGCTACCTCATCTTTCGTCTTGCCGGCAATCTCAAGCGCATAGAAATCCACGCCTGTGAACTCATCCATATGTTCACTGATGCTTCTATTTGTCTGTTGGCAGTTCCAACAGTTCGTTTTAAAAAAGAACAACACCTTCGGTTTGCCGTCCGCTTTAGAACTTACCGTCTGGTCGTCAAGCGTCGTGAATGTATACTCCGAATCATCCAAATTCGTCTCAATCCACTTGGCATAGAGCATCGTGTCGGCTGTGATGACATCCGTGTCAAAATTCCATTGCGTTGTGCATGACGCTTCCTGATACCACCCCTTAAATAGATATCCTTCCTCGGTGGGCGTCTCCGGCTCCGAGAGCTTCTTTCCCGCCTCCGCAGTCACAGGGGCAATCCGCTGTCCATGACCCTGCAGTTCAAAGGTTACCTCATAAGCCTTAACCACATTCACGCTGCATTCGGCTTTGCAACCACCCGCTGCCGCGGTGATTATGCAAGTCCCTATACCGATTGCCGTCACCAATCCGTCGTCAGAAACCGTCGCTACCTTTTCATCACTGCTGCTCCATGTGATTGTTTTATTTGTCGCAATCTGCGGAGTCACCCCGGCTGTCAACTGCGCTGTATTCTCAATGAATAAAGAAAGCTCTGTCCTGCTGAGGGAAACCGCTTCGACATCTATCTTCCCTGACAACGTTGCCGTCAGAACATTTTCCTTACCTTTCTCGCCAGCATTTTGGTGGAGAACATAACACACTTCCCCACGTCGATACGCACAACCATAAATATAACCTGTGGTTGTGTCTGCATCAAACTCTGTCCGAATATCTGTTCCGTCCGGCTTAATACTGCAAATCTGTGTGGGCGTGTTAAAATAGAGCCTGCCGCCTAACATGAATAATCCTGAATAAACTCCCTGCCACCGTGAATTGGCATTGCCCCATACATGCCATGTCTCAATTTGGTCATATACCGGCTTAGCTTCCCCACATGATAAAGAACCCGTTGCAGAAACAGAAATGGAATTAATGCTACATTTGCCTGAATCATAAGCCGTGTAATAATAGCTGCCCCCCCGCAATATCAAGGGCGAGGTGACATCCTTCCAAAAGAACTCGTCATATGTTGTATCCTGTGCCTGCAGCTCTGCTGCCTCACCCCGATAAGATATCGTCCAGTAATAATGCCTCCCTTCCTCCTCTGTGCGATTGAAAAATTCCCCATCACTAACAAACATGTTGTCATGCCTTACCCGTCCCAAGGAATCCCATGTGGGGTCATCCCATGTGACGTCCACATGATACAATTCCCCGCCAAGCTCCACCATATTCCACGCATGATTCATCGCTTCGCTGCTGACCATGTAACAAGGGATTCCCACCTCCTGCAAGAGGTATTTGTAGGCAAGCGCATACCCTTGACAGACCGCCGTCCCATTCACTAAGGCGCCATAGGCTGAATAAGAATCAGTAGGAATGGTGCCGTCAAGATAATTTTGATAATCATATTCACAATTGACCACCAAATAGTCATGCAAGGCAACCGCCTTCTGCACATCCGACATCTCCTCCGTAACAACAGAAAGAGCCTCTTGTGATGCCCGAGTGAACGCCGCATCATCATGGCTTCCCTCCTCATAAACAGGAATGAGTCTGTTCACCACATCTCCCATGAGAGACCAACTAATTGTGCTATTGACAAAATACAATTCAGGGTGTTCATTGATCACACCATAATACCATGCCGACAATTGATTCGAAGGTATTCTAAAATCCGCCACATTAATAGAGTTCGCCCTTGATTTCAACTGTTCACAAATATAAGCGTCCCATTTCTCCCACTTTTCAGTCTCCTCCTGTTCATCCACCTCTGCACTAAAGAGAACGATTCCTGAATCCTCGCGCTCTGGTATCTTGAAGCTCCCCTCTTGGAACAGACCTCCCTCGTCCTGCGTGACTTCCACCTGCAGCCCCTCGCCAGAAGACACCACCTCCACGCCGTCAGTGGAACCCGCCGTCTTATTGACCGTATCACCGACCGCTTCACCGCCCCCGTTACTGACCGCTTCACCAACTGCTCCATTGACCGCTCCGTCATATTCCCCGCCGTCAGTCTGCTCTGCCTTCCATTCGGAAGCCTGACCCACAATTCCCTGATCAGCCCCATCATAAGCCACAGACTGCGCCGCCTCCACACTCACCGACTGGAACAAGAGCGCTCCCGCCAATATCCAACTCAATACTCTCCTTTTCACGTCATTACCTCCTTGTAAAATATCTTTCAGCTACATATATGTACTACATACAAAACTGCCAAAAACTCATATCGCTTGGGGCTATGCCTCAACTTTCGCATAGCCATCCGAGCATATTATACTTCCCTTTCCCAAAAATGAAAATAGTGAATATCACGAAAATACCTTCGTCAGAGGTAAATTGATAGTGAATTGATGAATGCCGCCATATGACTGCCACGCCATAATTTACGATTCACCCTTAACAAACCCTTCCATTCATGCTACCTTATCTATATCAAGTGTATTATATGTCTTAATACACTATGGAATCCAACACCGAAAGGAGGTCACATCAATGATCGTCATTGATTATCGGGACAAACGCCCGCTCTATGAACAGGTGGCGGAAAAGCTCGCCCATTTGATCATCTGCGGCGCCTTTGAGTCCAACACAAAGCTCCCTTCCGTGCGCTCTCTCGCCATGGATCTGTCCGTCAATCCGAACACCATACAGCGTGCCTACACCCAGCTTGAGCAGGAAGGCTACATTTACACCGTGGTTGGGCGAGGCAATTACGTCACTGACTCTCAGGAATGGCGCGCGAAGAAGCTTTTTTCGCTCAAGCAGGAGCTCTCCAGCCTGATTGTCAGGGCAAAGGAGACCGGAATGAGCAGGGAAGACATACTGGCGATCGTGGAACAGACATATGCGGAAGGAAATACCTTGGAGCAGCCTGACGCCGGAGAGGAGGAAAACCATGATTGAAATTCAAAATGTCACCAAAAAATTCGATAACCTGACCGCCCTGAGCGGAGTGTCCGCCACCGTGGAGGAGGGGCATGTGTTCGGGCTGATCGGGACGAACGGCGCGGGCAAGAGCACCCTGCTACGCACGGTCTGCGGCATCTACGCCCCCGACGAGGGTCAGGTGCTGATCGACGGACTACCTGTCTATGAGAATGAGGACGCGAAGTCAAAGCTTTTCTACATATCGGACGACCAGTATTTCTTCCAAGACGGCACGCCATTGGATATGGTGCGATTCTACCGGACAGTCTACCGAGACTTCCAGACGGAGCGCTTCGCACATCTGATGGACGTCCTGAAATTAGACCAAAGGCGTAAGATCAACACCTTCTCAAAGGGCATGAAGAAACAACTCTCCGTGATGCTCGGCATCTGCAGCGGTGCCAAATACCTGCTCTGCGACGAGACCTTTGACGGGCTTGACCCTGTGATGCGTCAGGCGGTCAAACGCCTCTTTATACGGGAAATGGAGGAAAACAGCCTGACTCCCGTTATCGCCTCCCACAACCTGCGGGAGCTGGAGGATATCTGCGAGCATGTGGGACTGCTTCATGAGGGCGGCATCCTTTTCTCTAGGGATTTGGAAAATATGAAGCTGGGGATTTTCAAGCTGCAATGCGTGTTAAAGGATCAGGAACAGCTCTCTGTCCTGGAGCAGCAATTCCCCGTATTACAATCGGAAAAGCGGGGCTCGCTGTTCACCCTGACACTGCGGGGCAGCAGCGAGGAGATCACCACATTGATGCAGCGCATGGAGCCCGTGTTCTGGGAGCTGCTTCCCCTGACCCTCGAGGAAATCTTTATCAGCGAAACGGAGGTACAAGGCTATGACTTCAAAGAACTCTACTCATAAAATATCCTTTTGGGAACTCCTGCGGGATGACATGCGCCGCCGCGTGTGGATGATCGCCATATCCACACTGGTAAGCTTTGTCTCGCTTCCCGTTGAATTTTTATTTTCCTGCGGACGGCTGAGCAGCAACAGGCTCCCAATGACAGCGTCCGATATCGACCCTGCCGCCGCTGCAAGCTTGGCGCATGACTCTTGGGAGCGGCTGTCGGACTATTTGATTGCTGATCATGCCATTATACAGATTGCCTGCCTGATTCCCATCGCCATCCTCGTGGCGATATACGGCTTCCGTCATCTGTATTCCCGCAAGATGGCTGACCTCTATCACAGTATGCCTGTCTCTCGGGATAAAAGCTTTCTGGTATATTGACTGAACGGCTTTCTCACTTGGTTTGTACCTTTTCTTCTGTGGGATATGATAGTCTATGTGATGACGCTGATCTTCGTCGGCTCCGCGGCATATTGGGGAAGCGTGACATTGTTTTTCCTTGCACAGCTTGCGATATTTGTGTTATGCTTCCTCATCGTGTACAATGCCTCTCTGGTGGCGGTGACGGTCAGCGGGAACGCGTCCAACGCCTTTGTAAATCTCATGCTGCACGGTCTGATCGTGGCAGGCGCCTATGCGATTATTTATGCCAATATGAATGCCTATTATGAGAATTTTTATTATGACACGCATCCGATATTGGAGGACATAATATGCGCCCTCACCCCCCTTGTCTCCGTTTTAGATATGTACCTTGCGTTTACAGAGGGGCATTTTCTAACATCATCCTACGCCAGACCGACGATCCTCGCAATGCTGTATATGGTCTTTAATTTCCTGTTGGCAATGTATCTGCACAGGAAACGTCCCAGCGAGCTGGCGGAGCGCGGATTGGAAAATAAATTCTTCGCCATCCCGTTTCGATTCGCGGGAAGCTGCCTTGCAGGACTTGCCTTCTCCCTGTTATTTAAGAGCAGCGGGCGCAAATGGGCTCTTTTCTGGGCGTTATTTGCAACGATTTTTACCTTTGCCGTCCTGAATATTTTGTATCACGCCTCGTTTAAAAAGATTTTTGCCCATAAACGGCAGCTCGGTCTGGCGGTTGCCCTCACCTGTGGGACGGTGCTGTTCTTCGCCTTCGACCTGTCGGGCTATAACACTTACCTGCCGGATAAGGAAGAGATTACGGGACTCGCTATGCAGGTGGATTCCCTGTGGGACACGGGGTATTTTCTGCAAAAGACTCAAAACGGCAATTATGCCAGAATTTTCCCTGACACGCTTTCCTATGAACCCATGTTTGACGATCAGGAGGAAATCTATCAGTTGCTGCAGGCTATGACCTCGCACCACACCCGCAACCATGACAATTCCGACCAAGGCTATCATGTATCCGTCAGAGTGTTTACCAAGGGTAGGTCTTATTGCAGAAGCTATGTTTTTTATATGACTGAGAGCGATAGGGAGCTCATAAGACCCTTTATAGAATCCGAAAGCTTCCGGACATATTACTACCCCGCCTCCACGGGAGAGCTAGAGCCGCCCATGGAGATCAGGGTGACTTCCCTTGACGGTATCTCCTTCGACATCACGGACAGCGAGCGCATCAATGAGCTTTACAGGGCGTACAGCAAGGATTTTCAAGAGCATTATTCAATGGAGGAGGAGAAGGTCTTCAGCTATGTTGACTTGGATTACAAATATCCCACGGACAGCGACGGCGGCAAGCATCTTATTGACATGGGTGTATGTCCATGGTATGAGAACACATTGACTCTGTTGAAAAAGTGGTACCCTAATATGTGCTGGGGAACGGACGACCTGACGCTTCATTCTCTGCTGGTCACCATCTCAACCGAAGCTTCGTCTGGCAGCCCTTCCGATGCGAGCGGAATCCATCCGTCGTCGGAGACCCATACCTATCAGAATGTCACCGTTGATGACCCCGAGACGCTCAATGAGCTGCAGCCCCTGCTCACGATCTCCAAAAGCAAGGTTAGAAATCTCGGTTCAAAGTATATTTATATTGGGGTGTTGGACGCAAGCACGGATACCTCTGAGCATATCACATATTATGCTTATATGGAGCGCGACACAGTACCGCAGGAGCTAAGGGATATTATGGGGATTGCGGAGTAGTCAGCGCGATGCTACGGTCGAGTCAACAACCCCGCTGCAAGCACGGCACATTGCTCGCGGGAATAAAGACGGCACCATCACTCTCTATCTGAATGATGATGCCGTCTTATTTTCATACATAAAATCCATATTGTTTGCCTGCAATTTACCCGCAGCATAACCCGTCCCTGCCCGATTAACCAAGCTTGCGCGGTCGAGCCACACAATTCGCCAAGCTGCGCGGTCAAGCCACCCGATTAGCCAAGCTGTGCGGCAACCTCTGCGGCAAAGTCCTCGTTCTTCTTCTCCATGCCCTCGCCTACCTCGAAACGAATCACCTTGGTGATCTTGAGGTCTTTATTTACGGAAGCAAGATACTGTCCTACCACCTGCTTGCCGTCCTCAGCCTTGACATAAACCTGATCGAGCAGGCTGATCTCCTTGATCTGCTTGGAAATACGCCCTTCTACCAGACCGTCAAAGATCTTGTCGCCCACAATCTGCTCTTTCTCGGCAAAGGCAAGCTGTACCAGCGCAGTCTTCGCATCCTCGGACAGGAAATTAAAGATGAACTTCATATTGCTCTTTTTCTCTTCATAAATAGCAATATCCTCGTCGCTCCACTTCTTCTCGCCCAGCGCCTTGTCAATCTGCTTTTTCAAAATAGGCATAGGCCATGTCGCAGGATCGTTCAACGCGCTGTCCACCGTGATCTCCCTGAGCTTTGCCAGCTCTGCGTCCGAAATATCGCTTCTCTGAATATACTGGGGATTCATAGCCGCAACCTGCATAGCCACGTTCTTGAGAGCCTCCTTTACAGCGTCGTCCGAGCCGCCCTCGCCGGCTACCAGTACGCCGATCCTTCCGCCGCCGTGAATGTAAGTGCCAACGGCGTCGCCGGATACCTTCTGGAATCTTCTAATAGAAAGCTTCTCACCGATGGTAAGCGTTTTCTCCTCAAGCTCGGTCTTCATATCAAGAATGCCGCACACATCCTCTCCGTCTCCTGCCGCATCCTTAGAAGAAACCAATGCCTTATCTGCCACATCCTGCACGAAGTCTTGGAAAGTTTCGTTCTTTGCCACGAAATCCGTCTCGGAATTTACCTCAACTACAACCGCGGTCTTGCAATCATCAGATACCGCGATCTTCGCAACGCCCTCCGCAGCGATTCTGCCTGACTTCTTCTCAACCTTGGCAGCACCGCTCTTTCTCAGCACCTCCACTGCCGCGTCTATATCGCCGTTTGTCTCGTTCAGAGCCTTCTTACAATCCATCATGCCCGCGCCGGTCATCTCGCGCAGCTCTTTTACCATACTTGCAGTAACTTCTGCCATTTATTTTACCCTCCTAATCGTCTTATTCATTCTCGTCCTGCTGCTCTACTACTTCCTCGATATCCTCGGCATTCTCTACCGCGGTATCAGCCTCGGTGTACACAGCCTCGCCCTGATTCGCCTCAATCACGGCATCCGCCATCTTGGAAACGATCAGCTTCACGGCTCTGATTGCGTCATCATTGCCGGGAATGATATAGTCAAGCTCCTCGGGGTCGCAGTTCGTGTCTCCGATACCGATCAAGGTAATGCCCAAGGAATGAGCCTCCTGCACACAGATTCTCTCCTTCTTGGGGTCTACCACGAAGATCGCGTCGGGAACCCTTGTCATATTTCTGATACCGCCAAGGTTCTTCTCAAGCTTCTCCCACTCCTTGCGCAGCGCGATAACCTCTTTCTTGGGCAGCACGTCAAAGGTGCCGTCCTGAGACATGGTCTCGATCGCATGGAGTCTGTCAATACGGGAACGGATAGTTCTGAAATTAGTAAGCATACCGCCCAGCCATCTCTCGTTTACATAATACATGCCGCAGCGCTCCGCCTCTGTCTTAACGGCGTCCTGCGCCTGCTTCTTGGTGCCGACAAAGAGAATGGTGCCCCCCTGTGCCGCGATCTCGGAGATTGCGCGGTAAGCCTCGTCCACCTTGCCCACAGACTTCTGCAGGTCAATAATGTGGATACCGTTTCTCTCGGTGAAGATGTAGGGAGCCATCTTAGGGTTCCATCTTCTGGTCTGGTGTCCAAAATGAACACCTGCTTCAAGTAACTGCTTCATTGAAATAACGCTCATGTCTTTCCCTCCATTTGGTTAGATTCTTCCGCGCTTCCGTATGCATCGGGTCTGCGTTAAAGCCCCGACGGACTCTGACGGCAATTTTGGCGGATTCCCGCGCAAAACACCACCGCCAAATCAGAAGGCGTGTTTTTTGTCACAACAAGCGAATTATACCATAAGAAATTGTCCATGACAAGGGGGGAAAAGATAAAATCTTCGATAATCTTCGAGAAAATCTTTGGGATTTTATCTTTAAGATTCTTCTTTAACCTGCTATCATCTTAGCGATTTCTTCCTGTGTGGTGCCGGGCAGAATCTCATAGGTGCCCGTATGAATAGATCTGGAATATCCATTATCGCATAGAAACGCATCAAAAGCAGCCGCGTCCTCCACCAGTCCCGCTGCGGCAAGCTTCTTGCTGACGGAGTAGGAGCTGTCGCCCCCTACGATTCGGAGGGTAAAGGCTGTCGTCCCATCTCCCACAGAGGATTCGTTGGCATTATCTGACTCTGAAGGTGTTGAAGCCGCAGAAGAAACACTGCTCTCCGGCTGACCTGCGCTCCCTGTCGGTGCATTACTTTCCGATTGGCTGCCGGTCTTGGACGACTCTGTGCCTGCCGACTGGTCGCTGGCCATAGATTCATCATCTGTCGGATGGCTGTCACTTGCGGGAGTCTGACTCTCCGGCTGATTTGCGCTCACCGTGGACGGATTGCTACCCGATTGGTCGCTGTCCTTAGCGGGCTCTGTGCCTGTCGGCTGGGTGCTGCCCGTAGGCTCCTTGCTTTCCTGTTTGTCACCTGCCTGTGCGCCCAGCGAGGAAAGCTTTTGGGAATCAGCATCTATCATGCCAAGCGCAAGCGCGCGCTGACGTATCTGCGCATCTGTCAGCGGCTTGTTGCCTGCATTGGCAATTGCCAGAATCAATGTGGTGAGCAATATTCCCACCGCCAATCCCCTCAAATAATATCTAAGCTTCATAGTCTCCTCTATAATATAACAAAATATTTTTAGGAACCGTTCAGAAATAACTTTGCAAAAGTTATTTCTGGTTCCGGTAAATTGCGAAGCAATTTCTCGGAATTGTTAAAAATTATTTTTTAACAATTCCTTAGTATCACAGATTCTTATATAGATCAATCACAAGCTTTACCTCGCCCACGCCCAATCCAAGCTCCTTCGCAATGGCGACCTTGGATTTGCCCTGCTGATGCATTTTCAAGATCTGTTCATTCCTAGTCTCTGCGGGCTCTTGTCCCATGTCCATAAAGTTCAGGTCTATGGACGGCTTGGGAGCGGGTTCCGATATACTCTGCGCCATCAAAGGATTCTCTGTCGAGTTTGGCGCTGCCAAGGGCTTCACCGCCATGGATTCTGCGCTCGATTCCTTCTCTGTTGTCTGCAGCTTGTCACCCTTCTGAGCCATCGCAAGCCTCGTCAATCCTGTCTTGACCTCTTTCACAAGCGCAGCCTCCGCCGATGCCAATCCTTGTGCCTGTATAGTTTCTCGCGCCTGCGCAATCTCTCTCGCCAACTCAGTCTCTTGTGCTGGCACAAAGCCTTGTGCTGACACAAGCCCTTGCGTTGATGCAAATTCTTGTGCCTGTACGATTTCTCGTGTCTGTGTTGTTCCTCGTACTTGTGCTATCTCAGGTGCCAATGGCTTGAATGATTCCGCCATGCTCTCCGGCTTCATCTGTTGGAATGAGTTCACCACAGCCTCCGCTTCCCTCTTGGTCTCCTCGACCTCCTTCACGGTCTTGTTGACCTCCGTCACGGTCTCCTTCAAGTTTTTATGTTTGCTGTTGAGCATGTCATATAGAAACATGGCTTCCTCATGGTTTTTGTGAATCTCCTGCAAAACCGTGTCGGAATACTCATTGACCGCCATAATCTTCTCATTTGTCAGTCTCTCCAGAGAACGCTCTGTCTTCTCCACCGCGTAGCCGACAGCCTCGTCCACCACGTCATCTACATGATGTCTGATACTGTCCATCTCCTGACCAATCAGGGATTTTATCTCCCCCTGCGCCAACTCCTT
This sequence comes from Muribaculum sp., assembly GCA_023663505.1. Taxonomy (GTDB): domain Bacteria; phylum Bacillota; class Clostridia; order Lachnospirales; family Lachnospiraceae; genus Acetatifactor. Next base: position 40,427 of record JAMPHH010000004.1, read on the forward strand.
TGTCTCCTTTGGCACTTCCTCGCGCGCCACGGGAATCACAAAGCTGAGCACCGCAAGGACACCGCCCGCCAAAAGCAGCACAATCTCCAAAACACCCATGCCCTTCTCCTCAGACCTTTATGTCAAAGCCGCCGCCCTTCACGATCACGCGGTCGCCTTCTTCCTTCTTTTTACGGTTTTTGCCCCCGTCACCGGCATATTCATTGCTGCCCTTATCGCGGGCGTCATGCTTTTTATTGTGCCAATCAGCATCTGATCTGTCCGTCACGGTCTTTGCCTGCTCCTCCACCGTGCGCTCCGCCCTGACGCTTAGATGCGACTGGTCAAGCATAGGCTTATTGTCCTCATTCTGCTTGATCGTCGTGTAATCCTGCGCCCTGCTGATGGTCGTGAATTCTATCGTTCCAAATGCCATATCCTTCCCTCCTACAACGGAGCCAGCTTGACCTCGCCCTTAACCCGCTCGAATTTACAATACTTGTAACTGCTCTGAAGCACCATTGAGACGTCTCCAATCACGACCGTGGTACCCGCGTACACCTCTCCGGTAACCTCTACCACCGCCTTGCGCTGCGCATCCAACACCTGCTGCAGATCTAAGATCTTGCGGTTCTGCTCCTCGAGCATTTTTTTATTGTTTTCCATAGCTTTGACGATTCCGCGGATATAATTCATCTGCTCCGGTGAAAATTTTACGCCCTTTGCCTTTTTCTCCGCGAAATTCTGGAGAATCGGCTGGGAAGCCTTGATACTTTTCACATTCTCCGCAGCTTCCTTCTGCAATTGAATATACTCCTCCTTCAGCTTGGGATTCACGCCAACCTCCACAATGGTAGGTGCTCCCATCTCCGCCCCGAGAGTCTTTACCTTGACCTTGTTGCCAGCCTGCACGTGACCGCCGGTCACAAAGCCCTTCTTGCCCTCCACCACGATCTCGTCCCCCGCGGACACATTGCTGTGCAGGATCGCCTCGGTGTTCACATAGCCGTTCTCCGCCACAACCGTCGCACTCTCAATGAATTTGGCGACTATATTGCCACCCGCCTGCAGAGTTCCCTTCGACATGCCGTTCATGCCGCGAGCGATGATGATATTGCCTCCCGCATAAATATACGCGCCCTCCACCACGCCGTTGATCACGACGTTACCGTTACACCTGATGGAATAATTGGACGCCACGTTGCCATTTACCTGCACGCTGCCTTCAAAATCAATATTTCCCGTGGAGATATCCACATTCTCCACCTCGTAGACATCCGAGACAAAAACCTTATCCTCCACCAGCATCACATGTCCCGTAACCTCTGAGGAGATGGACATCTTATCCTCGGAGAGTGCGACGTGGTTCCCATATTTCAAGCTGAGCTTCTTCACGTCTTTGGGTTTGATCCGGTTGCCCAAGACATTCATTCCGTATTCACCCTCGTCCGCGGGGATAATACGGGCGAGCAGATCCCCCTTCTGGCAGTGGTTGATGACATTCAGATGGAAATAGTCCACACTGCCGTCCTCGCGCATCGTCGGCTGTGCCTTCAAGTCTGTGTTAAAGAAATACTCTATCTGCGCATCCGTTCCCTGTCTGGGTTCCTTTCCCTTTGCCACCAACAGATCCTTGCAGAAAAGCCCCTCGGACTGGAAATGATCCTGCAGCTCCGACATCTGAATGCCTGACACGATCTTTTTATAGCGCAAATCAGCCAGAAATTCATTGAAGGTCATACGCGAACCACCCTCCGAGGGAGGATAAAAACGCACGGTGGCAAGCATGCTGTCCTCACTGATATCAATCCGATAGGTCTCGTTGATCACCGGGCATGCGCCCTTTGCCAAGAAGCATATGAGCTCCTTGTCGGCTTCAAGAAACTGTTTCAGATTAGCCAAATCATACGCGATATTGTTTGACTCCAACCAAGCCACCACTTCACCGAGACCGAGCGGCTCGCCCCCCTCCTTTGGCTGGAAGAATTTAATTCCATATCCGCCACCCGGGGCGCTTACCAACTTAAAATACCCGTTCTGCATACTGCCTCCCTCCTTTATACCGACCTGTCACCATGACAGTCAGCTTGTCAAAATCCCCATATAATCTCCCATTTTCACCCTCATTTTCTGCAACGCCCTAGTGTGCAGCTGTGAGATTCTGGACTCTGATACCTCTAATATATTGCTTATTTCCTTAAGGGTCAACTCCTCATAGTAATAGAGCGTGATCACCTTCTGTTCCTTTTCTGTAAGGAGGGTCAATGCCTCGCCAAGCACCTTGGCAAGCTCTTCCTTCTCAATACTCTCCTCAGGACCGGCAAAGCGCGAGGCGGTATGCCTTCCGGCATCCTGCGGCACGTCGCTCCCCTGTTCCATATACTCGTTTAATGAGACCAGTCCTGTGATCTTCATCTGGGACTGCCAATCCAAATATTCCTCGTCCGTTATGCCAAGAGCCTTGGCAATATCCTCGTCGGAGGCCGCATGCCCTGTCTCCTGCTCGATCTCCCTGATCGCAGTCTCAATCTTTTTCTGCTTCTGTCTGATCGTGCGGGGAATCCAATCCATCTTGCGAATCTGATCAAGAATAGCCCCCCTGATGCGCAGGCTGGCATAGGTCTCGAACTTCACCTCTTTCATATAGTCGAACTTGTCAACCGCGTCAATCAGTCCAAAGATGCCATATCCCACCAAATCCTCATACTCGACATTATAGCCTAAATACATACTCAGGCGACCCGCCACGACCTTTACAAGCGGGGCATATTCCAATAATATCTTTTCCCGTAAATCTGCATCCTTTGTCTTTGCATATTCTTCGAGCAGTTTTTTCTTTCCTGCTTCATCCATTGGAATGGCCTCCTTCGTCTGTTATCAGCTTGCTTCGTCCTCTATCTCCTGATCCTCCAGCCCTTCCTGAGTGTCGGAGACGGTCTCCTTCGTCTGTCCGGACTCCTTCTCGATCACCTCGCCCTCCTCGGCCGCCTTCTGCTCATTCTGTCGGTCAAAATAATCCAGCGTCCACTTGAGAATACTTCCCAAGAGATAGAACAGCACGAGCACGACGAGAAGCGCCGTGAGCTGGCTCAGCGTAGAATAACCCCGAACGAGGTTGACCACACAGGTGATGGCGCCCGCCACAAGCATTAATACCAAAGGCAAATTATTTCTGTTCATAAATCAACCTCACCTAAATCACACTCTCCGACTTGCCCACCGCGCGAATCACATAATTGCCCGTCTCCGGATAAAATATTACCGTGCGTCCGTAGTTAGCGCCCGTGTCCTGGGCAACAATCGGGATACCTAATTCCCTTAATTTCTTTATGGAAGCCTCCGCATTGCAGGCTCCCACCTGTACCAGATCAGATTTGCCGCCAAATGAGAACATGGTAGCTCCGCCGGCAATCTTAGCAACCATACGTTTCCTAAGTGCCCCGCGCCTCTCCATCTGACGCACGAGCTCCTCGATCCCTGTATCCGCGAACTTGGCAATATTCTGACCGCTGTTTTGAATCGCCTTGCTGTCCGGTAGCATGATATGTGCCAATCCGCCCACCTTAGTCACCGGATCGCGAATCGCGATACCAATACAGGAACCAAGCCCCAGCGTGATCAAACCATCGGGGCTTAAACATGTTTTTAAATCCGCCATTCCTACCTTAATTATCTCACTCATACCTTTCACCCTCGAACAGTTAATTATTTTACGGGCATCCCCAAGGACCCCAAAATCTTGCTGTATGAATCCAGATCCGGTATGAGTATAAAATATCCGTCAATCGCCACTTCGTCAAAGAACTGGGACTGGATCAAAAGGAGGTTATCCCCTATGATCCCAAACTCTATCGCGGGTACGCTCAGGATCGCCCCTGCCATATCCACCGCAAGCTCCGGCGGCGTGGGGCAGATCTTCAAATTTGTAATAACCGAAAGAGAATTCAGATAAGCTCCTGTGATGATATTTCCCACTTCCTTCATCGCCGAAAGCTCCATCTCGGAGAAATCATCACCCTCAGGCACCATGCCCATCATCAATTTACCAATCAAATGCTTGGCGCTGTTCTTCTCCACGAGGAACATCATACTGCCCGTGATATCCCCCTCAACGCCCAAGAGTACGCCGACCATAATCTGCTCCTCGCCGCCCATGATGGCGCCTACCTCTTTAAATTCGAGCAGCTTGATCTGGGGGACTCTCATATCTACCTTACAGCCCAACATCTGTGAGAGTGCCGTCATAGCGTTGCCTGCGCCAATATTGCCAAGCTCCCTCAACACATCCATATAGGACTCAGATACTTTTTCAAGACTCATATCACCCATAAACGATCGTCTCCTTCACCGATAAATTATGCGTTTTCATCCAAGGTAATCGAATTCAGATCGAGCAGTGAGATCAGTTCCCCTCCGTTCTTGCCGATACCGTTGATAAAACTGGCTCTGCTGTCCTTTGCGTCATGCGCCACCTTCTCGATATTGTCCTCGCTGAGCGTCACAACCTCTTTCACCTCGTCAACCACTATTCCCAGATTGCCGGAGACCTCTGTCTTGAGGATAATGATTCTGGTAGCCCTTCCGTATTCGTCCGCGGGCAATCCCATCTTCAGACGAATACTGACAACGGGGATTACCTCGCCGCGCAGATTGATGACGCCCCTCAGATAAGGCGGCATCTTGGGAACTCTGGTGATATTCTGCATTCTCACAATATTGTCGATATAGCGGATATCAACCCCGTACTGCTCCTCGCCGAGACGAATGACAATATACTGGAAATATTCCACCGGACGTTTTCTCTCCGGATTTGACTTGACCGGTTCATTTTGTGCATTCAACTGTTCCAACTGTTCCATATGTGTAATCTCCCTTCTTACAGTAAAGCGTTGGCATCTAAGATCAACGCCACTCCGCCGTCGCCCATAACCGTTGCCCCGCTGATAAATTTGCACTGCTTAATATATGAGCCCATGGACTTGATAACAATCTCCTGCTGACCAAGCAGATCGTCCACAACAAGACCCGCCTGCTTATCTCCCTTTTTCACGATCACAACCACGAGATTCTCCTCGTCAGCCTTGCTGCTCTCGATATCCAAAAGCTCGCTCATACGAATCACAGGGATCACCGTGCCACGCAGATTGAGCACCTCCTTATTCTCCACCAGCTTGATATCGCTGATCTGAATGTCCTCGATACCCTGAATCGCGCCGAGTGCAATCGCATATTTCTCATCACCTACCACTACCATCAGAGCCTGAATGATCGCAAGCGTAAGCGGCAGTCTGATCGTCCATGTACTTCCCTCGCCGAGCTTTGACTTTACCTCGACCTCTCCGGAAAGGGATTCGATCTTGGACTTCACCACATCAAGTCCCACGCCGCGTCCTGACACATCTGTCACCTTCTTGGCGGTGGAGAAGCTGGGCAGGAACAACAGGTCGATGATCTCCTTATCGGACATTCCGACTGCCTGCTCCGCGGTGATTGTCCCGCGCTCGATCGCCTTATTCCTGACTGCGTCCACATCGATGCCGTTACCGTCGTCGCGAACCTCGATCACGACATTGTTGCCGTCCTGATAAGCGTCCAAAAAGATAGATCCCACAGCGGGCTTGCCCCTCTGTATACGAAGCTCCGGGTCTGACTCCAAGCCGTGATCCGCGGAATTCCTGAGCAGATGCATCAGCGGGTCCCCAATCTCGTCCACCACGGTACGGTCCAGCTCTGTCTCCTCACCTGTCATATAGAGCTCCATCTTCTTGTCCAGGGTCTTGGAAAGGTCGCGGATCATACGGGGGAATTTATTGACCACGTTCTCAATAGGCACCATTCGCACCTTCATCACGGACTCGTGAAGATTAGTGGTCACACTCTCCAAATACTCTATCTGTTCATTGAAGCTCGCGTTGGTATTCTGCTCCTGACCGGAGGCGGACACCAGCGAGTTCTTGGCGATGATCAACTCACTCACCAGATTCATAAGCGCGTCAAGCTTCTCAATATCCACGCGCACTGTACGGTTGACCACAGGCTTGCCGGCGGCAGGCTTCTTGTCATTGCTCTTGGCAGCGGGAGCAGGCTGTGCCTTCTTCTCCTCCACAGCCGCCTTGGGAGCCTCCGCAACAGCGGTGCTCTCCGAGTTCTCCGCAGGGTGATACCCCTTCGTCTCCTCAAGCACGAGGGCATCTCCCACCACATTGTCTATCTCCGAGACATTGGAAGCCGCTTTGATCAAATCGTCCAGCTCCGCCTCCGACAAGACGATCAGAGAGAAATCCCTCTCAAACTTCTCGTCCTCGATATCCTGAGCGCTGGGGTTGGAAATGATGATCTCGCCCTTCTCCTCGATCGCCTTGAACACCAGAAAGGCTCTCGCCGCCTTGAGGATACAGCTCTCCTGCACCGTCACGGTAAGACCGTAAGCCTTCTTGCCCGCCTTGACCGCCTCCGTGATCACGCCGATCTGCGTGTCGTCCAAGGCGATACCGTTCCATTTCTTGTCACCGTCAGCCGATGCCGCCGCTGCGCTCGCCGTCGGAGCTGCTGCCGCGGGTGCCGCCTTGGCGGAGCCGGAGCCGCCGCCGTTCAAGATATCGTTGAGCTGCTTGATCAAGGGCTCATTGTCATTGGTTCCCTCGTCAGCGGTCTCCTGTATGTTGTTGGTATACTCCTCAAGGGCGTCCAGACATTGAAAAAGCACGTCAATCATCTCGGGCTGCACCTTGATATTGCCGTTGCGCACCTCCGAGAATACATTCTCCATGTCATGGGTCAGATTCTGCATCCTCTTATAGCCCATAGTGCCCGCCATTCCCTTCAGGGAATGCGCCGCGCGGAAGATCTCGTTCACGGTGTCCATATTCTCCGCGTCCGCTTCAAGATTTAGAATCTGCGTATTAAGATTCTGCAAGTGCTCCTTCGTCTCGTCCAGAAAAATCTCAAGATATTGACTTACGTCCATATTTTCCTCCATTCCGCCTAAAGGCTTCATCTGCTTCGTTGCTTATATGACTTACGCGCTTTGCGTTTAACGCCTTATGCATTCCGCACCCCGACTCTTGTCACGATCTCTCTCGCGATCTGGTCAAGGGGTATCTCCTCGTCAACGAGTCCCGCGTTCACCGCACTCTTGGGCATCCCGTACACGGTGCAGGTCTCCTGATTCTGGGCGATCACATAGGTATTCTTCGCTTTCCGCAGGGCTTGTATCCCCTCCGTCCCGTCAGCGCCCATTCCGGTCAACACCACACAGATGATCGGGTCATACCCGCTCTCTATGAGAGATTCGTACATATAGTTGGCACACGGCTTCACGCCCTCCCTGCTCGGTTCGTCCGTGTAACGGATGACATGCTTGCCTCCGGCGGATCTCCTCACCGTCATATGCTGTCCGCCCATGGACACATAGACCGTTCCCTTGGTGATCTCCTCACCCTCTCTGGCCTCCTTCACATTCAGACCACTCAGGCTGTCAAGTCGCTCCGCAAGAGAGCCCGTGAATCCCTTTGCCATGTGCTGCACCAGAAGCACCGGCGCGTCCAGCTCCTTCGGGAGTCTGGGAATCACGGACTGTAAGGCTCTGGGACCGCCTGTGGAGCTTGCGATCGCCACAATCCTGATACCCGATGAAGGTCCGGAGGACACAGCAGCCTTGGGCGGCGCACTTTCCTTCACGGGTGCTTTCTTATGACTCTCCTCCTCTGCCTCAAAGCTGGGAAGCTTGCCATTCGCCACAATATCGAGCGTCTCCAAGAGCATCTCCTGATAAGAACCGATATCCCAATCCGACAGTGTGTTCGGCTTGTGCATGAAGTCCAACGCTCCGAGTGAGAGCGCCTCCATGAGAAGCTTAGCCCCCTCGTATGTATAGGCGCTTAACATCATGACCTTCGCGGGGATTCTGCGCTTGCGCATCTCCCGCAGCATCTGTAACCCGTCCATCCTCGGCATACTGATGTCCAGCACGATGGCGTCAAAGTCCTTCTTGCCCATGAGCTCAAGAGCCTCCTGACCGTCCGACGCCCTGCCTGTCACTTCAAATCTCTCGTCACTATTTAATATATCACAAAGCACTCTTCTCATGAGTGCAGAGTCATCTACTAGAAGAATTTTTTTTGGATTTTTTTTCTCATTACTCATATAACTCACCATTTTTCTTCTAAAATAATGTTAAGACTGTCACTCTCTTTCTTTCTTGCGGGTTCTGCGCTCCTCCTCGAATATGAATTTGATGATCTCCTCGCGGGTATTTACATCCATGTTGTGGTATTGTACCCGATGCTCATATTCCCCCGGCCTGTTCTCCAGCTCCTGAACCGCCAGCACCTTGCCGATCACTTCGTAGGTCTTACTCCCGATGTCCTGCACCAGATTGTAATTACAGTAGATCAGGCTGCCCGGCTCATATCTCTGGTCGGCGATAAAGCGAAGTCCGCCCCCGCTGATATCCGCGATAATACTGCGTCGCAGCGGAAGCCCCGGCTGAAGGATCAGATGCGCCTTGTCATCGATCGCCTGAAGCTCCTCCTCCTCGAGAGTTCTGGAACACATCTCCAGTGCACAGCTGAACCGATAGAACTCTCTCCGCTGATACTTTCGGAGATTACTGGTGAGCTCCACCCGCAGAATGTACACATTGTTGGTCTTGTATCTGTCCACGATACGCGCGAAGCACTGATACAATCCCGTCTCCCCATAGAATATCATATCATATTCGCCGTCCACTGGCAATAGTATCAATTTCGTCTGCTCCATCGGCATAGTGATCTCCAACGTATCCTCCGTCAAGATCTCATGCACCATGCTGTTGTAAATTTTGCGCTTCTTATCGGCATCTTCGTTATAATGAACACGTTCCACCGCCTGTAAATCTATTTTGTCACCCAAAGAAATAAAGCTTGATAGCATCTCCTCAACTCCCCTCTATATTATTTTGGAGTAAATATTCAAAAACCAATCTCGTAAACACTGCGCGCCTGCTCCAAACAGCTATATTTTGGATATTATATGCGAGAAAAACGCCGCCATTCCTCTCTTGGGCTGTCGCTGCGCCTCCTCCTTGTCAAGAAGACGCTTCGCCATCTGTTCATACGCCTGAGACGACCTTGCCGTCGGATTCTGTATGGATACCGGAGTCTGCTGCATCACAGCCTTTGCCAACTGCGCGTCCTGCGGAATGCTCCCCAGATAAGTCATGGGAACCTTCAAATATCTCGCCACCACCGCGTTGAGCTTGTTGAACAGGATCTCACCCTCCAATTCTCTGCCCACACGGTTGGCGACCATCTTCACCTTCGTGTTGTCCTCGTCAAATCTGGAATGACGGTACAATGCCTTTAGCAGAGAATAGGAATCCGTGATCGAGGTAGGCTCCGGCGTGGTCACCAGCAGAATCTCCCCGCTTGCCACCAAGAACTCCAGCACCGCGTCCGAAATCCCCGCGGCAGTGTCCACGATGATGATATCTGTGATGGCGTCCAGCTCCGCAAGATTCTGTATGATATAATCCAGATAATCCCTGTTTAGGTTGGAGAGCCCCGCGATTCCCGAGCCGCCGGAGATAAATCCCACCTCCATGGGCCCCCACGTGATGATCTCCTGAATGTTTTTCCCTTGATAGATCAGGTCGCAGAGATTGTGCTTCGGCACCGCTCCAAACATGATCTCGATATTGGCAAGCCCGAAATCTGCGTCGAGAATGATCACTCTCTTGCCAAGCTTGCGAAACTGTATCGCAAGGTTGATGGATGTGTTGGACTTGCCCACACCCCCTTTACCGCTTGTCACCGTGATAACTCTGGCCAATGGGCGGGACTGTCTATTAGCTTTTATGATCCTTAATTGTTCTGCCTGATCCATGCAACCAGCCTCCTTAAACGGCACCCGCGCGCCGTCAAGCCTTACCACCCAATAATTGCTTTACAATCTTTTGAGGATTGAACCTTTCAATGTCGTTGGGCACGTTTTGTCCATCTGTAATATATGCGATCGGGGTATCCGCGTGAAGCTTGATATTCAACAGATTCCCCAAAGTCGTCGTCTCGTCGAGCTTGGTGAATATCAGCTGATAATCCGCGACCTCCTTGTAGCTGTCCGTAATCTTCAACAGATCCTTGTACTTCGTCGTCGCGCTGAGCACTAGGAAAACCTGTACCTTGGCATTGTCCCCCAAGGGCTTCATATATTCCTTGACCTGCTCGAGCTGCTCCTGACTCTGGTGGGAATGTCCCGCCGTATCCACAAAAATATAATCATAATCCTTAAAATCCCTCACCGCGCTCTGAAATTCCTCGGGACCATAGATCACGCGGAAGGGCACCTCTAAGATCTGCGCATAGGTGCGAAGCTGCTCCGCCGCCGCGATGCGGTAGGTATCCGCCGTAAGAAGCGCCGCCTTCTTCCCGTCATTCACCGTGAAGCTGCTCGCGAGCTTTGCGATCGTGGTGGTCTTACCGACGCCCGTAGGTCCTATGAAGAAGACCACCCTTGGTCCCTTCTCCGAGGGCACGATCCCCTCTGATTTGCCGAATTTTAATATGATCTTCTGATAGATATTTGCCAAAATATAGTCAAAGGGCATATTGGGCTTTCTGTTCTTGTCCACGTCCTCCAAGATCTGATTGGCGTACTTCTCCGCCACCTCGTTCTCGATCATGGTGTTATAGAGAAGCCTGATAAACTTGTCCTGTTCGGTATCCTGAGCTGTTTCCGCATCCTTCTCACCCTCGGAAACCTTCTCAGCACCAGTCTCGTCCGCACGCTCCTCGGCTTCACCGACACTCTTGTCATTATTGTCATTCTGCTTGAGCTGGCTCTCCAAAAGTGTCTGGAGACTGTCAAGCTTCTTCTCTATATTGCTCTCCTTGGAGGTGTAAACAGGCTTACCCTGCTGCTCCTCCTGCAGCATACCGCTCTCCGCCACAACCTTTGCCACCTGCTGTACGGCGATGCGCTCCGGCGCTCTCTTGGCGAGCTTGTCCGCATCCCGCTCCTCCTCAAGCGCCACAGTCACCTCCGTCTGCTTGCTCTGAAAGACAGACATAAGTCCCTTGGGCTTGACCTGACGGACATTCATGATCACAATTCCCTCGCCAAGCTCCTTCTTGGCTGCTTCCACGGCCTCACTCTCTGTTTTTCCCAAAAATTTCTTGATAACCATTATGCCGTCACCATCCCAACTGACTGTAATTCAACATTTGATTCCACTTCATTGTAGGACACGACCACCAAATCCCTGAAATACTCCTCCGTGAGCCGCTTGAAATAGATGCGCACGATCGGGGAAGTGATGACGATCGGAACCTTTCCCATATTCTCCAGCTTCTTGGTCTCCTCGCCCACGGAATCGATGATCGCCCGTCCCTTGGCAGGATCCAGATTCAGGAAGGCGCCATTCTCCGTCTGCTTGACACTTCCCATAATCTCCTGCTCCACCTTGGGGTCGAGGGTGACAACGTTGGTTGCCTCGTTGGGGAGGAAAAATTTGGTGGAGATAGCGCGCTTTAGGCTCTGGCGCACATACTCCGTCAAAATATCCGTGTCTCTGGTAGTGGGGGCATAATCCGCCAGGGTCTCCATGATCGTGAGCAGATCCCTGATAGAGATTCCCTCCTTCAGAAGATTCTGCAAGACCTTCTGCACCTCGCCAAGCCCCAAAAGCTTGGGCACCAGCTCCTCCACCAGCGAAGGATTGGTCTCCTTGAGATTGTTGACCAGATTCTGCACATCCTGACGGGTCAGCAGCTCCGCGATATACTGGCGGATAATCTCCGTGAGGTGGGTCGCGATGATGGAGGGCGGGTCTACCACCGTGTAACCCAGACTCTCCGCGCGCTCCCGCTGCCCCTCGGTGATCCATGTGGCGGGCAGATGGAAAGAAGGCTCGAAGGTGGGAATACCCGTGATCTCCTCCTCCACATAGCCCGGATTCATAGCCATGTAATGGTCAAAGAGGATCTCGCCCTCGCTGACCTGAATTCCCTTAATTTTGATAATATATTGGTTCGGATTAAGCTGGATATTGTCGCGCAGACGGATAATGGGCACCACGGTACCAAGCTCCAACGCGATCTGCCTTCTGATCATGACCACGCGGTCCAGAAGATCGCCGCCCTGATTGACATCAGCCAACGGGATAATACCGTAGCCGAATTCCAGCTCGATAGGATCCACCTGCAGGAGACTGTTCACATTCTCCGGCTGCCTGATCTCGTCCGCGGCAATCTCGTCCGTGTCAACCTCATGCTCGATCTTTGCCACCTCAAGGGAGCCTGCGATCATCCTTCCGCCCACGATGAACAGCATACCCATTCCCACGAAAAGGATTGTGTTCAAATCGGTCGCCACGCCCAAAAACGCCAAAGTCGCGCCCACCAGATACATCACCTTAGGCACGCCAAAAAGCTGCTTCAATATCGCAATTCCAAACTCCGACTCCTTGCTTCCCTTTGTCACCAGGATACCTGTTGACAATGAGATCAGCAGGGAAGGTATCTGGCTCACCAGTCCGTCACCGATGGTCAGGATGCCGTAGGTGTCCAGCGCATCCCCGATGGTCATATTGTTTCGCAGCATTCCCATGGCGATGCCGCCCACCAGGTTGATCACAGTCAGCAAAAGTCCCGCGATGGCGTCTCCCTTTACATACTTCACGGCACCATCCATGGAACCGAAGAAGCTGGACTCCTGTTGAATCTTGTCACGCCGTATCTTCGCCTCCGCGTCGTCAATGGCGCCTGTATTCAAGTCCGCGTCAATCGCCATCTGCTTACCGGGCATGGCGTCCAAGGTGAATCTCGCCGTTACCTCAGCCACACGCTCGGAACCCTTGTTGATGACAAGGAACTGGATCAATATCAATATGATAAACACAATCGAGCCAACGATCAGGTCACCGCCACCCACGAACTCGCCGAAGGTTTTCACCACATTGCCGGAATCTCCGGTGGTGAGGATCAGTCTGGTGGACGAAACGTTCATGGCGATACGGAAAATTGTCGTAAAGAGCAGGATCGTCGGGAAAAAGGACATCTCCAGCACTTCCTTGGTAAACATGCATGCGAACAGTATCGTAAATCCCACGGCAATATTAAACGCCATAAATATATCCAGCACAGTTGCGGGAAGTGGCACGATAAACATGATGAAAGCAATCAAAATATAGATGGCGACAATGGCATCTGTCTTCTGTAATCTTGTGCTCATCCTTTGCTTCCTCCTTCTTGGTTATACTTTTCCCTGTAAATGATATACAAACGCAAGCACCTCCGCCACCGCCTGATAGAGCTCCGGCGGCACAGCCTGTCCCACGTCAACATTGGCGTAAAGCATACGCGCCAATGGCTTATTTTCCACAATCTCTATATGATTCTCCTTGGCGATCTCCTTGATCTTCGCCGCCAGGTAATCCTCACCCTTGGCAAGCACCAACGGTGCGTCCGCCACCTCCGGGTCGTATTTGATCGCCACGGCGTAATGCGTCGGGTTGGTGATGACCACGTCAGCCCTTGGCAAATCCTGCATCATACGGCGCTGCGACGCCTCTCTCATACGCTGACGAATCTTTCCCTTGATCTGGGGATCACCCTCTGTCTGCTTGTACTCATCCTTGATCTCCTGCTTGGTCATGCGCATGTCTATGGCGAATTTGACCTTCTGATAAATGTAATCCGCCGCCGCGACGAGCATGTAAACCACCGCGATTCGGATACCTAAGTCCGTCACGGTCTGCCCAATCAACTGCAGCGCCTGCAAGAGCGGCATATCATAGAGCAAAAGCAGCCAAGGCCATTTGTCCTTCAGATAATTATAACACACAAAAACAATTAAGCCAATCTTTGCAATAGATTTTACAAGTTCTACCAAAGAATTGACAGAAAAAATCTTCTTAAAGCCTGATAACGGGTTCAGCTTGCTAAGCTTCGGCTTCATGGGCTCCGCCGTAGGTCTCCACTTCACCTGAGCTACATCACTTACAAAGGCAACAAGAAAGCCGATGAGCAGGATAGGCACGATGATGGTCATCACCGTGAGCAACATCTCCCTGAAAAGAACAAACGCGTCATTCTCCGGCATATAGCCGCGCCAAAACTCCGACATCTCGCCGATATGTCCATAGACATTGGCAAATAGCTCCAAAAACTGGGTGCCAATCACCCCCACCCATATACGCAATATCAAAAACAACGCCAAAATACCAAAACCGTTTGCAATCTCGCGGCTCTTTGCCACCTGCCCTCTCTTGCGGGCGTCATTTAATTTTTTATCAGTGGCGGGCTCAGTCCTCTCACCACCCGGACCATCCTTTGCAAAAAATTGCAGATTATATTCCAACAACATGACCATCTCCTACGGCTGTATCGCTCCCACAAAGGACTCAATCACCGTCTGCATCTCCCGAAAGATAAAATCCGCGGCGGAGGGCATTAGCTGCACAGAGAAAAAGAGCACACTCAGCCCCGTCATGAGCTTTAGCTGCAGACCGACCGCAAACATATTCATCTGCGGAGACACCTTCGCCAAGACGCCTAGAGTGACATTAAGCAACAATATCACACAAAAAATCGGAAGCACAATCCTAAATCCGATAATGACGTAATCACTCAAAAACTGAATGAGCGCCTGCACCATGGCGTCTCCATGGAATACAATACCCCCTATGGGAATCAACACAAAGGTATCCGCCAGCGCCCCAAACAGATACCTATACATCCCCGTTGCAATGAGCATCAGCGTGAAGGCGTATTGGTACAGAATCCCCGTGATACTGGTCTGGTCCCTGCTGTTGGGGTCCATCAGAGTCACCATGGACAGTCCTGTCTCCATATCCGCGATAGCTCCTGCAAAATTCAGGATTGACATACATATATTGGCTCCAAAGCCGATCAAAAGACCCGCTATGGCTTCCTTCATCACAATGATTGCGTAATCCATCACCGTCTCATAGACGATTGCCTCCGCAGGCGTTACCGCCTGATACAGCAAATACGACGTGAAGATGCTCAAGGCAATCCTCACTCTTGCCGGAGTATTGTTCATGCTAAAAAAAGGAGCAATGAACACAAAACAGGATACCCGCACCAAAATCAACAGAAAATATTCTAAATCATATATGGAAAAGGAGACATTTACCATAAAGCTGCTCCCTTCTCATTCGTCATCGATGTATATAGAGTGTGAAATCACCCCAAAGCTGCGTGGTAAAATCCACCATCTTGGTCATCATCCAGCCCCCGATCAGCGCAAGCGCTATAAATATGCTGATAATCTTGGGTACAAATGTCAATGTCTGCTCCTGTATGGACGTAACGGTCTGAAAAATGCTGACCAACAAGCCCACTATCAGAGACACCAACAATACCGGAAGCGACACCTGAAGAATCAAAAATAAAGCATTATTTGCCATTTCTGTCAC
Source organism: Muribaculum sp. (assembly GCA_023663505.1). GTDB lineage: Bacteria > Bacillota > Clostridia > Lachnospirales > Lachnospiraceae > Acetatifactor. The sequence continues at coordinate 55,824 of JAMPHH010000004.1, forward strand.
TGCGTCAACTGTCATAAGAACCTCCATTCCTTTCAGCACAAACACTAATAGAAAGTCATCACAAGCTGCCCGATGATCAATGACCACCCATCCGCCAGCACAAAGAGCAAAATCTTAAACGGCATAGAGATCGTCGTCGGCGGCAGCATCATCATACCCATACTCATCAAGGTGGACGCGACCACCATGTCGATCACGATAAACGGGATATAGATCATAAACCCTATCCAGAACGCCACGGTCAGCTCACTAACCATAAAACTGGGAATCAACACGGAATTAGGAATCGATTCCAGCTCCCCGTCCCACTCCTGACCTGCGATATCCATGAAAAGCTCCACATTTTTCAGCTGCGTCTGCGGGTACATGAACTCCCGCAATGGCTCCATCGCCAGCTTGATCGCCTCGTCCTGCTCTATCTCGCCCTCGTTAAAGGGCTTGATCGCCTGCTCATTGATCTGGGTAAAGGTAGGCTCCATGATAAAAAACGTTAGTATCAAAGCCAGCCCGATCAAAATCTGGTTCGGCGGCGCCGTCTGTGTGTTTAACGCGGCTCTAGTAAAATGCAGGACTATGATGATCCTCGTGAACGAGGTCATCATGATGATCAGGATCGGCGCGATGGATATCAGCGTCAGCGTAAGGAAGATACGCAGCGCCCCGTTCAACTGACCGTTCCCCTCGTTGAGCGTTAGCGTCACGGTATTCGCCGTGTTGAGCTCATTGAGCTCCTCAGGTGTCTCGGCGGTACCAGGTGGGTTAATGATCGTGGATATGGTCGAATCCCCCGTCTGTCTCGGAGTCTCCGCCGCATACACCACAAGCCCCGTCGGGACTTGTTTATGAATGCACAATATGCCCACCGTAATCAGCAGGCATACCAAAAGCAGCGGCTGCCGGAGCAGTCTCTGCTTTGTCATTATTTGTTTTCCAGTTCGCTTAGATCTTTTCATTCGTCCCTGTCCTTTAATCCGCTTTCGTCACTGGAATCCATTTTTATGGTCTTCTCAAATAATTCCTTAAAGCTTATTTTGTTCCGGGTGTCACTCTGAAGCTTTATCTGCTCAGCCGACACCTCCCCCAGCATTGTCACTGTGTCTTTGCATACCGCGATCACCTTATAGCTCTCCCCCACCCGCACCAATTGTATATACTTATTATTGGCGATCCGGGTGGTTTCTATGACCTCGATATTGCTTCCGGCACCCATCTGCTTCTGGTAATCAGCCATCCATTTGGTGACCCACGCAGTAAGTCCGAGCACAAGGACAAAGATAACCAGCACAGTGATAAACTGTGCATAGCTACCTGATGTCAGAAGAATGTTCATTATCCCACAACCTTCTTTACCGCCTCGATAACACGGTCAGCCTGGAAGGGTTTAACGATGAAATCCTTAGCTCCTGCCTGAATAGACTCGATAACCATAGCCTGCTGTCCCATTGCGGAACACATGATAACCAATGCGCCGGCATCCAGCTTCTTGATCTCCTTCAATGCCTGAATACCATCCATCTCAGGCATCGTGATATCCATCAGCACCAAGTCAGGACTTACCTCCTTGTACTTCTCCACTGCCTTCAAGCCGTTCTCCGCTTCTCCAGCAACATTGTAACCATTCTTCGTAAGAATGTCCTTGATCATCATTCTCATGAATGCTGCATCGTCACAGATTAAAATATTCTTTGCCATGTTTCCTCCTCCATTGGTATGACGCTATAATCATTATATCATGAACTACATAGTTTTGTCAGCCATTATTTTATAATTTCAGTGACTCGGACGCCAAAACTTTCCTCAATTACGACAACCTCGCCCTTTGCCACGAATTTACCGTTTACAAGCACGTCGATCGGCTCACCTGCAATTCTATCCAGCTCAATAATGGTTCCCGGTGAGAAATCCAATATCTCCGAGATGGATTTGGAGGTTCTTCCCAGCTCCACAGTGACCTCCAAGGGCACATCCATGATCAGCCCGATATTCTCCTGTCCGGCAACGGCTGCCATATTGGGTGCAAAATTCTGGAATTGAGCCGGCTGCACATTCACATTCTGCTGCATGGGCATTCCCATCGGCATCATACCCTGCATGGGCATTCCCTGCATTGGCATCATATTCGGCATCATTTGCATTCCCTGCATTGGCATCATATTCGGCATCATGCCCTGCATAGCCATTCCCTGCTGTGCCATATCCATACCTCCCTGAGGCGCGGCACCCATATCCATTGTCGGTGCGGGTGCGGGAGCAGGTTCCGGCGCTGCCGGTTCCGGCTCGGCTCCTCCAGCCATCTGGTTATTCATAAAGGTATTCACTATATTCTTGGCAAAATCCACGGGATAGAGCTGCATGATCGTACTGTCCACCAAGGTGTCTATCTGCAATCGAAAGGCAACCTTTACGAACGTTCCCCCAAGGAAAGGGGAAATATCCGCCGCCGACTTCACCTTAGTCAGGTCGAGCAGCGATGACTCAGGCGGGCTGATATCGATCACCGTATTTAACATCGTTGAAAGAGAGGTTGCCGCAGCGCCCATCATCTGGTTCATAGCCTCGGAAATCGCGCTCAAATGAAGCTCCCCGAGCTCACCGTCCGTGTTGGTGCCGTCTCCGCCCATCATCAGATCTGTGATGATCTTGACGTCCCGCTCCTTCAATACCATGATGTTGCTTCCGTCAAGTCCCACCGTGTACTTGATCTGGACAAACACACAGGGCTTCTCATATTCATCCAAAAGGTTCTCCCACTTCGCCATGCTGACCTGTGGGGTGGTAATATTTACCTTGCGGTTGACCAATGAGAACAGTGTGGTAGCCGAAGACCCCATACTGATATTTGCCACCTCACCGATGGCGTCCTTCTCCACATCAGTCAGGATTGGCTCCCCGTCGGCGTTGACAGCCGGAGCAGCCTCCGCAGTCTCTCCGGCTTCATCCCCCAACACATCCTCGGAGATATCCATGCCGTTTAACAATGCAGAAATTTCGTCCTGAGAAAGCATTCCGTCCATCTCTTACTCCTCCTCTCTGATTACCGATGTAATCCGGACAGCGTAAGAATCTTTGTTTGCTCCGGGCAAAGCGGTAAATTTTCTGATGTTGCCTACATAAATATCCATGTCGTTTTCCACCTTTGAATCTAATCGTATGCAATCCCCCACCTGAAGGTTCATAAAATCAAGGACAGATATCTTGCTCTTACCGAGCACAGCCTTAATCGGTACATCTACCTTCCTGATCATTGCTTCAATATATTCCTCATAATCCACATCATGATTCTCCTGCATGGACGCAAACCAATACTTGGTATTCAACCTGTCCATAACGTCCTCTAATGTGAAGAACGGCAGACAGAAGTTGATCATACCCTCCACGTCCCCTACCTTCACATTCAACGTGACGATAGCTATCATATCATTCGGAGCAATCACCTGTGCAAACTGTGGGTTCGTTTCCACTCGGTTCAATACCGGCGAGATGTCCACAACATTCTTCCATGGTTCTCGCAATAGCTGTACTAAAGTGACCAAAACCCTCTGTATGATCGACATCTCAATCTCTGAGAACTCCCTGCTTTTCTCCAAGGGAATCCCCGTTCCGCCAAGCATCCTGTCCAACATGGCGTAAGCCAGATTGGTGGCTAGGTCTATGATAATCGTACCGTTTAGGGGGGCAAAATTAATAATGCCCAAAATAACGGGATTAGATAACGCATTTGTAAACTCGTTAAAGGTTACCGTCTCGGAGCTCGCAACCGACACCTGCACATTCTTGCGCAAATACACCGGAAGGTTCGTGGACACCAGACGTCCGTAGTGCTCAAAAATAATCTCCAGAGTTCTTAGATGTTCCTTCGAGAACTTAGTCGGGCGGCTAAAGTCGTAATTCTTAACCTGCTTCTCCTCGCCTCCCTGCATCTCCTCCGCATCCAGCTCTCCGCTTGAGAGCGCCGCGAGCAGATTGTCTATTTCACTCTGCGAAAGGACTTCGCCCACCAGTCCTCACCTCCTTTATCCTGCATCAGAATTTTATTATCAGCCAAACTTCACTTCGCTGATTGAAACCTTATAGATAAAGTCGCTTTCAAATAAACCCTGCACGGCTGACAGAATCTCCGCCTTCAGCCCGTCGAGTCCGGCGTCCGCCTGAAGCTCTGAGATGGTGTGCTTGCTGACAACCGAGTTGACAGCGTCCTTGATAAGCTCCTCCCTGCCTGCCATAGCCTCTGCAGAACCATTTTTCTTGTAGTCCTCATGCTTGGTGTTGATGGAGAAGGATATGTTGCACATAAAATATCCCTGCTTGCCCTTGCCCTCCGCGTCATATTCCATAGCGGTGGGAATAGTCATGGAGCCCGTGAGCGCGTATACCTCCGTGTCCGCCAGAGAGACAGCGTCCTCAGCCGACTGCTGACCGGGAGGCGTAAGCTCCAGACTCAAGGCTGAGCTGATATTAGTCACCAGATCCGCGACCTTTCTGTTGGTGCTGGTCGTGCTGAACATCATCACCGCGGTGAGAATGATATTGACTAACAGCAGCGCCAATGTGATAATGGATAACATGTTTTTCTTCATAATGAACCTCTTTCTAGCCCTCTCAAGAAGGATTGTATATTCTGATCTCCACGCGACGGTTTCTGCTCCTGCCCTCCGCGGTGGAATTATCCGCAATCGGTATCCGCTCTCCCATACCCGCATGCTTGAGATTCCTCATATCAAGCAGGGTGTTGTCCGTCAGATAGTAGAACACTGACATCGCCCTCGCGCTGGAAAGCTCCTCATTGCTTGGGAATTGCTGGCTGCTGATCGGAACATTGTCCGTGTGTCCCTCGATCTCAATCGTCCCTTCCGCATAGCGTTCCAAGACCTCACCGATCTTATCCAGCACATCATGGGATTCCTCCCGAAGCTGCGCGCTTCCCGAATCAAACAAAAGCGCCCCCTTCATCGTAAGCTGCACATACTGGGCAGTAAAGCTCACATCGATTTGGTCTGAAAGCTTTCCCTCACTGACCGCTTCCTCCACCAGCTCCGCCAGCTCCTCATTATTTTGAAGCTGCTCCTGCTCAATCGCCTCCACCAACCTCGTGATATCACCGGCATTCTGGTATTCCTCCAGCTTATCCTCCTCGGACTCCGAATCCGACAGCTTACCGGTGCTGTTGATGTACTGATCCAGCTCGTTTAACTGACTCACACCGTTACTGATCAGTATACCGTCTCCGATCGCCGTGGAACCTTGGGTGAACACGCTGAACGTGTTGCTCATGGACGCCACCAGCTCCGCCCACTTTGACTCCTCAATCGTGGACATGGAAAACAGGAGCACGAAGAAACAAAGCAAAAGATTCATCAAATCACTGAAGGTAGCCATCCAAGCCGGCGACCCGGGGGGCGGCGTATCTTCCTTTCTCTTTGCCACTTACTCCTCACCTCCCGCTTCCTCTGCGCCTGTCTCCCTATCCTTGGGAGCGAGGAAGGATTTCAGCTTCTCCTCGATTACACGGGGATTCTCGCCTGCCTGAATGGACAGCAGACCTTCTATCATAACCTCTTTCAAAATCATCTCGGAAGCGTTGTCCGCCTTGAGCTTGTTTGAAACAGGAGCGCAGATCCAGTTTGCCAAAAGGGAACCATACAGTGTAGTGATCAGAGCCACCGCCATGGAAGGTCCGATGGAGCTTGCGTCCGACATGTTATTCAACATGTTTACCAGTCCTACCAGCGTACCGATCATACCCCAAGCAGGACCCATGGTTCCAAGTGTATCCCAAAAGTTGATCAGATTCTTATGTCTGCCCTCGACACTCACCAGCTCCGTCTCCATGATGGCGCGCACCAGATCAGGGTCTGTACCATCGACGATCAGGAGAATGCCTTTCTTCAAAAAGGGCTCATCCAAATCAGCCGCCGCTTCCTCCAAGGACAGAAGTCCTTCCTTACGGGCAACGTTCGACAACTCTATAATCTTCTTAATCATATCTGCGATGTTTAATGACGGCATCTTAAAGATCAACGTGATGCTCTTAAGTCCCGCGATAAAGTCATTCAGGGAGAACGAGCAAAGAGTCGCGCCCAACGCACCGCCGAATGTGATAAGAGCCGAGGGCGGGTCAAGATAGCTGGGCACACCTTGAATGCCTGCGTTACTGATAATACCAAATGTCAACATTGCAAATCCAAAAATCATACCTACCAAGGAAGCTATATCCATTGTAAGTCACCTAACCATTCCTTCATTTTTTATGTACTTCTATTCTGCAAAAATATCCCGTCTATATGATTTTACTAAATTTTTTATCTCTTGTCTACTTTCTTTTACAATTATTTTTTTTCCAGTGGTCAAAGTCAGCACTGTATCAGGGGTTTCCTCCACAATTTCCAATAAATGGGGGTTCACGAGAATCCTCACTCCATTGAGCTTCGTAACCTCTATCATAGAGCCTCCTTTCCGCAGGAAAGCAGGTCTCACCTGAATTCTTCGGAGTCCTGCGTCCTCATAAAACATATTATCAGCCAAAATCCCTGTTGGCAATATCCTTTAGGGATTTTGGCTGTTCAAAATTTAATACAATTTTATCTCTTGAGGTTGGTAAGCTCCTCCAACATGGTATCGGACACGGTAATGATACGGCTGTTCGCCTGGAATCCTCTCTGAGTGGTGATCATCGTCGTAAACTCTGAGGAGAGATCCACATTACTCATCTCCAACTGACCGCTGGACATATATCCGCCGCTTGCAGTGATGTCCACTCCGATGCCGTCAAACTCACCGGAGTTGAGGGTCGCGGAGTAGAGATTGTCTCCCGCCTTCTCCAGACCGGAGGCGTTTGCAAAGCTTGCGGAGGCAATCTGACCAAGCAGTCTGGTCATACCGTTGTCATAGCTTGCGTAGATCATACCGCTGGTGCTGATAGACACGCCGATCATATCACCCAGACGGCGTCCTGTGCCCAGACCGTCAATACCCTTGTCAGCGCCCACGGTGGAGGTACCCTTGTTGTCACAGCATACCACTGTGGAGAGGTCTACCGTGATATCGGAGAAGTTCTCTCCCAATGCGGACAGATGCAGAGTGCTGGTGAAGTTCGTGACATTGCCGTCAACGGACTGGATATTACCATGCTCGCTGCCGCGGTCAAACACCACATCACATCCGTAGAAGGTTCTGCCTGCGGAGACCGCCTCCGTTCCCAAGGTGGTAGGAAGTGTGCCATAATTGGTTCCGTCCGAACCTCCATAAATGATATCCCTGACGCTGGGCGTCGCACTGGCCGGATCATTGGGATCTACCGTGATCTGACGGTTCAGGAACTCATTCAGGGAGCCGCCATAACCATATGCCTCGGCGATTAGCTCCAACGCCTTCTGATTCTCAGCAAGCTGCTCATCCGGATCAGTCGGGTAATAAACAGTTGTATCCCCGGCAACCGGAGGGTTAGGAGCAGTCTTGGTCGGATCTACTGTACTGTACAGTGCAACCTCTTCTCCGGGATTAGTAGTTGAAAGAGCTGTGCCCGTTCGCCACACTATGATAGTGCCGTTTGCCGTAAGATTGCCGTTCGCATCCCACGCATAATTGTCAACCATCTTCATTGCCTTCTCGTTCGCCTGTGTCTTAGCGATGCCGTTGCCGAGCAGCGCCTGCTTGGTAGCCTCGTCGATCTCTACTTCCTCACCATTGGCGTCCAGCAGCTTCGTAAACTCCAAGCTGTATTGATTGTCCGCCGCGGACTGCTTGAAGGTCAGTCTCGCCGTGTAGGTGTAGCCGAGCTGATCATAGAAGTTAAGGTTCACTGTCTTACCGTTAGAGCTGGTGACATCTGTGTCATATCTGTCGATGATACCCGAGAGTGTAGCCTGACTGGTCGCCTCGGGAGGATAGGTCATATTAGCGTTGCTCATAATCCGAAGCGCTGCCACTGTATCCTTCTTGATATTGCCAGTCTCCTCGTCAACACCCCAGCCCATTACATTGTAACCGTTGCTGGTCATCGCCAGATTACCCGCTCCATCTACATAGAAAGAACCGTCTCTCGTGAAGAAATTCTCCATACCATTGGACACCACGAAGAAATTATCACCTGTGATCATGATATCAAAGGGATTACCCGTGGACTGCGCAGAGCCCTGTCCACTGATATTAATGCTGATCGCACCCGCCTTCACACCCAGACCGATCTGTCTTGCGTTCACGCCGCCTGTTCCGGTCTCCGCATTAGGACCGCTGGCTCTCTGCGTGGTCTGGCTCATCAGCTCGCTAAATACCATGGAGCTTGCCTTGAATGCGGTAGTGTTTACGTTTGCGATGTTGTTACCAATTACATCCATCCTTGTCTGGTGGGTTTTAAGTCCTGCCACACCAGAGAAAAGTGATCTCATCATAGTGCTTATTCCTCCTATTTTCCTTGGAGCCGCGTCCCCTCTGTCATTCGGGGACGCCTTTTTGTCATGTAAACTCCCTTGTGAGGTCCGGCTTACATTATCACTGCTCCATTGATATTTGTGAATACATTGTCGTCGGTCTCCGTGCTGTTCATGGCGGTCACCACCGTGTTGTTAGGTACGTTCACGATAAACGCCAATTCATCCACAATGACCAAAGAATCCTTGATTCCTTTCTGTCCAGCCTTGCGAACCCCGTCACTCAATCTCTCAAGCTGCCCGTTGCTAAGCTCAATCCCTCTATCCGCCAGTCTTCCCGACGCATGCTTGGAGAATCTTAGCTCCTCTGTTCTCCCTGCTTCCGATACAGCGCTGCCCTGAAGGGACTTCTGCCGCAGCACCTCTTGGAAAGAGATCTCCTTCTGTGCCGTCCTGCTGTCCGTCTGCTTGGATTGTGTGATATATCTGTCCTTTAGCTGGTCTATAGAAAGGAAATTATTGTTTTGAATATCCATATTCCTTCCTCCCCGTCCGAAGCCTTATCGGGTTATTCCACAGCCTCCGTGCTGTCCTGTTAGTCCTCGGTACTCTCAAGCTCGCCAATTCGAACCCTGATCTCCTTGGCCTTCTCTATGTACTTCTTGAGACTCTCAACCTTCTCATCTGCCACGAAGGATTTCTCGTAGTCGCTCATGCCGTTATAGATCTCCTCCAGCTCGTCGATCGCCTTCAAATCCGACTCGTCGATGCCGTTCACATGAGGAAGTCTGTTAATGTTCATCACAAGCATCTCTGCTTTATCATAAGCCTCCTGATATGATTTGTCAACCACAGTATCCAAATCCTCAATGGAATAAAGTGCCTCGTTGATTGCAAGATATGCCTTTCCGTTCTGATAGACCACGTAATCAACCTTGCCCCGCACATACTGAGGCTCGCCCTGTGAGTCCACGGTCTTGATATAAACCTGCTGACCAACCAGTTGGCTTGCACGCTGCAGATCCATGCTGGCAGCCATATTCTGCATCTGCTCTACCTGTGAGAACTGAGCGTACTGTGCGATGTACTCCGTGTTTGATGTAGGCTCCAAGGGATCCTGATACTTCATCTGTGCCACGAGAAGCTGCAGGAAAGCGTCCTTATCCATTCCGCTCTGTGAGCCTGTGGCTTTTTTCAGAGAGTTTTGAGATTCTGTCTCAACTAGCTTTCCGTCCTTGACCGGTGCCATTAATGCCATGTCTTTTTTCTCCTTTCAAAAAATTTAATTCGTACTGATTCTTAAGCTGTGTAATCCACTGTCGTGCCGTTTGCCGCCATCATCTCGGCTGTGAGTCTGTCTTCCTGCTCCATGTCCTCCGGAAGCTCTGCTTCCTCCAACCCGTTCAGGTTGATTCTTCTGGTTCTGGGACGTTTCCCCTCTGTGGACTCTCCGCTCTGATTCCCTCTGCCCTGCTCAAGATTCTGCTCGAACTGGTGAGTCTGAACCGTCACCTCGATTGCCTCCACCTTGACGCCCTGCTCCTCGAAGCTCTCCTTGAGCTGTACCATCTGGCTCTCAAGCGCCGCTTTGACCGCCTCGTTCTGTGCGACGAAATTCGCCGTCAGCACGCCGCCCTTGGCTGCGACATGAATCTGCAGGGTTCCGAGATTCTCGGGGTGAAGCTGCATCTCTAAGCTTGACACGTCAGATTTTACCTGAATCCTCATGTAATCCATGATCTGCTTCATGATATCCTGTGTGTCAACCTCTCCTGTACTCGAAGCCGCCTGAACATCCTCCGCATGAATCTGAAATGCCTCGTCCTTCATGGTCTGGAGCACCAGATTGCCCTCTCCGTCAGTTGAATGTCTGTCAGATTCGCCTTTGCCTGTCTCCTGCTTAGTCTCTCCGGCATTGTCCTGAGCGTTTGCTTCCTTCTGCACGGTCTCGAGAGGATTCTGCGCCTTCTGTGCCTGCTCGGGGTCAACATTTGCCTCCTCATCCACTCTTGTAAGCTCGATGATCGGCTCCTTCTTCTCCCCGCCATCTGCAGTCTGAAGCTTAGTCACTGTCTGCATAAGCTGCTCCGGCGTCAACTCAAGTACCTGACTGCTCTCCTCAAGGACAGCCTTCCCCTGCTCCATAAGCATCTGATAATCGTTATACATCTGCTCGTTGGTAAGAAGGGACATGGTATCCTGCGCGCCGCTCACCTCAAGAAGCAGATTGCTCAGATTCTCCGGCTGCAGCAAGTCCATAGGCTGTAATTCCATGTCGGACATGATCGCCTGAACATCCTCCACAGATACGCCGAAGGTATCCGCGATCTGCTGAATCAGATCTGTCACGGCTGTCATAACCACTTCCATGGCTTCCTCCAGCTCTTCCTCTGTCAGCTCGCCATCGGTCTCGTCAACTGCCTGCACATCCTCCTCGTTCAGCTCCTTCACGGCTCTGTCCTTTGTCCTCAGATCGCTGCCCGGCTTGGCGGTGTCATCAACCTTCTTCGCATTCTCAGCCGACTTCTTCACGGCGCCGTCCTGCTGTGCACCGTTCTTGCTCCCATTGGTCTGGCTGTTCCACACTGTCTGGAAGCTGCCGCTTGCGCCCTTTGTGGAAGCATTTGTCACCTGTACCCCCAGATTCATCACGCTCCCCGCGCCCTTTACTGATGTAGTTGTCATGATTCTCCTCCTTTCTCTAAGATTTGTATATCTTTATTTTATTGTAACCATTCAGAACCAACCCCGTAAACATTGCTTGGCTCGGTTCCTGGCGGTTACAGATATACCTACATTTTATATCGGCTTTTTGCCCGCGTCCGTTAAGCATTCGGGTCCATTATTTTCGTGAGCTTCGCCGCAATTGCAGAGTCCATGGCATCCATGACTTTCGCCCTGCCCTCTGCCGACATAGCCTCCAAGATTCTCGCCACCAGCTTGAGGTCAGAGTCCTTTTTGCCCATCTCCTCAAAGACAGCCGCCGCCGCCTTGGGCTTCATATTCTCATAGGTGGCAGCGAATTCCTGCACCTCGCTGTCCTCCTCGCGCTGGCTTACAACCTGCTTGTAGAGATATTCCGCGGTGGTTGCGTCAATGGATTCATAATACTTCTGATACGCCTCCGCGCCGGGACCGTTCTCGGCGTAGACCACCTCCTCGTAAAATTCATTCCTGATACGCTGGAAATCCGCCTGCATGTTCTCAAAGGGCTGAAGCCTTGTAACCTCCGCCTTCAGGGTCTCTATCTCCGCATCCTTTTGCTTATTCTCATTCTGTACCTGCTCAAGCTGCTTCTCAAGCCTCTCCACCTGATCCACGGCTTCCCGCAGACTGGAATACCCGTTGTACGCCTCCTTGTCCGTGGTCTCCGTTATGGAGGTTCCCGGCAGGATCATATTGACCACGGGCACATCCTTTAAGATTGGCTTAAGGACAGAGCTTCCAAAGCCGCCCACATCCATCTTGACCACCACGCAGATCACGACGATCCACAGAGCAACGATAAAAAGAGTGGTCAAAAAGGTGGCAAAGCCGCCGCCCTCGTCGTCCTCGTCAAGCTCATCCTGTCTCTTGGCGATCTCCTTGGCTCTGCGTTTGGCCTCCTTCTTCTGCGCCTTCTGGTCATTTTTCAACTGTTTTCGGTCCGCCTGAAGCTGTTTCTTCGCCTCGGCAGCCGCTATTTCTTCAGGGGTCTTTTCCTTTGCCATATCCTCTTACACCTCTTGTTTCTGACCGTAAGTGTAGCTGGTCAGCTCATCTATAACCTTGATCTCTGCGCGGTTCTCCTCCAGCAGAAATTCGTCAAAGGCTTTCTCTCTAAGCTTCTCCTGTGTCTTGCGCTCCTGCATAGCCACCTGCATCCGCACTCTCGCGGTCTCAAGCTGTCCGGCGGCTACCTCCACCTGTATCTGCTGATCCGCGATAAAGTTATCCATCGTGAGGATCGCGTTCTGACTGCTCTCTATCTCGCGCACATTCAGCGGACCGCTCAGACGCTCCCTTGTCTCGTCCTCATAGGAACGCTTCCTGTCCTGCAAATGCGCCAGCTTCTCCTCCTCCTCGTCCAAACGAAGCTTGGCGACGGAGAAAGCCTGCTTTGCCTGATCCTCCATTTTCAGCTTGATGTTCAATATACTTTGCAGCTTGTATCGAAATCTCGCCATCTCTACTCAAACAACTCCTTCATCCGGCGGGAACTGTCCTCAAAATCCACCTTCTCATCCGTCTCCTGACACAGGAACTCATTCACCACATTGATCTTGCTGATGGCGTAGTCGATGGACGGGTTGCTGCCGCTCTTGTAGGCGCCTATGTTGATCAAATCCTCCGCCTCATTGTAAGTTGCAAGGACATTTCTAAGCTTCCCTGCCGCCTGCTTGTGCTCCTTGTCCGCCACCTGCGACATACAACGCGAAATGCTCTGCAGCACGTCAATCGCCGGATAATGGTTTCTGTGGGCAAGCTTTCTGTCAAGCACGATGTGCCCGTCCAGAATACTTCTCGCCGTGTCCGCGATCGGCTCGTTAAAGTCATCGCCGTCCACAAGCACGGTATAAAGCCCCGTGATGGAGCCCTTGTCATTCCTGCCCGCCCGCTCCAAGAGCTTAGGCATCTCGGAATAAACACTGGGCGGATATCCCCTTGTCACGGGAGGCTCTCCGCTTGCAAGCCCAATCTCCCGCTGCGCCATGGAGAAACGGGTCAGGGAGTCCATCATGAGCAGCACATCCTTGCCCTGATCCCTGAAATATTCCGCGATCGCAGTGGCGGTCTTTGCCGCCATCTTGCGCTCCAGCGCCGGACGATCCGAGGTGGCGACCACCACCACCGAGCGCCTCATGCCCTCCTCGCCCAAGTCTCTCTCTATAAACTCGCGTACCTCACGGCCGCGCTCGCCCACTAATGCAATCACATTGATATCTGCCTTGGTATTCCTCGCAAACATTCCCATCAGTGTGGACTTTCCCACGCCGGATCCCGCAAAGATACCGATACGCTGCCCCTTGCCGATCGTGATCAGACCGTCCACGGCTCTCACCCCGAGGGATAAGATCTCGTCGATAATCGTGCGCTCCATCGGCTTAGGCGGGTCAGCGTCCACCGGATACTCCACACCCATGACGCCCTCGCCGTTCATGGGCTTCCCCATACCGTTTAAGACCGTGCCCAGCAGTGAATCTCCCACCGTCACCGTCACGGGATATCCCGTGTTCTCCACGATACATCCCAGTCCGACGCCCTCTACATTATCATAAGGCATGAGCAGGGTCTTCTTGTCCTTGAAGCCTACCACCTCCGCAAGAATCGGCTCCGCGCCCGATTCCTTGTCCGGAATAATCCGGCACAGGTCTCCGAGCTTGGCGTCCGGTCCCGCGGACTCTATGGTGAGTCCCACCACATTCACAACCTTGCCCATCCTGCGAAAGTAGCTGCGCTCTGTAAGCTGTATGTATTTGCTAAAATCTATCCTTGGCGCTTCCACGAAAACCTCCGTCCCAAGTGCTCGTCAAATACGTTTACCAAGCATGTATACAAAAGCTCTACATCAAATCGGCTCATACGCCCTTTTCGTATGATAAAAGCTTTAATCTCTGCGTAAGCTCCGCAAGCTGTGTCCCAAGCCCGCAGTCAAAAATCCCCGCTTCCGTCTCAATCATACATTGATTGTGCGACAGGGTGGCGTCCTCCATCAGCTCCAGCGTAGCGTTCGGAGAGGTGATCGCGCCTGCAAGCTGCTTCTTCTCCATGCTCACGTACGGATAATCCTCCGCCGACACATGAATCAGGAAGCTGCGGCTACCCTCTATCTTGCGCATTGCTGACAGAATCAGATGCATGAGAATCTCCCGATAGCCCGATAGCTCCACATTGAACAGATGCTCATACACATCCGTGATCACATCCACAAACTGAGGCTCGAGCTGCTTTAGGAGGTCGTCGAAGCCGTCCTCCATCTCCTTCTCCTTCTTGACAAGCTCATCTAGCTTGCTTTCAAGCTCCCGCTTGGCGCGCTCGGCACCCTCGCGATAACCCTGCTCCTTCGCCTTGGCAAGTGTCTCCTGACGCTCCTTCTCTATCTGCTCCTTCGCGCCTGCGATCAGCTCGTCACTCTCCGCCTGCGCCTGCGCTCTTGCCTTCTCAAGAATCTCCTCCGCGGCGACATTGGCATCCGCGATCGCCGCCTCGTATTCCTCGTTATTAGCAGCCTTGATCACATTGCTGCCGGCACCTTCCTCGGAGTCCCCGCCAAAGAGTCCCTCTATGGTCTCAGCGGAAAGTCCTGCGGCAAAGCCGTCCGCAGACCCCGCAGGGCTCTTTTTCTTGACCTGTGCCTGTTGAACAGCCATTCTCTCCATGCGCTGCTCCATCATTCCGTTAGCATCTATTACACGCTTTTCAATATTCTGAAAATCGGTAAAACCCATTTTTAACAGATTACTATACAATAATCTCGTCACCTCCACCTCTGGAAATAACGATTTCGCCTGCATCCTCCAGCTTGCGGATAATATTTACAATCTTCTGCTGCGATTCCTCCACGTCCTTCATGCGGACAGGTCCCATGAATTCCATATCCTCCTTGATCATGGTCACGAGACGCTTGGACAGGTTGTTGAAGATTGCTGTCTGCACCTGCTCGTTGGCACCCT
Source organism: Muribaculum sp. (assembly GCA_023663505.1). Lineage (GTDB taxonomy): Bacteria > Bacillota > Clostridia > Lachnospirales > Lachnospiraceae > Acetatifactor. Next base: position 70,843 of record JAMPHH010000004.1, read on the forward strand.
TCAGCGCCATCTCCAAGTCGCTGTTGTCCACATCGCGCAGCACACGCTGAATCGCGCGATCGTCCAAAAGCAGCACATCCTCGAACACGAACATCTTCTTTCTGATCTCGTCCGCCAATTCCGGCTCCTCGATCTCCAGAGTCTCCATAATGTGCTTCTCTGTTCCGCGATCCACGGTATTCAAGATCTCCACCACGGCGTCCACGCCGCCGATCACAGTGTAATCCTGATTGACCAGACTCGCCAGCTTGGATTCCAACACCTTCTCCACCTCCTTGATGACGTCAGGGCTGGTGCGATCCATCATCGCGATCCTCTTCGCCACATCAGCCTGCCTGTCAGGGGGCAGGGCGGAAACGATCAGAGCCGATTGCCCGGGAGACAGATACGACAATATCAATGCAATAGTCTGAGGGTGCTCATCCTGAATAAAGTTAATAAGCTGTGAGGGCTCCGTCTTACGCACAAACTCGAAGGGCTTTACCTGCAGGGAAGCGGTCAGCTTGCCGATCACCTCCATCGCCTTCTCGTTGCCCAGCGCCTTGTCAAGCAGCTCCTTGGCATAGCCGATACCGCCCTCAGCGATATACTGCTGTGCAAGACAGACCTCATAGAACTCGTTGATCACCTCGTCCTTCACCTGAGGCGTCACGCTTCTGGTGTTGGCGATCTCCAACGTAAGCTCCTCTATCTCATCTTCCTTCAAATGCTTAAACAATCCCGCGGAACGCTCCGGTCCCAGTGAAATCAGCAAAATTGCAGCCTTCTGTAAACCTGTGATCCCGTTTTCGCTCTTTTTTGCCATAGCTCCCTCCTACCAATCCTCGTCAAGCCAGTTACGCAGCAGCGCGGCGGCAGCCTCCGGATTCTCGTCCACAAATTTCTCTATCAGCTTGCGCGTCTCGGACTTTGCCTCCACATCGATATCCTCCAGCTCCTGTGTGGACTGCAGCAAATCCTCCACGGAAAGCTCCTCGTCCTCCGCAGCCTTCTTCTTGCTGCTCATGCTCCTCAAAACCACAAGGGCAAGCAGCGCAAGAATGACGATCAGCATAACTATGCTGGCAACATTGGTCCAATCCAGCTCAAGTCCGGGCTTCGCGATAAATCTTGGCGTCTCGTAGGCAATGATCGTGATATTGTCTCGGGGGATTCTGGTGGCGTTCTGCGCCATCTCATAATACGCATCCTCCACCTCGATCCTGACATCCTGAGCATTGTTCGCCTTGAACTCCGCCCATGTGATACCGTCCAAAAGTCCCTGTGCCTCAAGCTCCTCCTGACGGTAATCATGATACCTTATCAAGGAGATGGACATTCTGGAATTGTCATAGTTGATAACCCCCGCCGGAGTCAGCTTGTGCATGATCTCCTCGTCGGGCAGATAATCGTCCAACTCCTCCGACTGCTCAGATGAGGAATTCGAGCCGTCCGGACTCACATACACGGTCTCGTCATTAGAATCGGTCCCGGGTCCGTAGGAGCTTGCCGTGTTCTCGTTAGTCTGGCTGTAAATCTCCCTATGAGCGAGAAGCGCCTGCTCACCGTCAAACTGTGAGCGATATTGTTTCACAGTATTCTCATAATTGGAATAATCCATATCAAGGCTTCCAACGACCTCTACATTGTCAAACTGGTGAGTGCCATAGAACGCTGTCTTCACTTGGTTCGCAACCATTGCCTGACCCTGATTCTGAAGCTCCTGCATGGAGTTTGCGATACCCGCAGCCTCATATTCGTCCCCGCCTGTATACAGCAGGTTTGAATTAGAGTCCAAAATCGTGATGTTGGCAGTAGTCTCATTCCCCAGCCAAGTCGCCACGGCGCGGGCGATGTTCGCCGCCCCGCCCACAGGAAAATCATCTGTCAGCTCCAACTGTATGTATGCACTCGATTCCTGCTTCGTTCTGCTCAGAGTACCGTCCTGAGGAGGAATGTTGAGCAACACCTCCGCGCTCTTTACATTGCTGAGATTGTTGGTCAGCACCTTGGAGATTCTGCTCTGATATGCCTCCAAGGTCAGCTTCTCCTTGTCGGAAGCGGTCGTGGAGATGCTGCCGTTGAGCGCCTCCTGTATCGTGTACCCGTCTGCCCCGACGCCGGACGACCCGAGCGTCCACACCGCCGTCGGATACTGACTCGCCTCCACTCTGAACTTCAAGCCGTCAGCGGACGGCTGATATTTGATCTGTGCCGCCTCCAGAAGGGTTTTAACCTCCGCAGCCTCCGCAGCGGTCTCACATTCACGCAGATCAACATATTTAGGTTGTTGTGTCACATATATGACAATCGCTAATGCAAAAATAATCGTCGCGCCCAAGCCTATGATAATGGTCTTTTGGCGAGCGGTGAACTTATTCCACCAATCAATTACCTTTTGCAGGATTTCTTTTAATCTCTCCGGCATGGTATTTCTCCCATTTTATAATCTGGTATTCTAGATCTGCATCTGCATCAGTTCCTTGTAGGCGTCAAGAACCCTGTCCCTGATGGCTACGGTGTACTGCAATGCGGTGGATGCCTTTTGGAGCGCGATGGTCAGGTCATGTGTGTTCTCGGTCTCCCCGAGCATGAACTTTACCTCCTCGTTCTCCATGTCTGACAGATAACTGTTGGTGGTATTGATATTGTCGATCGCCGTGTTCAGAAAGGCTTCAAACATATTGCCGTCCGCGGTCTTGCCCTTCTCTCCCAGACTCCCTGTCAGAGTCTCTGCTCCGGTCACATAATTAAGTCCTGATGTTCCGCTCAGACCGCTGAGCGATGTGATAGCTGATAAATCCATTGTATGTATCTCTCCTTCTATGGGTTCCATGCAGATTGTGCCTTAGGAACCTTATTTATCTGTTATTTTACAGATGGCGTCAATGCTGCGCAAGGTTCAAGCCCTGCAGAGCCATGGACTTGCTCGCGTTGAACGCGGTCGAATTGGCCTCGTAAGCGCGGCTTGCGTCAATCAGATTCGTCATCTCCGTGATAATATTGACATTGGGATAGGTCACATAGCCATTCTCGTCTGCATCCGGATGGGAAGGGTCATACACCATCTTCATCTCGGACTCCTTATCCTCATAGATTCCTGTCACCTTCACGCCTTGTCCCACATAAGCCGCCGAAGCGCCTCTTAACACCTTATGGAAATCGCTGTAACGATCCTCCCCCTTTGCCTGAAAGGTCACCAGCTTGCGCACATACGGTGTGCCGTCCTCCGTGCGGGTGGTCTGGGCATTGGCAACGTTCTCGGAAATGATATCCATACGCAGTCTCTGCGCCGTCATTCCGGAAGCATTCACGTTAAACGCCGAAAACATACTCATAACTCCATCCTCCTGTGTCAACACTTCTTTTTATATCTTATCTATCAATATCTTTCCTTATCTTCTATCGCCGCGGTCACTTCATCACGCTCTGCAAGTTGTCAAATTCCTGCGAAATGCTTGCAATCAATCCCTGATACTTCAACTGGTTCTCCGCCAGCATCACGTTCTCATTCTCGATATCCACATTATTGCCGTCCAAGCGGTAGGAGTACTGACCATAATCAGTGTAGAGCTGGGGGCGCAGTCTGTGATACTTCACATTGCTGATCTTGGAATCCATGGTCTGATAGCGATTGTAGCCCAGAGCCTTTCTAAGCTCCGACTCAAAGGCGACGTCCTGACGCTTATAGTTGGGCGTGGTCGCATTGGATATATTGTTGGAGATAGCCTCATTGCGCAGCCAGCTCGCGTCAGCCGCCTTGTCCAGCACATTGATATAATCAAAAGCATTTGTGTTAATCATAGTGAACTCCTTTCCTTGACATCAATAGGGACAAAAAATCCCCTACCCTATTCTATTATAATTATTTTTTGAAAAAACACAACCTCTTTTTATATGTTTTCCAAAATTTGAAATAAATAATGGCTCACTTTGCCAGTTCGTAAACAATCTAGAATGGAAAATTTCCTTACTCGCCGCGCATAAAAAGGACCTATTGCATATACAATTACAATAAATCCTTTTATCCCGCCTGCGGCACTCCCTTGCCGTCATACTGATTCCTATATCTATACGGTTATGTATGCAGTTTAGGCACAGTCAACAACCCTTTGCAGGGCTGCCCCGCTCAGGTGCGCCGATTCTGCCGCTTTAGCTCCTCGATCTCGTCAAAGACCACATCGTTGAGCACCTTAATGTAAGTCCCCTTCATGCCGGAGGAACGCGACTCGATCACCCCCGCGCTCTCGAACTTGCGCAGCGCGTTCACGATCACCGAGCGGGTGATCCCCACCCTGTCAGCGATCTTGCTCGCCACGAGAATCCCTTCCATGCCGTTCAGCTCGTCAAAAATATGTGTGATGGCCTCCATCTCGGAGAAGGACAATGTGCTGATGGCGGATTTGACCACCGCGATCTTACGGCTCTCCTCCGCACTCTCCTCATTAACCGCCCGAAGCATCTCCAGCCCCACCACCGTGGTGCCGTACTCACACAGGATAATATCGTCAATATCGTATTGCTCATCGCATTTGTAGATAAACAGCGTACCCAGACGCTCACCCGCTATCTCTATCGGGGCGATCGTCGCCTGAAATTTGCGGGTATCCGTATTCTCAAAGCCCAGAGTCGCCAGATTCACGTTCTCCTTCGTGGAAAGCACCCCCAACAGCCGCTCGTTGAGCATGGAATCGATAAAGCCGCCCACATTCTCGCCGATAAACTCCGTGATGTCGTCCACACCCTCCGCCTTGCCTACGCCCAAAACCTTCCCCTTGCGGCTGATCACCAGCACGTTGGAATTCAGTATCTCGCGCATCACCTTACAGATATCGTTAAACACGACCTTGCTGGAATTATTATTGTGCAATAGTTTCCCAATCTTTCTGGTCTTATCCAATAACTGTACGCTGCTCATAAAACATCCTCCGTCCGCGAGTCCCGACGCAAAGGTCAGACACTCGCACTCAACCAAACTCCAATGCATTCGCGATGCTCCATGATAGCCAAATATCCGAGAGCAGCTTGATACATGCAATAGGAGCTTCTGCATGACACAGAGTTATTTTAACATAAAAACGGCAAAATTACAATGAAAACAGTCAATTTATTTACAAATTTATTTAATTTTTATTAATTTACGTAACAATTGCAAATTTATTGGGTAATTGTGGCTTTCTCCTGAATATATCCGCAATTTTCCTCCGTGCAGACGCATTTGCTTCCCTTTTCCAACATAAGCCCGCCGCATTTGGGACATTTTTCCTTGGACGGCTTATCCCATGTCATGAAATCACATTCCGGATAGCCGATGCAGCCAAAATATCTCCTGCCCTTTCTGGTCTTCTTCAGCACCACGTCCTTGCCGCACTTCGGGCATTCCACCCCGATCTTCTCAAAGTACGGCTTGGTGTTGCGGCACTCCGGAAAGCCTGGACACGCAAGAAAGCGTCCGTGAGGACCGTATTTGATCACCATATGCCGCCCACAATTCTCGCAGATCTCCTCCGACTCCTCGTCGGCGATCGTGACCTCGGGCAGCTCCCTCTCCGCCACCTTCACCGCCTCGTCCAAGTCCGGATAGAAATTAGACACGATCGTCTTCCACTTGACGCTGCCATCCTCCACGCTGTCCAGAAGCGCCTCCATATTGGCTGTAAAATTCACGTCCACGATAGTGGGGAAAGCCTCGTTCATCATATTGTTGACCACCTCTCCCAGCTCCGTGACATAGAGGTTCTTATTTTCCTTAGTCACATATCTCCTAGCCAGAATCGTCGTGATGGTCGGTGCGTAAGTGCTGGGACGCCCGATTCCCAGCTCCTCCAGAGCCCGTACCAATCCCGCCTCCGTGTAATGGGCGGGCGGCTGGGTGAAATGCTGCTTGGCGTCAAACGCCACAAAGTCCAGCCTGCTGTCCTCCGTCAGGCTCTTGCTCAGCGTGTTCTCCGCCTCCTTGTCGTCCTCCTGCACATAGACACACATAAATCCGTCAAAAGCCAGTTTGGAGGCGGACAGGGTAAAGAGATGCTCCCCCGCCTGAATCTTCACGGATGTGGTGTCATACCTCGCCGCGCTCATGCGGCTTGCCACAAAACGCTTCCAGATCAACTGGTAAAGTCGGAATAAATCTCTGGGCAGCTCGTCCTTGACGGCAGTCGGAATCCGTGCGGGGTCCGTGGGGCGGATCGCCTCGTGCGCGTCCTGAATCTTCTGCCCGTTCTTCTTGGCGGTCTGACCCTCTCCCTGATACACCTCACCGTACTGCTTACCAATAAACTCCGCTGCCATTCGCTCCGCTTCCTCGGACACGCGGGTGGAATCCGTTCTCAGATAGGTGATAAGACCAACTGTCCCCTCCCCCTTGATATCCACGCCCTCATAGAGCTGCTGAGCCAGACGCATTGTCTTCTGGGTGGAGAAGTTCAGTACCTTACTCGCCTCCTGCTGTAAGGTGGAGGTGGTAAACGGCAGGGGTGCCTTCTTGATGCGCTCCCCCTTTTTAATCTCCGCCACACGGTAATCTTCGTTTTTTAGAGATTCCATAATGGCGTCCGCCTCCGCCTTGCTGTGAATGGCATGCTTTTTATCGGAGCCTTCCTTTTTATCGGCGCTCCCATTCCCGTCGAGACCTTCCTGTGCGTCAGAGCTGTCCTTCCTTCCGGAACGCTTCTTCTTGTCCCCCACCGGTCCATAATATTTAGCCGTGATGGGCTTCTTCTCGCCCTTGACCGCAAGCTGCACATCCAGAGACCAGTATTCCTCGGGGATAAAGGCATTGATCTCCTCCTCCCTGTCGCAGATGATGCGCAGAGCCACGGACTGCACGCGCCCCGCGCTCAAGCCCCTCTTGATCTTTGCCCATAGCAGCGGCGATATTCGATATCCCACCATGCGGTCCAGCACACGGCGCGCCTGCTGGGCGTCCACCAGATTCATGTTGATCTCCCGCGCATTCTTCAGGGACTCCTTCACCGCGTTCTTGGTGATCTCGTTGAAGGTAATGCGGTAGACCTTCTTATCCTCCAGCTTAAGCGCGTGATACAGATGCCATGAGATCGCCTCGCCCTCGCGGTCAGGGTCAGTCGCCAGATAAATCTTATCGGCCTTCTTCACCTCCTTGCGCAAAGCCGCAAGAATGTCTCCCTTCCCCCGAATCGTGATATATTTGGGCTCATAATCATGCTCCACGTCGATACCAAGCTGACTCTTGGGCATATCCCGCACATGACCGTTGCTCGCCATCACCTCATAATTTGCTCCCAAGAATTTCTTGATGGTCTTCACCTTTGCCGGTGACTCCACAATAACTAAATATTTTGCCATAGTCTCTCTCCAAGGATTAATAATTTACTAAACCAATCGTGAATCACTATACACCAAAAATTTGTGGGGTGCAAGTTTTTTTAAAAAAACATGCAAAAAGAGGGCGCATCATCTTTGATACACCCTCTAATAATACATGTCACAAGGTTCAATACTTATTCACAAACTCCAGATAAATTACGCCCATACCACCAGTATTATCATTATATGATCCTGCATATTGCTCGCCCTTAACGGTCTCGAACACAATCTTTAGATATCTGTGCCGACCGCTGTTATTGTAAAAGTTCTGATCCAGCGTAAACTTACCCATATCCTTGCTTCCGCCGCTTTCATCAAACTGATAGTTTAATTGACCATTTTTCTCTGTCCATGTAACACCGTCGTCCGATACATACATCTTTGCATTCCGAGCAAAATCCACAATCTCATCACGGACATTCGCCACACCACCCAAGATATGGTGATGAATCTCCAACCAAGAGCCCTGCTGTACCGGTACATAATTATTTCTCTTGCCTACACCCTTGCCGTTTGCTGTCAGATAAGAAGAAAGATTAATGGTTCCCGCACTATCCTTCATCCAATCGAAGCCCACTCCCATAGCCTTCATGTCAAATGGATAGATATAGTCTGATGCTATATTCTGTCGCCCTTCCTCAGTATCAGCCCCGATAGGATATGTCTTACCGCCATACTTGAAGCTGAACAACACCTCCAGCCTGTAATCCTCCATAATCCTCATACCTGAGAAAACAGCGCTGTCAAACTTCAGATAAGTAGGGTTATTACCTTGGTTAGGGAAAGTATGCCACTTAGGATAATCCGGCGACTTGTGGTCGCTGTCCAGTGAGTAGTACCTGTAATAAACATTACCGGTATAGTTCCCATTCCATCCGTCTCTATTCGGGTCAAAGGTTCCGCCGGGATTGTTTCTCTCCCAATCCTGCCTCACCAACTCATAATAATCAAAATTCGCCGACACCTCGATATCTATAGAACGTCTCAGAATTGCATCTCCAAAGGGATTACGGGGTGAAAGCGTCACAGAATTTTCAACATCACCATAATCCAATCCTGTTTTATTAGAATTCGTCAAGGCATGTGTAGCCTCGCTGACATAAGTACCCTCAGGGTGCAGTGCCTTCGCAATAATCTTAACATACTGTCCTGCCCCAATTGCCCTGTTGAGTCTGAAGCGAACTGCATTATCCTGTGTTCCGGACAGGAGCGTAACAAAATCCGTCCACACAAAACCGCTGGGAACATCAAAGCTCCACTGTAAGGTATTCGGGTCAACATAATCATTGTCGTACTCTGCAAGGGGCACCCTGGAGAGGTTGGTTCCGTTAGGCGTCGCCACTAAGCTGTATACCGCCCCCGCTTCTAAATCATCACCACTCTCGAGTGTCACGGTGCTAAGCGCGACCTGATTGATTCTTCTGATATGTATTTTAACAATCTTACTCTGTAAAGCATTGCCGCCGGCATCCGTTGCAGCCGTAGTGAGCAGCAGACGAATCATTCCGTCAGTTCCGCCGTTCTCCGTCGCCCCGATGGAGATCTGCACGCCTGTCGCAGTTCTCGTGAAGCTTGCGTCAATCGTACCGTCCTCCTCCGGCTCAAATGCGATGTTGTAATTGGTATTGCCCGTGGTGCTCACCACGGATACAGCCAGATCATACACCTGACGAGGTTCCAAGGTGATCTCATCCAATACATTGATCACTGCGGAAGCGGGAAGCGGCGTCCCGGCATTGACATCGTTTCTGGAGGTGACATTGTAGTTCGTCTTAAAGGTCTTGCCGTCTCTTGTCATCCCCAGGGTCAGCCTTGCGTTTCTGGTCGTCGCAAAGTCTGACGTGTCCATATTGAACTCGCTTATATTCTCCGCCAACAACTGATTGGTCGCCAGATAAGTACCATTCACCACATCATACTGCGAATAATGCAATGTCTGCGCCGCAGAGTCATAGGTGATCGTGTAGGTATAGTCCGTGTTGTTGATTGTCAGGACGTTACCGCTGTACTCAACCTGGTTGGTTGCATCGATGATCAACGACTCGATCGCGTTCGCCGTGAATTGAGCCTCCTGTTGGATCGAGGTCTCCACGGTTCCGCTTCTGTAGGTATTGGTCGCCACAACCATCGCACCGCCTACCGTCGCCGTGATCACGCTCAGGATGGCAACCGCACAAATCAGTTCAATTAAGGTCATTCCCCTGTTGTCCTTCCGAAGCCTCTCTTTAAACATAATCTTCCTCCCTTAATCTATGTACACTTTGCCTGTAAATGGTACCAATGTTACCTCGAATTCCCGTCCGCCCCTTGACGCGACGATCTTCGTGCAATACCTGCCGTTGGTCGCCGTGTTGGAGCTGGAAAGTTGTTTAAACGCACCGCTGGTTCTGTCAAAGCTCAGAGTGATCGCCCCTGCGCTCAGGCTATGACCCGCAGCGTCGCCATCCACATAATAAGTAATCTCCACATTCGCCGCGCCAATTGCAGATTTCCCGATGCTGGTATACCCTAACGAAAGATCATTCGTCACAAACTCCTCCGCAACGATCTCCTTCGTCGCAGGGTCAAAGCTCAACACATAATACGCCCCCACCTTACTGGCAGAGGTAGTGCGGTGCTTCTCCAGCGAATAGACAAGCTTCTGCGCACACTGCTGGGCAGGCTTACCGCTCATAGCGTTAAAGCTCATTATGCCAACCGCACTGACTACAGCAATGATAGCAACAACGATCGTCAGCTCTACCAACGACATCCCTCGGTTATCCTGTCTCATAGCATCACCCGCCTATCTCTTCACCCAATTAGTGTAACGCACACATTTAGAAACATTCACCATATCCCGCTTTTTGGCATCCTCTTTATCCACACCCGCAAGCGCATCGGAAGACCTCTCCGCCTCCCAGCTGACAGGCGGTGCATACAGATCAAGATCGGTAGTAATAATCGTAGTTATCTTAGTCTCAGGGTCTGTATATGTCAACTGTAATCCCTTGATACGCACAATACCTGTATCCGGATGAAGCTCCAAAACCTCATCGCTCTCAAAAACGCCATTGCCATTCGTGTCAAGCACAGGATCTAATTTTAGTGTACCATCCGTCCTATAACTTGTCAAGAGAGTTTCCCAATTGTCACCATTGGCGGCAAGCTTCGCGATCCAAATCCCGTCATCCGCTTGCGGTCCCAAGGTCGCGTCATACTTGGTAAGCCTTTCCACGAACTCACTATAATAATTCATCTGACGTATGTCGGCGGTTCCCAGAGTGACAAACTGCACAAGCACATTCTTGTAAGCCTCCGCCCCTGCCTTGGACACATCCTCCATCAGGTTGGCGCGAATCTGCTCCAAGCCCATCTCACCCGAATAGAAATTCTTCTTGTTGCGGTAATCAGCCTGCTTGATCTGGAAATTCATCCCTGTAATATACAGCAGCGTGGTCGCAAGGATCGTGAGGAAGCCCACAACCAATATCACGGTCAGCATTGCCGAGCCGGAATTATTTAATTTACGGTTTCGAAGTTTTTTCCACAGTTTTCTCACAGCCAACACCTCGCCATTATTCATTCATTGTACCGATAAAATTAGCAACCTCCCGCGTTGTCCCCGCCTCATATACATGAATATTTACATCATATAATACATCAAGCCTCTTGACAAAACCATCCTCCACGTTCCCGACAACGCCAAAGCCGGACACCGAAGGTGTGGGAGCCGTGGGGGCGGGAATCGTGGTAACATGCCCGATATAATCCTTTGCGTTTGTGTATAAGTTGATCACGCCGGAGCCTGTCGTTGTATTGCTGACAGTCAGATCATATGCAATGTCACTCAAATGCACATCCATATCGCTTGAATACACCGGCTTCTGTTTGACCATATAAAGCTCAAGCGGGTAATACCCTACGGCGTCTGAATCCCCCTGTGTAATAGGTGCTCCACCCATGGAGGTCATATAATCATACAACCCTGTAAGGCTACCTGTCACATTCACTACATCCTTCGCCCCGGTACCGGACGTTTCCTTATATGTAGGGAAATAATACAGGAAGATACGATTCAGCTTACACTGCCTGCTCCCGTTCCACACTTCAATCGCACTGCCACTGGCGCTTCCGATGGTATTCGTATTGTCATATGCCGTCCATTCCAATGTCTCCACGGCGGTGCCAGCCAAATCCCTCAGATCCACATCAATGGATATTGCGTCCGAACCGGTATATGACCTTGTATTACTTGAAGCCAACCCCACTCCATAACGATACGACAACACCGCATCCGCCTTACAGCTTATCTTCACCTTAACCTGCTGTGTCAAACCGTTGTCCGCCACATCCAAAGTGATTGTTCTGGTTAAATTGGAAATATCGATGTTATCCACAATATGAGTAGTGGCTGCTCCCAAATCCGTGGCTAATCTCGTCTTGGCAGCGTCCTGAATCTTCGCATACGCCGAGCTCCCCATATTCTCCGGCAGCATGATGATCGCATCCGAGAAGGTATTCGGTGAATCCATATTCATGACCGTAGGAGAACTCTTAGGCAGCACTGTCGCGACCACATCAAAGAACATTCCCTCTGAAGCCGCATTGTTTATCTTGAAGCTATAACCATAGACATCCTCATTCAACGTCAGATCACTATGCAGTGCGGGAGTCGTAATATCTGTCATGGAAGAGTCAACCGTGTTGACGCTCATGGTAGTGACCGCAGCGGCTCCGGGAGCCGCCTTCTCCACTCCCTTGAATGAATCACTGGAAAACTGTGCACATAACTCCTTCACACTGTATGCCTTCATACTCTCCATAACGCCCTCGGCAACGGAAGTCGCCCTCTGGCGCTGCCTTGACCGGAAGTTCGTCGTTGATGTGTTGGCGAATATATGCAGCGTGGGGACTAACACCACCCCCAGGATCGTCACCGCGACCAAGACCTCTATAAGAGTCATTCCCTTATGATTCATTTTGTTTCTTCTTAGTTTCTTCCACATTGCTTTCATAGGCTCTCCCACTGTCATTGAAAGACGTCAAAACTACTGTTCTTTACTGCTGCGCCTCCGCACCCTCCGCAGGCACCTCGATATTCACGACCGGACTTCCGTTCTCCGTCTCAAGCAGACCAAACAAGTCGGATACACCGTCCAGATATTCCGGCATAGCAGGTGCAGTATAGTCCTTACCCATACCGTCTATGCAATAATAAGTAATGTCAATTGTACCCTCGATGACGCGATTAGACGTACTCTCTTTCTTGTAAACAATCGAATTGACCGCCGCCTTATAAGGGCTCTCATAAATCCGTGCGATTGCATTCTTCAGATTCGCATAGTCAGTGTCATTGCTGTATGTCACGTTTCTCGCCTGAAAGCTGATCGGCTGCTGATACTTCTCAGCCCCCGCCTGCGCCACGATATCCTCGTCGATCTCATGAATCTCCGAGAGCTCCCCTATGGAAATCTCCGTGTAATTCAACGTCGCCACGCTCTGCAGATCAACCGCCATCATGATGGCATCTTCTTCCAATACATTCCCGGGATATTCTGCCGTGCGCTCATCGATATCCTCTATCATCTCCTTGGCGTCCGCCCGATAAACCTCACGATTGTCATAATAGGGCTTCAACTCGTTTACTTCCTGCTCCAGGGTGGCATTGCTCGTCTTCAACGCCTCTGTCTTCTCGTTATAGGTCTGAAAGACATTGAGATAAACCATCAGACATGCCAATATGCCGACTACGATCACTATCAAAAAAACCTGCTGACTTGTAACTTTTTTCATTGTGCCTGTCCTCCCGCCTAATTCTGTTCTTCCGCCTGCTCCGCCGCTTCTGTCGTTGCGTCTGAACCTGCGGGATAATAAATACAGTTCACTGTATATACAATCTTTGTCTCACGCATTGTTGCATCTATTTCATCATCATCGGAAGAATCGTCGTCCACCTCTTCCTCGGTAATGCTTTCAACAATAACCTGTCTCACGCTGGCAAAACCTCTCAGGGTATCGATCACCTTTGCCGCCGTCCCCTTATCCGACAGATGCAGCTTCATAATACACTGCACGGAATCCGAAGTGAACTCCTCGACCACCACCTCATAAGGGAGCTTGCTCTCCAACTCGCCCAAGAATTCCAGGAGGTTATCATTGACATGTCTCGTCATGTTGGTTCCGGTCACAATCTCGTCATACAACGCCTTGGTTCCCATATAAGCATCATATGCAACCTTACCCTCCTCGTATGTCGTCTTTTGTGTCTGCAGCGTTTTCTCTCTTTCCACCTGCTCATTGTAGGGGAGAATCGCCATCACCGCCAGTCCCGCGGCGACTACCACACACAGGATTCCCACAAGGATCGAGGCTCCTGTGTAATTGACCTCCTTGCTCACCTTCACCTTCGGATCTTCATGCAGGAAGCCGTCCACGGCAAAGCCCGCTCCGATACAGGAGAAGAATGCGTCACTTTTCTGCTTTACATCCGTGTCATTGACTTCCACATCATAGAACATACCAGCCTTGCGGCACACAATGCCCAATGCCTCGCCCAAGATCTCCGGCACGCCGACAAACTGTGCGCCCAGACCGATGATGGACACATTCTCAATCTCAATCCCATTAAAGTGGGAGTTGAAATAGTCAAACACTCTCATGATGCCGTTGAGCAGCGGGTTCAACGCCTCGCTCACCGCCATCCTCGCCTCGGGGCGTCCGGCATCCTTCATATTGGATACGGGCTCCGCGGTACAATTCTGTCTGGTGATCAGTCGCCATACAGCCAGTGTGTCACCCGCAGCAAAGCTGGGCTGGGTAGCCACCACGTTCATGGCGTCGCCCACACCATAATTGATGCTTCTCTGCAGCATCAGCACTCCATCCTTCAGCACGCTGATGATGGAGTATTTCTCCTCCATCTTGATCACTGCCTGACAGCCGCTCGCCTTCTGACCTCTCGCCGCCTCGATGATAGTCGCTCCGCTACAGCATACGTTCGCAATATCCAAATCACAGGCTTCTGCAAGCTTTCTGTAAGAATTGAGCATTGCCTTCTCAGCGGCAAATACCAACACCTTGTGCTTGCCTGCATCCGGTCCGTCGGCAATCGTCTGGGTCAGGGATTGCGTCACCTCATACTCCGCCAGACTCACAGGGAAATACTCGTTCAGATTCGCCTGTACCACAGAGGGAATCTGGGACTCCTTCACGGCAGGTACCGTCACCTCACGGTTGATGATCTTGGCGGACGCCACCGTGAAGATCACCTTCTTCGTCTTAATACCGTTACGGGCAATGGTTTCCTTGATGGCATAAGACAAATCCTTCATCTTATTCTCCGCAATGTAACCATCAGACACGGCACCGACAGGCGTAATAGCCTCCAAGCACTGATAGACCTTCGGCTTCTTCACCTTATAATCCATCTCACACAGCTTGATTACGGAATGTCCGAGCTCAATACTAAGTATTTTCGCCATTGTTATGTACCCTCCATGAAAGTTTTATAGTACTTATCTATAATCATTTTGTATAACATGCTTTTGCATCAACAAACTATTGTCAAATTCATCTCTCTAATACCAAAATCACACTTATCAGTCACCCTAAACCCCCAACACACCCAAATACCATGCTAGGAATTCATTCCCCCACAGTACGGCAATCATCAAGCCCATTGAGAGATAGGGTCCCATCGCCAACACATGGTCAGCCTTCGTCACCCGCATACGAATCACATGTATCACAGAACCAAGAATACAACCCAACAGAAAAGCCAATATATTCAGCTTCCATCCGAGAAGCAGTCCGGTAGCGCCCATCAATCGGACATCACCACCGCCGATCGCCGCGCCCCCCGACACTCTGTAAATCACATATAGCACTAAACTGACAGCTATGAGGCCGATTGCGTATTCCAGCCAGTTCGAGAAGTCAGTCACCATGCGAACCAGCCCCAGCGTCAGTATAAAGTAATTGAAACCTATGGGAATCTCATAGGTTCTAAAATCAATCACACTCAAAGCCAAGAGTGCGCTAAACAATAAGCAATAGAGTAGGGATTCTATGCTTAACCCGTATCTGTAATAAACCAACAGATACAGTATCCCGTTCAGCCCCTCAATAAGAGGGTACTGAACGGAGATCCGCGTCTTACATTTGCGACATCTGCCTCCTAACGCCAAGTAGCTAAACAGCGGTACCAAGTCGTACCATTTCAGTTGATACCCGCAGCTCATACAATGAGAGCGGGTCATGGCTATATTCTCCTTTTTGGGCACCCTGAATATCAATACATTCAGGAAGCTGCCGATAACGATTCCATAAAGGAATACAATTATGTAAAGAAGTATCTCAGGAAGCATGTAGGGTGTGTCCTTTCAAATGTGAGACTAAATGTAAAAGACTTAATTATTTATGCCAATCATGAACCAGCGCCAGCACCAGCACCAGCGCCACCAGCAGCAGCCGTCCAGCTATTGGTCAGTTTCCATGTACCCGTGCCCGACTCCCATGAAATCGTAACAGTCGGACTTACGCCAGAATACTTCTTGGAAGAAATCGTAATAACGTCAGGAATAGCTTTCTGAATCTCAGTTGTCAAAGCAGGAACAGTAGTGCTCACCGTAGCGCCGTTTGAAATAGTAACTGTAGCGCCGTTAGCCGATGAAACCGCCTGATAAACATTGTCAACAGACAGAGCGATCTGTGCAGCATTTGCGATCTCACCGAAAGCTGACTCATCCTTCTGGATACGGGAATCCTCAACGTACTTGATGAACTGAGGTGCGAGAACACCCATCAGTACAGCCATGATGGCGATAACGATGATCAACTCAACCAGTGAAAAACCCTTGTTATTCATCTTTTTCATAATACATTTCTCCTTTACTTTTTATTTGTTTGACATTCACATGTCTATATCTTATTCCTCCGTCCCTACCCGGAGGGATAATTCATAATAAAGATAGGCTTACAGATTATCCAAAGCCTGATACATGGTCAACATAGGAGCCATACAAGCGGCGATCAATCCGCCGACCACGACCGCCAGCACGATAATGATCATGGGCTCCATGGCAGCCATCAGGGACTGAACCGCCATCTCCACCTCTTCATCATAGTAATCCGCCAGCTTGTCAAGCATCTCCTCCGTATTACCGGCTTCCTCACCGATACGGACCATATGGTACACCATGGGGGGAAACAATCCGCATTCCTCCAAGGGTCTTGACAGCGGCATGCCGATCGTCACCTCGTCCTTGGCGTGAGCCAGTGCCTCCTTAAAGTACACATTCGTCACAACGCCGGAGACTATGTCCACCGCCTCGATCAGCGACACTCCCGCTCCCAGCAGGGTGCTCAGGGTTCTCGCCGTCAGGGATGACGCGGACTTGATCGTCATATTGCTAAGGATAGGCACCTTGATCGCCAATTTACCAAAGAAATGAATCCCCTTATCCGTCTTTGCAAACCACATGACCGCAATCACAATCGCAATCACCACCGGAACAATGATATACCAACGATGGATCAACATATTACTCATCGCCACATACATCTTGGTGATCGCCGGAAGCTCCGTGCCCATGTCCTCGAACATCGTAGCGTAATTCGGTATAACCACCACCAGCATGACCACGGATACCACAATCGCCACGACACATACCGCAATCGGGTAAATCATCGCCTTCTTGATCATGGACTGTGTCTTGGCATTCCCTTCCAACTGTGTCGATACACGCTCCAACGCGGTATCCAGATTACCGGAAGCCTCACCCGCAGAGATCATATTAATCATCAGCTCCGGGAATATCTTGGGATGCGCAGCCATGGCAACCGCCAGACTCTCGCCCTTCTCCACGTCCAGACGAACCTCTCCCAAAGCCGCCCTCAGCTTCTTATTCTCCGTCTGTTCGGACAGCATCTTCAACGTCTCGATCAGTGTCACGCCCGCCCTTGTCATGCTGACAAACTGTCTACACATAACACCCAAATCCCTGGGACCGGGTTTCTTGCTGAAATCGAAGGTCAACTCCTTGGAAAACGCAGTCTCCGCCTTGATGCTGAGGAGTGTCAGCTCCTTGCGCCTGGCTTCCCGTCTTGCCGCTTCGATATCCTCCGCTTCGATGGAACCTTTCACTTCTTTGCCCGTCTTATCGACAGCAACATAAGAAAATGCTGGCATTTCTCTTCCTCCCGATTCTGTATAATAAACTCTTATTCATCAAAGGAAACCCGTACCATCTCACTGAAGGCGGTAATCCCCTCCAGCACATATTCCGTGGCGCTCATACGCAGCGTCCGCATTCCTTCCGCCATCGCCTGTTCCTTCAACCGTTCCGCGCCCTCGCGCTTACTGATAATACGCTTCAACGCCGGAGTCATCTTCATGATCTCATAGACACCGATTCGCCCTTTAAATCCCGTGTCCGCACATTGAGGGCACCCACAGGGTTCATATATGGTCAATTCCTGTGTCTCAGGAATATTCATCATCTTCTTCTCGTCCGCATCAGCCAGCTTCGCCCTCTTGCATGCGGGGCAAAGTCTGCGCACCAGACGCTGGGCGATAATACCCACCACGGAATCCGCAATCAGGTAGGACTCCAAGCCCATATCCTCCAGACGGGTAATCGTGCTCGCCGTGGAGTTGGTATGCAGGGTACTCACCACCATATGTCCGGTGATGGAAGCCTGTACCGCAATGGAAGCCGTCTCCTGGTCACGGATCTCACCGATCATGATGATATCCGGGTCTTGACGCAGGATAGAACGAAGTGCCGACGCGAATGTCAGATCCGCCTTATTGTTCGTCTGAACCTGATTGATGCCGTCGATGTTCGCCTCGACAGGATCTTCCACCGTGATGATATTCACATCCTCTGTGTTCAGCTCACTGAGGGCTGTGTACAGGGTCGTGGACTTACCGGAACCTGTAGGTCCCGTAACAAGCATGATGCCGTGAGGGTTCCTTAGTATATAATCAAACTGCGCCATCTCATACTCTTTCAGGCCCAACTGACTCTTCTCACGGTTCAACGCAGTCTTCATCGCAAGACGCATAACAACCTTCTCGCCGTATACCGTCGGCAGGATAGATACACGGATATCATACTCCACCCGGTCAACCATCTGGGTGATACGACCGTCCTGAGGCTTTCTCTTCTCAGAGATATCCATACCGCCGATAATCTTGATACGCGCTATGATCGAGGAAAGAACACTCGGGCTGTAGCGCATACGCTCATACAACGCGCCGTCGATTCTGTAACGAACCCTGATATATGTCTCCATGGGCTCTATATGTATATCGGAGGCTCTCTGTCTCGCCGCCTTCTCGATAATCTCCTTAACCAGCGCAACGATAGGAGAACTGTTCAGAGCCTCGTCATCGCCATCGTCAGCCGACACATCCAGCTTCTTCTCCTTGGCATACGCCTCCAGAGCGGAACTCATCTCCTTCTGCCCGAAGAATTTGTCGATCGCCATCATTATGTTCCGATTGGTCGCAACCACCGGCTCCACCTGATAGTTCGTGATCAGATTGATGTCGTCCTGCGCGTTGTAATCCAAAGGATCCGCCATCGCCACCCGGAGCACGCCAGGGTTATCCTCGCGGAACGCATAGGGGAAAACTACGTTTTTCTTAAGGACATCGATGGAGACCAGATCCAATATCCCCTTGTCCACCGTCACGTTCGCCAGGTCTACGGTGTCAAGTCCGAGCTGCTGGCTGAGTGCCATCACAAAGTTGTCCTCGTTCACAATATTCTGTTCTATGAGGTACTCTCCCAGCTTCTTGCCCGCCTTACGGTGCTCCGTCAGCGCCACGGCAAGCTGTTCCTCCGTAATCAAACGGCTGTTTACAAGGATTTCTCCCAGTCGAATCTTTCTTCTTCCAAAATCCATATGTCTCTATCCATTCCAAATATTTATTATGTATCTATGTACTGTAAAACAATTCTTAAATATCTATTAATATTCTACATCGTAATATCCATTATGTCAAGCAAAAACGTTACCCCCCGCCAGATACTGTTGGCGGGATAGTTTGTCCGGGGATTTGGATTTGTCCCGTAGGCTCACCTCGCAAGCTCTAACATGTAATATAGTCCTCCCTGCGCCGATATAATGCCTTTCATCTCATATCCGCGCTCCCCCGCAAGACTTTGGATCATCTGCGTGCAATCAAACTTTTTATCCCTTTCTTCTGCAGCCTCCTCATCAAACGCTACTTCCAATTTAGGTTCATGTTCGGACTCGAATTCAGCTTCAGCTTCTGTATCCCCTGCTCCCGACCACGACACAATCACCTGCATCATCTCCTCGGAAGGAGAATATGTCGCAACACTTGCAAACACATAGTCCACTTCTTTACCCGGCCTGTCCACTTCCTGCCACACTTCACGCGCGTTCTGCGGCGAGGTATGAAAGACCTCCTCCGCATTGCGTAGATCAACAGCAAAAGTCGTAAGCAACATCGGAACATACATTCGCATCGGATGTATTACTACCACCCGCTTCCCTTCAGTGAGCTCCGCCAAGTCTTCCGTGACCCCGTAATATGTCTGGGAATAAGGGTAACTCGTAGTCACGCGCACACGTATCACTACGACAACCGCGAGTGCAAGCAGGATGTACATGGCGGCTCTCCTCGTCCAAGGCAGTCTGTTCAACAGCCAATACCCCGTCGCCACGACGATCAAACAAAAGAGCGGAAAAGAAGGCGTGATATAACGCAGACTGTACAGACCGTTCTGCCACACATCCACCGTAAGGGCAGTCACAATATATATGGAATAACATGCTGCCAAGATAAATACCGGCGTATAATTCATAATGCGAAGAAAACACAGCAGTCTCCCCGGAGCCGCCTTAAGCTTACCCATCAAGACAGGGAACCAAGGCTCATCCCTGAAGGGGAGCAACAGCATTGCCGCGAACACCACCGCCGCAAGTACCAGGGGAATCGTGATATTCCAGAAAGCTGTTGCGAAATAGCTTGTGGAAAATCCGAAATTATTGGCGAACATCCAACTGAGAAGCATCCTGATCTGAGTCGCCGTGGAATATAGTTTGACCCCAAATGCCCCCGCCTCCCTGTGTGTGATATGGGTGATCGCCGCGGGAAAGACCGCTAACGCCAGCACCAACGCTCCCAGTATACTCCCCCCATAGAGAAACATCTGCCTTATCTGACGCCTGCACAGCATATAGAGACAGAACAACGCCGTGAATACCCCTATGTAAGCGACGGAGTAATAATGTGTCAGGAAAGCGAGCAAAGCTGTAACGGCCGCAGCCGTCAATGTCTTCTTCTCAAATCTCGCACTCCGGACATTCTGGCGGTACAGGCGGATCCCCCAATAAGCAAAAGCCACGCAAAGCATGGTCAGCAGGCTGTATTGACGTATGAACACAAAGGTGCACAACATTCCCGTGCCGCCACCATAGAGCATACACGTCAAAAGCCCCGCCTCCTCCTTCCCTGTAAGCTCCATCGCCGCAAAGAATAAGAACACCTGCGTACCCGCGAAGAATATGAGGTTCAGAGACATAGCGTACCACCACGAGAAGCTATTCGGGAATAACGAGCAAACAGTATGCACTAACATATAATACAACGGCGGATGGCAGTCCAGGACCTGATTATGGTACACGGAATCGTAGGCAAAACGCTCTCCCGGCTGTACCGTGATATATTCCCGAAGGGCGCTGCCCGGCACCCACTGATCCAGATTGATCAATACATCCTCACTGAATTCACAATTATAAGCGTTCCCATCCCTCAAATACAAAAAAGGCTGATAGTAGCTGTTAGAGAGTCCATAGCTCCACACCTCGTCAGAAAAACACCCCATCCTCCGGAATGCAAATGTGTATACAATATACCCTATCTGTATCAGCACGAGCAGCACTAATAACACATATACCAACTTTTTTCCCTTTTTCATACCTTCGCCCCCGTTTCTTTACTATTCCTATCCCCTTTGGTCTGTCATATGATAAATCTGTGTGTACCGCTTCTCCTTGACCATTTCTTCCAAGGTCTCCATATCACCCGTGTAAGTATAGCCGTAGTAGGTATTGTACTGCGTCATTATCGTCGGCGCTCCCATCATCGAAACCGGCGGATAGTTGTCATCTTTCTGTCGATCATACCATGTCCTCTCCCGTCGGGCGTCTTCTTCGATATCGAAAATCGACATCCCGAACATCCCCGAATCCTCTCCCCCGTCATATAGTCCCGCACAGTCGAGAAGTGTCGCCTGAATGTCCTCATGATAGATTGGTGCGCGGTTTAACACCGCCTTATCCCTGCGCACGCCTTTCTCCTTAATCAGAAAGATCGGTGTCGCCGCCTTCACCATCTGCAGCTCTTTATTCATAAAGAGCTCATGTTCCCCGTGATCCGATGTGACAATGATCGTCGCATCGTCATACACCCCCAATTCCTGCATCTGGCGGATATACTCCTTTACTATCTCAAATATATATTTAGTATCCGCTATCGCATGAAGTGACAAATGCGTCCCATCCAGATGCTCCACAACGAAGTATGGATTGGTTTTTTCGCTGACAGTGAGCCGCAGATGCCGCATATAGTCCTCATTCTCATGATACGCCTTCTCCTGTATCTTCACAATCCCTGTGAACTCTATATTTGCGCTGTCAATCATGCGCTTTAATCCCATGGGAAGCACCCGATACAGCGCAAGCTCCGACAACTTAGCATACATCTTGTCCTTTTGAACCGTCATGTTTTGAAGGTCGTCCACCGTATATTGCCTGTAATTGTCAAATTTCCCCTCGCAGTTATCCACGATCGTATCTTCAAGGTTAAATCCATTGACCGTATAGCCGGCCTCATGCAGTCTCCCGTAAAATACCTCCGCTCTCTCGCTGCTCCACGCTCTCTCAAACCACTCTGTCCCGGGGAGTTCTATCTCGAGATCCATACCTGTCAACATCTGTGTCATAGAAGCCGCCGTGTAATCGTATACGCTGCATGTATTCGTGTATATCGTAAAATCCTCCAACCCCTCGAACGCCTCCGGTTCTGTCTCCAATAGTCTCTTCACATAGGCATTGTCCACCGCGTCCATCACGAACATGATCACGTTGCCTTCCCCCGAGACCGTATACTGCTCCTGAGGGGATAAATAATAATCCAGGTTCAATTCATAAATCTCATTCGTTGCGGTGAGCAGCAGCACGCAGAGAGTCAACAGTTGAACACCGCCCAGCGCCGCCGGAATCCCCACGCGAAGCTTCTCCCACATTCTCCACCATCGCCGCATCAGGACGACCGGGAGAATCAGCAAAGCCGCCCACACAACATATCCTATGATGATATCCGCGGTGTATTCGCTCCAATCCAGGCTTCCCCCGTCCAAAAGTCTCAGATTGCCGTTCAAAAACATATACTGGACATACATAGCCGTCACCAGCCCAAAGAGAATCGCACCCGCTATATCGACCAGATTCCGCTTCATCATGCTCATGAAGATAACCACTGCCATCGAGCCGAATATGGTAATAGCCACATTGCGAAATATAAACATCTGATATGCAAACTCAAAATCCTTTTTGTTCCCAATAAAACTTTCGCTGGGTATGTACACATAGAACATAAACGCCAGGACAAGCATCGGGATATACAGCTTCTTAAAATTTATCCACATATCCCGCGCCGTCATCCTGATATCTATACATGACGTCATTGCGGCAGCGCTCAGGGGCAACAAGAGCACAGTAACCGCCATTGTCTCCAGCAGAAGCCGCACAGGCTCGCGTTCTTCCCAGATCACCCCTTGATCCGCCAAGCGTTGGCTGACGCCGAATACCCACACTACAGCGAGCGCGACGGATATCAATACTGAGATTAACGTCAGATTCTCAAACACCTTGGGAATCAGCCTCGTAATCCAACAGACCGCACTGATCCCTGTCCAAAGCATCAACGCGCCTGATATTCCCCATATCTGCCTGTATGCGAGGGCCAGCCACAACAGCAAGACCTCAAACATGATATAAAAGCCCCAAACGCCCGATTTATCCCAATTCCACCACATAGAATAACGCCCCTTGAATCGTCACAAGTCCTTTCAAATGATAACCGCCTTCTCCCGACAGTCCCTCGATCACGTCCGAACAGTCCACCTACCCCCTGTAATTCTTCAACGGACAGACCGACGTGTGACGTCCTTCCCTCACCATCTGCTCTAATACGGCGGTATCACCTATATAAGTATAAACGTAATAAACATTGAAGCTGCTCATAACCTTCGAATCATCCCAGAATGGGATCATTGGGTAGTCGGAGTCCGCCCGCATATCATACCATGTTCGCTCGCGCTGCATATCTTCAGGAATGTCAAAAGCAGAGCTCCCGAATAACTCTCTATCCCGCTCCCTGTCATACAGCCCTGCGCAGTCAAGCAATGTCGCCTGCATATCATCATAATAGACAGGCGCATTCTTTAAAACCAACTCCTCGTTTTGATCGCCCTTCCCCTTCACCATGAAGATCGGAGTCGATGCCTTGGTCGGGTCATTGCCATTGTGTTCCCCGTGATCGGAGACAACGAGCACCGTTGCGTCCTCATACACCCCCAACGCCTTAAGCTGCCCTATATATTCCTTCAACATCCCCAGCAGGAACTTAGTCTCCTCAATCTTGTCCGGGCAAGGGTCATGGGTTCCCTCGAGATGCTCCACCACAAAATAATCCTGTTCCTTGTCGCTGAGCGCCAGCTCAAGATGCTCCGCATATTCCCGATTATTAGTATAGCTCCGCTTACGCCTGGTGACAATGTCCGTAAAGCTCAGCTCCTCGCTCTCAACCAATCGTTTCAATCCCATGGGCAGCGCGCGGTATGCGATCAGGTCGCCAAACTTCTCATACATCCTCTCCTTATTCACCAGCAGCTCACTCTCTTCTGCGTCGTCGGCGACTCGATAATTGTCAAATCTCCCCTTAAAATTATCCACTGTGGTGCTCTCCAGGTTGAAGGCATTGACCACATATCCCGCCTCGTGCAGACGCCCATAGAATTCCACTGCACGCTCCGTCTTCCATGCCCGTTCATGCCATTCATTCCTCGTCAGCTCCGCTTCAAGCTCCATACCCGCCAGCATCTGCGCCATTGAGGATAACGTTGCGTCATACACGCTGCAGGTGTTCAGATATATGGAAAAATCCTCCAACCCTTCAAACTGCTCAGGCTCTGTATCCAACAGCTCCTTAATGTAAGCATTGTCCACTGCATCCCAAACCATCAGTATAACATTATCCTTCGCAGACACGATGAACTGCTCGTCGGGAGACATATAGTTCCCCTTCAGCTTGATGATGAAGGCCTCCGGCGGTGCTGTGATGAGCAGACTGCATAGCGTTACAAGCTGTATCCCCCCCAAAAAGGCGGGAATCCACATCCTTATATGTTCCCATAGCTTCCTTCCCTTCCACATGAGAAGCATCGGCACGGCAAACAGCACACCCCAGATCAGATATCCCGCAATGATATCCGCCCTGTAATCACTCCACACCGGGCTGCTGCCATCCAACAGGTTAAGTCTCCCATTCAGGAACATGTACTGAATATATACCGCAAGATTAAGCCCAAAGACAAGTGCCTCCCCAATCTCAAAAAAGGCTCGCTGCCAAAGGCTGAAGCAGCCCGCCATCACGAGAAAGCATTCCACCATGACGACTATCTGATGCGGGATAAACGTCTGATAGCTGAACTCAAAGTCATAATTGTTGCTGATAAATGTCTCGCTGGGCAGATAGATAAAGCACATAAAGCAAAACGCGAGCACGGGGATGCTGACGCGCTTAAATCTCCCCCACACGTCAAGCATATATGCTTTCTCTCCCACGCGGGCATCGAACACCCGCACCACGATGGGAAAAAGGACGATAGCAAGAAATGTTGAATATAGAACGAGATCAGACACGCTTATATCACCAGCCAAAATCCCCAACTCTGACAAGAGCTTATGCCCGCCCATTGCCATGACTCCCGCAACGAGAATGTCCAGCGGGATATGCAACAACCTCACATCACCCAGTATTTTGTTCAAACAACGCTTGACCAAGCACATCTTATCCATTCCGTATCCTCTCTATAACCTCATTTATTTCATCAATGCATATCGTCAACAATTCCAGTGCTTTTGACATTTATTATGGTCTTCTCCAGATATTCCATAAACGCGTTCCGATTCTCAAGCGCCGTGGTGGTGGGACGCCCCAGATCTTCCCTTGCGCCAAGGGCACACTTCACCTCTATCATGCAAAGACACCCTCTCTCCCTTGACCTCTCAAGCTCCATGTCCAAGTCCGTATAATTATCGACGCTGACCGCATACGGATAACCGCAAGCCCGCGCCACCTCCGCGAGCTCCAAGTCTCTCGCGACCGTGGGCATCCCTCCCACCGTCTCATGCGCTCCATTGTTGATCACCACATGGATGAGATTCACGGGTCTAACGGAACCGATGACTGCCATAGCCCCCATGTGCATCAGCGCCGCTCCGTCCCCGTCGATGCACCAGACCGTCTTGTCCTGCCGTTGTAGAGCGATTCCCAATGCGATGGATGAGCTGTGTCCCATGGAGCCCACTGTCAGGAAATCATACCGGTGTCCCGCTCCGTCCGCCTCACGCACCTCAAACAATTCACGACTCACCTTTCCCGTGGTGGAGACCACGGGGGAATCCCCGCTGACCTTGACAATATGGCGCACCACTTCCTCCCGCAGCATGGTATGGTTATTTTCATATTGAACGCTCCCCTCGTAGGACAGCGCCCCCTTGCGGATGACAAACGCCACATCCTTGCCCACCGCAAGCAGCCTGTCAAGCTCTGCCTTCTTTGCCGCCAGCTCCTCCGGCGTCGTGTCCTTGCCCACGATAAACGAAGCGATCCCCATATCCTCCAACAGCTTCACAGTGACCTCTCCCTGATAAATATGCTGGGGCTCGTCATGGACTCCGGGCTCTCCCCGCCATCCGATCACGAAGATGACCGGAATCGCGTAAACCCTGTCATTTAACAGAGACGCGGCAGGGTTTATGATATTCCCCTCCCCGCTGTTTTGCATATACACCACAGGCACCTTTCCCGTGGCGAGATAGTACCCTGCGGCAATGGCAGCGCAGTTACCCTCGTTTGCCGCTATGATATGATGCATGGGGTCTGTCCCATAGAGCTGCATCAGATAATCGCATAATGCCCGAAGCTGCGAGTCCGGTACACCTGTATAGAAATCCGCATTCAATATCCGCACAAATTCCTCCGCCTTCAAATCTTCCATCCTCCCATCTGTCACAACTCGTCTATCAGCGAAATAATCTCCTTGATTGGCATCAGCCGCTCGTCAACCTCCATAGCCCTGTGGTAGCGCAGAATATCCCTTGCGGTCTGCTCCATCGCGGGAAAGGCGCTCCTTGTCAATTGATTGGCATAGATCACGATATTGACCCCGTGCTCCACCAACTCCTCCTCGGTAACGGAATTAAAGGATGTGGGAACTACCACGAGTGGAACCTTCTTCTCCCGCTCCCTGAAGCGGTCACAGAATTCCAGCACCTCGTCCGGGCTTTTCTTCCGACTGTGGATCATGATCCCGTCAGCTCCCGCCGACACATAGGCATATGCCCTCTCCAACGCGTCCTCCATCCCCTTCTCTAATATCAGGCTCTCAATTCTGGCGATGATCATGAAATCATCCGTGAGCTGCACCTTTTTGCCCGCCCTGAGCTTCTCACAAAAATGCTCAATGGAATCCTGTGTCTGCTCCACATCGGTCCCAAACAGAGAATTTTTCTTCAATCCGACCTTATCCTCTATGATGATAGCTGACACGCCCATCCTCTCAAGAGACCTCACCGTGTATACAAAATGTTCGATGAGCCCTCCCGTATCGCCGTCAAAAATAATAGGCTTGGTCGTCACCTCCATGACGTCATCCACAGTCCGAAACCTCGAAGTCATATCCACCAGCTCAATGTCAGGCTTTCCCTTCGCGGTGGAATCGCAGAGAGAGCTGATCCACATGGCGTCAAACTGGTCAATCTCCCCTTCATGCTCCACGATCGTTTTCTCGGCGATCAGCCCCGTCAGACCGCTGTGGACCTCTATCGTCTTGACAATGGGGCGCAGCGAGATCAGTTGACCCAGACGCCTTCTCCGATACTCGGGCATGGCAACCTTTGCCTTCATCATGTCATCCACATGCTTGACATTTTCATTATGAGTATATGGCACGTCAATCACCTGTCCGCCATATGCGGACAACAGTGCCTCGGCGTTGCTTCGTATGACACGCATGGGTCCCCGCAGCCAATTATCTCCGTGCATGATATAATCAGGATGCAGCGTCCTGACCACCTCGTCATACATGATATCTTCCTGTATGATCACCTCGTCCACCCCTTCGACCCCGCGGAGCATCTCCACTCTCTCCATGGTGTTCAGTGTGGGAAATCTGTTAAATCGGATCATGGCATCATCCGCCAGTCCCCCCCACCACAAGCCTGCCATACCTGTGCGCCTCCCTGATAATGTTCAAATGTCCTTCATGGATCACATCCGTTGTAAAGCATGTATACACTGTTTTTACTTCCATAGCCGCCAAGCACCTCACCTGTTTTTCTCTATAATTTCCCTTATGATATAATCCGCTGCGCTTTCGATCTCGTCAAAGGCTACTTGCTTCATGAGCTTCACTCCGAATGCCGTCCGCACCTTATCGAGCAGCTCGTCCGTGTAGGTCAGCACACCCTCTCTCACATCCTCGATGCCGTCGAGGTAGATGGACTCCCTGTTTTTCTTTCGCATCTCGTCCAGCGTAAAGTAATCCTCGCAGATATATGCCCCCATCCGCTCTCCGCGTCCGTCCACGATCACAGGATAGCCGCCAATCTCACCGAACGCCCCAGGGCAATGGAGCTTGCGCTTCTCACCGTCCCTCACCGCCGAGAGAATCGCCATGATGATCTCGAAATTGCTCGAAGCATTCATCTGATTGCGCTTGGAATCCACCAGCATCGGAATCTTACATTTTGCAAAGATGTCATTCAGCTTCACCACAAGGCTTTCCCCCTGATAGCGGATATCAATCAGCATATCTAACCCTTCCGTGTGCCCTTCCTTGCTGATGACCACGTCATGGAAATGCGCCACCGCAAAGGTCACGTCTATATTCCAATAGTCCTCGATCCGGCACTCCTGCGCCACAGCCATTTTAATCCTAGGTATCAGATGGTTTACATTCCCGCTCCCAAGATCGGGATAAGCCTCCCCCGCCCCCTTAAGCCACGGTATGACCGCATCCGAGTAGGAGGTATTGATGACCACCGCGTCCGAACCGGTCTCCGCATACGCTTTCATGATGTTCTTGGTGTACTTGATCGCAAGGGGCGTCCAGATACCATATGCCCGAATGCTCTGCCATGAGATACTGCCGTATTTCAATCCTGGGTACGCCCTGCTGCTATTGACGATGATATCCGGCCGGTATTCGTCAATGGCAGCGGCAATCTTTGAAATATCATTAAGATCCACTTGATCGCAGATAGATATATCGCTCCGGTTCTGCCCTCTGATCATGGACGCCACCCTCACGATATTCACGTCCGACTGCAGCTTGTCCCCATTTCTTCCGACCACCCGAATCTCCATCCTTGGATCACCCACAGACATCAGATAATCCAACAGATAATTCCCCACGCTTCCAAGCCCGATGATCATAATGCGCGCCTTCCTGTCCTGCAGCTCCTCACGCATAATATCCATTTTCTCATTAATCTGCTTCATTTTCTACCAGCTTCCTCATCCATCATTTCATTAAAGTCCTGCACGGTATTGCAGTTGACCCATTTCCTGAACCCCATAAACTGTGCCTCACCGCTCTCCGGGCTTTGAAAATAAGCGTTGACAGGCACCAGATTCGTCCCCTGCAACTCCTCCTCACTCAACCCATCCAGAATCCCCCGCAAAACCTCCGGTCTTGCAAACTTCCACACCTGTCCCGAGTTAAACACCGCCTTGAAGGGCTCGTCTATCCGCAGGCTCCCGTGCGCCGTGTCATAGATATAATGGGGTCTGCCATTCATATCCAAGTAAAATGCCACGGATTTCTCCGCATAAATCGGTTTTGCCGTGTAGGTCATCACGCTCTTGTCTGACATGCAGACCGCCCGGAAGCTCTCGTCATCCACGAAAAGATCCCCCTCGGCAAAGACCAACTCGTCGCAGTCCGCGCCTCCCATGTCATGCTCCAACGCCCTGACTCCCGCCTGAAAACTGTAGCCCGAGCCATAATCGGCAAAGTGCCCGTTCTCCACGAGCAGGAGCTTGTACATGATCCCCGCAAATTCCCGATTCACGAACTCCTCCAGCTCATGAAAACGAAAACCGCCCACAATGACAATCCTGTCAAAAAGCTCGTGTCTGTCCAACATCCTGTATAACAGGGATTCCCGTACCGATTGTCTGTGATAAATACATTTCAGGCAGGAATACCCCACCGACTCACTAAACCGACCGGACAATCCCGCCACCGTCAACAATAATACTCTCATTTCGCCCCATCCTCAATGATCATGTCAATCCCTTGGCTCAATGACACCATGGGTCTCCAGCTTGTCCTGCTGCGGATCTTGTCCGTGTTGAGCACGCGTCTCTCCGGGTCATTCTCCCGATAGCCCCGATAGACGATCTCCGGATTCTCGATCCCAAGCTTCTCCGCACACAGAGAGACGAGGTCAATAATGGATATCTCCTCGTCCGTCGCCACATTGTACACCGTGCCGTCCAAGGCTCCGGGGGAATCGATCAGCGCAAGAACCGCCGCGCAGCTGTCCTCATTGTGCAGAAAAGTCCTCTTGTTGACCTTAGAATTCTCAAGCAACTCCACCTTACCCCCGCTGCGCAGCTGTGTCATGATATGGGGAATGATATGCTTGGGGTAGAGTTCATTCTTGCTATATACATTGGCAAAGCGAATGGAGCAGCCCTTGATCTTCCCCTCCATACAGGCGTCCCTCATGAAAAATTCCGTCAAAAGCTTCCCCGTGGCATAGCTTGTCCTCTGGCTGTGCTCCGCGTCCGACATGGTGATATAATCGGATTCCCTCACACCCTCCTCGCTCCATGACTGCATCGAATAGACCTCCGAGGTGGAGCAGTTGATATAGACCTGTGCCCCCACCCGTACCGCCTGCTCCAACAGCTTCTTCATGCCCATGACATTGGTGTCGAAGGTGCTGTTCACATGATAAAAATGCTCCGTGTGAACCACCGCGGCACAATTGACATAAACCACCCTGTCATGGTCGCCCTTTCTGTCCAAAACCTCCCGTTCCAGCAAAAGCATCTGCCCCTCGTCATTCAGATCCCACTCATGAAAGGTAAAAAGTGGGTTGTCCGCGATATCCTTTACCGTCTCCAGAGAAGAACAGAAGAAATTGTCAAAGCCGATTACGGAATCCCCCCTGCCCACAAGCTTTCTGAATAGCTCATTGCCAGTCATTCCCGTCGCCCCGCTGATTACATATAAGCCGCTCATATTCCTAATCCCAACCTTTCCTTGTAAAAATCATCCACCTGCCCATGGTAGGCGCTCTGTTCCAATTCAATATCGTACAAAACCTTACATAAATTAACCTCCTCCGTGTCCGTGTCAAAAACCGCGTATTGCGCCATAGCGTTTTGGTTGCGCGGCTGCCCCACGGAGCCGGGATTGATGAAAATGATTTTCTTCCGATTCCGCATCCGCGGATTGTCAACCGCTATATATTTCTCAAAAAAATGCGGCTGATGGGAATGCCCTGACAGGACGACCTCATATTCCCCATAAGCCGTCGGATTCATCTCCGGCGATATGCTTTGCCAATACAGATCCTCCAAGCTGCCATGCAGTGCCAGATACCGCCTGCCGCCTATCTCAAAACGGCTCTCTCCCGATCCGCACATCTCCTGCATCACATATTCCCATGACTCCTCGGACAAGATGCTCCGCGTATATTCCGCACTGGCACGTCCCCTGTCCCAAGAGAATCTCTCTGCGAATTTCTCTGCGAATCTCTCCGAGAATCGCTCTTGGAAATTCTCTGCGAATCTCTCCGGAAACTTCTCATATTCAAGGTTTACAATCGCAGCTTCATGATTCCCCCAAAGATTGCACACCGGAGGGTAGGGAAACCGTCTTATCATCGAAATGACCTCGTTGGAATACATCCCATAATCGATCAGATCCCCCAAGAGGGCACAGGCGCCAATCTCCCAGCGGTTCGCCACATCCGACAGCACCGCCCGCAGCGCCTCCTGATTGCCATGAATATCCGCCATGATCAGTAGTTTCACTTTGTCCCTCCTCATCAAACATTTTCTTATCAAACGCTCCTGCCGTTCAAGCGGCATTTGCTACATGTATCTCATATAGTCTTCCTTATTGTCCTCCACCCGCTTCACTGCCTCCAAAATATACTTGGCGCCAATTTCCCCCGCATTTCCTATATAAAAAATTTCCGCCTCACGCGCAGCTCTGATCTGATCACTGTAAGCATGCGGATTACAAAGCAGCTCCTCCACCACTTCATTTACATGCTGCAGCTCCTCCACGTCAATGGATTTGCCTATAGTGGTTCGGATAGCAATGTCAAAGGGCACAACATCTATTCTCTGCCATTCGGGATTAATTACCTTCATGGGCGTGTTGACGGACAAGGTAGGCTTCAGCGTCGCAAATGAATACTCAAATCCGATGCTTGACCAGTCCGTGATCAGCAAATCAGCCTTATACACCGTGTCCGTAGACGAGAAATCTTTCTGGAATGTCACGTTTGAGTATTCGCTGTACTCCTCCTCCAAAGCAAGAAACCTGCTCATGCAATACCTCAGATATTGAGGATGTGGCCGCACAATAATATTATAATTTGTTTTCACCAGCTCATCCAACAATTCTTCAATGCACAGGTCAAGTAAATTATCCTCCTGCCACGAGGGGGCTATCAGAATCGTTCTTGTTTCCGACTCAACCTTAGCCATGCTGTTGTAACCTTTTATCATATTATCCAACAGACCCGAGCCCCAGCGAACAATGTTTTTGGTCTTTGTACCATACAATTGTTCAAGTGCGCGTATCTCCTGTTCCTCCCTTGGTCCCGGCGCAAAGTAGGTATCAAAGTGATCCAGCGCCCCCGTTCTTAAAGCCAAGTTGGGACTGTTAATATCATGAGGTATAAAAATATACTCGATATCCTTTCTTAGCAAAGAGCGTTTAATCTGATATTTCTCCAAATCCGGCGTCGTCATCACCACCACGTTAGCGTCCATTTTCATCATAAAAGGGATAATGCGCTTGTCTCCAATATAGTACACCCTGAAACGTTCACTTGCAAGCTCAAAGACAGCATCCTCGGGGTCATTGGTGATATAGTCGATGGTCAGGTCGGAGTGCTCCATGATATATTCGATAATATTCTGATAATATTTATAGAATCCGTTCTTCTCCGAATAGAAAACCAACTGCTTATTGTGCAGCTGATAGAACGTCTTGTAATCCTGCCGCTCCCTTGCGCGGTAAGGATCTCTGGCAAACAGCTTCTTTTGCTCCTTAGGTCTTCTGGCTGCCGCCTTGTCAAGCGCAGCCCTGCTGCTCTCAAGCAACTCATAATCAATAAATTTGTGGGGGTTGATGATGAAATTCAGGAACACGAGCTGCAGAATCGCGAACAGGTTGCCCGCCATCCAATACAAGCCCACCCCCGCGGGCACAAAGAACCCCAGATATAGGGACAAGCCCACCGACAAGAGCATGGTGGAGAGCTTGTTGAACTTCCCCTGCTCCGACTGCAGGACATTGATCTTATTTTGCACCACGCACAAAAGCCACGCACAAAACGCAGCCAACAATGGGATAAGCAGCAGGCTCCCGCCCGTTTGGGACGGTATCTCCGCCAGATTGATCCCAAGAAAACCCATGTCAAAGCCCTGAATTGAGCCGATCGCCTCCGCTCCCAGGAGGGAAGTCAATTCCCCGATATATTCGCCCTTTCCTATGGCATCTGCCAGAAGGATCTGGATAGAGCTTACCTCGGTGCTTATCCCAGAGAGGTCGGAGAAGCAATTCACCGCCTCCGCCAGACCTTGCGCGGGGAGACGCAGTATATGCCGCAGCGGATTATAAATCACGTTGATGACGCCCATCAGCAGCACGATCTGAATGAATAGCGGAATCAGCCCCAGCATCGGGTGGTAGTTGTATTGCTTGTATAATTTCAACTGCTCCTCACTGATCGCGTCCTGATCGCCATAATGATTTGCCTTGACCAGATTTAAATATGGCTGCATCTTCACCATCTTGATGGAATTGAGATGCACCAGAATGGAAATAGGCAATAAAATTATTTTGGTCAGGAAGGTGAAGAAAATGATGGCAACGCCGTAATTAGGAATCAAGCCATAGCAGAACGCCATCACATATCCCAAAATACTTCCCAGAAAATTAACTATGGTATCCATATGTCCACCTATTCGCTTTTGTGATCCGCCTGCGCCAGCTTCTCTGCCTTCTTCTGTGTCCGCTTTGCGACCTGACCGTAATACCATTTGTTCCACGCGGCTTTGATCTTGTGTCTAAATATCGTCAAAGCGGCGCCGACCGCGATAAACACGCCCGCAATCCCCTGAATGACATAGGTGACGGTGGACGGGTCGATGTACGCGTGCGCATGTATCGAAAACACCACAAAAAAACAACCCAGAAAATACATAAACCTCAATGTCCGCAACAGCCTTGTTTTCATACCGTACTTCTCCTTTTTTAAAATCAGGGCGTAAGCCATATATCATAGACCCTCGCCCCGCTCTGCTTACTATTTAATTATTCTTTGATTTTGTCAATATCCGTAAGATTTACACCGGCCACATTAAGTATTGCTTTCAAAGACAAATAATCATCCTTTAAGCTTTCATATGTCCTTGTTGCATTTTCTTCCTTTGCTATTAACATATGCTTTTGAACCTTTTGGAATTGTTCAATCGTCTCTTTTGTTACTTCCAGACTGGTTGGCATGCGATCACCTCCTGATGATAACCCAAAAACCAGAGAACAAATTGAGCCTTGAAATTCCTTATCAACATTGGATTTCCAAGGCTTTATTAACAGCTGATAGGGGAATCGAACCCCTGTTTCCGCCGTGAGAGGGCGGCGTCTTAACCGCTTGACCAATCAGCCATCTGCAGCTTGTTTCAACTGCGGTACTTGCTTAATATACTACATATGGGCATAAATTGCAAGCATTTTTTTAATGTTTCTCTTTTTTGCCACACAATGCAAATTGTCAGAATTTTCTCGCAATTTATCAAAACTATCCGCAACCGCATTTTATTTGAAAAATTCATGTCCACCATACTCAAACAAATAGGTCAGATGGCTGTCAAACCAGTTTACCTTTCCGCCGTCCGCGTATTTGCGCGCCACAAAGTAAAGCGCTCCGTCAGAGATGTCCTCTCCCTCCAAGGCGCGCTCCACCGCCTCGTCGGTCTCCTTGCTGACCTGCACCTCCCAGATGCGCCCGTTTGACACAGGTGAGAACTGGCATACCCCCTTCTCCTCCTGAAACACCACATCCTTCACACTGTTGGGGAATTTCTCGCTCTCCACCCTGTTTAATACCACATTTGCCACGAGCAGCCTCCCCTCCACATCCTGATTGCCTGCCTCCGCCTCCACGATGCGCGTCAGGATATCCAAATCCTCGCTTCCGAGGTGATACCCCTCGCCGCGCTCAAGCATCCGCACGTCCACCACTCGCTGTCCCGAGACCGCCGTATCCATAATCCCCATGGTGCTGTCCCCGCGATCCGAAAGCACACGCTCGTCCATCCGCAGCTCCTTGAGCGGGGCGGCAGCCTGCCTGTTCTGCGCGATGCTCTTCACACAGATTGTCCCGAAAAAGAATATCAGGTATAACATGAAAATCATTCCCAAGGCTTTCTTATACATAAAATTTTTCCTCCGATAAACATGTTTATGCGGCTTGTCAGCATTTTATGATTCATGTTATACTCTTTTTATGAAAAAATATTCATCCGACGACAATATACAGCAAAATACCCGCTTAGAGGGCGTCTATCCCGCATGTAAAAAGGACGGAAGCCCTTATTTTCGCGCGTCCCTGACTTACAGGCGCAAGCACATCAGCTTGGGGAGCTTCCCCACCCCCCAGTCCGCTCATCAGGCATATCTGGAGGGACTGCGGCTCTTAAGAGACCCCGGGCTTGGACTGCTCCATTATCGCGAGAGCTCTCCCCTTCCCTTTGAAAAGTGGGTCTGTCTGCTTAATTTTCGGGACAATGGCATCTACTTTGGCACTCCAATCTACATGGGGCAGAAGCTTTTCTATTATCATTTAAGCCCTGTAAAAAGCCTGAAATTCGACATGGACGACCTGTTCTATTACTCCTCCCGCAAGATCATGTGTCGGGGCAATCACTATTTTGTGGCTGACTATGGGATGCAGGTGAACCTGGTCTCTCGCTACGGCATCAAGAACTACGCGGTGGAGGGCAGGGATTTTCGCTTTATCAACGGGGATTCTACGGATTTTCGCAGGGAGAATCTGGAGATTTGGAATACCTATCACGGCGTCCGGCGCACGTCAAAAAACGGACAGTATCTCTATACTGTCCGCATCCATATCCGAAGTAATCTGCTAGTGGGGCGCTATGACTCCGAGGTGGAAGCCGCGATCGCATACAACAAGGCGATTGACATCCTGCACAAGAACGGTGTCCGCAAGAATTACATCCCCAACTATATCGAGGGCTTGTCCCCAAGCCGCTATGCCGATATCTACACAAATGTCAAGATTGCACCCGGAATTTTGAATTTCCGCGTTACAGCCAAACCTTCCGCTGAACCATAGCACTGATGCACACCAAATGCCTTTTCAACACATTTGGTGCTTGCAAGTCTTTTGCAGGT
This sequence comes from Muribaculum sp., assembly GCA_023663505.1. Classification (GTDB taxonomy): domain Bacteria; phylum Bacillota; class Clostridia; order Lachnospirales; family Lachnospiraceae; genus Acetatifactor. The sequence goes on from JAMPHH010000004.1 coordinate 107,160, forward strand.
GCCGTATGACTGAACTGTTGCTTTCCCCTGACAGTTCAGCTATGGCGACGGCTACTTCTCTGCATAGTCGATAAAGCTCACGTTCAGGTTGGTGTAGCCCACGATGCCGTCCACCGAAGCAGTCTGCGTGTACTGCCACATGGTAAAGCGGTAAGGGTAATCCGGCACGTCCTGAAGCTGTGAGAGCCACACGTCGTAGGCTGTCAGCTTGGACATGTCAATCTCCTTGACCAGCCATTCCTTGTCCCCGTAGAGCATCGCCTTAAATCCCTGCTCCGCCACCGTGTCCAGAAAGGTCTTGGCAATCTCTGTCTTCTCCGCCTTGCTCAAAGCCTCGATACGCGCGGTGTCGTTCTCCACGAAGCCCATGTCAAAGGCGATCGGGTAGCTGAGCTTGTATTCGCCCACAGCCTCTATCACCGCCGTTGCCTCCTCCAAGGCTTCCTCCACAGTGATCGCTTGTGACGAGAAATAAACTCCCACCTGTAATCCCGCGTCCGTGGCGCGCTTAATATTGTCCGAGAAATTACTGTCCTCCACAAGCTGCCCACTGCCATACCCTCTGGCACCGGCGCGGATCATCACAAAGTCGATTCCCGCCTTTTTTAATTTCAAGAAGTCCACATAATCCTGATATTTGGAGATATCCGCCCCCACATAGGAAGCCTGCCGCCCCTCCACGTAATATTTCATCAGGTCGGACTGACACACGAGCTTGGTAAAATCATATTCATGCTTGGGGAGATACGGGCTGATCAAAACCCACTCCTCCTCGCCATCACGGTTCACCACCATGGTATGCTTGCCATCCGTGGACGGGTCATTCTCCGGCTCTGCCGCCCCCTCCTGCGCACCGCTCTCCCTCTCACCGGGAGCGTTCTCTGACTCCTTGGGAACACTCTCTGTCTCCTTGGGATACTTATCCCAGAAGTCAAAATCCTCCGGCGAACGGGTGCTTCCCGAGACCAGCTTATCCGTATCCGGATATGTGCTGCCCTGACCCTGCTCCACGGAAGCCTCCACGGTGGCATTAGCGCCCTGATTGGCATCGGCATGCGAACGCCTCCCCTGATTATTCATCAAGAGCACCACCACCAGAATCGCTCCCACAAAGAGAGTGACCGCTATGATAGCCGACAGCACCGTGGGGGTCATACTACTGTTATTCTCCTCAAATTCATCCGGCAAACGCATCTGCCGCCCTCCTTTTTGTATATAATTGCTGGTAATATGCATTATTTATAACGTCTGTTATTCATAGCAATTGCTGCTTGTATCAGTTTTTACTTGTAGCAGCTATTATTTTATAACAACGATTATTTTTTGACAACCGCTATTTTGTGGTAAACGTTATTTTGTGGCAAACATTATTTCGTGACAGCAATTATTTATAGTGCCCGTCATTTCATAACATCTGTCACCTTGCAACAACCATTATATTTGTCGCAATCACTATTTTATGACGACTGCTATTTCGTGACTGCCATCGTTTTGTGACGATTGTTACTTTACGGCAACCATTATTCTGCAACAATCATTATTTTGTAACATCTGATATTTTATGATTGCTCCCCTATGGCATTGCAGCATACCTCTTACAACTGCACGATCGCCTTCTTAGGGCACTTCTCCACACAGGCTCCGCACCCCGTACACTTCTCTTGGTCGATCTCCGCATGGAACTCCGTCACTGTCACCGCTTGGGCAGGACAATTTTTCACACAGATACCGCAGCCGATACATCCCGCCTGACACGCTTTCATCGTCACGGGTCCCTTGTCCGTAGAACGGCACAAGACCTCCGTCTTGGCATCATAAGGTATCAGGGTGATCAATTGCTTGGGGCAGACCTCCACGCATTTTCCACACGCCTTACACTTCTCCTTATCCACCACAGCCACGCCGTTCACAACATGAATCGCGTCAAAGGGACATACCTTCACACAGCTTCCATAGCCCATACACCCACTGTTACAGGACTTGGGGCCTCCCGCCGGCACAAATGCCATCATACGGCAATCCTCCACGCCGGTATACTCGTAATCCGTCCCCGCCTTCTCACAGTCCCCCTGACAGTGCACAAAGGCGACCTGCCGCTTACCGTTCTCCGCCTCCACACCCATAATGGACGCAATCCGATTGCCCACGGGCTCCCCGCCCACCGGACAAGCGTTTATGGGTGCCTCGCCCTTGGCAATCGCAGCGGCGAGTCCTGAACAGCCCGCAAAACCGCAGCCTCCGCAATTGTTGCCGGGAAGCGCCGCCAACACAGCCTCCTCCCGCTCATCTACCTCCACCTTGAATTTCAGACCCGCAACCCCGAGGAAAAGCCCTACAAAGATTCCCACCAAGCCGACCACCGCAGCCGCGGCAATGATTCCCGTTACACTCATTGTCATCACACTCCCAACTATAAAAGACCTGAAAAGCCACAGAAAGCAATCGCCATCAGCCCTGCCGTCAGCAGAACCGTGGGCATCCCCCGAAAGGGCTCCGGTATGTCATTATATTCCAGCTTCTCCCGCAGCCCCGCAAGTATCACAATGGCAATGGTAAAGCCCACCGCCGTGGCAAATCCGTTTACAATCCCCGCAAGAATCCCATATTCCTTCTGCACATTGGTGAGCGCCACCCCCAACACAGCGCAGTTGGTGGTGATCAGTGGCAGATAGACCCCCAATGCCTCATAGAGCGAATGCATACACTTGCGCAGAAACATCTCCACAAACTGAACCAATGCCGCAATCACCAGAATGAACACGATCGTCTGCAAATACTCCAATCCAAACCTTTGCAGCACGTATTTATAAATAACACCTGCTACGGCACTGGCAAACGTGATAACAAAAATAACAGCTGTTCCCATGCCCGCCGCCGTCTTGAGCTTCTTAGATACTCCCAGAAAAGGGCAAAGCCCTAAGAACTGGCTCAGCACCACATTGCTCACCAGAGAGGAACCTATCAAAATGACCAACAATTCTTTTACACTGTCCATCTAATTATCCTCCGCATCCAACTCGATCACCGTGTCATCATAAAACCTTCCGTGGCTTGAACAACCGCTCACGCCACAAGCGGTACAGTCCTGCTTGCACCCTGCGGGCAATTCCCCGTCTAAGGAGCCTTCCGCCGCGCCGCCCTTTCCTCTTGACCTTCCCGCCCTGCGGTTACGCAGCGCATTTTGGGCAGCCGTGAGCCCCGCCAGCACGAAGAACGCCCCCGGCGCCAGTCCAAAGATACTGATCGGGGTAAAGCTCTCCGGCATAAGCTCAAATCCGAACAGACTGCCCGCCCCCAGAAGCTCTCTCACCGCGCCGATACATGTCAATGCAAAGGAAAATCCAAGCCCCATGCCCATCCCGTCAAAAAAAGCCGGAATCGCGGAGTGGGAATAGGCATAGCTCTCCGCCCGTCCCAGAATAATACAATTCACCACGATCAGAGGGATATACACGCCCAAAGCCTTGTTGAGCGAGGGGATATACGCCTCCAACAGAAGCTCCGCCATGGTCACGAACGACGCTATGATCACAATAAACGCCGGAATACGCACTCTGGACGGAATCACCCTTCTGAGTAGGGAAATGATCAGATTGCTCAAAATCAACACCGCCGTGGTGGTCAGCCCCATCCCCAATCCATTGATGGCAGAGGTTGTCACCGCCAAGGTGGGACACATTCCCAGTGCCAACACAAACGTGGGATTCTCCTTGATCAGCCCGTTATATAATCTCTCCGCCGGATGATCCGCGTATGCTTGTCTCTCACTCATTTGCTCCACCTCCCGACAACAGATTTTGTGTCACCCGCAGTGCTCCGTTGACCGCGTTCACCACAGCCTTGGTAGTGATGGTGGCACCGCTGATGGCGTCCACCTCGGACTCCGTCCTGCTTCCGGTCTTGGTATAGGTAAAGCTCTCCACGCTCTTGCCCGCAAACTGAGGCGTCAGCACCTTGGGTGCCTCCATGCCAAGTCCCGGAGTCTCCGAGATATCCAATATAGACACCCCGCCGATGCTTCCATCTATCGCAACCCCTACATAGAGCACGATCTCACCGCCATACCCTTCTGAGGTGACAGATTCCACCACATAGCCCGCCAGCGTATCGTCCGCTCCCCGCATTCTCGCGCTATAAACACTGCCGATCTCAACGCCCTCCGCCGCCAACGCTTCCACGGTCTCGGGCTCCGGCGCATACTGTATCTGTTCAAACACCAGATTCTCTCCGGAATCGGGAAATACCGCCATGCAAGCCTCTTGGACAGCCTTCTCCTGCTGAATGCGTATCGGCTCCTTGGTCAGCTCGTATACAAACCCAAGCATAACACCCGCTATTAATGTGATTGCGAACAAAATCCCGGCTTCTCTCAACATTACAGCTACATCTGAATTATTTTTTGAATTATTTTTTGAATTATAATTCATGGGATCTTCCTCCCCTCTTATAACCGAATGCCACAGGTTTAGTCACCCTGTCGATCAACGGCACTAGGAGATTGCCCAGGATGATCGCATAGGAGACCCCCTCCGCCCCGGGACCAAACACACGAAAGATTCCTGTCATGATCCCCAGAAAGATTCCGTACAGATATTGCCCCTTAGCAGTGATAGGCCGAGTCACATAGTCCGTCGCCATGAAGAAAGCCCCAAGCATCAGACCGCCTCCCGCAAGCTGGGCGGACAGATAAGCGGGATCAAAGCCCCTGCCCCCGAAAAGTCCCACGAAAACGGCAAAGGACACAATATAGCTTCCCGGAATCCGAAGATCGATGATCCCAAGCAGCAAGAGGATACAAGCCCCGAACACAATGGCGATCATGGAGGTCTCACCGATACACCCTCCTGTACGCCCCACGATCATATCCATCACGTTCACGCTCTCCCCCGCCTTCAACGCCGCCAAGGGCGTCGCTCCCGTGTACGCGTCCCAAGCATAAGTCCCATTCGCGCCAAGAACCGCCCCGCTCGTGGTAAAATCAGCCATTTGCTTGGGAAAGGAGATCAACAGAAAGCACCTGCCCGCCAGAGCCGGATTCATGAAATTCTGCCCCAGCCCGCCGAACAGTAGCTTTGCCACCAGAATCGCAAATACACCGCCCAACGCCGCCATCCACAAGGGAAGCTCCACAGGCAGGTTTAACGCTAACAAAAGCCCTGTCACCACCGCGGACAGATCCGTGACCGTGGTTTTCTTACGGCACAGACCAAACAAAAATTCCGTGAGCACAGTGCTGGCGATCGTCACCAAGATCACCGCCACAGCCCTCGGTCCAAAATTATAGATTCCATACCCCGCCGTGGGAAGCAGCGCCACGATCACCGCAAACATAATACCGGAGGTAGTCGCCCTTGAGCGGATATGGGGATTGGACGAGACCTTTAATCTTCTCTTATCTTCACTCATGCCGCTCCCTCCTACTTCTTTTTCTTCTTGGCAAGCAAAATCTTGCGCATGGACTTGATCTCTTGGGTGAGCGGCCGCTTTGCAGGACAGACATAGCTGCAGCATCCGCACTCGCAGCACTCCATCCCATAATTTTCCAAGAACCTCTCCTCGTCAAAGTGCTCCGCATAGTCTGCCAGCCTGCTTGGAACCACCCGCCCCGGACACACCTCCACGCACCTGCCGCAGTTGATGCACGGTCCGGGCTCCATGGCGGACACCTCATCCCTCGACAGTGCGAGCAGCGCGGTGGACGTCTTCGTGGTGGGAACCTTCAGGTCAAACAACGCCATCCCCATCATAGGACCGCCGCAGACCACCTTCTCAGGCTGCACCCGATAACCGCCCGCCGCCTCCAAAAGCTCCTCATAGCTCATGCCAATCCGTATCCGATAATTACACGGATCCTTCATGGCGTCCCCCGTCAGCGTCACAATGCGCTCCGTCAGAGGCTTCCCCTCCACAACGGCGCGATATACCGCCACCATGGTGTCCACATTGTTCACCACACAGCCCACATCCGCCGGCAGCATGGTGGAATTGATCTTGCGCCCCGTGGTCGCGTAAATCAAGCTGCGCTCTCCGCCCTGAGGATATTTCGTCTGCAATTCCTTGACACTGATGCGATTCTCGTCCTTGGTAAGCTGTCGGAGCTTCGCGATACAGTCAGGCTTGTTGTCCTCCACCGCCAAAATCCCCCGCGCGTTGTCAAAAAGCCGCAAAATCACCTTCAACCCGCCAATCAGCTTCTCCGGCTCCTCCAGCATCCTTCGATAATCGCTGGTCAGATATGGCTCACACTCCGCACAATTCGCAATCACATACTCAATCTTGTCCGGCTCCTTGGGAGAGAGCTTGACATGGGTGGGAAATCCCGCACCTCCCATACCCACGATCCCCGCCTCCTTGATGGCATTTAGAATCTCCTCCCTCGTCAGCTCCTCCAAGGACTTCCGCTCTCCCGCAGGAGCCTCCTCATAAAGCCCGTCGTTTTCAAGGACAATACTCATCACCATGTCTCCTGAAACCACTCTTCTGGGCTCGATCGCCTTGACCGTACCCGACACGGACGCAAATATCGCCGCCGACACGAAGCCGCCGCTCTCCGCAAGCTTCTGCCCTGCCAGCACCCTGTCCCCCTTTGACACAATCGCCTGTGCCGGCGCACCGATATGCTGGGACAGCGGATACACCATTTCCCCTTTGGGAAGCACCTCACGAATAGGCTTATCCTTGGACAAATCCTTCCCGTCATAAGGATGAATGCCACCCACAAACGTCAACTTCGCCATAATATCTTCCTTTCATGACAAAATTCATCAATAACTATTTTAATTTTACTATCTTTTCACAAAAATAGCTACAACAAATTTTAGATTCATGGTATAATGTTCAAAGGGTAGATTTGCAGCAGTACGTATCATAGCATCATAAGTCAATAATATGAGGAAAGATTGAAAATGAGAATTAGCGAAGAAACTTTGGAGAATTTTAATATTGAATATCCGTTGGACCGGCTTGCTCCACTGAGCAGCATCCTCTTTCTGGATATCGAGACCACGGGCTTTACCGCCAAATCTTCTTATCTGTATATGATTGGCTGTGCCTATTTTCAGGACAACCAGTGGAAAACGATTCAGTGGATGGCTGAGAATTACGAGCAGGAGGCGGATCTGCTGCGGGCGTTTTTCGAGTTTGCCGCCATGTACCGCTACCTGGTACATTTTAACGGCAATAATTTCGATCTGCCCTTTCTCATCCAGAAATGTGAACAGCTTGGGCTGCCACACTGCTTTGACGCCTTCGAGGGCATTGACCTTTATCGGCGCATTTCCCCCTATAAGGGCTTTCTAAGGCTTCCCAACTGCAAGCAGAAGACGCTGGAGCAGTTCTTGGGCGTTGACAGGGAGGACGTGTTCTCCGGAGGGGAATTGATCGGGATTTATCATGATTATCTGCAAAATCCCAGTGAATTTGCTGAGAAATCCCTGTTCCTTCACAATGCGGACGACATCAAGGGAATGTTGGAGATTCTTCCCATACTTGCATACAGCGATCTTTTGGGCAATCTGGAGGCTGTCCGCGCCAAAAAGGTACAGGCAAACTCCTATCGGGATCTGCAGGGCAACAGCCGCAGGGAGCTTTTGATCACGATCTCCCTTCCCATGCCGCTTCCCAAGGTTGTCAACGCCACAGCGGGAGGCTGCTATTTCAGGGGCGAACACGGCGACGCCACCTTGAGAGTGCCGGTTTATGACGGAGAGCTGAAATATTTTTATGCCAATTACAAGGATTACTATTATCTGCCCATGGAGGACATTGCATTGCACAAGTCCGTCGCGGGCTTCGTTGACCCGAAGCACCGCGTTCAGGCGTCGGCGGCGAACTGCTATACACGCAAGGAATCCAGTTACCTCCCCCAGTGGAACGGCAGCTTCGAGCCCTACTTCAAGACTGATTACAAGAGCAAGGAGCTTTTCTTCGAGCTGACGGATGAAATGAAGCGCGACCGCGCGGCATTCAGCGAATATGCAAGACAGGTACTGCGAATGATCATCACAACCTGCTGACCGCCGGACAACAAACGCAGCCACGCCTTGCGAGTCGGCTTATTGCAGTCAATAACCCAGAGCATATCATTACCTGCTCTGGGTTATTTGTGCCAAAATCATTGTAAGCGTTCAGCCGCCACATTCATAAAAACGTCGGCTTGAACAATTTCAAACCTTCGGTTTGAAATAAAAGAATGAGTTCTTTCTCTCGAAATCCATGTCCCTGTAATTGATGATCTGTTCTGTGCTGCCGATAAACAGCACTCCGCCTCTCGCAAGGGACTTATTAAACTTGCGGAACACCTCGTCCTTGGCTTCCTCGGTAAAATAGATCAGCACATTGCGGCATACGATCAGGTGACAATCCGTGGGGTATGTATCCTTTAACAGATTATGCTCCCGAAACTCCACACGCGCCTTGATCTCATCGGAAATCTTGTAGGAAGGTCCCACCTGTGTGAAATACTTTTTCTTGAGGTCAGCAGGCACCGAGGCAACGCTTTTCTCCGCGTACAGCCCCACCTTTGCCTTCGCTATCACCTGTTTGTCCAAATCCGTGGCATAAATCTTAATCTGCTCCAACGGGACGTGTCTGGACAAAGCCATCACCAGAGAATATGGCTCGTCGCCCGTGGAACAGGCTGCGCTCCATACCTTCAGGTTCTTGCCAAACATCCTGATCAGCTCCGGGAACACATCCTTGTCCAAAATCTGCCACTGATCCGGATTCCGATAAAATTCCGACACATTGATCGTGATATAATTGATGAACTCCTCAAAATACTCTTTATTGGTCTTGAGTGCCTTCATATACTCGTCATATCCGTTGATCGAGTGCTTCGCAATTAACGTGTCAATGCGGCGCTTCATTTGCTTTTCTTTATAGCTGTTTAAATCGATTGCCGTCAGCGCCTTGATCTCCCGTTTAAAATACTCATAGTCATATGACGTCATATACCCCTCCGTCCCAAACAGATTATTCTCGTTACAACTCAGCCTTCCGCTGAACACCACTATTCTTCCTCCGCGGCCTCCGCTGCGATCACGGCGTCAATATCCACAGACACCACATCCGCATCGGACTCCTCCTTCGTCTCTCCGGGCTCGGGGGCAAGGGTAGCCTTGATGCTCAAGGAAATCTTCCTGTCCTCCTCATTACAGTCCACAATCTTTGCCGTCACTTCCTGTCCGACGCTCAGTATGTCGGAGGGCTTCTCAATATGCTCCTTGGCAATCTGAGAAACATGAAGCAGTGCGTCCACGCCGGGTTCAAGCTCCACAAAAGCGCCAAATCCGGTCATTCTGGCAACCTTACCGGTTACAATGCTGCCCACGGCATACTTGCTCGCAGCATCCTTCCAGGGATTCGCGTCGTCAAATTTTAAGGACAATGCAATCTTGCTTCCATTGATCTCCTTGATCAAAACCTTGAGATTGTCCCCAACCTTGAACACCTTCTTGGGATGCTCCACTCTGCCCCAACTCATTTCGGAGATATGCAGCAGACCATCCGCACCGCCCAGATCAACGAACGCACCGAAATCCGTCACGTTCTTGACAACGCCTTCCACGATGTCTCCCTCATGGATTCTCTCAAAGAGCTCTTTTTGAAGCTCCGCCTTCCTTGCCGCAACCAACTGTCTGCGGTCACCGATATATCTTCTGCGCTTAGGATTGTATTCGCTGATCACGAACTCAATCTCCTGCCCTGCGTACTTGCTCAAATCCTTCTCATAAGTATCCGACACCAGACTCGCCGGGATGAAGATGCGAACCTCCTCGACGATAACACTCAAACCTCCGTCAAGAACCTGCGCCACGGGAGCGGTGAGCACCTCATGATTATTATATGCTTCCTCGATTCTCTTATTACCCCTGTCCGCAGCAAGACGCTTGTAGGTTAGAAGCACCTGCCCTTCCCCGTCATTTACCTTCAGTACCTTGACCTCCATGGTGTCGCCGACCTTGGCGACGGTAGTCAGATCCACACTGGAATCATTGGTATATTCGCTCTTGCTCAGAATACCGTCTGACTTATATCCGATGTTCAGTACCATCTCATCCGGCTTGACATCGATAACTGTACCTGTGACTACCTCTCCTGAATGTATTGTTTTTAAAGAATCCTCCAACATTTGTTCAAAAGTTAATTCTGACATAATTTTGAACCTCCTCGATTAGATTATTGGGGGTGGAAGCCCCCGCGGTAATACCCACCAGGCGAACAGCTTTAGGTAGCTCTAAATGCAAGTCATCCAGTGTCTGTATAAAATAAGTGTGTGCACACTCCCTGCTGCAGATCTCGTACAGCTTCCTCGAATTGGAGCTATTCTTCCCACCTATCACGATCATCACATCAGCCTCGGCCGCCAATGCCTGTGCAGACCGCTGCCGCTCCTCTGTTGCATTGCAGATAGTATTCACGACATTATCATTGTAACCTTTTTTCTGAAAAATTTCAACCATAGAATGAAATTTATTGTAATTAAATGTCGTTTGAGCAACGAGACAGACCTTTCGCCCCTCCGTCGGGCAAAAATTCTGCGCATCCTCCTCCGTTTGAAGCACGGTCACGGGACCGCCGCACCACCCCATAATCCCCTTCACCTCGGGATGCTCCGGGTCTCCGGCAATGACCACATGGAAGCCCTCCTGCCCCGCCTTCTCCACGATTTTATGAATATGCTTTACAAAAGGACATGTCGCATCAATACACTCAAGACCACATTGCTCCATCAGCGTTTGTGTCTCCCGCGGCACTCCATGAGCACGAATGATGATCGCACACGGCTTATCCCGAGTATCGCCCGCGTCCGCTTTCCCATAAGAGCTGTCCTGCAGCCTGCGAAGCTCCTCCTCGCCCTCAACTACTCGGACGCCCTGCCGCTCGAGCTCACGCACGACCTCCTCATTGTGGACGATCGGGCCATAGGTATATATAGTTTTCCCTGTTTTCACTTGCTCATACACCATCTCGAGGGCACGTTTCACGCCAAAGCAGAATCCCGCGCACTCAGCCAGTCTCACTTCCATACCTATCTCCGTCCTCGCCGCAATCTGGAAATTGGGGCACAAGCACCAATTTCTGATTGGAAATCTTTGATTTTCAACCTATCCTGCAAAGCTCCAAAATGCGATCTATCACCTCGTCCACCGTCATATCGGAGGTATCCACCAACACGGCGTCCGCCGCCTGTCTCAAAGGAGAATGCTCCCTGTGCATGTCCCGATAATCCCTATCCTCAATATCTGCCTTGATCTGCTCCAGATCGCACTCCTGCCCCTTTGCCGCAAGCTCGTCATAGCGCCGCTTTGCCCGCACCTCGCTGCTTGCGGTGAGGTAGATCTTGACTTGAGCGTTCGGCAGCACACATGTACCGATATCCCGTCCGTCCATAATACAGTCCGCCTTCGCCGCCAAAGCCTGCTGCAGCTCCACAAGCTTCTCCCGCACCGCGGGCTGTACGCTGACAGAAGACGCCATATTGCCCACCTCCTCAGTGCGCAGATAAGGATTGACATTCTCTCCGTTTAAGTAGACCACCTGCTCCTCGCCCTCGTATGCGATCGTGATATCCGCCTCCCTGCACCTTTCGCTGACAGCCGCGCCGTCTGCGGGATTTACACCCTGCCTTAGCATAAAGAGCGCCATGGCGCGGTACATAGCTCCCGTGTCCACGTAAATTAACTGCAGCTTCTTTGCCACCGCACGCGCGATAGTGCTTTTGCCCGCACCTGCGGGTCCGTCAACCGCTATATTGTAACTCATAAGCTCCTCCCGATATCACACGTCTGTTATATAGTCTTTTGGGGTCGTCACTGACTTTCATGCCATTATAGCATATATCATGATATTTTTCCAGCTCTTTATCAGCCCGTCAAATACCATCAAATTCAGCCTTCGCCTATGCTAAGAGCTGCCTTTCTAAACATCGCAAAATATTTCTGCGCCTCCTGCAAGGATATGTTTAACTTCGCCTGCAGCCGTTCCAAAATATCGTTTTCTGAGAGTCCAAGATCAAGACTCATCTCAATGATTCCCTCCGCTTTTCCTTCAGCTTTTCCTGCTTCCTTCCAATCCTTCTCCAATTCATCCATCGCTAAGCACATGTTGCAATTTCCTCCTTCCTCATATTCCTTTAGTTTATCCAACAGCTGCAGTCTGTCCGTCAGTATTGCGATTGCTTCCGCAGTCTCCCAATCCAATCTGGAGAACTCCTCCCGCTGCCATAGCTCATACATTTTCTCCTTATCCTGCCTGCTGGACAAAGCCTCCAACAGTAGCTTTAACTCTGTCCGAAATCCCGAGAAATCCTTTTCCTCCCCTGCGCAGAACAACGCCATTCCATAATCATGAAAACAACTCCGCCACGGGGCTTCCTGAAGAATGCTCTCTGTAAAGCCCTCCGGAGTCCCTTCCGGAAACTCCATCATATCCTTCAGGCTTCTGGGTCCATCCCATTCCTGCGTACCATGATAAAAGCATATTGTATATACAGGATAGAGGCGTTCGCCCTTCCGCATCCGCTCCGCCCACCTGCTTGGGGGCAGCCCCTGCTCCTCCCTTTCCCTGCGGTGCTTCCTTTGCAGCTCTGCTATCTGTCTTCCATACTCCATCTGGTCATAGCGCATGATCCTCCATGGCATGGCGTAATCGATGTCATTCTGGTTCTCCACCGCCGTTACCACGAAGCTTGCTCCCGTCTTAAGCCGCTTTTTGATATCGCGAAATCCCGCCGTCTTGAGCTGATTGGTCTGATTTTTCCTGCCCCCGCCATTTGTATGCGCCACGTCCGAGACATCTATGTATCTTTCTGCGTCCGACTCTAACAGACTTCCTTTCAGAATCTCCCTGCCGCCAAAAAACACAACATTGAACAAATCCGCAAATCTGTCGTTATCTGACAGGTAGCTATATACTGCATCATCATAATTTCCCATATTCCTCCCTCTGCAGGAGAACCGTTCTGCCTCCTGCCACTCTAATATTCTTTTCATTCAAGTGGGATATGGCATAATCGCCACGGCAGAAACGCCTGAGAAAAAACTTGAACTTAAGATGTTTTCATTGTACAGCACCGACGCCATGTTGTCAATCACAATTTGAAGTCAGAATACAATTCGGTAACAGTTCCGCCATAGAATGATTTGTTAGTTGAACATATTTGCTTTGTACGGGTATCAAGGCGGAACTGTTACCAAATTGGCGCTTCGCAGCTTACCCTTCTCCGCCCGCGCTCTCCCCCGCCAAATGTCCGGTTGACCAAGCGATCTGCAGATTAAATCCCCCCGTGTGGGCGTCCAAGTCCAGAACCTCCCCCGCGAAGTACAGCCCCTTCACCCTCTTGGACTCCATGGTGGAAGGATTCACCTCCTTCACGGACACGCCCCCCTGTGTGATGATCGCCTCCTCGTAAGCTCCTGTCCCCGTCACGTTCAAGGGCAGCCCCTTGATCAGCTTGGCAAATTCCAACCGCTCCTGTCGGGTGATCTCGTTTACCTGCTTGTCCCCGTCAATCCCCGAGAGCATCACCATCACAGGGATCAGCTTCGACGGGAACAATCCCCCCAAGGCGTTCTTGAAACGCTTGTTCTTCTGCTCCTCGAAGTCCCGCAGAAGTCTCCTGTCTAACTGCTCCATGTCCAGCGCAGGCTTTAAATCAATGAAAAGCTTTACAGCCCCCGCGCCATCCTTCGCCTTCCGCGCCAGCTGCACAGCCCTTCCATAATAGCAGCTCGCCGTCAGCACCAAGGGACCGCTGACCCCGAAATGGGTAAAAAGCATCTCCCCCTGCTCGCGATACAGCTCCTTCTTGCCGCAGACCATACAGAGCTCAACGTTTCTAAGAGACAGCCCCATCAAATCCCTGCACCACTCCTCCGCCGCTCGAAGGGGCACAAGGGAGGGACGGCATTCCGTCACCTTATGCCCTGTCTCCTCGGCAAATCTCAAGCCGTCCCCCGTGGAGCCCGTCAGCGGATATGACAGCCCGCCCGTACAGACGATCACGGCGTCCCCACGGAGCACCTTCCCGCCCCGCAGTCTGACCCCGCGCACATGCCGCATCTTGCCCTCAACCTGTCTTCCGCCATTCTCCACATCAGTCCTGACGACTCCCTCCGCGGCGCATGCCTCTCCCAAGCCGCCCCTGCGAACGCAATCTTGTCCGCGCTCGCCCCGTGCGATACCTTCACAGTCTGTCTCCTCCCACAGAAGCTCCTGCACCTCCGTGCGCAGACGCACCTCCACGCCGCCCTTCCTAAGCAGCCTCACGAATGCAGCTATCACATCCGAGGAATGGTCTGACACGGGAAAAACCCGCTCCCCCCGCTCCGTCTTCAACGGACAGCCCGCCTGCTCCAACAGCTCCATCACCGCCCGATTGTCAAAGCCATAGAAGGCGCTGTAAAGAAACTTCTCATTGGTGCAGACATTGGCAAATAATGTCTCTATATCCGCCGCATTGGTCACATTACAGCGCCCCTTTCCGGTGATAAAGAGTTTCTTGCCCAGCTTTTCATTTTTCTCTAATAAAACAACGTGGTGCCCGCGTCCTGACGCGGCATACGCCGCCATCATTCCCGCTGCACCACCGCCAACTATGATGATCTCGCTCATTTTTCCCCTTCTTCTACCGCGCAATCGGCATTAAGCCCGCAAAACATTTCGCACCTAATCCTCCCGCCTCAGTGAATAATTCAACATAGGTTCATCGTCTATGAAATTAATCTCGTCATTCAGGTATACCTGATAGTTGTTCCAAGTCTCCTCAAGCATCTCCAGATTGTGCTTGACCTCGCGAGGGCGTTTCAGACAGATCGCCACCACCAACGCGTTGATAACGCTCAGGGGAGCCACAAGGGAATCCACAATGGACACCATATCGCTCCTCGCCAACAGGTTACAGGAGGAATACAGATTCATGGGAGAATGGATACTGTCCGTGAGGGCGATCACCTTGGCGTTCCTGTCATTGGCAAATTCCATCGCCTTCAACGTTCTCATGGAATATCTGGGAAAGCTGATCCCGATAAAACAGTCCTTCTCACTGATATGTATCATTTGCTCAAAGGTCTCGCTGACACTGGTTGTATTCAGGAGCACCACGTTCCCGCGGATCATATTCAGGTAAAATTGCAGGAATCCCGCCAAGGGCTCGTTGCTGCGAAGCCCCATGACATACACGGTCTGCGCCTCCAGAATCGTGGTGACGGCGCTCTCAAAGGCGGCTGCGTCCAGATTGTCTATGGTATGCTGAAGCTTTTCCATATCTGCGTTCATCACGGAGGTCAGGATCTCCGACTGGGTGCTCTTGCCATATTTGGCGTCCATACGCTGAACGCTGCTCAGCTTCCCCTTCACGCACTCCTCCAGCGCCTTCTGCAGCTCCGGATAGCCCTCATAGCCAATCCCCGCCGCAAAGCGCACCACCGTGGACTCGCTGATGCCCAACGCCGCCCCCAGTCTCGCGGCTGTCATAAACACCGCTTGGTCATAATGCTGTGAGATAAAATTGGCAATCGCCTTATGGCTTTTGCTCATTTTATCGTATTTTTCATTGATTCTGTTCAAAACGTCATATTGTTGGCTCATACTCACCCTTCTCCTACGCTCTCATTCGCCCGTCGGCACCTCTCGTCATGCCTTGGCAAACTCGCTGTAAGAGCTCTCCAACAGAGCCAGTGTCTCCTGATCCGACAAATCATAATCTCCGGTAAGGCTCATGCAAGCCGCCCCGTGGATAAAAAGCCACATTTTCATGAAAAGATCCCCGGGTGAGGCGCATCCCGCCTGCTTTGCCAGATTGATCTCGTAACCCACATTTCCTTCGGGACCGTTTAAAACCTCATACATGCTTCTTTTCTTGACCGAGCTCCCCTCCGAGCCGACCCCCGTTGTCAGAAAGAGCAGTTCAAAAAGATGCCCCTCCTCTCTGGCAAACGCAATGTACGCCATTCCCAAATTGGAAAAGGGAGCCTTGCCCACTCGCGGGTAAAGACTGTAATAATCTTGAAAATGCCCCACCGCGCGCTCGTAAACCGCCTCCCAGAGCTCCTCCATGTTCTTGTAAACCCTGAAAATCGGCTGCGTGGAACAGCCTGCCTTCGCAGCGACCTTTCTTGCGGTCACGCTGCCGAAGCCGTCTTCTCTGGTCATCTCAAAGGCGGTATCTAAAATCATTTGAATAGTAATGGATTCTTTACGAGCCATATTTTCTCTTCCTGTCTCTCGTCCCTCTTGGGGCATAGTTTATCGTTTAATGCAAAGAACACTTGTTATTTTACAGTGAAAAAGCGTTATTGTCAAATACTACATCTAGTGGCTTGGCGGGGGGAGACACAACGAATTAGGCGGGGGGGACAAGGTATAATGAATCGGAGGGGACGGCTGGCGGGTGTCGCGGTTTCTTGTTCGGCGTAGCGATGGGCGTTGCGAGGAGCCTCAATGCATCGGTGATGCGAACCAGTGGGCTCGCATCGCCGTGAGTCTCCTCTCCACATCGCTAAAGCACTCACAAGAAACCGCAACACCCGCCAGCCTGTGGCATCTCCGGTTCAGTTACCTGAATCTATCGTTCTGCAATAATATATTCACCGTTTGAATAATTTAATCGTGTATGGCTGATTTGAAATGTTTTTTTCTTCATTTGATTTAAGAGAGTGTGCATAAAAAATCCATGTGTAACAATAATGCAGTCTGTCTCTCTTTTTATTATCATTTCTATAAACTGGTCTGCACGATAAATGGTTTCTCTCCTACATTCTTTTTGTGAATGGATATTAAAAAACCATTGTAGCCGCCCCAAAACATTCCAAAATATTAACGGTAACTTCTTGCTTGAAGTAATACCTGCACACAAGGGTACTTCATCATACATTATGCAATCCTCGTCAAACTGTTTTGATGTACTCCATTTTTCCACTGAAAATCCACCTTCCCATGTCTAATAATAACTGCTCGCATATCTAGTTCTCCATTACAAACTTCGATTTGTCTCTAAAAATACATTTTATGCCTCTAGCATGATCTCTTCATGGGAAGCGCTATCGAAGTCTGTATTATACATTTTCCCATATGCCAAGAAATTCTATTGTGTTCTTGTTGCGTAGCCATCTTCTTCAATCTGTAAGACCTGTATCTTAAGCTCCGTCAACATTTAGTTTTCCCATAAGAAAATTCCTCTCAGTTTATAAATAGCCCCGCCTTGTTGCCTCGTTTATCAAATGCGGCTGGATATCGGGATACGTCCACTTTTGGGGAAATTCGTCCATTATTGCAATTCTCTCAATTTCATTATGTAATTCTGCTTCAAAACATTGGATATCAGCAACAAACAACATACCAAATGATTCCTCGCCATCAAAATGATCCGGTTTTGTAACAGAATATACGCAAACAGGTTTTATTTCAAATTCCAAGGCACCGGTTTCCTCATATAGTTCCCGCTTTGCTGTATCCACAATACTTTCCCGGCTTCCATCAGGAAACTGTTCCCTGTGTCCTCCGGGGATTTCCCATGTATCCCTATCCTTATGTTTACAGAAGACGTATTTATTTTGTGTTTTGGATATAATCACCGCAAACCTAAGCAGTTTATCCTCTATGCTATCATAAAATTTAACCTCTGTCATTTCTGTCATTCCTCCTGACTTTGGAGGAATTTTCCTCCTGACTTTGGAGGAATTTTCCTCCTGATCTTGGTGAATTTTCCCTCCATTCGCTTTCTAAATTCGTTTCAGTCTGCCATTATTAAAATAATAAATATCTTCCATCTTATATCCATATCTGGAATCAGGAATGCTGATATGCGGTTCAAAAGTAAACATTTCGACATCTGATAGTCTTTTATGGTTGCCTTTTTCGG
>JAMPHH010000050.1 GCA_023663505.1 Muribaculum sp.
ACGCGCACTCGGGACTTTCACCCGTTAGAGAACGCCCATGCTGGGCAAACAAAATCCCTTGCAGCCATCAAGACTGCAAGGGACGCTGATTCTATGCGCGGTTCCACCCTTGTTGCAATAAGCGTGTCGCTCATTGCCACCTCGTCTGCCTGTAACGGAAGCACCCGGGCTGTATTAAAGCCACTCGGAGGTGGTGTTCAAATGTATCCCCGCAAAACCGCTTTCAGCTCCTGTCTTGTGCGCTATATGCACTCCGCAGGGCGGTTCTCTCTGGTACGATTCCACATTCTACTGTCCTCGTCAACGTTTTAATCATCATTTATGATTCCTAATCATAAACTATTTTATGCGGAATGTAAAGTACTTTCTGAAAAAACATCAAAAGTAAATCTTATTTTTCCATCTCCTTGGTGATATAGTCCTCGACCTCACCCCGCTGCATCTGAAGGGATACCGCCAGCTCGCCATAGAGATTGTCCTCCGCAAGACGGTAATATTTGGCGTCCACCGCCGTCACCTTCCGTCCTGCCTCCAAACGCTTTTGCTTGCGCAGATAGATTGTCTTGATGACCCGAATCCATTCCGCACAGTCATTGGTTCGTATGCAGCCGCGATATTCCTGCTCAAGCAGCTTATCATTGGAAATATTGATCAGCGGGATCTCGGGAATCCCCTGAATCAGCCGATCCGCCTCCTCGCGGCTCAGCACCCTGCGCAGGGAACTGTCCGCCGTATCCACCGGTACATAAACTGTGCTGCCCGCCATATAGACAGGCTTCAGGATATAATATTCCCGCTCCTTGTCCACGCCGGCAATATCCAACGTGGTGATATCCTCGACCACACAGACACCTTTGTTACCGCTTACTACATACTCATCCTTACTAAACACCTGAATCTTCCTTTCTCAATAATGACCATCCCTGACGCGAAGAATGGCAGGGCAGCCCGCAAAAGGCTGCAAATCGCCTACAATAATGTTATAACCTTATTTTAACAAATTAAACAGCAAAATGTCAGCTAATTTTGCGCAAATAAATAAATTTTGTGAAAACTGTCTGTAATATCTCGGTGCTTTTTTGTGCAAAATGCGCTGTTTATGTACTATTTTTGCAGCCGCCATATAGCTAAACCTTACCAACCCGCCGCTACTCGGTCTTTCCCGCAAAATACGCATCTACGCCGTCCGCGATTCCGTCCGCGATCTGCTGTTGATATTCCTCGTCCGCCATCAGAGCGTCCTCCGCCTCGTTGGTCATAAATCCCATCTCCACAATCGTCACCGGCACCTGACACCAGTTGATGCCCGACATGGTATCCGTCTCCACAACCCTGCGCTTGTTCGCACCCGTGGCGCTGACCACCCCGTCCAGAATATAGGCAGAGAGGGTTTTGGAGTCCTCATAGAGAGCGGCGTTGTAGGGATTGTCCTTGGTCTGGCACAGGGTCTCCACGCCATTTGCGCCGGAATTGTCCGAGGCATTGGCATGAACGCGTATAAACGCGTCCGCCCCCGCCTCGTTTGCCATCTCCGCCCTCTCAGCATTGCTGATATTCACATCGTTGGTGGTGCGAACCATAAGCACATCATAGCCTCTGTCCTGCAGCTCCACGCAAAGCTTCTCTGACACAGCCAATGTCAGCTCATATTCATACAGACCGCTGACGCAGCCCTTGGTGCCGCCTGCTACCTTGGCTTTCATCTGCGTCGCGCCCGGTCCTATGGGTTCCTTCTCAGTGTTCCCCTTCGCCTGATGCCCTGCGTCGATGACCACCAGACGCCCTGTGGGGGCGGCGGGCGGTGCCTGTGGTGATACAGCTTCAGGCTGGGAAGTCGGTTGGGAATCGACAGTCTGCGCCATGCTTTCGCTTTCCTGCACCTGAACCGTTTGACTTTGGTAGTCAATTGCTTGGGATTCCTGCGTTTGAGACTCTTGTTTATGAGATTCCGATGTCTGGGATTCCAATGTTTGGGATTCTGATATCTGGGATTCTGATGTTTCGGATTCCAAACTCTGCATCTCTGTATTTATGGATTCCTGTTTTATGGTTGTCTGTCCATGATCTGCTGCCATCTCGCTTCGGGACTCCTCCGGCAGCAGCGGGAGGATCGCCTGTTCCACCTTGGCAGTCTCCGCGTCCCCACATCCGACCAGACACAATAACGCTATACACATAAAAATTATAGATATCCTTCGCAACCCGCCATATTCCATTTCACAACTTCACCCTAACCGTTTTTTCTCCCGCTTGCTTTAATTTTCCTGCATCTTCAGTAATTTTGCCGCCTGATCTGCGGCGATGCAGGCGTCAAGAATCTCCTGAATATCTCCGTTCATCACCTTGTCCAGCTTGTAGATCGTCAGTCCGATACGATGATCGGTGACGCGTCCTTGGGGAAAATTATATGTGCGTATCTTCTCGGAGCGGTCGCCTGTCCCGATCTGACTGCGGCGCAGCTCCGCCTCCGCATCATGGCGCTGCTGCTGCTCTATATCGTAGAGCTTTGCCTTCAGCAGGGCAAATGCCTTCGCCTTATTCTGAATCTGAGACTTCTCCGTCTGGCTGTATACCACGATACCCGTGGGATAATGTGTCAAACGCACTGCAGAGTCCGTGGTGTTGACACACTGCCCGCCGTTTCCCGACGCGCGCATCACGTCAATCCTGATATCCTTGTCCTCGATCTTAATGTCAATATCCTCATCCACCTCGGGCATCACAGCCACGCTGATCGTGGAGGTGTGAATACGCCCGCCGCTCTCTGTCTCCGGCACACGCTGTACACGGTGCACTCCGCTCTCGTATTTCATAACAGAGTATGCCCCCTGACCGGTGATCGTAAACTGCACTTCCTTCATGCCGCCGATACCTATCTCGTCGGAGTTCATGATCTCCACCCGCCAATGCCTGCCCTCAGCATAATGGACATACATGCGATAGATTTCCGCCGCAAATAAAGCCGCCTCGTCTCCGCCCGCTCCCGCGCGGATCTCCACGATCACATTCTTATCGTCGTTGGGATCCTTGGGAAGCAGCAGAACCTTCAATTCCTGCTCAAGCTCCTCCACACGTTTGCGGCTGTCGCTCAAGGTCTCCTTGATCATATCGCGCATTTCATCGTCGCTCTCCTCCTCAAGCATGGCGAGGGAGTCATCAATGTCCTGCTTGCTCCTTTTGTACTCCGTATAAGCCTCCACAATGGGCGCTAGGTCGCTCTGTTCCTTCATAAGCTTCCTGAAACGCTCCTGATTGTTGGCGACAGTGGGCTCGTGAAGCTCACCCATAATCTCCTCATATCGAATCAGTAAATCCTCTAATTTGTCAAACATAATCAACCTCTCCACAATCTAATCTGAAACACCGACTACGTCCGCACGATCCAAGTCCCATAAACCACTCTGTCCAAGCCTGCGTAATCCTTCACCATCTGTATATCAACGAATCCCGCCTGCTCCATCAAAGCCGTGACTGCTGCCGTCTGGTCAAAGCCAATCTCAAAATACAGCAAACCGCCGCTCACCAGATAAGCCCTGCTCTCCTCGACGATCGCCCGATAGTAAAACAAACCGTCCTCCCCGCCGTCCAATGCCTGCAGGGGCTCATGTTCCCGCACCTCAGGCATCAGTCCCGCAATCTCCCCGCGCCTGATATACGGGGGATTGGACACGATAATATCAAATCTGCCCTCCACATGCTCAAACAGATCACTTTCCGTCAAGGTCAAGTCACTGCCCTCGCACAGCCGTCTCGCATTTTCAGCCGCCACAGCCAGAGCCTCCCCCGAAATATCCACCCCGACGCCCTCGCAGTCATTGGAATAATGAAGCAGGCTTAAAATAATACAGCCGCTTCCGGTACACATATCCAGAATGCGCATACCGTCATGAAGGCTCCTCAACACCTCCTCCACCAGAATCTCCGTGTCCTGTCTGGGCACCAGCACATGCTCATTCACCGTGAACCGCAAGCCCATAAATTCCTGCGTTCCCGTCAACTGCTGCAGGGGAATCCTCCCTGCGCGCCGCGCGATTATCTCTTTGTATCGATTCTGCTCATCTGCCGTCACTTCCCTGTCACTATGCGCCAAGAGCGTATTGCGATCCGTGTCGCAGACATATTCCAACAAAAGTCTGGCGTCCAGAGAAGCCTCCGGTACGCCTGCCTCCGTAAGCTTCCCGACTCCCTTTTCATAACATTCCCGATATGTCATACCCGCATTTCCCCGACATCTTCACTCACTGTCCCCGTCCGCCTCATAGTCAAAATTCTTCTTCAGATATTCTCTCCAATCAAACACCGCCTCCACCGCAGCTATGGCGACCTCCGCCATCTGCTTGTCCGGCTCTCTCGTGGTCAGACGTTGGATCAGCATTCCCGGTGCGGACAGAATCCGCACGATAATATTATCGCTCCTGCCCGCCAGACGGATAATCTCATAGGAAATCCCCGCCACCACAGGCATCAACAAAATGCGCAGCAGCACCCGCTGCACCACATTATCCACCCTGATAAAAAAGAACAACACGATACTCACCAGCATGACAAAAAAGATAAAGCTGGTGCCGCATCGCCTGTGCAGTCTCGAGCTCCTCATCACATTGTGCACGGTGAGCGGTCTGCCCTTCTCCACACAATTAATGCATTTATGCTCCGCCCCATGATACTGGTAAAGGCGGCGGATATCCTTCATGGCGCTGATTCCCCATGTATAAAGCAGGAAGATCACGATTCTGATACAGCCCTCCAGAATGGCGAGCAACGACATATTTCTGATATATTTCTCAAAAAAGGAGGATATCACAAAAGGAAGCACCACAAAAATCCCCACCGCCAACGCGATGGAAAAGAGCGCAACCAACACGTTCAGCAGCTTCTCGCCCTGACCGCCGCTGACCCTCTCCGCCGTCCGCTCCACCTTGGAATCCTCGTTTTCATCCTCATAAAAGGAAGCGGAATAATTCAACACCCTCGTCCCGAGTATCATGGAATCCAAAAAATTAAAAATCCCCCTGATAAACGGAAGGTTAGTCAGGCTGCTGCCATGCAGCACCCCCTGATAATTCTCCAGCTCCACCTCTATCTCGCCATTGGGCTTTCTCACCGCAACGGCATATTTCTCTTTATTTTTCATCATGACGCCTTCCAGAACGGCCTGTCCGCCGATTCCGGAATAGCGACTGCCTCTCCTCTTTGCCATAGCCACCCCTGCCGCAGGCCTGCTTCACAAGCCCGCCTATTGCGCCAAACGCATACCTGCTTCATATTGTAGCAAAAAGGCTGAGATAGAAATACCTCAGCCTTTGCCTTACCTTCTTATTTGACACCGTATTTCTTGTTGAACTTATCAATACGTCCGTCAGCTCTCGCGGTCTTCTGCTGACCTGTGTAGAACGAATGACACTTAGAGCAAACCTCGACGTGAATCTCCTTCTTGGTTGAGCCTGTCACGAACGTGTTGCCGCAGTTGCAGGTAACGGTTGCCTGATAGTATTCGGGATGAATTCCTTCTTTCATGTTTCTCACCTCTCTATAAAAATATGGTATTGGTTCTATGTTCTCATCCTCACTGCCTATGGAACCACAAACAGCGATACTATTGTAACACAGGGAACAGATGCTTGCAATACCCAATTTACAATAAATCAAATAAATTTGTTCTTTTTGACCGTATGGACAAACTCCACGTTATTCCGGGTGCGTGAGAACATCTCCAGAATCCGATCCGTAGCCTCGTCGGATTTCATACCGTTCAGCGCCTTCCTCATAATATTGATAGCCTCCAGCTCCTCCGTGTCGAGCAGCAGATCCTCGCGTCGGGTACTGGATTTGGCAAGATCAATGGCAGGGAAAATGCGCTTCTCGGAGAGCTTGCGGTCAAGCACGATCTCCATGTTACCCGTTCCCTTAAATTCCTCGTAAACCACGTCGTCCATCTTACTTCCGGTCTCCACCAGCGCGGTCGCCAGGATCGTCAGACTCCCGCCCTCCCGCATATTGCGGGCAGCGCCAAAGAAACGCTTCGGCATATGAAGCGCAGCCGGATCAAGACCGCCGGACAGGGTACGTCCACTGGGGGGAACCACCTGATTGTACGCCCTTGTGAGACGGGTGATGCTGTCCAGCAGGATCACCACATCCTTCTTGTGCTCAACCAGACGCTTCGCGCGCTCGATCACCATCTCCGAAACACGCTTGTGATGCTCCGGAAGCTCGTCAAAGGTAGAGTAGATCACCTCCACATTCTCGCCCGTGATAGCCTCCTTGATATCCGTCACCTCCTCGGGACGCTCATCAATCAACAGGATCAGCATATGCATACGCGGGTTCGCCCGCAGAACCGACTTGGCAACCTCCTTCAAAAGCGTGGTTTTGCCCGCCTTGGGCGGGGAGACGATCATACCACGCTGTCCCTTACCCACAGGGCTCACCATATCCATGACCCTCATCGCCACGCCGCAGCCCGGCGTCTCCAATTGAATGCGTTCATTGGGGAATATCGGGGTCATATCCTCAAAGTTCCTGCGCTTTGCGCACTCCTCCGGAGAATAGCCGTTGATAGAGCGCACAAACAAAAGGGCGCTGAATTTCTCCTGCTGGGTCTTCACCCGCTTGTTGCCACACAGGATATCCCCCGTCTTAAGCCCAAAACGGCGAATCTGACTGGGAGCCACATAGACATCGTTCTCCCCCGGCAGATAATTCTCGCAGCGGATAAAGCCATACCCATCCGGCATTACCTCCAGAATACCGCTTGCCTCCAGACCGCTGTCCAAATCCTTGGGAAGCTGGGCGTCCTCCCCGTTCTCCTGTGCATGGGACGATAAAGACTCATCCTGCCCCCTCTGATACTGTTCCTCCTGATTCCTCTGGTAACGGTCGTCTTGATTCCTCTGGTAACGGTCGTCCTGATTCCTCTGATAACGATCGTCCTGACCTCTCCTCGGGCGTTCAGACCAATTCCTCTGCCCCCGCTCCTCCTGACTTCTCGAGGGGCGGTCATCCTGACTCCTCTGTGGACGCTCCGGCTGAGCCTTCTGAGCCTTCTCCTCCTCGGCGGTCTGCCTCTGACGCTCGTCCTCCGCCAGCATAGCCTCCACCAGCTCCGCCTTCTTCATTGTGGAGGTTCCCTTCAACCCCCGCACCTTGGCGAGCTCCTTCAATTGCAGTAACTGTAATGATTCGTATTTTTCTCTCATACATCCTCCCAAATCAGGTCTAAGCCTGTTATTTTCTCTTTGTATTTATAATCGTTCCGTAAGGGATTATATCTAAAAGATGGTTCTTTGATGTGTCCTTGACAGCGCGACATATCGCCCTATTGATATATTATAATACAAGTTGTCCAAAATAGGAAGCCCCAATTTCTTAAATATTCCTGAATTTTTATTGAAGAATTGCAAAAATGGATTGCTTTTTTCCATATAAGGCTTATACTATAAGGTGTTTGGGGCATTTCCCGCAGTTAAAATTAAATCAAAAATTATTTTAAAAGTCAACTTTGCACAGCGCAGAAATGAGGATTTCTATGAAAAAATTTAAAAATCTATGGACAAAATATCATCATGCACTGCCTTTGATCATTTATGGCATTATCTATTGGATCTGGTTCTGCTATCTGGAGAACACCGTGACGAAGCATTACCAGGTGATCCACATGCGGGTGGACGATTACATACCCTTCTGTGAGGTGTTTGTCATCCCTTACTTTCTGTGGTTTGCCTATGTGTCCGTCACGGTGCTGTATCTTTTCTTTACTGATAAAAATGATTACTATCGCGCCTGTACGTTTCTCTTTACCGGAATGACCATCTTCCTGATCGTGTCCACGCTCTTTCCGAATGGTCATGACCTGCGTTTGAGCGTCATGCCGAGAGACAATATCTTTACCCATATGGTAGCGTCGCTGTGGAAAACAGACACGCCCACCAACCTGTGGCCCAGCATCCATGTCTATAACTCACTGGCTGCCCACTTTGCCATCGCACACAATGAAAGGCTCGCCACAAGGAAGGGAATCCAAGCAGTCTCACTGCTTTTGGCGGTTTCCATTATCCTGTCCACGGTATTCATCAAACAGCACTCCGTGTTTGACGTGCTCACCGCATTCGCCTTGGCGGGCGTGATGTATGTGGTGGTATACCGCGTTGACCTGGTGCTCACGGTGCGCGCCGCATATCATCGCAGGAAGGCAAAGCCCCAGATCGTGCGCTGACAAAGCATTGCGATTCAGCCCTTCACAGACACATAAGACCAAGCTTCCCTGACATGTCTCAAGTCCGTCAGTTAAACTTGAATATCCTTTGGCAGACGAGATAGGCGTCCACGGAAATCTTGCGCCCGCCTCTGCCGGGCAGATTCATGGCGCCGCCCATAATGCCATGCCTCATATAGAAATAGAGCCCTTTGTCCTTATCCTTCAGATACCGCCAGAGGGCTTTCTTCATCTCCAAATGCTCCGGCGTGCCGGAACGGATCAAGAGCGCCGAGGACACAGTCATGATGATCTCGAGATAATTCCTCATATACTGATACAGACGTTTATTCCTGTAAATCTCATACTTATGCCCCGCCAAAAAATCGATCATCAGCCGATTCACCGTCAACTGCTGATCAATACGCCCGATCATCACGCTCTCGTTCACGGACTGATCTTCCCTTCCAATATAATAGCGATAGAAATTCACGTCCAGATAATACATATTTCTCACATAGGGCAGGGGTTCATACACATAGAGATTGTCCACATAAAATGTGTGCTCGGGAAGCTGCATGCCGCAATCCCGCAAAAGCTTGGTGCGAAAGATCACAGAGTGCATCAGAATATAATGCCCCTTGAGAAAATGTCGGCAGTCCCCCCAAGTAAACATTTCATTCTGGGGAAGACTATGCCTGTGATGCATGACCTTCTTGCGTCTCTCCCCCTCCTTCTCGTAGACAAAATTGCTGACGAGCATATCCAACATGGTATCGCCGCCGATCAGCTCCTTCAGCTTATCCAAGATCTCCAGATACGCCTCCTTCTTCACCCAATCGTCGCTGTCCACCACCTTGAAGTACAAGCCCGTGGCATTGGCGATCCCCGTATTCACCGCCGAACCGTGTCCGCCGTTCTCCTTGTGTATCGCCTTTACGATGCCGGGATAATTGGCGGCGTACTCGTCCGCGATCTCCGCCGTCCTGTCCCTGTCAGACCCGTCATCCACGATCAATATCTCCACATCCTCGCCGCCGACCAGAAGTGATTCCACGCATCTTCTCATATAATTCTCCGAATTATAGCACGGAACCGCTATTGATAATAGTTTCATCACTGCTCCTCCTCAAAGCTATCTTTCCCAAATCTTCATTCCGGGCATTTGGGAATACGCCTGTTCCTATCATACCAGTTCGGGGGCGATTGTGGAATACCAAAAAAAGCTTTTGATTCTTAATTTTTTATTAGCATTTTCTAAAGAAGAAGCTAAATGTCCGTCAACTCAGCTAGCGCAATCGCTTGACAGCTCATCGGGACAGCCCTCCCCGCTCTTGCGGTAGGGTACTCTCGCCGCCGGAACCGCCTGCGCCGCACTCAGGGTATGAACCGACTGGTCGTCAAAAAATATCTGTGCGCCAAATGCCGCCAACACAGCCTTTTTCTCCAATCCACCCAAGAAAAAAGCCTCGTCCACCCGCACATTCCACGAGCGCAGGGTTCTGATCACCCGCTCGTGGGCGGGAGCGCTTCTGGACGTCACTAGCGCCGTGCGAATGGGACACGCTTCCCCTTCCGCCTCCAACGATCTCTGAAGATCCGAGAGCTTCCTCAGGAAATTGGCAAAGGGTCCCTCCGCCAAGGGATTTCTCGCGTTCCTCTCCTCGTTTTCCTCGAAGGCATGAAGCCCCCTCGCCCTGAAGATCCGCTCTGACTCATCTGTAAACAGCACGGCGTCCCCGTCAAAGGCAATCCGTATCTGTGCAGGCTCTCCCTCCAAATCCGTCTGAAAGCTTCCTCCCTGCTCCGTGCAGATGATCCCCGCCGCGATGTTGCTGTCGATGGCATACTGCACATCCTCCTCACAGGCGGACAGATACAAATCCGTGTGAAATGCTTCCAGATAAGGCGCCAGAGACGCGCCGCTGACAAGCACCGCCCTGATAATGGGCAGCCTGTAATGTCTTATCGTGTTGAACACTCTAAGCGAGGTATCCGGACTGTTGTGGGACATGATAATGACCTCCACCAGCTCTTCCCCGCTCCGCCCATTCAGCGCAAGGAGCGAGCGGATCAGCCCAAAGCCCGGTCCCGGCGCAAGCGCCTCCTGCTCATGCTCGATCTGGTAGCGGCAATACGCCTCCACACCCTGTTTCTCGTAGATCTCATGCTCCTTGGTCAAGTCAAAAAGCGCCCTCGCCGAGATTCCGATCACCATCTTATTCTGTTTTACACAAGCCTCTGAATGAGCCATCAAACCACTCCTCTCTGCATACTCCGATGCTTGACATGACTTCAAGGGGTGCGGACTGACAGGCTCGTCAAACAGCGATTATCAGCTTAGCGAAGACGGTTGCACTCATACCTCTCCAACGTCAGCAGGCAGGATTTGAGCGAGGCGTATCTCGCCTCCGTCTCCCCGTCCGGCACCTCGATATCGCAAGCCACAGCCATGGTGGTGATCATATCGTCCGTGATGCGATGATGCAGGCCTGCCAGAATATTCAGCCGTTGTTCATAAGAGTCTGCGTCCAAAAACTCCAAGACCTGCGGGTCCAGATTCAACTGCTCCGTCTCCTCCTCGTCCGCCGTGTCCATTCCTGCCTCAGCCTCTGTTCCGGCCGCCGCCCGCCTTTGTGTATCAAGCTCCCGCTCCTTCTGCCTCTCCGGATTGTCGCTTTGAAGCTCAAAGCGATATCTTTGTGCCGCGTCAGGGTACTTCTCCCTATCCACCTCGCCAAGAAACATATCCATCGGTCTGGCATAGGTCTTAAAGTCTCCGTATAACGCTTGGTACACCACAAGCTGTTCGCCTGTCTCCGTGTGCTGCGCCACCGCGGTGATCTGGTATAGATCCCCCTTAAAGTGTTTATAGATTTCATTGGGTCTGGGAATAAATGACATTTGCACAACTCCTTTCAACGCACTTTTCTTTTTACTAAAGAGTATACCCCTATTTCACGCAAATGTCATGCAAATCTTTAAAATATACCTCCCTCATACATTCAGGAAAACAAACGCGAAGGTGCAGCCCTCCTCGGGGGTGAGCCCTCGAAAATCCTCCGTGAGCCCATACAGCTCTCTCCTAAGCCCTGCCCGCTCCCCCTCCGTCATGCGGTCGATTCGGGCATGGTGAATGGTAAATGTATAGGCGCGGCTGCCGTCCTCGTCCACCACGCGGTTTAGCGTGACCCCACTGTTGTGAAAGCCCTTCTCTGACAGATATTCCCGTGTGTCGGAGAGAAGCTTGCCCTCCCGCTCCCTGTACCATTGCTCCTTTTCCTGATTCTGCAGATTCTCCTGCCCCCTCACGGTGCCCGCCGCGCAGAAGACAATGATACCGACCAGA
Organism: Muribaculum sp.; assembly: GCA_023663505.1. GTDB lineage: Bacteria > Bacillota > Clostridia > Lachnospirales > Lachnospiraceae > Acetatifactor. The sequence continues at coordinate 11,544 of JAMPHH010000050.1, forward strand.
GCCAACGTTATAGCTACAAAACCAATATTTTTCCTACTCATACAAATACCTCCCTATCAGCTATCAATCTCTCTGATAAGAAGGTATCATATTTCCAGTCCATTAAATTTCCCTTAATGCTTCCTCGTTCTTTTTTTCCATATTAATATGCCAAAAAGCAGGATACTCACCACGCTGACCGCGATTCCCGCCCCCGCCCCATAAGGCGCGTAGCTCATGCGCAGCTCATGTTCCCCGGGCTCCAAGTCCAAGGCGATGAATGTGCCTCCAAAAAGCTCCGGCTCCACCTCCCCGCCATTGACGCACACCTGCCACCCCTTCTCATAGGGAACCGAGAGAATCAGCCTTCCCGCCTCCTCTAACCGCAGTCTGCCGGAAATATGCGTGCTGTCATACTCCACCTCCTCCAAGGAAGCTTCCGAGAGCCTTGCCAGCACAGACCACAGGACTCCCTCGTCCAGACGATAGATATCCGCCTCGATATTCTCACTGGTATCGTCCTCGTCATTATTGCTGAGCGTGACCCGGGCTCCCGCGTCCAGATACCCGAGATACAGGACAGAGCCCTTCTTTAAGTCGCTAAAGCTCTGTTCATCAGGGCTGCCCCCGAGAGCCTTGACCTTCTTGGTGCCGGAGTCTGTGATTAGCCCGTAGTAAATGCCATTGCCCGGCGCGCGGAATACCACGTTATCCCCCGCCTTCTCCCGCTCGCACTTGACAAAGAGCTGTTCCTCTATCCCCAGATCATGCACCATCTGATTCTGCAGACGCAGCCCGCTGTTCGCAAACCCTTCCGGCAGGTCATACCCCGTGGGCGCGACATAGCCGAAGGGCAGCGTGCATTCCGCCTGATACAGACTGATATCGCCAGAGCTTCCATAGAGTCGATAGATACTGTTCTCATACTCCTCCGACTCCCCAAAAATGTATTTTACGTTTAACAGCGCGCCTGTAAACGCCGTAGCTCCGTCATACCCGTAATAAACCTTGCTGTGGCGCATTCCGAGCCGCTCATATAGATCCATCACCGCAGAATTCATGGTGGACGAGAAAACGGACGCGGTGGGATACCCTGCAAGGGTGCCGTCATTCTTGGTCTTTCGGGTGAACTTCTCCATGCGGTAAAAACCGTCCTCCTGCTCCCTCGTCCGCTCATACATCGCCTTGTAATCCTCCTGATGCTCCAGATAGGCATCTCTGCTCACATTGCTGACACTGGTGGCGAAGGTGTTGATCCCCGTCTCGGCGACCATTGCCGTCAGCGCGACGATGCCGAGCCACATTCTCCACCGCTTTCTCTCATGGGTGTACATAATGTGCAGCACGGCTGCGTATATGGTCACAAACAGCAGTGTCAGCCACTCCACGCCAAGCATCACGTCCTCATGCTCCGCTAACTTCTCCACAAACAGCAGCGCGATGACAGCCCCGAGATAAACATGTATCACGCGCTCCTTCGCGCCCTTTCCCGAATCGTGCCACACATCACACGCGGCGTCATAGCACATGCTCAGCACCAGCAGAATATAGATAAACGATTGTCTGGCGGGAAGGGAATCCGGATAATTCAAGCCATGCCAGATAAAATTCAAGACATTGGTGCTAAACCCGAGAAGCATAATCCCCGCAAGCGCCAACATACCAAAGCGTCTGCGCGCGGGCAGCTTGGAGTCGAGTGCATAGAACGGCACGTAGAGAAAGACCGCCGCGCCGCAATAGATGTTGGGCCAATGGTCCAACCCCTTCTCCACCGACACCGCCACACAATGCCTCGCCAACATATCTATCACGGAGAAATAGCTCTCCACCTTGTCTGGAAAGTCAATGTCCCCAAAATCCGTCTCCATGATAGCGCAGACCTCGGGAATCAATAGCGCCGCAGCCATACCCGCCGCCAGAAGCGAATACAAAGCAAACTGTCCGCAGGGCTTTAAATGCGCCGCAGCACGCCCTCCCCTCGTCGCATGCTTTGGGACGGGGTGTGGCTGTGTGCAGTATAAAAAGACAAAGTACAGCACCAGAAAAATGCATATCATTATTGAAATATAAAAATTGGTAAAGATTGACAAGCCCAATGTCACGCAGTATAATCCGCACCTTCCCTCCCTGACAAGACGCTCCAAGCCCATTACGACCATAGGGAGCAGTATCACACAGTCCAGCCACATAATATTCCAGTTATATGCCGCCAAGAATCCCGATAGTGCGTATGCCAACGAGAAGAACAGCGCTATATAGTCATTTTGCCAGAGCCCTTGTTTCCCGCCATCTGTGTCAAATCCTTCGCCTGTCACCTCCCCCGCTCTCGCCGTGCTTCGACTTTGCAGGTACAGGAACGCGGTCAGTCCGCACAGACCAAGCTTGACCACCACCATATAGGTGATGAATTCCATGATATGCGCCTCGGGCACAAGCAATCCAAGCCAGTGAACGGGGCTTGCCAGATAGTACACGTACAACGCCAGAAAATTAGACCCGACTCCCACGTTCCACGTATAAGAGAGTCCCTGTCCTGATTTCACTGCCCGCACAAATTCGCTGAAAAAGGGCATATATTGATGATACAGGTCAGTGCTCAGAAAGCTTCTCCCGCCAAAGGGGTAGATTCCATTGATGGCAAAGATGACAAGCATGATCACTGTCGGCAGCAGGAAGGAAAGGATCTCCGCAACCTTGTACTTTTTGATTTTATTCATAAAATATCACCGCCATATATTATGTATTGTTAGCCGTAAAGCATTGTGCGCCGATTGACTCGACACTCACAGGGGACGAGTCCTTGGGCATATAATATTGTAGCAGCTCCCCTATTTGCGTCTTAGGAACCGTTCAGAAATAACTTTGCAAAAGTTATTTCTGGTTCCGGTAAATTGCGAAGCAATTTTCAGGAATTGTTAAAAAATCATTTTTTAACAATTCCTTACATATTATGATTGGGAGGACAATTTATGCAGTCTAACAAGAAAATCGTTATCCTCGGACGCAAAAGGGACACTGCCAATTATGAGCGTTTCCTATTGGAAAACGGTCTTTTGCCTGTCACCACACTGAATCCCGGAGAGCTTTCCTCCTGCGGCGGGCTGCTGCTGCCCGGCGGCGGCGATATCACTCCGGCGTTCTTTGGCGAGAAGGACAAGGGCTCCCGAAATATCGACACGGAGCTGGATATTCTCCAATTTCAAGCCTTGGAGCTTAGCATGCGATATCACTTGCCCGTCATTGGCATCTGTAAGGGTATGCAGCTTATCAATATCGCCTTCGGTGGAACGATTACACAGGATATGGCTGACAGCAGGCTGCACATACAATCGGACGGGGATATTTATCACCTCACCCGCATCGATAAGGACAGCTTTCTCCACAGGCTCTATGGCGACGAGATAATGGTCAATTCCGCCCACCATCAATGCCTGAATCGTATTGGCACAGGGCTCTTGGTCATTCAGCGAAGCACACGGGACGGCTGTCCCGAGGCGATCATGCATCGCACCATGCCTATCCTTGGGCTACAATGGCATCCCGAACGCTTAGACCCTGCCAAGACTACGCTGTCGGGGGCACCGCTTCTGTCCTTCTTTTCCCGCGACGAGCGGACTTAGCAAGCCCTGACGCCTTCCTGACAGGTATGCCAAGCTCCTCTCTCATACGCACACGCGCCAGCTCAAACAGATCCCTAATAACCTGTTGGAGCATTTTCATGGTGTCCTCGTCCACCTCCTTGAGGGCGGCAGCCACCCCCATCATGCTCCGCTTCCAGTCGGCGGTAATGGCGATCAGGTCATCCGCCTCCGAAGCGGATATCACCCGATACAGGGTGTCCACAAACAGGCGAATCTGCCCCTCGTCCAGAGAGAGTATCCACTCGTTGAGCGTGCTGTCCGTAAGCCTCGCCCTCTCGTAGATATCCTCCGCCATGACAAACTCGCCGTTTTTCACCTTCCAGTTGTATGGATTGTGCTGAGCCAGTCCAAAGCTTCCCGACTCCACCACACGATATCTTGTATCCCACTCAAAAAGCATTCCCACCAGAGAGGAATGTGGCAAAAGCTTCACCACTCTGTCCGCGATCTTGTCATAGCCGCATTCCTCCAAAACCTCCGGTCGAAAGCCGGGTCCGTCCATACAGTAGACCTTCAGAATCCTCTCCTGTACCTTGGGCACGCATTTCATTGCGCTGTATACCGCAAAATTCCCACCCTTGGAGTGCCCGCCCACGTAGAAAAGATTGCCGAACTTCTCCGTCACCATGTTTAAGTATTTGACGCTCATTGCCTGTCCCGGCACCGGAGACAGGTATGCCATGTTAAAGTCTTCCTTCCACCCGACTATGGTCTCGTCCGTCCCGCGAAATGCCACATAGATGGTATTGTCCTCCAGAATACAGGTAATGGCGGCAAATTGTGTCTCCCATTCCTTCTCGACGATATTGATATAGCAGTTGAGCTTCAGATTGCAGAAACGTCTTCCCGCGAGCATCCTCGCAAAAAGCTCCCTGTTGTCCTTCTCAAAGCGTTCATCTGCAAACAATCCGTCTGCCATCGGGTGCTTGGCCAGCTCCTTTAGGGTGACGGAGGGGGCGTTTGTGTCGATCCCCGGCACCAGTCCGTCAAATTTGAGGTAGGCAAGCTGACAGAGCACGAGGCTGTCCACGTCATTCATTGGGCGCTCCGTGAATGGCACGTCGCCATACTCTTTTAGATAAGCATGCATTGTATTTGCCATAATCTTCCTCCATATTCTCATATTTTACCACATCTCCTTCAGACTGCAATACTTTGTGTTTATTATGTGTTTATTATTCACAAAGTTATTATGTCTAAAGGTTGGGGTGGTCATTCAATGTATGGGGAAATATGAGCGAGGGTGAGGTTTGGTATTTGAATTGGCATTTGAGTTGGCATTTGAGTTGCGGGAGGGGCGGCGGGAGTGGACGGTGAGGATTTTTGCGGACGGGCTGCGGTTGGGGGTTTTCTAATAGTGCGGGGAAGGGGATTGCAATTTGCGGGTCGGCTCTAAGGTGCATCCGTGCGCATTTCACCCTAGGTTCGGGGCGCACTATAAGAAAACGCTCCAACCTTCGCCGAAGTCCGCGAAAATCCTCACCGTCCACTCCCGCCTTGGTACTTGCGTGAAACAGACATGTGCAGCTTGCGTATTGTTCTGGGCTGAATTGTTGTTGGGCGCATGACTGGCAGACGGTAGTATTGCCGTCTGCCTGCTTTGCAATCCTGATAATTGCTGCTTTGATTTCGTAATCGTTCAGTCGTGTAGCTTTCACGAAAGACTTGCAGGTGTCAAAATGAGTTGAAAGCTAATTTGTGTGCGTCAGCGTTACGGTTTGACACATTGACTATCTGTCCTGCATTGGGATATAGGTTCTCTCCTCCATCACGCTCTTGTATGCGGGGCGGATGATTTTGTCCATATTGAGAAGCTCCTCTATGCGGTGAGTGCTCCAACCCACAATTCGGGCAATGGCAAAAATGGGCGTATACAGCTCTAACGGTATCTCCAGCATGCTGTACACAAATCCGCTGTAAAAGTCCACATTTGCGCTGACTCCCTTGTAAATGCGGGATTTCTGGGCGATCAGCTCCGGTGCGAGACGCTCTATCATGGAATAAAGCGCAAAATCCTTCTCTCTGCCCTGCGCCGTGGCAAGCTGTTCCACAAAGCCCTTGAACACTCTTGCCCTAGGGTCGGACAGTGAATAGACCGCATGCCCCATCCCGTAGATAAGCCCCTTCTTGTCAAATGCCTCCTTATTCAGAAGCTTCTGCAGATAAGCCTTGACCTCGTCCTCGTCTGCCCAGTCTGACACGTTTTTCTCCAAGTCGCGCATCATTTCAACCACCTTGATGTTAGCGCCGCCGTGCTTGGGTCCCTTGAGCGAGGACAGCGCCGCCGCGATCACGGAGTAGGTGTCAGAACCGGAGGAGGTCACCACGCGGGTCGTAAACGTGGAGTTATTACCGCCGCCATGCTCCATATGTAGCACAAGCGCGATATCCAAAACCTTTGCCTCAAGCTCCGTGTACTGCTTATCCGGTCTAAGCATCAGCAGAATATTCTCCGCCGTGGAAAGCTTCTTAGATGGGCGATGAATGTACATGCTCTCGTCATTTGCATAGTGATTATAGGCGTGATACCCATACACAGCCAACACGGGGAAAAGACTGATAAGCCCCATGCACTGGCGCAACACGTTCTCAACGGAGGTATCCGTGCATCTCCTGTCATAGGACGCCAGCGTCAGCACGCTTCGGGTCATGGAATTCATAATATCACTGCTGGGTGCCTTCATGATGACGTCTCTGGTAAAATTGGTGGGCAGGGTTCTCTCCGACGCGAGCACATTTTGAAAATTCTTCAGCTCCTCCGCCGTAGGAAGCTCACCAAACAGCAATAGATAGGCTACCTCCTCAAAACCAAAGTGTTGTCCCCGAAATCCCTTCACAAGCTCGATACAGTCATAGCCCCTGTACCAAAGCTTGCCCTCGCAGGGCACCTTCACGCCGTTTTCCAGCTTAAAGGACTCGATCTTGGAGATATTGGTAAGCCCTGTGAGCACACCGTTTCCGTTTTTGTCCCGAAGTCCCCTCTGTACCTCATACTTATCAAATAAATCCAGATTTATCTGATCAGCCTCTCTGCATAATGCTGCGTAATCTCCATAATCAATGCCGCTCTTCTTCATCCGACTCCTCCTTTTCTCTGCTTCCCCGCAGCGCCATGTCAAGCTCCTTCCATTCCTTTTTCAGTATCACAATCCTTCCATCCCTGTCGGTAAAGCAGTGCACGGAGTTACCCGCCGCCTCAATCTGTTCCATCGGGAAATTAATCCGGCTCAGATAATCCATCCTCGCCTCCTCCATCCAACGTATATAATTGGAGTGATGGATGATCCCCATCTGGTCTGACTCATAATATTGCGCTTTGTGCTCGTAATCCCGCATCACGCTTCCTCCCCTCGACACATAAATATTAGGGACATTTCTCCCTGCCAACAGAGTCAGCACCCCCGCCACAAGCATGATACTTAGCTCATTGCCCGCAGGAATAAAATTCACATATACAGATGGAATACTCCGGTACACCACAGAAAAGACACGCTTTGAAAAGAATGTCATACAATTCGGGCTACTGCCCTTGAATAAAAGAATCAGGCGGATAGACAGCGCTCCAATTCGCCCTCCACCCTGAATAAATTTATTATATCATGATTGATGGCCATTCGGCCGTTTCCTCTCATGAATACGGTCATTATATCACAATTTTGCTGATTTGAATATAAATTTTCTATAAATTTACCAAAACATAACCATTCTGCTGAGAAATAGAGCCTTCCTCCGGCCAGTGGGACATGGTTTCTCCTCATTTAGATTTTATGTAAAAATCATAATACCACTCGGCAAATCTACGAATACCTTCCCGAAGCGGCATCGCAGGCTTGAATCCAAAATCCCTCTCCAGCTTTGATACATCCGCATATGTAACGGCCACATCACCTGCCTGCATGGGCACAAGCTTCTTGTGAGCTTCAAAATCATAATCTGCAGGAAGCACATGTGCTCGAATCAACTCCTCCTGCAAAACTGTGACAAAATCCAGTAGATTCTCAGGATTGCTATTACCTATATTGTACAAGGCATACGGCGGCATGGGCAGTCCGTCCTCCCCACGCACTCTCTCCGGAGGCGACTGCATAACAAGCTGTATACCAGCCACAATATCATCAATGTAGGTGAAGTCCCTCTTGCAGTTCCCATAATTAAAAATCTCGATAGTGCGTCCGCTCCTAAGCTTGTCCGTAAAGCCGAAATAGGCCATGTCCGGTCTCCCCGCTGGACCGTATACTGTAAAAAAACGAAGACCGGTGGATGGAATATTATACAGCTTTGCATACGCATGTGCCATCAACTCGTCGGAACGCTTGGTAGCCGCGTAAAGTGAAACCGGATTGTCAACCTTATCCTCCGTAGAATATGGCACCTTATCGTTTGCACCATAGATGGACGATGAGGAAGCATAAATCAAATGCTCTACGCCTGTCCCTCCATTATCATAAGAATGTCTGCACTCTTCCAAAAGATTGTAAAATCCCACAATATTAGTCTCTATATAGACGTCCGGATTCTCGATTGAATAGCGCACACCTGCCTGCGCCGCAAGATTCACCACCACAGCGGGTCGGTATTCACGAAATAGGCTCCGCACGAGCTCCCTATCCGCAATCGAACCTCGCACGAACTTCCAACTGCTCTCCGGATACACACAGGCGGCTTCCTCTATCTGTCTCAAGCGATACTCCTTTAGGGACACATCATAATAATCGTTCAGATTGTCTATGCCGATAATCGTGATCGAGGGATACTCCTTGAGCAGCGCAAGCGCAAGATTTCCTCCGATAAATCCAGCCGCTCCGGTAATCAAAACTGTTTTTTGCCCTAATTGTATTTTTGTTTTCTCCAAATCTATTTCCTCCACTATCCTCTGGTTATGATTGTTCTGACCATATTCAACAAATTTTGAAATTTTTCGTTTTTTCGAAATAACGTCATCGATACAACCGCCGGAACAAAAACGCATATGCATGCGCGTAATACAAGCCCTCCAATTTCTGTATCCGGAACAAAACTACAGATCAGGTATGTCAGCCCGCCAAGCAATCCGATGGCACAGGCATACTTCAAATGTTCCCAATATAGTTCCATGGGGCTTCTTTTGAAATAATGTCTAAACAACACATTCGTTCTTGATATAAAATTACAAAAGAAAATCGTAAGAATAGTCGCCCACAAAATTCCTGATACCCCGAACAAATACCCTAGCACAATATTCAACACCACATTTCCGACAGCCTCCAAAAGATACCACATCCGAAGTTCCCAATATAATCCGTAGGCATTCGCATACAAATTTCTCATATTGTTCATATTAATCGCATAAAAGTAAATACAAAACAAGAGCATATCACCTTCAGAAAGCATCAAATCCTCGTTTCCTCGCATCCAGAGCCACATAAAAGGCTGATACAGACAAACCATGCAGATACTCATCCATCCGGTAAAACAGGCAAAAATATAAGTAAATTTCCGATAGTCTGCATAATTCTTTTCAACAGACTCCTTGGCAACGCTATTTCCTACACTAGCCTGCATAGATCGCGTAACAGTCAGTGCAATGCTATACAAAGCCTGATAAATATAATAATAATTTCCGTAAACCGTGACCGTTGTAAGTCCGAACAACACAGACAATACAATATTATCCAGTGAATTTCTTGCAGTATCTCCAATCCTGTTGATTACGATTCCCTTAATCTGCTTCGTCAATACAGCGTGCATTTTATCTGATATTTTCCCCATAGGCATGATCTGGGGAAAATACCGTTTGGACATTACCTGCAGCAAAATATTATTTAACACTGTTGTAAAAATAGAACTGGCGACATATAAATAAAAATTCCGCGTCAACAACAAAATTCCAATCTGTAAAATGCGTAAAAGAATCGAAGTCACCGTAGAAATATTGCTGACAATATCCGCACGCTGCATGGCTGTCAGCAAAGCGCTTTTATAGGCAAAAAAGAAATAGGAAACCACCGCCCCCACAAGATACATTACATACAGCACATAAATATTCATCCCCACAGGATAATCACCAGATATCAAATGTGGCAGAAAGGGCAACAAAATCATCCCTGTTCCAAAGATAACCGCTCCTACAATGCGGTACACATTTTTTAAATATGCCATGATAGAACAAACTACATCATAATCAGACTCGGCGATTGGTTTATACAAAACATAAATAACCGCCGAGGAAAATCCCAGATCTGCCAGATTTAATACCTGTAAAATTGAATGAAACAGGCTTCCTATTCCGACATATTCTTCCCCCAGAATATAAAGAATCATAGTGCGCGTAATAAACGGCAGCACAATATTTACCATTTTCTGAAGAATACCACTATAAAGATTTCTCTTTGTGTTTTTTGTTCGCGACTCAATCATGAAACTCTCCTAAATACAACTTCTCTAACCGTTTAATCTCTATAGACATATCATAATCCGCAAGCTGCCCACAAGCTTTCCCTTGGATTTTTTCATCAAGAATTACCTCACACCATTTTTCGGGAGACTCATTCAAACTAACTGGGATAACATAATCCGTAAGATATACTTCTCTCGTTATACTGTCCGAAATGATGCATCGAAGATCTGACACCTGCGCTTCCACCAGAACAAGCGGCAATCCTTCATATTTAGACGGGAGAACAAACACATCCATTGCTTTCATTAATCGCGGTATGTCGCTCCGATGCGATAAAATCTGATATCTTCCTTCCAAATTGTATTCACGCAGTAATTCCTCTACATCGGCTCTCAAGGAGCCTGATCCCACCATCAACAAATAGACATTTTCTTTTCTTAGATGTAGTTCCCTGAAAATCTCCACTAAAAATTTTTGATTTTTCGCCGGGTCAAACCGTCCCACATGTCCAATTACAAACGCCTCCTTTGGAATCATCAGTTCTTTGCGAATCTCCTCTTTTGATTCTTTCACCCCCGTAAATTTTGAAAAATCCACTGCATTCCGAATCACCACCGTATTGTCTACTATGAACAAATCGTTAAGTTCTCTGCGCATATCTTCATGAAGCGCAATAAGACGCATATGATGCTTCTCTATCAGTTCTCTTGCGGCTTTGTATTCCACCTCTTTCCTTCCTGAAAAAAAACGCTCTGGCAGATTATGGCAAGTATAAAAAATCTGCAGATTGTCAAGTTTGTCTGCAATTTTTGCCACATGATGTAACAAAGACATATGAACATGCAAGATATCCACCTGTTCCTTTTTTAGAATACGAGATAATCTGTAAGGAATATAAATGCGTCCAAACAATCTGTTGAAAACACGTGTCAAAACATGGTAATGAGGATATATGGCAATAATTTCCACATGATTTTCCTGCAGGATTCTGGAAACCGCAGTTTGACTATCAGGACGTATAACAAGAACTTTCACAACAAATTTTTCTTTGTCCAATAAAAGCGCATAATCCTTAATTAAAGTCTCTGCCCCACCGTCGCTCAAACGACCTACAAATTGTATAACATTTCTTCGTTCGCCATAGCGCATCATATACCCTCCAATTTTTATTCCTCAATTTCATTGTTTCGTAAAAAGCGGATTATCAGCTCCCGATGTGCCTCACATTCCAAATAATTCAAAAGCCTCACCTGATCCTCCTGCGAAAACTGCCTCTGTATCAACCTTCTACCCATCAACCGATTCCACAAACGAAATCCAAAGCTTCTTGCCCGCTTTCCCAAAAAAGCTTGCAAATATGCGTTCCGCCTTGTATTAGCATAGTCCGAATATAGTTTCTCCACATTTTCCTCCTGCTCGATCTCAGATGTCCGCTGCCTCAATCCGTCCAACAAAAGAGCACCTTCCTGCTCTCCCGCCAGCCGGACGCGACCTGATTCCTTAATAATCGGATAACAATGCACCTCCGCCCTGCCATTCTCAAGCTCGACTCCGATGAGCAGACCACTATCCCAAAATTCATCGCTTTTTCTGTCAAACAAGAAGTTGCCCTGACCATAAATAATTGTAGCTCCCTGATATTCCTGCATCGCTCCTATGCAATGGCTATGCTGGCAAAGCACAAGATCAGCACCCTTTTCCACACATTTTTCACATACCTTCTTAAGCCATGGCGTAGGATAGCGGTAGAATTCCTTTCCACCATGATACAGTACAACAAGATAGTCGCATTCTTTCTTCATGGAAGCTATCTGATCCAAACTCTCCAATGGGTCAAACGGATTGGCGCCGGGCGTCTTCTCTCCCGCTATGGAAAACTCATGCTCAGCACATGCATAAATTCCAATCCTGCATTCCTTCACATCCGCATAAAAAGGCTTCGCTGCCGCAAAGAGATCTCTCCCAGCCCCTGCAAACTCAATCCCAGCATTCCGAAGCGTCTCCATTGTATCACAAAGTCCTTCCTCCCCATAATCCAAAATGTGGTTGTTGGCCAATGTCACAAAATCTGTCCCAAGCTCCTGAAGTCCCCGCACGCATTCTTTCTCCGCAGATAAACTGGGACCGAATTTCGTCGCCCTTCGTCTACTCCCTGTAAGCGGCGTCTCCAAATTGAAGATCCGGTAATCAGCCTGTTTCAACAGATTCTCGATCCCTTCATCTACCAATTTCCCCTGTTCCGGACAACAGAAAAAAAGACTGTTTGATTCTGTGGGTACAATATCACCCCCGATCATTAATTTGATCATTATCATACCTCTTTTTCAAGCAGAAGGCAACTCCAGCAAATCTCCCAGCTTAAGCTCCCATTCCGCAGGTGTAAGCCTCTCAAATCCGGCTCCGTGGTAGAGCGTCATCTCTCCAAAATAAATCCGGGATTCTATAGAATAGAAATCCACACGCACATGCGGTAGATCCTGCGCAAGCCTTTCTGCAAGCTCTATCATTAATTCCAGTTTCTCAGGACGGGGAATCACATGCTCCGGGTCAGTAGGATACATGAACGAAGCATCAAGATACTGCCAGTCGAGAGAATATAGATTGCGCTTATGATAGCAAAATCTTCCATAATCCACCTGAATGAGTGCAGCTTTCCCAGAGAAAGTGAAAATCTTGTAGTCTTTTAATTCTTGATGCGATTCATCCTCCATATATTGTTCCGCAAGAATACGGCGGGGAACTTGACCATAAGGCCACTCCCTTGCATAACGGACAGGATCTCTTTGCAGACCGCGCTTCAAAATATGTTCTGCACGCTCCTTATCCAATTGGGATTTATCGCGGCATATATAGATACTTCCCGAATCATGTGTGCACTTCAGCACAAACTGCTGGGGCAGCGCTTCAAAATCAATCTCCTCAAAGCTATTATATACTCCCAGCGTGGGAATAATATACTCCTCCCCAATCAAAGAAGCCACATACTCCTTGGCACGATACTTGTCTACCATCTGTGGATAAAGCGGATTCCTGTCATGCAGTTTCAGCCACTGTAATTTCTCATTATAAGTGCGGGGATGCTCCAGATCCAGCTTGTATCCCATTGCCGCCCGAAAACGCAGCT
>JAMPHH010000051.1 GCA_023663505.1 Muribaculum sp.
TCCTCCAAAAGTTTCCCTACATCCGCCAGCAGCCCTTTTGAAATGTAACTTTGCAGGGGAATCTTACTATCAATCAACAGGATATCTGGCATTTCCCCTGACAAAATATCCATGGATAGCATATCCATATTCAGCTGCGTGAGGGCATCCAGTTCCTCGTCATAGGTGACATACTGTTTTACGGTGATCCTGTACCTGCTGCTCTCCTGGTTAAATTCTATGATGCGGCTCCTTAAGATTGCATTCAGTTCACCCATGGTTCCCAGCACCACAGTCTCTTTTTGTAACCCTGCAGGAACCTTGGTCCGCTCAAATATGCCCAGCTTTGTTATCCCGCCATCACTGAATATCCCTGCCAGCCGCGTTTCATCTATCTGCTGTGCCAGTTGAAAGCCGCTAACATCCAGACCAGCATCCACATAAGACAACAACTCCACGGGAGCAGTTTTGCTGACATCTAATCCAAGGATCCCCGTATGGTCACATAGCAGAATATCATCTACCGTTCCCTGGAAAACCCGATATTGCAATAAATTCTCTGGCAGCTTGCTCCGCTCTCCCTTGTCAGCTTTCAGGTCATAAAACTCACCATAGGGGTTTCCCCCGCTGTCTGTTTTCACCAGAAAGAAACCCTTATCCGATGTGTAAAAGCAATTTTCAAAGCTGCTGAAAATATCCTCGTCCGGTTTCACACTGCCTGTAGGTTCTCCTTGGAGATCATAAGTATCTGCCACTCGCCCGTTCCCGCTCTTTACAAGGATTACAAAGCCATCTTCTCCCCAAAACAAATATCCTCCCGCCGCTATTTTTTTCTCCCAATGGTCATTCCGGAATCCGTCCCAAAATATAAGATCCACAAAGTCCCCTGTGTCGGAGTAAAATAGAGCCGCCACACTGCCGTCGTCAGATAACTGTATCGAATTCACATACCCGCCGTCCCCTGACAGTTCTATTTTGCCGGACACTTCTTTCCCGCTCCCGTCAGCCAGGCAGTGAAACACCTGGTAATAACTTGTATACTCCTGCTTCTGAATGGGATCCTCCGGTTCAGGCCCCCACTCCCGTATTTCCAACAGGACGTAGATCTGTTCTCCCTGGCCTGCAATATCATGGACTACAACATCACTGCCATATTCCGTAAAATCCATGATGGTGCTGGAATACGCATATTGCGCTGCCGTTTCCTTATCCGCACCGGCCTGGGGCTGCATACTGGTTCCGGCATCCGGTGTTTCTTCTTTGCTGGCAGAATCTCCATTTTTTTCCTGTTCATTGGAATAGTGTGCGGCCGAACAGGATGCCATACCCAGGACAAGAATAAACCCATATATAAATAATATAGCTTTCTTTACCATTTTGTCTCACCTATCCCTGCAAGCAGCAGCCATCCTTACTTGTACATCTCAGATTCGGCTACAACTTTCACTGCCGTGCCCGGATGTTCCTTGTTGCCCTGCCCACCCTGATATGTGATCTCTACTATATCACCGGCGGCAATAGGGGAATCCCCCTCTATCAACTCGGCATCCTGCGTGGAAAAATAATAAATAATATCCTCATCATCCAAGTCTCTAAGCACGATGATATTATCCTCATAACTGTCAACAAGCGCCACAATGGGATCACCCTGCGGAACCTCTATTATATTTGGATCCTCTTTTTCGTTACTTTCAGCAACTTTTGTTCCAGAGGGTTCCGTACTTGTGGGGCTTGCATTTGTTGGGTCCGCATTTGTAACTTCTGTACTTACAGGCTCAGTATCTGATGGTGTTGTTCCCGGTTCTTTCGTCTGGATCGTTCCTGACCCGAAAACCTCACCTGCCCCCCCTGTTTCCTCCTCTGCCCCGAATGAACAGGCACACATCCCCATTACCATAACCATTATAATGGCCAATACACATTTCTTTCCCATAACATTTTCTCCTTTTTCATCACCTTTTATCGACACGTTTTAATGTGTGAGAATTATCTGTACCAAAAATGCCTTTGTCAATGTTTAAGACTACATCCCTTCATCCAAATAAAGCTGTACCCTGTTCTGAATCAGCTTGGCTGTCATCTCTGCGGTCTTTTGCCCGGCAAAATAGGCTCCCATTTCTTCATTGATAATTACCATTATGTTTTTATCTTCAAACGGGATTTCGGTAACGGACTCCACATAAGCGATCAGCTCATCCAATTGCTCCTGGTCAAGTGGCGGCACAACGATCTCCTCCCCATTTCGATATAAGGTGAGGTCATACTCCACTCTCTCCCCATTTTCGTCCATGTAATAAGAGCGCCGTGTTTCCTCCCCAGCCCATTCCTCAAACAGATCCTTTCGGACAGGCAGGTCGATCTCCAAGCTTTTCTGGTACTCCTCTGTCAAATAATACCATGCAAAATCCCACGCACCAGCCTCGTTTTCGGACCTGGCAGAAAGAACCATCAGGTTTTTCCCTGAAATAATGGTGCCTTTTCCGTCTCCTGCCGATTCTGCAGAAGCCGCCGGGAACCCTACAAAAACGTAATCCCCTCCCAAATAGCCGTTAAGTCTAAAAAAAAAGCCTCTCATCCACGTTTGATGAAAAAGTTGAGATAGGCAGTTCCAATAACAGTGTCCGGTTTCTGAGATATTGCAGCTGATATGCCTCCTCGGTCTCCCCTGCAAATCTTCTCTCCTCCGGCAAAGCGTATGCGAACTCCATGATGTCAATGAACTCCTGAGAATCAAAGGCGCATTTCCCCGTCTCCCTGTCGATAAAACCATTGCCCCGATACCTCATAACCTTTTCCAGAAAGGTATCTCTATTCAGTCCGTCCAACAGTTGGGCATTTGGATCCATTCCCTTAAGTACTTCCGCCGCCTTCTCCATTGACCAACCACTTCCATCTCCCACAAGGGAGGTTCTTGCCGCCATCGTGAAAATAGTAAACGAAGGGACCACATACATCAATTTCCCATCCACAGAATAAGCATCAAACACATTTTCCATAAACTCCTGTCCCGATAACTCATCATCTTTCTCAATCAACGCTCCAACATCTGCGATCAATCCCTTTCTAATATAGCTTTCCATGGGGATTGATTCCCCATTTGAAAGACCCTCTGCCATCAGAATATCGGGCATATGACCGGAGACTATATCAAGATTCAGCTTTTCACTGGATTCATACTCCTTTACCACAACTCTGTACTGACTGTTCTCTCTGTTGTATTGAATAACTCGTTTTTTGATATCGGCGTTTACGGTAAGACCAGCCAATATAACGACTGCTTTATCAGGAATATCTTCCGGCCTTACATACTCAAAAATTCCCGCTTTCAACTCTCTTGTGTAATCCTCATGACTGCGTAGATATTGTCCTCCCAGTATGCCGTACATTCCATACTGACGCTGCAGCCATCAGGCAATTCAGGGATTTCCACTTCACTCACGCGGAAAACATTCTCTTTTGCAAGCGCAGCATTGGCACTGACAGGAACTCTGGCGGGCTCTGCCTGGCTGATCGTACCGATGTCTGGATTCACAGACGGATCATTTTCTTTCCCGTCCTCTGTATTACCCCCGCAGGCACACAGCCAACACTATCACAATCCCGACAGATATAAATATTTGGATAGAATTTTTTATCATAAAGCAATCCCTTTTCTTTCCCACGTCTGCTGACCCTGTCTTTTAGTCCGCCCTGGTATTAGAGACGAACAAGTAACCATCTTTGACTTTCTGTAACGTAACTTCCCACCGTTCCCCATCACTCTCTTTGGTATAATCAATCCTAAGCCGACCGTCCGGCTCCCAACAGCCAGAGAGCACCGTGCAATGCTCATAATTTGTATCCCCGGCAATCACATAATAACTGTCGTATTCCTCCAGGTAATAAAAATCGTCCAGACCTTTTCTTTGGGTGTCATCCAGCCCGATCCCCATTCTTGCCCGCAGGAAATTCTCCATCTCATCCCTCGACACCTTCACGATGTCCAAGTCAGGAGCCGCACTGTCCAACTCTGCCAGCAGGCTCAATTCTTTTTCGGAAATCTGGCTTGTTGTACCGCTGATCCCATTATAGAAAAGCTGGAACAGGTTGACCTCGCCGGGAGCCGTATATTCGCTGGACAGCAGCATATTATTCATGATATCCGCCTCGCTGTTAAAGAATCCCTTATTGAATCCGATGATCTCACTTTCCGTAAGGGCATTTGAATTTTCCGGTAACTGCCCTGCAGTAAATTTTCCAAGCTCCTGATCCCACGTCAATACGGCTGTTATATCCGAAGCGCCTGTCAATTCCCTTTCGGAGGTAACGAGCATCGTATCACCGGCCAAAAAATAGAAACAGCCTTCCCCAAACAGCCCTAATTCCTCGACCGGCGTCTCCGCCCATTGTCCGTCCTCAATGCAAAAGTACATAGCATTCTGTGTCGATATTCCCTGATAGGTGGACCTAGCAGAAATTATTATCCTGTCCTGTCCGCTGTTCATGGGCAGACTTGATACCCACACCTCGTCTCCGGGAATCTCGTCATATGCCGCCACGTCCATAGACCCAGCATCCAAAATAATAACTGCTCTCCTGTCAAGCCCGCCAACATGGGGCGTATTTAATATCCTGCAGACCACAAGCGCCTCTTCCGTCTCAGGCTTTGAAAAAGAGCCATAAAACACCTGGTCTATAACGACATCCGATGCCGTTACAGCATCTTTGGACTCATCATTTTCCAACACTGTTTCTACAATCCTGCTATCCAATCCGGATAATGGATTGATACCGCCTGTTCCTGCTGATTCTGCACAGCCAGACATAAAAAGCGTCCCTGTAAGCATTGCTGTCAATACATATTTCTTCTTCATAACATTCTCCTCCTGATTTTTATCGCCTTTTATCGGCACATTTTGATGTGCCAAAATTATCTCTACCATGGTATGCAAACATTGTACCAACAATTTTACGTCCAAAACCAAAAAGAACGTCAATAGTTCATTTTCGGACGTAAAAAAACGAATTTCGCATTCCTCCCCAGCTATGGCAGAATTTCTTATATAAGCAAAAAGCATCCCGTCAGGATGCTTTCGTCCATGATGCTATTCTTTTTTATGTCATATAGTACTCCATATAACAATGGTTCAGGGCATCCCACCGGGATTTGCTTATGGGCAGCGTCCCATTACCGTCAATTTCCACACCCTCCCGTGAAATTTTGCCCGTATATTTCAGGTTTACAATGTAAGAGCGGTGGCATTTACAAAACTGCGGCTCCTTAAACTGCATCTCGAATTCTTTCAGCTTTGCCTTAAACCGGATGGTTTCTTCCCTTAAATGCAGGATGATGTGATGGTTGTCTACCTCAATATAATAAATATCATCCTTAAAGATCCGGCGGGACTCGTCACCCCTGGTCACGATGACTGTCTCCCTTTTCCGTTCCCTGATCATCCGGCCCGCCTCGGTCAGCGCCTGGAAAACTTCTTTCTCCTGCAAAGGCTTGACCAAATACCGGAAAGCGGATACTTCATATCCTTTGGGCGCATATTTTTTCAAAGCTGTGGTAAACACGATAAAAATCAGCTTATCTTCTTCTCTGATCTTCCTTGCCAACTGCAATCCGTCTGTTTCCGACATCTGGATATCCAGAAAGGCAAGGTCATACGGCGGTTCATCTTTCATGCAGAAAAGGAACTGCTCTGCAGACTGATAACACCTGACCACTATCTGCTCCCCCGCTTGCCCTGCCCAGCGTTTCGCCATATTTTCCAGAATCTCCGTATGTTCCCTGTTGTCCTCACAAATGGCTATCCTCATACTCTGACAACACTCCTTTTCATATACAATTGCTGCAAATCTGGAAGAATCCGCTCTGCGGATTCTTCCAGGAATGACTTAGATTTTCTTAGGTTGAGTCCAAAGAGGTGGGTACACCCCCTCTTTACAACCTTAGAAAATCTTCATTCCGTGCACACTTTCCAGTATACTGCAATATCCAGCAAAAACACATCTTAAACGTGAATTCCCACATTTCAGACGTGAAATGCCGGATCTGGTATCCTTATCCTGCAGCGGAAAACGTGATCCTTTATCTCTCTTTCGCAATAGCCCCCATATGCCTGCAAAATCCTGTCAATATTTTTTATCCCGAATCCATGCGCAAAATTATCCTCTTTTGTTGTTGTCCATGTGTCAGATCCCCATGTCCTGCTGTCCTCCGGCGTGGCATTTTCAAACAACAGCAACAGATTCCCTGTATCAAACAGGATCTTTATGTGGATAAAACGGCTGTCCGTATCCGCGATTTTCAGATTTGCGTCAATGGCATTGTCGTACAGATTGCCAATCAACACGGTCAGGTCCCTGTCTGCTATCTTCAGTTCAGGAGGCACCTGGCATTCCGCCTCCACTACAATGCCGCTCATCCGGGCCAGCGCCGTCTTGCTCCCGATCAGTACGTCAACCGTAGGATTCCCTGAGTGGAACGACTCCACGCGGCTTATTTCCCCCGCTATCCTTTCCACATATTCCTGGGCTTTCCCATATTCCCCGATCTGTATGTAACCTGATATCGTATGCAGATGGTTGTTCATATCATGCTTTAAGGACTGTATGCCCTGGTACATATGGTTCACTTCTGTCTGGCTGCGTATCTGCAGAGCCGCCATCTGGTTCTGCGTCCTTAGTTCTTCCTCCACATATTTCTCTTTCGCAAGGATCTCATCAAAAATAAGGAATGCCAGATTGACCGCCAATACCAGCAGGCAGACCAGGCTGTTGGAATACATGACTTCCTCATTCCTATCAGAACCCTTTCCCAAAAGAATCCAGAGTAAAATAATACTGGCGGAAGAAACGATCATAATTTTCCGACTTCCACGGTGAACCATTGCGGATTCCGGGAACCGTTTCCATATACGCAAAATAATGACTGACAAAAGGAATTGCCCCATCCGTGTAAGGATACGGGCAGCCAGCCACAGGTATACCTCTGATTCATCCGCTCCTGCAGCCTGCCCCGGACGCATTCCCAGGATATAGCCGGTGCCTATCGTCACAATGCCTATGAACAGATAATTTACCAGGGCCCAGGATACCGCTGCCCACCATTTCGCCCTGCAGACAGCAATGGCATATACTGTAAAAATAAGCACTGCGGGGAAAAAATCGGGGATCCACTGGAATACATATTCCCGGAGCGTTAAAAGAGCCGCCCCGAAAGCAGCAAACAAAAAGATAACAGGCAATCCCCGTTTCCCCCGAATCTTTTTTCGGAAAATACCTGCGACAAAAAATAATGATATCAGCATTTCAAAAAAGCTAAAGACACTTTCAATTATTACCCGCTCCATATATTATCCCTCATATATAGCACCAATCAGGTACAATTTTGACATAAACAACAGTTTTCATGCGCACACCCTTTGCACAGGATCGGCGGCTCTTGCCAAGACTATTATACCATGATTGCTGCGCAATCATGGTATTGATGACCATTCGGCCGTTTTATGCCATGAATACGGACTTATTTTACCACATCTTCCTGTATAACTCTATCAGATTTTCTTTTACCTTTTTCGATACCCTTTCTTTGCCATTACAAGGTTTACTATCTGCCGCTTCACTCTCAGTCCATAATTTGGCATATAAAAAAGCTATAACAGTTTCCCTTGATGCAAAACGGAATATATTAATCCCATAAAAACCTTTTTGGAGGATAACGATGAACGGAAAGTGCTGCCATGACCGCACAGAAGAGGTCTACCTTTCGGCATTCTATTGTATTTTGAGGGAAATGATCTGTGGTATGACCAATGCTTCCCTGACAGATAGCATCTCCCACAATTTTATCGTACAGATGATTCCGCACCACAGGGCGGCGATACAGATGTCCCAAAATATTCTGAAGTACACGTCTGATAAGGAATTACAGAGGATTGCCACGGGCATTATCACCGAGCAGACCAAGAGCATCGAGGATATGCTTGCCATTGAAAAGAGCTGCGGCTGCTTTACCAACACCTACCCGAAGGTACAGGAGTATCAACGCCAAATGGACTGCATCATGCGGACGATGTTCGCCCAGATGCAAAACGCCTGTGCCACGGAGCGCCTAAACTGCGATTTTATGCGGGAAATGATCCCCCACCACGAGGGCGCCGTCAGAATGTCAGAGACCACCCTGCAATACGCCATCTGTCCTGAGCTTCGCCCGATTCTCAGAGCAATCATCACCTCCCAGAAGAAGGGAATTAGGCAAATGCAGAACCTGCTGTGCCGGCTTGGCTGCTAAAGGCAACAGTTCAGGCTTGCAGCAAATTACGCCGGCGAAAGGGTATTATTCCTACTTCACTGTCATTGACAGCCGAACTGTTACTGTTGAATATATATTTTGAAAATAGGGCTTGATTATTCCTGCAAAAGTCCTTATAATAGAATTGTTTCGCACTTTAAACGGCTAAAGTTTAATGTCGAATCAAGACAGCTATTAGAAAGGAATCAATGTACCATGGAAAAGAAGGGAAATTTACTCTCCGTGAGAGAGGACTTGCGCGTGCTTGACGCGACACTGCGCGACGGCGGACTGGTGAACAGCTTCCGCTTTACCGATGAATTTGTAAAGGATTTGTACGAGGCTAACGTGCGCGCGGGCATAGATTATATGGAGTTTGGCTACAAGGCCTCCAAGGACTTGTTCGACGAGTCCAAATTTGGCAAGTGGAAATTCTGTAAGGACGAGGATATCCGCGCCATTGTGGGCGACAACGACACCAACCTGAAAATATCCATCATGGCGGACGCGGGACGCTGTGATTTTCGCAGGGATATCATTGACCGCGCGGACAGCCCCATCGACATGATCCGCGTAGCCACCTATATCCACCAGATGCCTGCCGCTATCGAGATGGTGGAATATGCCAAGAGCAAGGGCTATGAAACCACCTGCAATATCATGGCAATCTCCAAGGCACAGGAGGGCGACGTGGCGCAGGCGCTTGAAATGCTGACCTCCACCGGCGTGGACGCAGTGTATATCGTGGACAGCTACGGCTCGCTCTACCCTGAACAGATCGCGCGCATCACACAGTTTTACCAGAATATTCTGGAGCCCCACAAGATTGCCTTGGGAATCCATGCGCACAATAATCAGCAGCTCGCTTTCGCCAATACCATCGAAGCCCTCTCTCTCGGTGCGAGCTATCTCGACGCGACCATGAGCTGCATGGGACGCGGCGCGGGCAACTGCGCTCTGGAGCTCCTGCTTGGCTTCCTTAAGAATCCGAAATACCATCTGATTCCGGCGTTAAAGTTCATTGAAAAGCATATGCAGGCGGTTCGGGAATCCGGCGCTGTCTGGGGCTATGATATCCCCTACATGCTCACGGGGCAAATGAATCAGCACCCGTCTGCCGCCATCGAGTGTATCGCCCAAGGCAATACCGCCTACACGGACTTCTATCAATCCCTGATGGACAAAGAATAAAGATGACAACGAGTCAAGCCGACTAAATTGACTTGACTCGTTGCTCGACATAATATGGCATTGTCCTACCCGAGATTTACTAATTGTATACTGCAGCCGACCTTCTCCATGCCGGCTTCTATCTGCTCCACGCGCGTGACCAAGGCAGTGATGATAATGCGCTGCCCCTTAGTCGTCGCCGAGAATCTGACAGTATCCTCCTTCTGAAGCCTGCCCTCAGGCGCCTGAAGCAGCAGCCCGATAGAGCTCATATTGAGAACCGTGACCATAAACCCTCCGGACAGCTTTCCCACCCCGGGTCTGGTGATCGAGTCTACCTCGCCCTCAATATTCACCTGATAACGCAATGCCTGTCGGTCATTCCTCGAGGTTCCCTCGTAGAACATGATGACAGCTCTGTCTCCATCACGCTCTCCGACCGTTCCCTGATTTTCCAATAATCCCTCGGGGCTAAAGATCAATGCGCTGACCACCGTGCCTGTCTGAAGCTTAGGCTGCTCCACACTGACCTCAACCCTTTTCGTTACTGTATCATATGTGAGAATCGTTGTATCCGCAATTGTTTCACCGGTACTGACGTCCCGAATCACAATCCTGCCGTTTTGTAAATCCTCATTCTGACCCATTGATATTCCTCACAATCACCCTTGCTGCTTATCCCTCATTCTCCCAGCTCAAACTCTGACAACAGCTTTGCCAAAAGCCTGTAATACGGAAAATGAGAGCGATTCCAAGTCATAATATTCTTTACAAATTCCAAGCTTAGGATAGCGTCCGCCCCGTTTTTATCCTTAAACCTGACATGGACAAACGAAAGTATCTTCTGCTTGGTCAGCTTTGCGTACAGTGTGGGATTGGCGCTCTCGAATCTCCGTGTGTTGTCAATCGCCAACACTCCGGTATCGTCATAGAGCTTCACCAGCGCGGGCGCAATCAGATAATCCTTAGTCATGTCTATGATCTCCCGTGAAAGCCTGCTCGCTCCCGCCATTCCCACGGGCTGATAGGGCTTGCCGGCATAAAGTATCACTCTCTGTATATTCAGATTCAACGCCACGTCGTCCAACAGCTTATCCAACGGATAGTCCTGACCCGTGTAGACCTTATCCTGCATGGCGCAGATAAGCTCCGCAGGAGACATATCGCCGCGGCTGTTGAGCGTGTTCACGGAATTTTTGGTATTCTTCAAGTCCTCCAAGGCGCCGTGCTTATCGCGGTTATAGATGATGTATCTGTTCCGCCCCTTCTCCTTCGCGCGATACAGTGCAAAGTCCGCGAGGAAAAACAAATCCTCGTAATTGTCTGCGTCCTTTGGATATGCGGCACACCCGATAGACAAGGTGATAGAGATATCCTCCCCGCTCTCCGCCTTTACAAAGCTTGAAGCCACACTGTTCTTGATGCTCCGCAGGCGTTCGCGCATATTTTCCATATCATAGGCATTGTAGAAGATCACGAGGAATTCATCGCCGCCAAATCTTCCCACAAGACCGTCCTCTCTCACCTCGTTCTGTATGATCGAGGCTACCTTGCGCAGTACCTCGTCCCCCTTCATATGCCCATACACATCATTGACCTTTTTAAAATAGTCAATATCAATAATGGCGAGGGTCACATTGCAGGTCTTTTTCACGTCCACCGTATTGATAGCCAGATTCGTGATCTCCGCCTTGGTGAGCACTCCCGTAAGGTAATCCTTCTCCATGGCGCGCTTGGTGTCCGCGGATTCCACAGAACGCTCGTCCCAAAGGTGGATATATCCAAGCGCATATATATACCTGCCGTCCTCAAAGACCGACATGCCCTTGATAAGCGTGTACGCCGTCTCCTTGAGGTTCAGTATATCCCCGGGTATGTTGACGATAAAGCGCTCGCTGCCATGCTTCAACGCCTCGATCAGCTTTTGCACTTCCTTCTCATTCTTGGAATCGGAGCTTTCCGTGAGCGTCTGCTCAAACTCTGCAAGGCTCACATACATCACGTTCTGCTCAAATTTATCCGCTGCGTATATTCGCACGCGGTCAGCCGCTGTCTCATATTCGAAATAATAGTCCCCGTACAAGCCCAGAATATTGTTCTTCTTCTCTGCCAAATAGAGGCTCTGTTTCTCCCACTCCTGTAATTCATCCAGCTGCAGCAGCCGAAAATCCACCAGCTTCTCCGCGTCCTGCGTCTCAATATAAGCCAAACAATTCTTCGGCTCCCCCTCCTCGGTAACAAGGGTTAGCAGCACGGTTCTGCCCGCATCAATATATTCTGCCAAATGCTCCGCGTCTGACGGGTCGAGCAGCTTGTCAAAGGTATTGTACAGCCGCCCTCCCACAAAGGCATAAAATGCTGTATTTGCTGAGATAATATCATAGGTACTTCTGTCAACCTTCACTTCAAATACTATTTTACTCTCCATAGCAAACCTACCTCGGAATTGTCATTTTTAACCACGATCGTCCTGCAGTCATGTCAATATATGGTCATTCGTCCCTTTCCTGCCTTGAACAGCGGCGTATAATAGCATAAAAGGGGCATCAAGCGACACCCCCTTTGTCTTTCTCCCTAAGCCTATTATCCCGTCACCTCTGCATCAGGTGCATTCTTCCTCACGGACTCAATGTTCATACCGCTTATCCTCCCGCAATCAGGATTTGTATACACTTATTTTACTATAAACAAATTCATATTGCAACGAAAATTTCAGACTAATACTCCTCTGCGATATCAATTTCCTTTTGCTCAGCCTGAATCGGCATCGCATAGCCGGGCGTATGTCTAAGGAACATAAACCAATAACCATAGCCCACGATACCCGCGCCTCCCACGATATTCCCAAGCGTCACCGGCAGCAGATTGCGCAGAAGAAAGCTGCCCCAGTTAAGACCCGCCGCCTCAATGCCGTACTCCGCCGCGGTGCAGATTCCCGCCACTCCGAAATAGATATCCGCGATGCTGTGCTCAAAGCCGCAGAGGACAAAAAGCATCACGGGCCAGAAGCTCATCAGAAGCTTTCCGGAGACCTTCTTGGCGGCAAAGGCTGCCCAGACAGCGATGCAGACCAAAATATTGCAGAGGATCCCCCTGATAAACGCCTCCGAAAAGGACTGCGTCACCCGCGACATGGCGGCCGCCACCATCTTATCCGCCAGAGCCTTGTCAAACAAATCAGGCGTATGACCATACACCACCAACACCGCCACGAAAGCCGCGCCGATAAAATTGCCCGCAAACACAAAGAACCAGTTTTTCAACATGTGCGAGAGCTTTATCTTTCCCTCGAGCAGAGAGATAATGATGAGGTTATTGCCCGTAAACAGCTCGCTGCCCGCGATCAGGACCATCGCCATTCCTGCCGGAAAGACGCAGGCTCCCACCAGTTTTGCAATCGAGGGATTCGCGATCGTGGCGGACGCCGTGGTGGAGGCGATTCCCGCAAACCCGATAAACATACCCGCAAAAAAGCCCAACAGCACCATCTTAAAAGCGGATAGCCGTACCTTATGTATCCCTATTTCCACGAAATTTCTTGCAATCTCTAAGGGTGAATGCATACCTTGTCCTCCTTCTCCAAGCGCTTTATCTGTTCTACAAATTGCTCCGCCCGCCCCTCATACTGTTCATAGAAGTCCCGCTGTTCGTCATAGGGCGTCAAATAAAAGGTCTGTAATAACATCATATTAACGTCCCGCCGAAAGATGTCATCTAAATTCCCCTGAACCAGCTCCTCCACACGATTCAGCAAATAGTGCCAGTCGGTGATAAACTCTCTGTTGCGCCGCAGGTTTGGCGTGTCGATCCACTTCCCGACCTTCACCTTGGAATGGGCGGCGTTACACTGCCCTGTCTGGAGAAAATAGCGGAATGCCCCATTTTCATAATACCTGCCCAACGGAAACAGACGGCAGATCCCCGGACGAAGGGCATGGACACCGCATCTGCCCTCCGTATTCAGGAAAGGGCATTGCTCCTGTGCGCCCATCATCTTCAAATTAGGCAATATACATCCGTCCACCACGTTCAGCTCCACTTCCCTGTCCATGAGATTAGCAAAGGACTTCCCTAATCCCGTGGTCAGCCGATACACGTCATAGGGGTCGAGAATGATAGACCTCCCCATTCCGCGACAGCAGTCACTGCATCCGACACAGCCGCGGCAGTCCGCCTTCACCATGTCATTTTCTCCGTAGAGTCTGCCGTCTGAAATCTCCTCAAGACTCACATTCCGTTTCATTATCAGCCTCCGTGGTGCCCTCATCGCGCTTCATGGCAGTAATCTGCTCTGCCATGTAGGGTAGCGTTAATATGGACTTATTTATTATACCATGATTAGAGTTCAATCATGGTACTGATGGCCATTCGGCCGTTCCATGCCTTGAATATGGACTTATTATATCATGATTAGAGTTCAATCATGGTACTGATGGCCATTCGGCCGTTCCATGCCTTGAATATGGACTTATTATATCATAGAAAAAGGACAGACTCAATGATGAATCTGTCCTCTATGCTTCGCAGCTTATTTTGCCGCCATTTCCACCTTAAGCTTCTCCGTCAGGGCGGGCAGGATCTTGTTCAGATCGCCCACGATGCCATAGTCAGCCACGTCAAAGATGGGAGCCGTGTCGTCCTTGTTGATGGCGATGATCAGGTCGGATTCCTCCATGCCTGCCAGATGTTGAATGGCGCCGGAGATACCGATTGCAAAATACACATTGGGGCGAACGGTCTTGCCTGTCTGTCCCACCTGCAGATCCTTGGGCTTCCACCCCGCGTCAACCACGGCACGGGAACAGCTCACAGTGCCGCCGATCGCTTCCGCGAGATCGTCAAGCAGCTTGAAATTCTCAGGGCTGCCCACACCGCGGCCGCCGGACACCAGAATCTTGGCGTCCATGATATCCACTGTGTCAGATACAGCCTTCACAATCTCCAAAATCTCCACATACTTATTATCGGGGGTGAAGCCGGGGTTAAATTCCTCCACATTCGCCTTTGCCCCTGCCTGCTTCGCCCGCTTCTGCATAACGCCGGGACGCACGGTTGCCATCTGGGGACGGAAGTCCGGACATGCGATCGTCGCGATGGTGTTGCCGCCGAAGGCGGGACGTGTCATCAACAATTGATTGTGCTTCTGCTCCTTGCCGGGAATAGGATTGATCGGGAAGTCCCCAATCTCCAGCTGTGTGCAGTCCGCGGTCAGACCGGTGTGGATTCTTGCGGAGACGCGGGGACCCAGATCACGCCCAATCGCTGTCGCGCCTACCAAGAAAATCTCCGGTTTGTATTGAGTGATGACAGACGAAAGCGCATGGGCATAGGGCTCCGTCCTGTACTCCTTCAGTTCAGGGTCATCTACCACGATCACCTTGTCAGCGCCATACTCAGCCAGCTCGTCAGCCAGTCCCTTCACGCCGCTGCCCACCAGTACAGCAGTCACGGTAGTGCCCAGAGCATCAGCCAGATCCTTGCCCTTGCCAATCAGCTCGAAAGCAATACTGTTAATCACATTGTCCACCTGCTGCGCGAAGACATATACGCCCTTATATTCCTCTAAATTCATGATTTTTTCCTCCAATATTTAACTCGCATATGCAAAAGATGCTTCCGCCTCTTTTTAGATCACATGCTTTTCTTTCAGCTTGCCAACAATGTAGTCAACCGCCTCCGCGGGGTCAAGAGTTACCTTCTCGCCTGCGCCCTTGCGCACCTTGTCGGAAGCTCTCGCAATCTGTGTGGGAGAGCCCTTAAGACCCAAATTGGAATCCTCCACGTCCTTAAGGTCAGCCCTGCCCCAAACGGTGATCTCAGCCTCGCACGCATCAAAGATTCCGCCGGGAGTCATATAACGGGGGTCGTTCAGCTCCGCCAAGGCAGTTACAAGACAAGGCATTTTAGCCTTCAACACATGGTATCTGTCATCGAACTGCCGCTCTACGATCACGCTGTCCCCTTCCACCTTGAGGTTCTGGGCATAAGAGATGACAGGGATATTCAAATGCTCGGAAATCTGGGGACCAACCTGTGCGGTATCGCCGTCAATCGCCTGACGTCCCGTGATGATCAAGTCATAGTCCATATTGCGAAGCGCGCCTGCCAACGTCTGGGAGGTCGCCCACGTGTCCGCGCCGCCAAGCACTCTGTCGGTCACCAGCACACCCTTGTCCGCTCCCATAGCCAATGCCTCGCGAAGCACGTCCTCAGCCTTGGGCAGACCCATGGTGAGCACGGTGACTTCCGTATTCTGGGGATCCTGATCCTTCAGGCGAAGCGCCGCTTCAAGACCCGCCTTGTCATCAGGGTTCATAATCGTCATCATGGCAGCTCTGTCCAGAGTACCGTCAGGATTGAACTTTACGCCGCCCTTGGTATCGGGAACCTGCTTAATACAAACAACAATTTTCATTGTATTTTCACTCCTTTATTTTTTCACTTTATCACAGGCTTCGTTTTGCCTTGCGTTAATCTGCGTTTACTTCAGCAGCGCCGAGGATATAACCATTCTCTGCACCTCGGAGGTACCCTCGTAGATCTCGGTGATCTTGGCGTCACGCATCATGCGCTCCACATCATACTCTCTGGTATAACCGTAACCGCCGTGGAGCTGCACCGCCTTGGTGGTGACATCCATAGCCATCTCCGCCGCATACAGCTTCGCCATAGCCGCCTCCACACTATAAGAGGTCTTGTGATCCTTGACATACTGATCCTTCGTGCAGGCAGCCTTGTAAACCAAGTATTGCGCAGCCTGTGCTCTGGTAGCCATATCCGCCAACTGGAACTGGGTGTTCTGGAACGCGCTGATGGAGCGTCCGAACTGCTTTCTCTCCTGCGTGTAAGCGATGGTTCTGTCCAGTGCGCCCTCGCCGATGCCAAGCGCCTGTGCAGCGATACCGATACGTCCGCCGTCCAATGTGTGCATCGCGATATTGAAGCCCTTACCCTGCTGTCCCAGCATATTCTCCTTGGGAACGCGGCAGTCGGTGAAGATCAGCTCATATGTGGACGAGCCGCGGATACCCATCTTTTTCTCCTTGGTACCAAAGGTAAATCCGGGAGTGCCCTTCTCCACGATAAAGGAGGAAATCTCCTTGATCATCTTGCCCCGCTTCTCAATCATACCCGTCACGGCAAAAATCACATACACATCAGCCTCTTTACCGTTGGTGATGAAGATCTTGGAGCCATTGATGACCCACTCGTCCCCCTCGAGAACAGCCTTGGTCTGCTGCCCTTGGGCGTCCGTTCCTGCGCCGGGCTCTGTCAGTCCGAAGGCGCCAATCTTTCTGCCGCTTGCCAGATCAGGCAGATATTTCTGCTTCTGCTCCTCAGTGCCATAGGTGAGGATAGGATCGCAGCACAGTGAGGTGTGAGCGGAGACGATTACCGCCGTCGTGCCGCAAACCTTTGCCAGCTCCTCCACACACATAGCGTAGGTCAGATTGTCACAGCCCTGTCCGCCATACTCCTTGGGAATGGGGATTCCCATGAAGCCTGCCTTAGCCATCTTCTCCACGGTCGCACGGGGGAATTCCTCCGTCTCGTCAACCTCCTGCGCCAAGGGCTTTACTTCCTTTTCAGCGAACTCTCTGAACAGAGTGCGCGCCATCTCATGCTTCTTGCTCAAAGTAAAATCCATGATTTTTCTCCTTTATACATACTTATTTATTATAGTCAAAGAAACCTACCCCGGTCTTCTTGCCAAGCTTCTTCTCTGCAACCATCTTTTTCAACAAAGGCTGGGGAGCATATTTCTCGTCCTTGGTCTCGTTATAGAGAACCTCCATGATGGCAAGACATATATCCAAGCCGATCAAATCGCCAAGATGCAGGGGACCCATAGGGTGGGAGGCGCCAAGCTGCATAGCGACGTCAATATCCTCCGCGGAGGCAGTGCCCGCGTCAAGCACTCCGATCGCCTCGTTGATCATAGGGATCAGGATCCTGTTTACCACGAATCCGGGAGCTTCCTTCACCTCCACGGGCGTCTTGCCGATCTCCACCGCGATCGCTTTGATCTTGTCCACCATCTCCTGCGGCGTGTTCTCACCCTTGATCACCTCAACCAGCTTCATCCTGTCAGCGGGATTGAAAAAATGCATTCCGATCATAGGTCTGTCCAGTCCCTCGCCGATCTTGGTGATCGAAAGCGATGATGTGTTGGACGCAAACATGCAGTCCTTCTTTACCAGTCCCATCAGCTCCTTGAAAATATTGCGCTTGATCTCAAGATCCTCCAACGCGACCTCGATGATCAGATCGCAATCCGCGCAAATAGCGTTCAAGCCTGTGGTGATCTTGCCCATCACCTCGTCAGCCTTCGCCTGCGTGATCTTCTCCTTGCCGACAAGGAAATTCATATTCTTCTGAATCTTCGCCCTGCCGCCCTCGGCATATTCTTCCTTGATGTCGCAAAGACAAACCTCGTAGCCGTCAGTCATTGCAAACGCCTGTGCGATTCCGGAGCCCATAGTTCCCGCGCCGATAACACCTACCTTCATAAAACGAATCCTCCTTATTTATTCTTTTATTTGTTCTTGAAAGGTTCCTTTACCTTTTCCTTGTTCTTGTCAAGGAAAAATGCCATGCCATACCTCTGGTCCTCCGTCTCGAAGCAGTCGCCGAACAACTCGCCCTCTATGACGATCGCATCCTCCATATCCACGTCCAATCCGCTGTTGATCGCCTTCTTGCAGTTGCGCACGGCGATGGGCGCGTTCTTCGCAATACCGGCCGCCATCTTCTCCGCCGCCGGCAGCAGCTCCTCCTGAGGATACACGGCGTTCACCAAGCCGATCCTGTATGCCTCGTCCGCCTTGATATTGCGGGCGGTATAGATCATCTGCTTTGCCATGCCTGCGCCTACCAGACGCGCAAGTCTCTGGGTTCCACCAAATCCGGGGGTGATGCCCAAGCCGACCTCGGGCTGTCCAAACACCGCATTATCGGAACAGATGCGGATATCACAGCTCATGCACAGCTCGCAGCCGCCGCCCAGCGCAAAGCCGTTGACTGCCGCGATCACGGGGATAGGGAAGTTCTCCAGCTTGCGGAACACATAATTGCCCTTTCCGCCAAACGCCGCTCCCTCCGCCTTGGTGAGGGTGCTCATCTCAGCGATATCCGCCCCTGCCACGAAGGACTTCTGCCCCGCTCCCGTGATGATCAGACAGCGCACCTCGTCGAGATTCACGTTATCAAGTGCCTTGTCCAATTCATCAAGCACTTGGGAATTCAAGGCGTTCAACGCCTTTTCACGATTGATGGTGATAGTCCCTACCCCATCTTTTTGCTCATACAAAATGTACTCCATCAAATTTCCTCCATTTTATTATTTACACAATTAATCTTCAATCTTCACGATCGTGGAACAGCCCATTCCGCCGCCGATACACAGGGTAGCCAGTCCTGTCTTGGCGCCCTTTGCCTGCATCTCATGAAGCAATGTCACCAGAATACGACAGCCTGAAGCGCCCACGGGGTGTCCAAGGGCAATCGCGCCACCGTTGGGATTAAGCTGCTTATCCACATCAATGCCAAGCTCCTTGCCAACCGCTACGGACTGAGCCGCAAATGCCTCGTTTGCCTCAATGATGTCAAAATCCTCAATCTTCATGCCGGTCTTAGCCAACACCTTCTTAGTGGAAGCCACGGGACCGATCCCCATCACCTCGGGACGCACGCCTGCCAACGCGCCCGCCACAAAGGTAGCCATGGGCTTCACGCCAAGCTCCTTCGCCTTCTCCTCGCTCATCACCACGATTGCCGCCGCGCCGTCATTGATGCCGGAAGCATTGCCCGCGGTCACGAAGCCGTTCGGATTGATGGGGCGAAGCTTTGCAAGACCCTCCATCGTGGAACCGGCTCTGGGACCCTCGTCCGTGTCAAAGACAATCGTCTCCTTCTTTTTCTTGACCTCCACAGGCACGATCTCCGCCTTGAAGGAGCCGTTCTTCTGAGCCGCCTCAGCCTTCTGCTGACTCTTTAACGCAAACTCGTCGAGCTCCTCGCGGGTCAGCCCCCACTCCTCACAGATATTGTCCGCAGTCTTAATCATATGATAATCATTGAATGCATCCCAAAGCGCGTCCTTGATCATGGTATCCACCAAGGTGCCGTTGTTCATTCTATATCCATAACGGGCCTGGGGAATGGCATAGGGAGCCATGGACATATTCTCCATACCGCCTGCCACAACGATATCCGCATCTCCCGCCATGATCATCTGCGCCGCCTGATTCACACAGTTCAAGCCGGAACCACACACCACGTTCATGGTGACCGCAGGCACTTCAATGGGAAGCCCCGCCTTGATGGACGCCTGACGAGCCACGTTCTGTCCCAATCCTGCCTGAATCACGCAGCCCATGTATACCTGATCCACCTTCTCAGGAGCGACGCCCGCTCTCTTAAGCGCCTCCCTGATAACGATCGCGCCGAGCTCCGCCGCAGGGGTGGTACTGAGAGAACCGCCCATCGTGCCGATCGCAGTACGACACGCACCTGCTAATACAACCTTTTTTGCCATTTCTTTCTCCTCCATTCAATGATTGTTTGTGTACGTTCTATTTGTTATTTTTTTGACATTGCCACTGTTGCTATTTTACCATAGGAAATAAAGTTTTGCAATGGGGTTACGTTATTTTGATAAAAAAATAACAATGTCCCGCATTTTCAGCTTTTTGGGGAATCCTCGTTCACTTCCTTGGCGGGTGTCTTGCGGAATATCCATGGGAACCACCTCTCCACCCGCTCTCTGGGAAGAAAATAATTGACCGCCAGAGCCAGCGCCACCCCCACTCCCGTGTCAATCATGCGCCAAAACGCATAGTCGATACGCTGGGCAGGCGTGTTAAACAATATGATACACAATACCACCCCGCCCGGCTGAACCCCGCCCGGCCAATGACAGATCACACACACCGCAATCAGAATGATCACCCCCAGAAACACTAAGGGCAGTCTCACCCAATAATTCCCCTCTGGAAACATCAAGTATTCCATCTGATACAGACCAAGTCCGATGATACCGCCGATGATGGTGCCGAAGAAACGGTTGCCCCCGCTTCGGCGCGAGGTCTCCATATCCGCCCCCATTCCAAAGATTGCCCCGATACACGCAAAGGTCGGGTCATGGTCGGGCACCAGACCGTACAAAAACGCCACAAGCACGGCGGCGATCCCCGTCTTGATGCTGCGAAGTCCCAGACCGGGCAGCGGAGCATGCACCGGATTGTGATCCTCCCTATATTGTTCCATGTCAACTCCTCCTCATTTTACCATGATTGCTCCACAATCATGGTATTGATGGCCATTCGGCCATTTCCTGACTCGAATATGGTCTTATTCTACCATGCTTGTTCCACAATCATGGTATTGATGGCCATTCGGCCATTTCCTGCCATGAATAAATCCGAACTCTCCCCATTCGGGCGGGACGTCCGGATTTATATTTATTCAAGGTCTACTTATTTTATTATTCTTCTGTGATTCTCGAATCCGTGTAGCTGATCGCCTCGGAGAACTGCATCAGGTCAATCCTCGCCAGCTCAAACATCTCCATGATATCCGGTGAGAATACGCCGCATTCTCCGTCCCGAATCATCTGTTCCGCCACATTCGTCGCATAGGGAATCTTATACACGCGCTTGCTGACCAAAGCGTCATACACGTCCACGATCGACACCACCTGCGCCCAGATAGGGATATCGTCGCCCGCCAGTCCGTCGGGATATCCGTTGCCATCGTATCTCTCGTGATGATATCTGCAGATGTCATAGCAATATCTGTAAAATTCGCTGTCCTCCTGCTTGAAATTCTCCAACAGCTCACAGCCATATGTAGTATGCTTCTTCATTTCCTCAAACTCATCTGCTGTCAGCTTGCCCGGCTTCAACAGAATACTGTCGGGAATGGCAATCTTGCCGATATCGTGCAGTGCGGAAGCATTGACGATCAGGTCGATCTGGGGCTTGGTCAGCCCATACTCGGGGTGATACTTTTGGAGGTAATTTAGGAACACACGAGTGAAACGCTTTACCCTCTTAATATGCTCGCCGGACTCCAGGCTCCTAAACTCCACCACGGAGCTCAAAGCATTCACCAGGAATTCATTGTTCTGCTCCAGCTTATTCTGTGCCTCCACCAATTCCCTGGTGCGCTCCTCAAGACTGCGCTCCATATCTATACGCTTCTCAAACAGCTCCATGATATTCAGGGCGCGGCGCATTACCACCTTGGACTCAAACGGCTTATAGATGATATCGGAAGCCCCATACTCATACGCCTTCATATCGGAATCCGCCGTCGCCTCACCCGTGATCATGATTACGGGAGTAGTGGCCATATAGCCCTTCTCCTGCATATATTCCATGACCTCCAAACCGTTCTTGTGCGGCATGATCAGGTCAAGGAACAGCATCACGATCTCGTCATTCCTCTCATCCAGAATCTCTATCGCCTGTGCGCCGTCCTCCGCCTCGAGGATATTGAACTGCTCCTCAAAGATCATGCTCAATATTCCGCGGTTGATCTCCGCGTCGTCCGCTATCAGAATCGTTTTTTTCTCAAAATCCATGTCGTATCTCCTTTTTCTGGTACAGTATTGCTCCTATTATTTTAACTTGACTGTATACCATTATGCAAGTGTTTTTTATAGAATTTACAAGAATTTTGAGGAAATCTGTCATGAGCCGGACGGCATTTCACTTTTTCCTGCATACTCCTCCACCGCAGGGTCTCGCATCCCCGTTGTCCGCACCCATTCCTTCGTACCCTCCACCTTCTCCGCGGGCTGCGTGTGCTTCGCCAGAAACCTCGTCAGCGGATACACGTCAATCCAGATCTCGTTGTCGCTCTCCTTCTGGGACTCGTCAAAAATCAGCTCCAACCCCCAATGCAAATGCGTTACTTCTATATTATTGACATTCTCCTTGGTGGAATAACCCGTGTGCCCCATAGGGAAAGGTGTCAAGTACGAGCCAAACTTTTTAACAATTCTATAACAATTAGTCAACAATTAATATATTCATACAAAGCATCTTTCCCGCCCTCTAATTCATTATTACATGCCTCACACAAATATTCATTTGTCTCAAAAAACAATCTTGTCTCCGCGTCCGACAAGAGCTTATAAATCTCCATTCCCAACAACATTTTATAAGCAGCTTCATAATCCATATTTTGCCTTTTCATTAAATGCTTTGTCAATGCCACAACACACATCCCTGTTGTAGTCTCAACCCTGCTATCCCTCACAGTGTTACCTCCAGTCAATTGCCTTTAAACTTACAATAAGCCTGTCTGCCACTTCCTGTTTCCCTACATAATATTGAACCCCAAGATTCTCGGTCTCCAGATTATTCAGCAATATTCCCTTGGCAGCATCTGACCCAACTTTGCCATACAGACCATCCCAATATGCTTTCAGGCAGAACGCCGTATCATCATCCGCCGTCGGTCCAACCACCATGTCATAATCATGCGGAATGCCGCCTTTTTCCCTGCACAGCAGGACAAAATCAAGCCATTCCAGACCTGCCTGGTCAAACACCTTTAGTTTCAGGTTTTCTGCATAATCTGCATCTAATATTACCTCATACAATTTCTCAGAAAAAGCATCGTCCTTTTTCCCCCTGCTCCTCCTTACAGCTTCCCTATATTTTTTATGCATCATTCCAATCGCCTGACTCTTTGAAACAGCCATGTAGAATCCCCTGCCAAAATCTTTTCTTTCCCTTCCCAGCTTTACATCCACTCTCTGTATTTCTGACACGGTTCCATGGTATAAAGTCGTCTTAAGCTTGTGATACATATTGCTCGACCTCCCTTACCATTTCATCGCCTGTCATGCTGTCAAATATGTCCGGGCATTCCGCAACATAGTTTAATATTGCGTATTGTTCATCCAGCTTTAAAAAGTCACTCGTTGAAATGTTATGCTTTTTACAATAATTTTCTGTCACTAAATACATAAGAAATATCGTATTATTCAGTCTTTTTTCTGACATATTTTCTATCCTTTCCATGGCTTTTACATACGAATCAAATACCGTCAGCAAACCTGTCATAAAAGAAAAGCCTGTTGCCCGGCTTCTCTCCAAAAGGTTTGCAAATCATACCTCCGCTTCGCCTCAAATCATTTTTTCAAGATCCCTGCTTAACTTTGTGAATATAACATTGTAAGGGTAAAATCCATTTTGAGGAAAAGTATCTTTCAGACGATTTTTAGCGCTCGTATTAATTTTTACAAGCTCATCAATTACCAGTGAATCCAAAAACTGTACCTTTTTTTCTATAATATCTTTTTTACAGTTCAAAGACATTTCAAAATAGCTTTCATAGCACTTCATCCCGCATGCAATCTGAATGCCTTCAAACCCGGTACGTTTTATAAAATAATTCCGATAAGTGTTCAATGTCACACAGTCATCAAGAAAATTTTCGGTGTCCTCCACTGTGGGGACATCATTAATGATAACTGTAAAAGTATAAATCCGCTTCCGCTGTCCGCCCCACATATAATAACCATTTAGATAGTCTTTGCTATTATCCTCAACAAAAATACTTTCTGTTGAAAATAATTCAAACAGAAATTTTTCAAACCTTTCAAGAAGTTGATCGGATTCATTGGACATTTCGATTCTAATCTTGACATATCCGGCAAAGACATTCTTGTTGCGGGCCTTGCATCGCTTCCAGCATCCAAGTCCTTGCGCTGCGTCTAAAAAATTTACAGCCTCATCATCTTCCGTTTTCTGTTCAGCACCCCTCGCAATGATTTCGTAATGGTTCTGCCGTTTTTGAATCTCAAACCCTTTCCCATTAGCATTAAAACACGGAAATCGGTCCGCCTTCTCATCATTGGTCAGAATATGACAGCAAATCAGGTTATAATCTGCTGTTTTTCCACCTCTTGATTGTGGCAAAATATGATCGACGTTCCAACCGTAATCACTGTTCCTGTCATTGTAAGCCGCCCTCGCAATCTCACGACCGGAAAAATCAGTTGCTT